>NZ_JBXASI010000003.1:0-450427 GCF_058809195.1 Sphingomonas sp. GW821-FHT10F09 | reverse complement strand
CCGGAGCGCAGCGTACTAACGGTACGTGAGCACCGGAAGCACGCGAAACCGCCGTTTGCAGGCCGTCAGGGCTGAATGTCGATCGGCCCTAGCGCGGCGCCATCCGGATGCCGCCGTCCAGCCGGATATCCTCGCCGTTGAAATAGCCGTTCTCGATCAGCGTCAGCGCGAGGTGCGCATATTCCGCCGGATCGCCGAGCCGATTGGGAAACGGCACGCTGGCGGCGAGCGCATCCTTCACCGGCTGCGGTGCGCCCTGCAACAGCGGCGTGTCGAAGATGCCGGGCAGGATCGTGTTGATCCGGATGCCTTCCCCCATCAGGTCGCGCGCGATCGGCAGCGTCATGCCGACGACGCCGCCCTTCGACGCCGAATAGGCCGCCTGGCCGATCTGGCCGTCCTCCGCGGCGACGCTGGCGGTCATCACGATCGCGCCGCGTTCGCCATGGTCGCCCGGCGCCAGCGTCAGCATCCCCGCCGCCGATTTGGCGACGCAGCGGAACGTGCCGACGAGGTTGATCTGGACCAGCCAGTTGAACGCCTCCAGCGGGAAATGCCGGACGCTGCCGTCCTCCTTGGACCGGCTGGCGGTCTTCACCGCATTGCCGGTGCCGGCGCAGCAGACCAGCACCGATTCCTGGCCATGCGCCTCGCGTGCGCGGGCGAAGCCCGCATCGACGCTCTCGTCGCTGGTGACGTCGACCGCGCAGAACAGGCCGCCGATCTCGGCCGCCAGCACCTCGCCCTTCTCGCGCTGCAGGTCGAAGATCGCGACCTTCGCGCCCTTGGCGGCGAGCGCCCGCGCGGTGGCGGCGCCGAGCCCGGAGGCGCCGCCGGTGACGACCGCGGCAGTGGTGTCGGTGATGATGGTCATAGCTCTTTCCCTCTCACAGCCGCTCGACGATCGTCACATTGGCGATCCCGCCGCCCTCGCACATCGTCTGCAACCCATAGCGCGCGCCGCGCGCGTGCAGCGCATGGACCAGCGTCGCCATCAGCTTGGTGCCGCTCGCGCCGAGCGGATGGCCGAGCGCGATCGCACCGCCGTTGACGTTCAGCCGGTCGGGATCGCCGCCGACATGCTGCAACCAGGCGAGCGGCACCGGCGCGAACGCCTCGTTGACCTCGTACAGGTCGATGTCCGCGATCCGCATGCCCGCACGGCGCAACGCCTTGTCGGTCGCGAACAGCGGCTCTTCCAGCATGATGACCGGATCGCCGCCGGTGACGGTCAGATTGAGGATGCGTGCCAGCGGCGTCAGCCCGTGCGCCTTGAGCGCCGCCTCGCTGACCACCAGCACCGCGCTCGACCCGTCGCAGATCTGGCTGGCATTGGCGGCGGTCACCGTCCCGCCCTCCTGCAACAGCTTCACCGCACCGATCGTCTCCGCGCTCGCGTCGTAGCGGATGCCCTCGTCGGTGTCGTGCAGCACCATTCCGTCCGGCGTCTCCACCTCCAGCGCGACGATCTCGTCCGCGAAGGCGCCCGCCTGCGTCGCGGCGGCGGCGCGGCGATGGCTCTCCAGCGCATAGGCATCGAGCGCGGCGCGATCGAAGCCGTATTTGCGCGCGATCATCTCCGCGCCCATGAACTGGCTGAACTGCACGTCCGGAAAGCGCGCCTCCTGCCGCGGGCTCTTCGCCCGGCCGAGCCCCGCCTGCGCGAACAGCGCGCCGGTCGATCCCATCGGCACGCGCGTCATGCTCTCGACGCCGGCGGCGATCACCACGTCCTGCGTGCCGCTCATCACCGCCTGCGCGGCGAACTGGATCGCCTGCTGGCTCGATCCGCATTGCCGGTCGATCGTCACCGCCGGCACGCTGGTCGGCAAGGTCGAGGCCAGCACCGCGCCGCGCCCGACCTGAAAGCTCTGTTCGCCGCCCTGGCTGACGCAGCCCATGATGACGTCCTCGACCGCCGCCGGATCGATGCCGCTGCGCCCGACGACCGCATCGAGCACCGCGGCCGCCATGTCCGCCGGATGCCACCCCGCCAACCGTCCACCACGCCGGCCGCCGGCAGTCCGCACCGCCTCGACGATATAGGCTTCCGCCATCGCTTCCTCTCCATAACTCTTGTTATTGCGATGCTGTGTCGCCTAATCCGGGGGCGAGTGCAAGGGGATCGGGATGCAGGTGCGACAGGCGATAGCGGCGCGGCGATCGGTGCGTGGGTTCCTCGATACGCCGGTGGACATCAGCGTCCTCCACGAACTGGCCACGGCGGCGGCGCGGGCGCCGTCGGGCGGCAACCTGCAGCCGTGGCACGTGCATATCGTCGCCGGTGACGCGATGGCGCGGTTGAAGGCGGACATGGCGGCGAAGCTCGCGCGGGGCGAGACGGAGACCCCGGCCTATCCGGTCTATCCGCCCGCGCTCGACGATCCCTATCGCACGCGGCGCTCGGACGTCGGCGAGGCGCTGTACGGCCATCTCGGCATCCCACGCGCGGATCGTGACGCGCGGCGGCGCTGGTTCGCCGACAACTTCCGCTTCTTCGGCGCACCGGCCGCCTTTTTCTGTACGGTCGATCGCGGCATGGGGCCGCCGCAATGGTCCGACCTCGGCATGTATCTGCAGACGCTAATGCTGCTCGCGGTCGACGCCGGGCTGGCGACCTGTCCGCAGGAATGCTGGGCGATGTATCCGGAGACGGTCGGGCGCCTGCTCGCCTTGCCGGCGGAGCGGATGCTGTTCTGCGGCGTGGCGATCGGGTTCGAGGACGTCGCCGCACCCGCCAACGCGCTGCGCGCCGGCCGGGCGGATACGGCGGAGTGGCTCAGCGTGGTGGCGTAGGCGCCGCCCTACAGCACCACCGTCACCGGTTTCGATTCCTCGATCGCCGCCAGCACCATCCGTTCCCAGATCGCCGGATCGCCCGCCGCCGCCATCTTCTGGTCGGGTTCGCGCAGCGTCCGCAGCACCGCGCGCGCATCGGCGAGATAGTCGCGCCAGGCGCTGTCCACCTGCTCGCCGGCGCTCTCGCAATCGCCGCCGGCATTGGCGCTGATCCGTTGCCCGGCGAGCACGCGGGCGATGCGTTCGGGAAGCGGGGTGGTGGATACGTCCATGAAGGCTCTCCTTTCATGGAAGAATGCCTGAACGCCGCGTCCGGTGCCATCCCCAACGGCAAACGGCCCGGCGAGCATCGCTCACCGGGCCGTTCGTCACCGCGAAACGGAAAGGGTCAGCGCGTCGCGCCGGCACCCTGGCCGCGACCGCCGCCGCCGCCCGAGCGACCGCCACGGCCGCCACCCGAACCGCCGCCGCTGCCGCCGCGCGCACCGCCACGGCTGGCGTTGGCATAGTTGCGGGTCGCGGTCGGCGCATGCGTGGCGCGCGGGCGCGCCGGCTGGCGCTGGCCGCGCGGCAGGTCGGCACGCGGCGCGGGGTCGGCACCGATCGCCTTGACGCGGGTCGCCTTGATCTCGTTCGACAGGCCCTGGAAATTGTCGGGCAGCGGCCGCACCGCGACCTTCTGGCGGGTCAGCTTCTCGATGTCCTTCAGGTACGGACGCTCGTCATCCGCGCAGAAGGCGACGGCGATGCCGCTCGCCCCCGCACGCGCGGTACGGCCGATGCGGTGGACGTATTGCTCCGCCACGTTGGGCAGTTCGAAATTGATGACGTGGCTGACGCCCGACACGTCGATACCGCGCGCCGCGATATCGGTCGCGACCAGCACCTTGGTCTTGCCGTCCTTGAATTCGCCCAGCGCCCGCTCGCGCTGGCCCTGGCTCTTGTTGCCATGGATCGCGTTCGCCGGAATGCCGTTGCCGGCGAGCAGCTTCACGACGCGGTCGGCGCCATGCTTAGTGCGGGTGAACACCAGCGCGCGGTTGATCGACGGGTCCTGCAACACGATCGTCAGCAGCGCCTGCTTTTCCGACTGGTTGACGAAGGTGACATACTGGTCGACGCGCTCGGCGGTGGTCGATGCGGGGACGACCGACACCGTCTTCGGCTCGTGCAGGAACTGGTTGGCCAGCTCGCGGATCGCGACCGGCATCGTCGCCGAGAAGAACAGCGTCTGGCGCTTGCGCGGGATCATGCGGACGATCTTCTTGAGCGCATGGATGAAGCCCAGGTCCATCATCTGGTCGGCTTCGTCGAGCACGAGGATCTCGATCATCGACAGGTTGCACATGCCCTGCTCGACCAGGTCGATCAGGCGGCCCGGCGTGGCGACGAGGATGTCGACGCCGCGGCTCAGGTCCTGCCGGTTCTTGTTGATGCTGGTGCCGCCGAACACGGTCGCGACCGACAGCTTGCTGAACTGGCCGTAGCCGCGCGCATTGTCGGCGATCTGGCTGGCAAGCTCGCGCGTCGGCGCGAGCACCAGCATGCGGCAATGCGTCGGCAGCACACGCTTGCTCGCCTCGGTCAGGCGCTGGATCGACGGCAGCACGAACGCCGCGGTCTTGCCGGTGCCGGTCTGCGCGATGCCGAGCAGGTCGCCGCCTTCGAGCAGGATCGGGATCGACTGCGCCTGGATCGGGGTGGGGGTGGTATAGCCCTTGGCTTCGAGCGCACGGACCAGGGGATCGGCAAGGCCGAGGTTTGCGAATGACATGGAATGATAACCTTCAAAACGGGCCTGACCCGCGCGCCGGAATCCCTGGTGACAAGGAAACGGCTCGCAGGGGGCGGGGAAAATGACACCCCGCGTGAATAGGGAAGCCCTGAGCATATCGACCGAGGCGGAGCCGGGGTTGGCACGAAGCCGACCCGTTCACGCTGCATGACGCCTCGATGCAGCGCCATGTGCGCTGCGCTGCGGCAAAAGTCAAGGCGGCACGTCCGGCGGCGGATGTGTGGCCTCCAGTCTACAGTCTCACCCAAAATGGTCGCATCGTCCGATCGGGATGATCCCGTCTTGACTTGGATAGTCCCGCCGATACGCTCCCGAATATCCAGGCCGCGCGGGAGAGCGGCCGGAAGTACAGGGGTCTGAAATCATCATGTCTGGGAACGTATTCCGTGGCGTCGCGCGTCGCGCGCTTCTTGCATCGACCGCGCTCATCGCGCTGCCGACCGCCGCACAGGCGCAGAGCGCGCCGACCGGTGTCGAAAACATCGCGCAGTCGGGCGCGCGTCTGCCGCTTTCCGGTCTGGACACGATCGCTCTCTCCGAGCGGCCGACCTTCGCCGAGGACATCGCGCACGGCGCGACGCTGACCCCGCTCGCCAAGCTCGACGCAATGGTCGAGCAGAATCGCGCGCTGCCGCTGTCGTCGCTCGAGAACGAGCCGAACATCGTCATCCGCCAGCCCGGCACCTCGACGACCTCGCTCGACCTCGGCACCAGCGTCAACGGCGTCGGCAACATGACGATCGCCTATGCCGACGGCATCGGCATCTGCACCGGCACGCTCATCAACCCCCGCACCGTGATCTTCGCGGCGCATTGCGTGAACGAGAACAGTGCCGGCACCGGTGCGCAGGACCCGTGGCAATATGGTTCGGCCGGCGGCGGCATTCCGATCGCCTTCGGTTTTCAGGCGAACAACCTGCCCGCGGTGCGCGGATGGTATCTGCCGACCGTCACCGGCGGCGCGGCCAACCCCGATCAGTTCAAAACCAACACCGCCAACTTCCTCTACAACGTCAACCAGGTCGTCTACAACGCCGACTCGCTGAAGCTCGGCCTCGCGCAGAACTTCCTGCAGGCCGACGTCGCGATCGCGACGCTCGACACGCCCGCCGCCAACGTGCCGACCTGGGCGCTGCTGTTCTCGGCGCTGCCTGCGCCCGCGACGATCAGCGACACGACCGGCACCGGCTATCACGTGACGATCACCGGCTATGGCCGCAGCGGCACCGCGACGACGACCACCGGCGACACGCTGGCGGTGGATTACCGCCGCCGCATCGCCGAGAACACGATCGGCATCCTCGGCTCGTTCAACGACCGCGACGCCTTCATCTTCGGGACGAACGGCACGCTGCCGCAGAACCTGTACCAGCTCGACATGGACGATCCGCGCCGCGGCACGACGGCCAAGAGCCCGTATGACTTCAACCTGTTCAAGGACAATGCGCTTCCCAACGAAGGCACCACGGCGGGCGGCGATTCGGGTGGTCCGCTGATCCTCGATCGTGCCTTCGCCAAGCAGGTCGTGATCGGCGTGCTTTCGGGCGGCAGCCGCTTCTACGGCGCGCAGCCGTTCGGTTCGTACGGGACGGAGAGCTTCTACCAGCCGCTCTATCTGTTCTGGGACTATGTCGTCGCCAACAACCCGTATCGCTATGCGCAGACCAAGGCGGGTGACGGCCTGTGGACCGACGCATCGCGCTGGGTCACGGCGCTCGATCCCAATTATCAGGTCGTCGTCAACGGCCAGCTCGCGAATGGCGTTCCGACCACGACCGGTGCCGGAATCGCGGGCGATGCCAACAAGTTCGGCAAGGTCTGCTTCGAAAGCGCGACGCTGAGCGACTGCGTCGATATCAGGACCGGCATCGAATATGTGAACGGCCAGCCGGTGCCCGGCACCGGCACGACCCCGACGAGCGACGGCGCCACGCTCGGCACCGCCGCGGTGAACGCCAGCCAGCCGACGAAGGTCGGAACCGAGCTGCTGACCGGTGGCGAGAATGTCGCGCAGGCCGGTGAAGCGACCCCGGCCGCCGTCGTGGCGACGCCGGCACCGACGCTGGCCAACGGCCTGCCCGGCGCGACGAATTTCGTGCCGAACAACGTCGATCCCAACCGCGTCACCCGGACGGCGGCACGCTATTACGACGTATCGCTGACGGCGGCGGGCACCACCACGCTCAACACCGCGGTGACGATCGATCGCTTCACCGTCGCAGGCAGCACGGCGAAGCTCGCGGTGACCTCGACCGGCTCGCTGACCAGCCTGATGGGCATCACGCAGGTCACCGGCGTCGTCGAGAACAACGGCATCGTCACCAGCCGCGGCGATTACATGAACCTCGGTGGCACGATCACCGGTTCGGGCCGCTTCAACGCACCGTTCTTCACCAACGTGTCGGGCATGATCGCGCCGGGGACGGCGGGAACGATCGGTACGCTCACCGTCGGCGGCAACCTCATCCTCGCCTCGGCGGGGACGCTGCTGGTCGATGTCGGGCCGAACGGCACCTCGGACCGTGTCGCGGTGGTGCGCAACGGCACCACCGACGGCATCGCCAATGTCGGCGGCCGGGTCGGCTTCGCGCCGGTCGCGGGGCATACGATCCGCTTCAACGACGTCTACACGATCGTCACCGCGGCGGGGGGCATCACCGGCGCCTTCCAGACGGCGAGCCCGCTCTCGGCGATCCTGACCCCGCAGTTCGTCTATTCGGCGAATGCGGTACAGGCGCGCATCGTCGCCGGCACCTATGCCAGCGTCGTCGCGAACACGCCGATCCAGACCGCCTTCGCCGGGCTGCTCGATCGCAACCGCGCCAGCAACTACAATGCGCTGTCGGGACTGTACGGCACGCTCGACATCCAGAATGCGGCGACGATCCAGTCGACGCTGGAGGGGCTTGCGCCGCGGACCACGCCGCTCAAGTACGGCATGGGGACGGTCGCGACCGAGAACATGTCGCGCTTCTATCGCCAGCATCTCGCCGGGATCGACCCCGCCGAGACGCCGGGCGGCACGCTGACCATGACCGGCCAGCCGCTGCAGTTCGCCTCGCTGATGGCGAGCGACCTGCCGACGACCCAGGCGACGGCGAGCGACACGACCTCGACGACGGTGCGCGAGGGCGTGCTGCCGGAGAACGTCAACGTCTTCATCGCCGGCGGCTATGTCGACGGCGACAGCCGCAGCCTTCGCGATGCCCGCCCCTTCGGTGGAAGGGACAATTTCGACGGCTTCTACGTCGTCAGCGGCATCGAAGCGAAGGTCGGCGACAGCGGCGTGGTCGGTTTCGGCTTCGGCTATACCAAGCTCGACGGGACGACCGGCGGCGTGGCGCAGAGCGCGCGTGGCGAGCTGTTCCAGGGTACGTTGTTCGCCAAGGCGCAGAGCCTGACCGGACAGGTGCTCGACGCGCAGATCGGCGGCGGCGTGTTCCAGGCGAGCACGCGCCGGACGGTGGCGATCGCCAACACCACCTCGACGTTGCGCAGCCGCGACAATGCGCTGGCGGTGTCGGCGGAGGTCGGCCTCGCGCAGATGTTCGACGTGGGCGGTTTCCAGATCGGGCCGCGCGTCGCCGGTCGCGTCAACCACATCGGCTTCACGCCGACGCTGGAGACGGGTGGCGACGGGGCGTTGCGCTTCGGCAAGTACGACCTCAACAGCGTTCAGGGCCGTGCCGGTCTGCAGATCGCCGGCGGTCAGACGCTCAAGCCCTTCGCCTCGGCCTATTTCGTCCATGACTTCAAGGATCAGCCGGGCGTCTTCACCGCCAATTTCTTCGGCGGTACGGCCCCGGCGGGCTTCCGGTTGAGCAGCCAGGACCAGAATTGGGGCGAGATCGCCGCGGGCCTGTCCTATTCCACCGGGATGCTCGAACTGTCGGTCAGCGCCGACACGACCGTCGAGCGCAAGGACGTACGCAACCAGGCGTATCGCGGCGCGATCAAGTTCAAGTTCTGATCTGCATCATCGGTTAAAAGGCAGGGCCGCCCTTCCCATCGGGAGGGGCGGCCCTCGTCATTTCCCAACCCCTGCGATCGATCGTCGCAGGTCATGGCATGCGGGCAAAAGCTACAGCTTGCGCCCGATCACTTCCTTCATGATCTCGTTCGTCCCGCCATAGATGCGGCTCACCCGGGCGGCCCGCCACGCGCGTGCGATCGGATATTCGTTCATATAGCCCGCGCCGCCGTGCAGCTGCAGGCAGGCGTCCATCACCTCCCATTGCAACTCGGTGTGCCACAGCTTCGCCGCGGCGCCCTCCTCGTTGGTCAGCTGGCCATCGAGATGGCGGCGGATCGCCCAGTCGAGGTGCGCCCAGCCGACCTGCAGCTTCGCCGCCAGCCCGGCGAGCACGAAACGCGTGTTCTGGAAATCGAAGACGACGCCCGCGAACGCCTTGCGATCCTTGGTGAAGGCGACCGTCTCGTCGAACGCCTTCTGCGACGAGGCCTGCGCGCCGACCGCGATCGACAGCCGTTCCTGCGGCAGCTGGCTCATCAGATAGACGAAGCCCTTGCCCTCTTCGCCGAGGCAATGGGTGATCGGCACGCGCACGTCGTCGAAGAACAGTTCGGACGTGTCCGCCGCCTCCTGCCCGATCTTGTCGAGCTTGCGTCCGCGGCGGAACCCCTCGCGGTCCGCCTCGACCAGGATGATCGACATGCCCTTGTAGGCGGGCTGCGCCGTCGGATCGGTCTTGGCGACGACCAGCACCAGATCGGCGTTCTGGCCGTTGGTGATATAGGTCTTGCTGCCGTTGACCACATAATGGTTGCCGTCGCGCCTGGCGGTGGTGCGGATCGCCTGAAGGTCGCTGCCGGTGCCGGGCTCGGTCATCGCGATCGCGCTGATCGTCTCGCCGGACACCATCCGCGGCAGCCAGTGGCGCTTCTGCTCCTCCGATCCGTAATGCTCCAGATAGCCGACGACGATGTCCGATTGCAGCGTGAACCCCGCCGGCACGCCGTTGTAGGTCAGTTCCTCGTTGACGATCGCATTGTAGCCGAAGTCGAGGCCGAGGCCGCCATAGGCCTCCGGCACGGTCGGGCAGAGCATGCCGACCTCGCCCGCCTGCCGCCAGAAGCTTGGCGGGACCAGCCGGTTCGCCTCCCACTCGGTAACGTTCGGAACGCCCTCCTTGCGCAGGAAGCTGCGCACCGTCTGGCGGAATGCCTCGTGATCCTCGTGATATGCGGAGCGTCCCGCGACGTCGTCGAGCGTCATGCCTCTCTCCCGTTTTGCCGGCGAGGCTGCGATCCGCGCCGACGTCCGTCAAGTGCAAAATAACAAATGTTATGGACGCGATCGTAACCGCTGTAACTTTTTTCCGGTGCACGCGCCCGACGGAGCCGATACACAGTCGGTCCAACGACAAAGAGGATGCCCGCATGAAACTCGCCAGCCTGAAGCATGGACGCGACGGCAAGCTCGTCGTCGTCTCCAACGATCTCGCCTGGTATGCCGATGCGGGCCATATCGCGCCGACGTTGCAGGCGGCACTGGACGATTGGGACCGGCTGCTGCCCGATCTCCGCAACCTTGCCACCGACCTCGACCATGCGGTGATCCCGCGCGAACGGTTTCACGAGCATGACGCCGCGTCGCCCTTGCCGCGCGCCTATCAATGGGCGGACGGATCAGCCTATGTGAACCATGTCGCGCTGGTGCGGCAGGCACGCAGCGCGGAGATGCCCGAAACGTTCTGGCACGATCCGCTGATGTACCAGGGCGGCTCCGACGGCTTTCTCGCGCCCCGCGATCCGATTCCGCTCGCCGACGAAGCCTGGGGCTGCGACCTCGAGGCGGAGGTGGTGGTCGTCACCGGCGACGTCGCCATGGGCGCGAGCCGCGACGAGGCGCTGGCAGGGGTGCGGCTGGTCGGCCTGACCAACGACGTGTCCCTGCGCAACCTCATCCCGGGCGAGCTCGCCAAGGGCTTCGGCTTCTTCCAGTCGAAGCCGGCCAGCGCCTTTTCGCCGGTCTTCGTCACCCCCGATGCGCTCGGCGACTGGTGGCGCGACGGCAAGCTGCACCGCCGGCTGATGGTCGACCTCAACGGCAAGCCGTTCGGACGCGCCGAGGCGGGCGAGGACATGACCTTCGATTTCGGGACGCTGGTCGCTCATGCGGCGAAGACGCGGCGGCTGGGGGCGGGGACGATCGTCGGGTCGGGAACAGTCTCCAATCGCGGGCCGGACGGCGGGCCGGGGAAGACGATCGAACAGGGCGGCGTCGGCTATTCCTGCCTCGCCGAGATCCGCACGATCGAAACGATCGCCGGCGGCAAGCCGGTGACGCCGTTCCTCAAGAAGGGCGATACGGTGCGGATCTGGGCGGAGGACGACCGCCACCATCCGATCTTCGGCGTGATCGAACAGACGGTGGCGTGACGCGCACGCCTCCCCGCATCGGGGAGGCGCATCGCTGCACATCCTGCGTTCCACTCGGTACGTCCCTGCACGCACAAATCACGCTTGAAATTTAATTACAACGGCGCAACAGGATCAAACAACACCGCCGGCGACTCTCGCCGGACGCAGAGGAGAGAAGAGTGGCCAGCGAGCATCCTCGCGCCAATTTGCAGCCGCTGACGCTGCATGTGCCGGAACCCAAGTTCCGGCCCGGCGACGCCGTCGACTTCGCCGCGGTCGACGTGCCCCCCGCGGGCGCGGCACGGCGGCCGGACACGGCGGACTCCGCGCATGATTTCATCGACCTCGCCTATACGATGGTCCGCGTCCTCGACGAGGACGGGCAGGCGGTCGGCCCGTGGGATCCGAAGCTCTCCCCCGACGCCTTGCGCAAAATGCTGCGCAACATGGCGCTGCTCCGCGCCTTCGACGAGCGCATGTTCCGCGCGCAGCGGCAGGGCAAGACCAGCTTCTACATGAAGGCGACGGGCGAGGAGGCGGTCGCGGTCGCGGCGGCGCAGGCGCTCGATTTCGAGGACATGTGCTTCCCCTCCTATCGCCAGCAGGGCCTGCTGATCGCGCGCGGCTATCCGCTGGTCGAGATGATGAACCAGATCTACTCGAACCGTGGCGACAAGCTGCAGGGCAAGCAGCTGCCGATCATGTATTCGGCGCGCGATCACGGCTTCTTCTCGATTTCGGGCAATCTCACCACCCAATATCCGCAGGCGGTCGGCTGGGCGATGGCATCGGCGGCGAAGGGCGACACCCGCATCGCCGCGACCTGGTGCGGCGAGGGATCGACCGCGGAGGGCGACTTCCACTCCGCCTGCACCTTCGCCGCGGTCTATCGCGCGCCGGTGATCTTCAACGTCGTCAACAACCAATGGGCGATCTCCAGCTTCTCGGGCTTCGCCGGCGCGGAGGCGA
This sequence comes from Sphingomonas sp. GW821-FHT10F09, assembly GCF_058809195.1. NCBI lineage: Bacteria > Pseudomonadati > Pseudomonadota > Alphaproteobacteria > Sphingomonadales > Sphingomonadaceae > Sphingomonas > Sphingomonas sp. GW821-FHT10F09. Next base: position 438,480 of record NZ_JBXASI010000003.1, on the reverse strand, counting down.
CGACCTTCGCGGCGCGCGCGATCGGCTATGGCATCGCCGGCCTGCGCGTCGACGGCAACGACGCGCTCGCCGTCTATGCCGCGACCCTGTGGGCGGCGGAGCGTGCGCGCACCAATGCCGGGCCGACGCTGATCGAGCATTTCACCTATCGGGCGGAGGGGCATTCGACCTCCGACGATCCCTCGCAATATCGCAGCGCGGGCGAGCCGACGGCATGGCCGCTCGGCGATCCGATCGCGCGGCTGAAGCACCACCTCATCACCATCGGCGAATGGGACGAGGCGCGCCACGCCGCGCAGGACAAGGAGCTCGCCGAATATGTCCGTGCCGAGCAGAAGGAGGCCGAGAAGAACGGCATCCTCGGCCACGGCCTGCACCAGCCGCTAGATACGCTGTTCGACGGCGTGTTCGAGGAGATGCCGTGGCATCTGCGCGAACAGCAGGCGCAGATGATGGCGGAAGAAGAGGCGAGCGGCCGGCCATGGGCGCGGAAATTGTGATGCGCCCCCCGACGTTCGCCATCCCCGCGCAGGCGGGGATCGATAGCCGCGACGCTGGCGGCTCCGTCCCTGACCTGCGCGTCCGGATCCCCGCCCGCGCGGGGATGACGAGGGTGTTTGTATGACCGACATCGCTATTCAGCCCGAAGCGGCGGCCGACACCGGCACCACCCGCATGAACATGATCCAGGCGATCAATTCCGCGCTCGACATCTGCATGGGGCGCGACCCGGACGTGCTGGTGATGGGCGAGGACGTCGGTTACTTCGGCGGCGTCTTTCGCGCGACCGCGGGGTTGCAGGCGAAATACGGCAAGACCCGCGTCTTCGACACGCCGATCACCGAAACCGGCATCATCGGCGTCGCGATCGGCATGGGCGCCTATGGCCTGCGCCCGGTGCCGGAAATCCAGTTCGCCGACTATATCTATCCCGCGCTCGACCAGCTCGTGTCCGAAGCGGCGCGGCTGCGCTATCGTTCGGCGGGCGAGTTCATCAGCCCGATGACGGTGCGCTCGCCGTTCGGCGGCGGCATCTTCGGCGGCCAGACGCACAGCCAGTCGCCGGAGGGGATCTTCACCCACGTCTCCGGCATCAAGACGGTGATCCCGGCAACGCCCTATGACGCCAAGGGGCTGCTGATCTCGGCGATCGAAGACAACGACCCCGTCCTCTTCTTCGAACCCAAGCGCATCTATAACGGCCCGTTCAACGGCTATTGGGACAAGCCGGCCGAAAACTGGTCGAAGCATCCCGGCGGCGCGGTGCCGACCGGCTATTACAAGGTCCCGCTCGGCAAGGCGGCGGTGGTCCGCGAGGGCGAGGCGCTGACCGTCCTGTGCTACGGCACGATGGTCCACGTCTGCACCGCGGTGATGGCCGAACACAATGTCGACGCGGAGATCGTCGACCTGCGCACTTTGGTGCCGCTCGATATCGAGACGATCGAGGCATCGGTGAAGAAGACCGGCCGCTGCATGATCGTCCATGAGGCGACGCGCACGTCCGGCTTCGGCGCGGAGCTGTCGGCACTGGTGCAGGAGCGCTGCTTCTACCACCTCGAGGCGCCGATCGAGCGCGTCACCGGCTATGACACGCCCTACCCGCACAGCCTGGAATGGGCCTATTTCCCGGGGCCGGTCCGCATCGGACAGGCGCTCAAGAAGATCATGAAGGACGCATAGGATGGGCCGCTTCACCTTCAAGCTGCCGGACATCGGCGAAGGCATCGCCGAGGCCGAGATCGTCGCCTGGCACGTCGCCGTCGGCGACCGGGTCGAGGAAGACCAGAACATCGCCGACATGATGACCGACAAGGCCACCGTCGAGATGGAATCGCCGGTCGCCGGAACGGTGGTCGAACTCGCCGGCGAAGTCGGCGACCAGGTCGCGATCGGCGCTGCGCTGGTGGTGATCGAGACGGAGGATGCGGGCGAGGGCGAGGCCGAAGCGGTCGCCGCGCCGCCCTCGTCCGAACAGGCGGAAGTTGCCGAACAATATGAGGCGGAGAATCCGGGGGTCGAAGAGGCCGGCAGCGCCGGTTCGACTACCCCGGCGCGATCGGGCGAGAGCGCCGACCCATCCCCCGCTCGTGCCGAGCCTGTCGAGGCACGCGCCGCGCCCAAGACGGACGTCCCTGCGACCGGCGCGGGGCGAACGGAGGACAGGGTGCCTTCGCAGCCGCATGTCCTCGCATCCCCGGCGGTCCGCGCCCGCGCGCGCGACCTCGGTATCGACCTCGCACAGGTCAGGACCGACGCCGATCGCGTCCGTCATGCCGACCTCGACGCGTTCCTGCGCTACAATGCCGGGCAGGGCTATCAGGGCCCGGGCGCATCGCGCGCGCGCGCCGACGAGCAGGTCCGCGTCATCGGCATGCGCCGCCGCATCGCCGAGAACATGGCGGCGTCGAAGCGCAACATCCCGCACTTCACCTATGTCGACGAGATCGACGTGACGGCGCTCGAGGCGATGCGGGCCGATCTCAACGACCATCGCGGCGCGCGTCCCAAGCTGACGATGCTACCGCTGCTGATCGTCGCGATCTGCCGGACCTTGCCCGATTTCCCGATGCTCAACGCGCGCTACGACGACGAGGCGGGGGTGGTGACGCGCTCGGGCCGCGTCCACCTCGGCATGGCGGCGCAGACCGACGCCGGCCTGACCGTGCCGGTGATCCGCGACGCGCAGGACCGCAACGTCTGGCAGCTCGCGACGGAGATTACCCGCCTTGCCGAAGCGGCGCGCGCCAACAAGCTGAAGCCTGACGAACTCGGCAACGGCACGATCACCGTTACCTCGCTCGGGCCGCTCGGCGGCATCGCGACGACGCCGGTCATCAACCGGCCGGAAGTCGCGATTATCGGCCCGAACAAGATCGTCGAACGCCCGGTCTTCACCGGGCGCGGCGACGAGATCCGGCGGGCCAAACTGATGAACCTGTCGATCAGCTGCGACCATCGCGTCGTCGACGGCTGGGATGCGGCGAGCTACGTCCAGGCGCTCAAAAAGCAGCTCGAAACCCCGGTACTGCTCTTCGCCGACTGACGCGCAGCGGTATCGGTCCCATCCGCCGCTGCAAGTCGGTCTGGAGCAGGCGGCGTTCGACGCGCGACAGCATCGCCGCGCAACTCGCCTGCTGCTGCGGCCGCAGCCGGCCGTCCTGGGCGATGATCCTGTCCATCTCCGACCAGACCCGGTCAAGGTCCTGCCGCATGAAGGTCGCCGGGCCGCGGGGCAGGGCGCCGGTCCGCTTGTGCCGGTCGATCGCCTCGGCCAGCCGCGCCAGCCGCGCGGTGAAATAAGCCTGCTGTTCCGCACCCTTCGCCGCATACATCCGGTCGCGTTCGCTGGCCGGTGCGGCAGGCGCCGAACCGGCCAGCAAGACCGCCGCGATGATCGCGCAAGAAGAGGAGCCGCCCCGCATAGGCAGCGGCTCTTACACGACGAGAGTAAACAATGTCCGAAATGGCCGCAGCGCGCCCGGCGTCGCGACCCCGCCCGGTCAGACGATCTCGAACAGCCCTGCCGCGCCCATGCCGCCCGCGGTGCACATCGTCACCACGACATAGCGTACGCCGCGCTTGCGCCCCTCGATCAGCGCATGGCCGATCAACCGGCTGCCGGTCATGCCGAACGGATGGCCGACCGCGATCGCGCCGCCGTTGACGTTATACGTCTCCGGATCGATGCCGAGCGTGTCGCGGCAATAGAGGCATTGCGAGGCGAAGGCCTCGTTCAGCTCCCACAGGCCGATGTCCGCCACCGACAGGCCGGCGCGATCGAGCAGCTTGGGCACCGCGAAGACCGGGCCGATGCCCATCTCCTCCGGCCCGCATCCGGCGGACTGGAAGCCGCGATAGATGCCGAGGATCGGCTTGCCCTCCGCCTCCGCGGTGGCGCGATCCATCAGCAGCTGTGCCGAGGCGCCGTCCGACAACTGGCTGGCGTTGCCCGCGGTGACGTTCGTTCCCGGCCCGGTGAACTCGCCGCCGCCCCACACCGTCTTCAGCCCGGCGAGCGCCTCCACCGTCGTACCGGCGCGGATGCCCTCGTCGGCAGAGACGGTGATCGTCTCGCTGCCGGTGCGGTTGCCTGCCTTGTCGAACAGCGCCCGCTCGACGGTGATCGGCACGATCTCCTCGGCAAAGGCGCCGCGTGCCAGCCCGGCGGCGGCGCGCTGCTGGCTCTCCGCCGCATAGGCGTCCTGCGCGGCCCGCGTGATGCCGTAGCGGGTGGCGACGATCTCCGCCGTCTCGATCATCGGGATGTACGCCGCGGGCTCGCGATCGACGACGCTCCGGTTGACGTAGCGCGGCGCGTCCTTGGTGACGGTATGGCTGATCGATTCCATCCCGCCGGCGAGCGCCACGTCGGCCTCGCCGCACATGATCGTCCGCGCCGCCAGCGCGACCGACGTCAGGCCCGAGCCGCATTTGCGGTCGAGCGTGAACGCCGGCACGCTCTGCGGCAGGCCGGCGGCGAACACCGCCATGCGGCCGGCATTGCCGCCGGTCGTCCCCCATTGGTTGCCGACGCCCCAGAAGATGTCGTCGATGCGGGCGGGATCGATGCCTGCGCGCTCGACCGCCGCGTTCATCACATGGCCGGCGAGCACCGGCGCCTCGGTCGCGTTGAACGCGCCGCGATAGGCCTTGCCGATCGCGGTCCGGGCGGTGGAAACGATCGCAGCTTCACGCATCGGGCAAACCTTTCGAGGATCGGGTATGGCTATCCTCTAATCCGGTGGCGCGCCCTTTGGAAGGGGGGTTATCCCAGCCAGCCGCCGCGGAAGCCGGCGCGTTCCAGCCCGCGACGCAGGTGCGGATTCTTCTGCATCGTCTTCCAGATCAGCCCGGTGCGCTGGTTCTCGATCATCGCGACGATCGGACCCTGATCGATCCCGAGATAATCCTTGTCGACCCAGCCGAGGCCGGGGACGATCCGGCCGTGCTTCAGCGGTGCCGTTTGATCGGTCAGCGTCGGATTGAACGAATCGAGGAACCCGTATCGATCGTAGATGCCCTCGCCATAACGCTGGTGCATGGTGTGGAGGCAGGTCGTGGCGAGTTCCGGTTCGAACGCGATCGACCCCGCCGCCGCGGTCGGCGCGATCGTGCCGTCGTCGCGGGTGCCGGGGCCGCGCTCCGAATAGCTGAAGAACTGGCGGCGCTGCCCGCGTAGCGTCAGCGCGAAATCCCCCGGGCCGTCACACGCGGTCCAGCCCCAGCAATCCTTGTCATATCCGGCCCAGCCGCCCGGATTGGCGATGCCATAGGCTCGCTGGTTGCGCACCGCCCGCCGGCTGTTCTCGAAATAATCGATGCCCTTGCCCTTGATGAAGGGGTCCTGGATGCCGCGGAAATCGACCCAGACGTGGCTGTATTGATGCACGAACAGCGGCGGATAATGGAGGTACGGCTCACCCCAGCGATCCGTCCACGCCGTCTCGAACCGCTGCGTCAGCGCGCCCCAGGTTTCGGGCGGCAGCGGATGCGTCGGCGAGGCGATGGCGAGCAGATACATCAGCATCCCCTCGTTGTAGATATTCCAGTCCGACGGGATGAACCCGCTTTCCGGGTGCCAGCCCATCGACAGGAACGGCGGCCGCGGCACGATCCACGTCCAGTCGACCGCGGCGTACAGTCGGTCGGCGAGCATGCGGATCCGCGCCTCGACCGGATCGTCGCCGTCGAACCAGGTGCCGGCGAACAGCACGCCGGCGATCAGCAGCGCGGTGTCGATCGTCGACAGCTCGGCCCGGGCGAAGCGCAACCCCTTGGTGACGCCGAGGAAGTGATAGAAGAACCCCTTGTGGCCGCTGGCATCGTCGCTGCCCGGCCCCTGTGGTGCGGCGGCGAACCATTCCAGCGTCGCCAGCGTCCGCGCGCGCGCCTGCTCGCGGGTGATCCAGCCGTTGACCACGCCGACCGGATAGGCGGTGAGCGCAAAGCCGACCGCCGCGATCGACGAGAAGCTCGGCGTCGGCCAGCGGTCGGGCGCCCAGCCGGTCGCAGGATCGGTGGTATCCCAGAAGAAGCGGAAGCTGCGTTCCTGCAGATCGAGGACGAGATCGCGTGGCGCCGCTGCAGGCGAGGGGCGGGGCGTCGTCGCGCACCCGCCGGCCAGCCCTGCGAGCGCCAGCCCGCCGCTACCGAGGATCTGTCGTCTGTCGAACATGAAACGCCTCTTGCGGATCCGCGAAACCACCACCGCCGTTCGTGCCGGGAACGGCGACGCTATCCTCTGACATAGGCACTCTGACATGGGCGGCCCCCACCGGACGCCGCCCGTGCCGGATCAGAACCGGTAGCCCAGCCGGAACTGGATCCGCCGCGGCAGCGTCAGCAGGCTCGACGCGCCCGACGCATCCGCCGGCTTCAGCGTGTCGGGCGGCGTCGCGCTCAGGTTGATACCCTCGTCGAAGCCGGTGAAGTTCTTGTTGTTGAAGGCGTTGAGCACGTCGACCGCCGCCTCCAGCTGATCCTCGCTGCCGAACACGGCGAACCGCTTGGCCAGCGTCACGTTGACTTCGCAGAAGGCGAACAGCCCCTTGATGCAATTCTTTTCCGGATAGCCTGTCGTGAAGACGCGCTGGCCCGGCGCGCTGCCGTTGGTCGTGTCGGTGATGTTGTACGCCTGGCCGCTGCCCAGCGTCGTCAGCGTGGAGAACTGGAAGCCGAGCGGCAGGTCGACGATGCCCGACACGACGACGCGGTGCCGCTCGTCGCCGACCGACGCACGCCAGCCATAGGCATCCGGCGTCACCTCATCGAGGCTGAACAGGTCGCCGCCGTTCTTCTCGCCCTTGCCGAGCGTGTAGGAGATGTTGACGCCCCAGCCCGACGCCGGCGAGTAATTCTTGTCGAGCGTGACGTAGAGCGCCTTGTAGCGGGTATCGAGCCCGTCATAGCCGATCAGCACGTTCGAATAACCGAAGCCGCGGATGCGGGCGAGCGCGGTATTGTCGCAACAGGTGCCGAGGCCCGCATTGTTCCGCGTCGCGAACAGATAGGTGTAGCCGTTGCGCCCGCGCTGGTACGATCCGCTGACCGAAGCCTGGAAGATCCCGATCTTCTGCCGGACGCCGAGCGAGAACTGGTCGTTGACCGGTGCCTTCGTATCGTTCTGCGTCGCCAGCAGCTCGGGCAGGCCGGTTTCCGGATTGCTCGCGAGCAGCGACAGCAGGCCATCGCGGGTCAGGTAGCGGTTGTTCCATGCCGTCGTCGGCTGGCCGTTGCGCAGCGTGCCGTTGGGCGAGAAGCGGAACAGCCCGACCGGGTTGATCGTGCGGCTGAGTTCGTCGACGGTGTTGTTGAAGTTGTTCCGATCGTAATAGCGGCCCGCGCCGCCGAAGATCACCGTGCGCTGGTCGTCGTTGATGTCGTACGAGAAGCCGAATCGCGGCGCGATCGCCCCGGCGAACGGCTTGCGGTTCTTGCCGGTCGAGATGTAGTTTTCGGGATTGAAATAGCTGGTCGTCGGCAGCGAGCGCAGGGCCGCGGCGGCGCCCGAGGGCGTCACGAAATTGTTGTTCTTGGCGTTGGTTTCGTAATCCCAGCGTACGCCGACGTTCAATTGCAGCTTGTCGGTGACGTCCCAGTCGTCCTGCGCGTACAGGCCGATCTGCGTGTTCGCGCCGAAGATGCGGCCGTTGCCGAGGCCGAGGCGCGCCTCCGCGGGGAAGGCGAAGGTCAGATCGTCGGTGGGATCGTTGGGCGTCCCGGCATTGTCGGCCCGCTGGAACGTGTAGCGCGGTTGCAGATAGGCGTTGTTGGTGAATTCGATGTCGGTGATCTCGACGCGCGCGCCGACCTTGAACGCATGGCCGTCGAAGCCGGTATAGGTCAGATCGTCGCGGATCGTGTAGCTCTGCTGCACTTCGCGCCGGGTCGAATCCTTGCCGCCGAAGATGATGACGCCGGCATAGTCGAACGTCGGCAGATCCGGGTTGATCGACACCGGATTGAACGCATAATTCAGATAGTTGACGTTGAATTCGTTGACGAAGCTGCTGCCGGTATAGGTCCATTTGAACAGATAGGTGTCGACCGTATTGCGCTTGTTCTCGGCGTTTTCGTAGCTGACGGTGCCGCCGAAATTCTGGATGTCGGTTTCCGAACGGCGGCTGTACGACAGGTCGAACACCTGGTTCGAATCCGGCGTCAGCGTCAGCTTGCCGAAGTAGAAATCGCCGCGGAACGGGCTGACGAACGATCCCTCGAACTCGTTCAGGCGGCGGCCGGACAAGCGCTCGAACTCGCTGATCGCAGTGGCATCGGCGGTGCGGCTCGGGTTGACGTTGAAGGCGCGATCCTGATCGTTGCCTTCATAGGTCGCGAAGAAGAACAACTTGTCCTTGATGATCGGACCACCCAGAGCGGCGCCATATTGCTTGCGCTTGAACGCGGGTTTGCCGTTCCCATCCTGCCTGTCAAAATACCCAATCTCGCTGAGCGAGCGGTCGGTATATTGACCGAATACTTCGCCGTGGAATTCGTTGGTGCCCGATTTGGTCACCGAGGTGATGATCGCGGAGCCGGCCTGTTCGTACTCGGCCTTGTAATTCTGGGTCAGGACGCGGAATTCCTGCACCGCGAGCTGGCCGAACGGATTGCCGCGGCTATTCTGCTGGCCGGCGACCCCGCCTTCGCGCAGCTTGTTCTTCAGGCTGACGCCGTCGATGAACACGTTGACCTGACTGGCGGTCGACGCACCGGCCTGGAAGCCCTTGTTCGTCTCGCTGTCGTTGTAGCGTACGCCCGGCGCGAGCGCGGCGAAGCTCAGGAAGTTGCGGTCGGTCTGCGGCAGCGTGCGGATCTGCGCCTGGCTGACGTTGGTCGCGACCTCGCTGGTGCGCGTCTCGACCAGCCGGCTGCCGGTAACGACGATGTCGCCGCCTTCGTTGGTATCCGTGGAGCCGGCGACCGTCGTCGTCTCGGTGCCCGCGTCCGCCGTGCCCGCGGCCGGCGCCGCCGCGCCGAGCGTCGCATCCAGCGAGGCGGACTGGCCGATGCCGATCGCGACGACGCGCTCGAACGTCGCGCCCTCCGCGCCGGTGATCGTGACGCGATATTCGCCCGGGCGCAGGCCGCGCAGCGAGTAATTGCCGCCGGCATCGCTGGTCGCGCGGAACGTCTGGTTGGTGCCGGTGCTGACCGCGACGACGCTCGCGCCGCTGATCGGCGCGCCATCGGCACCGCGAACCTGACCGCGCACGCTGGCGGTCGTCGTCTGCGCATGTGCGGGCGTCGTCAGCGCGACCCCGCCGAGGATGGTGGTGGTGGCCAGCGCGGCGCGGAGCGCCACGATCATGGTGGTCTTCATGTCTTTTCCCCTGCGCCGCGCCGCCATGGCCCGTGCTTCCTGATCTCACGCGTCCGGGGATGGTGCGGCGGCCGATGCTGTTCGGCCATGCGAAGGACAATGGTCTCGCCAGAGTCCTTCCGGCATCCTCCCCGGGTGGAGTCATCGACTCCGTCCCTGCTATCCTCGGGCGGTTCGCCGCCTCTCTGCTGCCGGGCTGGCTCCCTTAGGAGGGCGTCACCGGCAGTTCCATTGTAAAGCGGTGGAAGAACGTTACGGTTCCGAAGCGGATTGTTTCCCTCCGTGTCTGTTGCAAATCTATCACGGGTCACCGGGGCTGGCGCGGAGCGTCCGCGCCGGGCAGGATGTGGCCATGAGCCCCGTTTCCGTCGCGCACGATGGCCATGTCGCCATCCTCACCTTCGCCCGCCCGCCGCACAATTTCGCCGATCTGGCACTGATCGAGGCGATCGGGGCGGCCTTCGCCGCCTGCGACGCCGATCCGCAGGTGCGCGCGATCGTGCTTCAGTCGGACGGGCGGATCTTCTGTGCGGGCGCCGATCTCGCCCGCGACAATCCGGTCGCGGAGGATTTGCCGGCCGGCACGCGCAATCCCTTCTACGTCGCCGCGGCGCAGCTGTTTGCGGTACGGACGCCGGTGGTCGCCGCGGTGCAGGGATCGGCGGTGGGGGCAGGGCTGGGACTGGCGCTGGTCGCGGACTTCCGCGTCGCCTCACCCGAGGCGCGCTTCGTCGCCAATTTCGTCGCGCTCGGCTTCCACCCCGGGTTCGGCATATCCGCGGTGCTGGAACGCGTGATCGGCCGCCAGCGCGCGCTGCTGATGAATCTCACCGCCCGTCGCATCAAGGGCGAACAGGCGGCCGAATGGGGGCTGGTCGACGTGCTGGTGCCCACCGACCGCCTGCGCGCCGAGGCACTGGCGCTGGCGCAGGAGATCGCCGCCGGCGCGCCGCTCGCGGTGGGCTCGACCCGCGCGACGATCCGCGGCGACCTGTTGGCACTCGTGCAGCGCCAGACCGACCACGAACTCGCCGAACAGGCATGGCTGCAAAAGACCGCCGACTTCGCCGAGGGCGTGCGCGCGGTCAACGAACGGCGACCGGGAAATTTTACCGGTCGCTGATCGCCTTCACTTCATCAGTACGAGCTCTTCCGCCATCGTCGGGTGCAGCGCGACCGTCTCGTCGAACTGCGCCTTGGTCAGCCCGGCCTTCACCGCGATCGCCGCGGCCTGCAGGATCTCCGGCACGTCCGGCCCGATCATGTGCAGCCCGACGATCCGCCCCGTCTCGCCATCGCACACCATCTTGTAGAGCGCGCGCTCGTTGCGGCCGGCCAGCACGTTCTTCATCGGGCGGAAATCGGACGAATAGACGCTGACCGATCCCAGCTTCTGCTTCGCCTCGCTCTCGGTCATGCCGACGCCGGCGAGCGGCGGGTGGCTGAACACCGCGGACGGGATGTTGGTATAGTCGACCGTCGTCGGTTTGTTGCCGTAATAGGTGTCGGCGAACGCCTGGCCCTCGCGGATCGCGATCGGGGTCAGCTGGATGCGGTTGGTGACGTCGCCGATCGCGAAGATGCTCTCGACGCTCGACTGGTTGTGCTCGTCGACGACGATCGCGCCCTTCTCCAGCGCGACGCCTGCTTCCTCCAGCCCCAGCTCTTCCGTGTTCGGCACACGGCCGGTGGCGAACATGACCATGTCGACGGTGACCGGTTCGTGGCCGGACATGCGCACCGTCAGGCAGCCGTCTTCCTGTTTGTCGATCCCCTCGAAGTTGGCGTCGAACTTGAACTCCAGCCCCTTCATCATGCTGATCTGGAGCAGCCGGTCGCGGATCGACAGGTCGTAGCCGCGCAGGATGTCCTGCGTCCGGTTCATGATGATGACGTGCGAGCCCAATTGGTGGAAGATGCCGGCGAATTCGTTGGCGATATAGCCGGCCCCGGCGATCAGCACCCGTTTGGGTAAGGCATCCAGATGAAACGCCTCGTTGCTGGTGATGCCGTATTCGGCACCCGGACATTCCGGCACCGCGGGCCGCGCGCCGACCGCGATCAGGATGCGCTCCGCCGTCTTTTCCGTCCCGTCGGCGAGGCGGACGCTGTGCGGCCCGGTGACGACCGCGCGGCTATGGATGATCTCGACCCCGTGGTTTTCCAGTGTCTGGGTATAGGCGCCGTTGATCCGGTCGACCTCTTCCATCACATTGTCGCGCAGCGTCTTCCAGTCGAAGTCGCACCGGTCGGGCACCTGCCAGCCGAAACGCTTGGCATCCTTCAGGTCCTCGGCGAAATGCGCGCCATAGATCAGCAGCTTCTTCGGCACGCAGCCGCGGATGACGCAGGTGCCGCCGACGCGATATTCCTCGGCGACGGCGACCTTCGCACCATGCGCGGCGGCGACGCGGCTCGCCCGCGTGCCCCCCGACCCCGCGCCGATGACGAAGAGGTCGTAGTCATAATCGGCCATGGTATCTTACTCCGGGTCCACGAGCGCCGACCGGAGGCCGAGATGCTGGACGAAAGGGTCGAAATCGCGATCGCTGTATAACAGCGGAAGGCGGTCAAGGATGCAGCGCGTGGCGATCAGCGTGTCGATCGTCTTGCGGATCGTGATGCCGAGCCCGCGCAGGTGGCGATAATGGCGCGCGGCCTGCACGGCGACGCGATGGTCCGAGATGACGAGAGGATCGGCAAGGGCAAGTCGGGCTTCCGCCAAGCGGAAAATGCGATCGTTCGGAAACCCCTGCAGCACCTCGGCGACCACCAGATCGGCGGCGATGACCGGTTCCCGACCGAAGGTGCGATCCAGCTGCACCGTCTGAACGGTCTGGATACCCCTGAAATAATCGATCCAGACGCTGGAATCGACGACGATCATTCAGCGGGAATGTATTTGCTGGTCCGCATATCGTCGAGATCGCCCTCCCAGCCGATACCCTCCAACTCCCGCAACGCTTCCTGCTGCCTGAGGCGCACCACCGTGCGCAACGCCTGACTCACCGCTTCGCTTTCCGAGCTAACCTTCAGGATACGCATGGCATTGGCCATCAACGCCGCGTCGATCTCGATATTGGTCCGCATGTGTATGGCTCCGCAGAGCCATACACATAGCGATCCCGCCGCGATCAATCCAGACCGGCGCGGCGGATCAGGTCTTCGGTCGAGGGGTCGAACGACTGGCCGCCCTGGTCGGCCGCCTTCGCCATTTCCTTGCCCAGCTCGACGCCGAACTGGTCGAAGGAATTGATGCCGAGCAGCACCCCGTTCACGAACACGCGATGCTCGTAGAAGGCGATCAGCGCCCCCAGCGTCCGTGCGTCGAGCACGTCGAGCAGCAGCGTCGACGACGGCCGGTCGCCGCTGTACGAGCGCGCCGGGTCCTCGGCCTGCTTGCCCTTCATCAGCGCCGCACCCTGCGCGAAGGCGTTGAGCAGCAGGTCGCGGTGATGGTCTGGCGCCAGCGTGTCGCCCGCCTCGATCACCGCGATGAACTCGACCGGCACGAGGTGCGTGCCCTGATGCAGCAGCTGGAACACCGCATGCTGCGCATCGGTGCCGACCCCGCCCCAGGTAATCGCCGCGGTCGGGCGGCCGACCGGCGACCCGTCGGTCTTCACGCCCTTGCCGTTCGACTCCATCTCCAGCTGCTGGAGGTAGCTCGGCAGCAGCCGCAGCCGCTCGTCATAGGCGAAGGGTGCGCGCGTCTCGGCATGGCGCACCTGCGTGTAATAGAGGTCGGCGAAGGCGGCGAGCGCGGGTGCGTTCTCGTGCAGCGCGGTCAGGCGGAAATGGCGGTCCATCTCGGCCGCGCCCTCCAGCAGTTCCTCGAATGCGCCCCAGCCGAGCCCGATCGCCGCCGGAAAGCCGATCGACGACCAGAGCGAATAGCGCCCGCCGACCCCTTCGCTGAACGGCAGGATGCGGGTTTCGTCGACGCCCCATTCCATCGCCTTGTCGGGCGCGGCGGTCAGCGCGATCACCTTGCCGTACGGGTCCTCGACGCCATGCTCCTTCATCCACTGCAGCGCGGATTCGGCGTTGAGCATCGTCTCCTTGGTGGTGAAGGTCTTGGACGCCAGCACCAGCAGCGTCGCCGCCGGATCGAAGTCCTTGATCGCATCCTCCAGCGCGACGCCGTCGACGTTCGACACGATCGCGACGTCGTAGCGCGAATCCTCGCGGCCCAGTGCATCGACCAGCAGGTGCGGCCCGAGCGCCGACCCGCCGATGCCGATGTGCAGCACGTGGCGGATGTCGCCCAGCGCGCCGCCCTCGATCGCGTCGATCAGCGAGCGCATCCGCTCGTGGAATTTGCGCGCGCGCGCGACGCTGTCGGGATTGCCCTCGTAGCGTTCCGCGGTGTGCTCGACCGGGCGATCCTCGGTGACGTTGACATGCTCGCCGCCGAACATCGCGTCGCGCTTGCCGGCAAGGTCCTGCGCCTGTGCCAGCGCGACGAACGCCTCGACCGCGTCCTTGGTCAGATGCGTCTTCGACCAGTCGAAATGGATGCCTGCCACGTCGAGGCTGAACCGCTGCAGGCGGCTGTCGTCCTGGTCGAACAGGTCGACCAGTCTGGGGGAGGGCAGGGCTTCGATTGCGGTCCAGTCGCTCATGGTATCCGTCCTTTGGGGAGGCTGATCGTGACAGTCCCGTATCGATCCATCCGCATCGGGCCAAGCCCCTACGATGGCGACGGGAACGACTACTCAGGACGCGCGGGGAGCGCTAAGGCTCCCCGTCTATGGCAATCTCTCCTGCGAAACCGAAACAGCCGCGTTCGGAGCTCAACGAAACGGTCCGCTTCCTCCTGAAGCTGGCGCTCGCGGTGCTGATCCTGCGCAGCTTCCTGTTCGCGCCCTTCTCGATCCCCTCGGAATCGATGCTGCCGCGGCTGCTGATCGGCGACTATCTGTTCGTCACCAAGTGGAATTACGGCTATTCGCGCTGGTCGCTGCCCTATGGCGTGCCGCCGATCCCCGGCCGCATCCTTGGTCGCGATCCCGCCCGCGGCGACGTCGTCGTGTTCCGCTCGCCCGGGCCCGACGACCATGACGTCATCAAGCGCGTCATCGGCCTGCCCGGCGACACCATCCAGGTCCGTCGCGGGCAGGTGATCCTCAACGGCAAAGCGGTCCCGAAACAGCGCGTCGCCGATTTCGTGCTGCCGCTCACCGCCAATTTCGACGCGCAGAAATGCGGCGCGACCTTCCAGGACGTCGATGCCGCCGGCGTGCCGGTCTGCCGCTATCCGCGCTTCCGCGAGACGTTGCCGAACGGCAAGAGCTACATGGTCCTCGACCAGGCGGACATCCCGCAGGCGGACGATACCGGCCTCTATACCGTGCCCGCGGGCAACGTCTTCCTGATGGGCGACAATCGCGACGACAGCGCCGACAGCCGCTTCCCGGCGCCGATCGGCATGGGCTATATCCCGATGGAGCGGATCGAGGGCAAGGCGGTCGTCACCTTCTTCTCCACCGACGGCAATGCGTCGTGGATCAATCCGGTCAGCTGGTTCTCCGCCGCGCGCTGGAGCCGCGTGGGAGAGGGCTTCTGAGCACCGACCTGCCCGGCTGGCTCGCCGCCACCTTCGGCCGCAAGCCCGCCGATGCCAAGCCCTACGAACGCGCGCTGACCCATGGCAGCCAGGCCGCCGACAATTACGAGCGGCTCGAATTCCTCGGCGACCGCGTGCTCGGCCTCGTCATGGCGGAATGGCTGTGGGAGCTGTTCCCCAGCGAACCCGAGGGGCAATTGTCGAAACGGCTCAACGCGCTGGTCACCGGCGCGGTCTGCGCCGACGTCGCGCGCGAACTGGGCGTCCGCGCCCATCTGCGGCTCGGCAAGCAGGCGCGCGACGATGGCGCGCATGAAAGCGACAATATCCTCGGCGACGTGATGGAGGCGCTGATCGGCGCCTGGTATCGCGAGGCCGGGCTCGACGGCGCGCGTCACTTCGTCCGCACCGCCTGGGGCGCCCGCGTCCAGAGCGGCCACAAGGCGCCGCAGCATCCCAAGTCGGCGTTGCAGGAATGGGCCGCCGCGGCGGGGCGGCGCACGCCCGAATATGTGGTCGTCGACCGTTCCGGCCCGCACCACGCCCCCCGCTTCACGGTACAGGTCAGGATCGGCACCTTCGCCGATGCCACCGCTGCCGGTGCGAACAAGCAGGAAGCGGAGACGGCCGCCGCCAAGGCGCTGCTGGCGAAGCTGACGGGATGACCGAAGCCTCCGCCCGCCCACTCCCGTTCGCCCCGAGCCTGTCGGCGCTCAGGCCCCCCACGTCACCCCATCTGGATTACCCCCTATGACCCAAACCCAACATTGCGGCCTCGTCGCCGTCGTCGGCGCGCCCAATGCCGGCAAGTCCACCCTGGTCAACGCGCTCGTCGGCCAGAAGGTCGCGATCGTCAGTCCCAAGGCGCAGACGACGCGGACCAAGCTGCTCGGCGTCGCGATCCAGGACCATGCGCAGATCCTGCTGGTCGACACCCCCGGCATCTTCGAGCCGCAGCGCCGGCTCGACCGTGCGATGGTATCCGCCGCATGGAGCGGTACCGAAGGCGCGGACATGATCGCGCTGGTCGTCGACGGCAAGGGCGGGATCGGGTCCAAGGTCACCGCGATCGCCGAGGCGCTCAAGGATCGCCCCGAACCCAAGATCCTGATCCTCAACAAGGTCGATGTCGCCGACAAGCCGAAGCTGCTGCTCCACGCCGAAAAGCTCAACGCGCTGATGCATTTCGCCGACACCTGGTTCGTCAGCGCGCAGACCGGCGACGGGCTCGCCGAGCTGAAGTCGGCGCTCGCCGCCGCCATGCCGGCGGGTCCGTGGCATTATCCCGAGGATCAGGTGTCGGACGCCACCGAGCGCGCGCTCGCCAGCGAGGTGACGCGCGAACAGCTCTATCTCCAGCTCCACGCCGAGCTGCCCTATGCGAGCACCGTCGAAACCGAGAAATACAGCGAACGCGAGGATGGCTCGGTCGAGATCCACCAGCAGATCCTCGTCGAACGCCCGACCCAGCGCGCGATCGTGCTCGGCAAGGGCGGCAGCCGCATCAAGGAGATCGGCGCGCGGGCGCGGACCGAACTCGCCGGCATCATGGACCGGCCGGTCCACCTCTACCTGCACGTCAAGGTCAAGCCCGGCTGGGACGAGGACCGCGACGTCTACAAGGACCTGGGGCTCGACTGGGTCGACTGAGCGAGCCGGCCGGCCGGCGCCTCACCATCCGGCCAGCACCGCATCCACCCATGCCGGCACCAGCATGCCCGCCGGCCCCAGCCGCGTCTCTCCGAAGGCGTCGCTGCCCGCGGACCGCTCGAGATTGAGCTCGAGCGTTGCCGCGCCATAAGCGTCGGCGAGCTGCACGAACCCGGCCGCGGGATAGACCGCGCCGGACGTGCCGATCGACACGAACAGGTCGGCGCCGGCCAGCGCCGCCTCGATCCGCTCCATCCGATAGGGGATCTCGCCGAAGAAGACGATGTCCGGCCGCAACGCCGCGGCCCCGCACGCCGGACAGGCGGACCCGACCGGCAGCGGATCGCGCCACGGGCGGCGCGTCCCGCACGCCGCGCACAGCGCCGATTGCAGTTCGCCGTGCATATGCAGCATCCGCCGCGCGCCGGCGCGCTCGTGCAGGTCGTCGACGTTCTGCGTCACGATCAGCAGGTCGCCGGCCCATTCCCGATCCAGCCGTGCCAGCGCGACATGCGCAGCATTGGGCGCGACCCCGCCCAGCGCCGCCCGGCGCAGATCGTAGAAGCGATGCACCAGCACGGGATCGGCGGCCAGCGCCTCGGGCGTGCACACATCCTCGACGCGATGCCCTTCCCACAATCCGCCCGGCCCGCGAAACGTGGCGATACCGGACTCGGCGGAAATGCCCGCACCGGTCAGGACGACGATGTTTCTGATGTCGCGCATCCGCCCACGGTACGCGTCGGGACTTATGTCTGGAAGTGGTGAAGTGCGGACCGGCCGCTTTCGGGAGGCGGATGGCAATAGCGGATATTGCGCAGGGCTGCCGCTTTCCCAAAAACGATCGAATTTTGGGAAGGGAAATACCCTTCCCAAAACCCCGTCGATGACCGAGCAATCGAGAAATTCTACCGACTCAGATGCTTGGCCCACGCAGCAATCGCGTCGGCGACAGCCGGGTCGCTGTCCGTATCCAACCCCATTGATTGCATCGGCGGCAGCCCCGGAGGCGCATCCTTGTAGAAATGGGTCAGGTTCGGAAATGCCGCGCCCTCTGTCGGCATCGTCTTACGACCGGCGCGTAGCATATCGGCATGCGCTGATGGGACGGAATCGTCTCGGCCGCCCTGAACGATCAACACCGGGGCCTGTACCTTCGCCAGAGCGGAAACCGGATCGACGCGATCGGTGCTGCGCAGATAGGCAAGTCCCGGCTCGGGCATGGACGCGAGCATGGCGGTTTGCGGATCAGATTTTGCCTCGCCCGCAAGGGCCTGACCCGCGCGGATGGCGGCGACCGCGCGATCGAACACCCTCATATCCGGCGTGACACCGGGGGGCACCATCGCGGCGACCTGCGCGCGCAGGATCGACAGGATCGGCAACGCCGGGCCGGACAGGCTGACCACACCATCGATCTTCGAGCCGGCGGGGCCTGCGGCGAGCAACGACGCGACCACGGCACCCTCGCTATGGCCGGCGACGATGACGGGCCGCGTCGCGACGGTGCGGCGAAGCAGTTCCAGCCCAGCCCGTGCGACGTCAATCCGGGTCAGGAAATCGATATGCCGTTGCGCCGCTTCGGCATCGATCGTCCGCGATCCGGTGCCGGGGCCGATCTTAGCCATGCGAAGCACCACGAAGCCCCGCTCGCCGAGCTGCCGCGCCAAGTCGGCATAAGCGTGTGGGCGCATGTTCATCGACGGATAATTGCCGTCCACGTCGCTGTAGAGCGATCCGGGAATGAGCAGCACCGCGCCGCGTGCCGTGCCGTGCGGCATCGTGAAGCGGCACGCGATCTCGACACCCGATACGGTGACGGTCGCATCGCGCTCCTGCGGAGCGGCGGCTTCCACATGACTTGAGGTCATACAGGTGGCTCCGATGATGATGCCGGCGAGGACGGCGCGGCGGTTCATTGCACGCTCTCCCGAAGGGCGGTGCGGGCGTGGCAGACCATCGCCTGTTCCAAGAAGACGGCCATGCCCGGATGCAGGGCATCGTACATCGATCGAAAATCCGCATGATCGACGTACATCCGGCCAAGCGAGGTATAGGCCTCCGCGTCGGGGCACCACGAACGACACACCCAGCTATAGTGCCGGCCCATCAAGTCCTGCGCCGCATTGGAAGGCGGTGTGCCACCTGCCTCGATCAGAGCGACGATATTGGCGTGGATGGCATCGATCTCTGCCTTGAAGTCGAGCAGTTGGGCCGGTGAAAGGCCCTCCATCCGCGCCTTGGCGTCACGGATCGCGACATCGCCAGCTTCGCCGAAGCATGCCACGATCTCCGCTTCCCATTGCGCCTGCTTCTCGGCCGACACACCGTAGAAGAGGCGGCGATCGTCCAACGCCGTGCCGGCATCGAGCGACGCCAGCGTCCGGTCGATTGTCTGCGCCAGATCGCGGCGCTGGGCGATCTCTTCGTCGATCCGGCGGCGCAGATCGAGCAACGCGGCGCGCGTGTCGAAGCCGGGATCGTCGAGGATGCGGGCGATCTCCGCGAGTGGCAGGCCGAGTTCGCGGTAAAACAGGATATGCTGAAGGCGCAGCATCTCCGCCTGCCCGTAATAGCGATAGCCGTTCTCGCCGACGTCGGGCGTCAGCAGTCCGATATGATCGTAATGATGCAGGGCACGGACGCTGACGCCCGATGCTTTCGCTACCTGTTTGACCGTCCGCATGACCTCGCCTCGAATCACTGTGCCATTCTTGTGCAGGATGACGTTGCGTCAGGGTCAAGAGAGCAAGGGCGAGTGCGAAACGTTTTTCCCGATTGGGAACCCATAGCGGGTCAGTCGCCCCGGTGATTGCGCTAGTAGCGGATCGGGGCATCCCCTTTCCCATAACCCGTTCCCGTTTGCTTTTCCCGAAATCGACTGTCGAAGACGGAGAAACGGGAAAGGTCGCGCTTAACGAATGGCCGCTATCGGGAGCTAGGATTGCCCGCCTGAAGGACCAAGTTTAGGCGGGTGCGGAATGTCCGCTATCGGGCGCCAACCGACGAAGGTCCAGTCGCAGGCCGTCTCCCCGACCCAATGTCGTCGCCAGCTGCCGGGCGGCATCACGAACCTCCGCGACGCGAAAAACGCCGAACCGGCGTACGCCGCCTGTCGCGCGCACCGGGTTTGTGCCAAGAGCCGGACATGACTTCAACCAACCGCCACCCGATCGGGCATCGCGCATGACCGCGATCGGCATCTATGGCAGCAGCGGCCGGATGGGCCGGGCGATCGCCGAACAGATCGCGGTCGAGGGCGCGACGCTGGCCGGTGGCGTCGACGCCGGCGGCGATCCCGCGGCACTGGCGCAGCGGGCGGATGTGCTGGTCGATTTCTCGACGCCCTCGGCGCTGGAGGCGCATCTCGCCATCGCCCGCGCCGCCGGCACGCCCCTGGTCATCGGCACCACCGGCCTCACCCAGGCGCAGCATGCCGCGATCGATGCCGCCGCGGCGGATATCGCGGTGCTGCAGACCGGCAACACCTCGCTCGGCGTCACGCTGCTGGCGCAGCTGGTGCGCGAGGCGGCGGCGAAGCTCGGCTCCGACTGGGACATCGAGATCGTCGAGAGCCACCACCGGCACAAGGTCGACGCGCCCTCCGGCACCGCGATCCTGCTCGGCGAGGCGGCGGCGGCGGGGCGGGGGACGACACTCTCCGAACTGCGCGTCGACGGCCGTGCGGGCCTGACCGGCGCGCGGACCGAAGGGACGATCGGCATGGCGTCGCTGCGCGGCGGATCGGTGATCGGCGACCACAATGTCGTCTTCGCCAGCGAGGGCGAACGGATCGAACTGGCGCATCTGGCGCAGGACCGCAGCATCTTCGCGCGTGGCGCCGTCCGCGCGGCCTTGTGGATCGCGGACCAGCCGCCGGGGCGTTACCGCATGGGCGACGTGCTCGGGCTGTGAGCGCGGTGCGGTGAAGAAGGCGGACGTCTTCGAATTCTACCGCCGGCTGGCGGAGGCGAACCCGCATCCGGAAACCGAGCTCGAATCGGGCAATGCCTATCAATTGCTCGTCGCGGTCGTGCTGTCGGCACAGGCGACCGACGCCGGGGTCAACAAGGCGACGCGCGCCTTGTTCGCGATCGTGACGACGCCCGAACAGATGGTGGCGCTCGGCCTCGACGCGCTGAAGCGGCATATCCGCACGATCGGGCTGTTCAACACCAAGGCGAAGAACGTCATCGCCTTGTCCGAAGCGCTGGTCGCCGAGCACGGCAGTCAGGTGCCCGACGACCGCGCGGCGCTGGAACGCCTGCCGGGAGTCGGCCGCAAGACCGCCAACGTCGTCCTCAACGTCGCCTTCGGCGCGGAGACGTTCGCGGTCGACACGCACATCTTCCGCGTCGGCAACCGCACCGGCCTTGCCCGCGGCAAGACGCCGCTCGCGGTCGAATCGAAGCTCGACAAGGCGACCCCGCAGCCCTTCCGCCTGCACGCGCACCACTGGCTGATCCTGCATGGCCGCTACACCTGCAAGGCCCGGCGCCCCGAATGCTGGCGCTGCATCGTCGCCGACCTGTGCGCCTACAAGCCCAAGACCCCGCCGCCGAAAGCGGTCGCCGCATAAACCCACTGGCGCAGCCCGCGGGGCTTTGCTAGGCGCGTCGCTCAGGCACCCGTAGCTCAGCTGGATAGAGCGCTGCCCTCCGAAGGCAGAGGCCACTGGTTCGAATCCAGTCGGGTGCACCAGCTTTTCCGCCGTTGCTGGCGGCTTGCATCAGCCTCATGCTTGCAGAACCGCGCAGAAACACGCGCAACCGGAACCGGAACGCGGGCGCGATCCCGGTAGAGCCGCTCCGCGCCGCATGACGTGCGTCCCGTGAAGCTGATCGTGCTCGAACCGGAGTCCGATTCGTATGGACGCGGCCGTGAAGACGACCGGGTTCAAGAAACCTCTGACGTATGCCGCAAGCACGGGATCATGGCGCGACGCTGTGTGCGTGGCGGGCCAAGTATGGCCCGACCCTCACGGGCATGCCGCGACGCAGGCCATGACCGCGGCATTCCGACATAAGCCGGCATAGGCACCACAACGCCCGGGCAGGGCCTTGGCCCGAAACCGTACCGAAACGTTGCGCCCCGTCCCGTTGTTTAGCTGCTCGAACAACGGGAGTTTCGGATGGCCTATCTGCCCTATCGCGACGATATCGAGACGCTCGAACCGGGCGAGCAGGAGAGTATCGACGGCATCGTCGCGGGCATGACCCAGGAAAGCCGGACGGTCGAGAAGCGGGACGGGCATGCGGTCCGCGCCAGCCATGCCAAGAGCACGGCCTGTGTCGTCGGTGAACTGACCGTCGCCGCCGATCTGCCGCCCGAACTGGCGCAGGGCCTGTTCGCCCGGCCGGGGACCTTCGACGTCGCGGTCCGTTTCGCGCAGGGGCCGGGCGAGAAACTCGGCGACCGGGTCTCGACCCATCGCGGCATGGCGATCAAGGTCTTCGGCGTCGAGGGCGAGAAGCTGCCCGGCCATGACGCACCGACGCAGGATTTCGTGCTGGCGAGCGGCACGACCTTTCCGGCCGGCACCGCCGCCGGCTTTCTCCGTCAGGCGAAGAAGATCGGCCTGACCGTGCCCATGCCCGAAGGCGTCAAGAGCGCGGCCGCGGCGATCGCGCGCAACATCAACGCGGTGCTGAATGCGGTCGGCACCGGCCCCAGCCCGACGCTCGATTTCTACGGCCATCCGTTCAGTCACCCGCTCGACGATTATTATTTCAGCCAATGCCCGATCCGCTACGGCGACTATGTCGCGAAGCTCGGCGCCTTTCCGGTGTCGCCCGACCAGATCGCGCTCGATGACTGGCAACTCGATCCGCATCAGGACGAGGACGGCTTTCGCCATGCCGCGGTCGACTAT
The DNA here is from genome assembly GCF_058809195.1 of Sphingomonas sp. GW821-FHT10F09. NCBI lineage: Bacteria > Pseudomonadati > Pseudomonadota > Alphaproteobacteria > Sphingomonadales > Sphingomonadaceae > Sphingomonas > Sphingomonas sp. GW821-FHT10F09. The sequence continues at coordinate 416,064 of NZ_JBXASI010000003.1, read as the reverse complement.
TTCGCCGACCGGGACGCGGTGTTCGATCTGCGGGTGCAGTTATGGGCGAATGCCGAAACCCAGCCGATCGAGGATACGTCGGTCGAATGGCCGGCGCAGGACAGTCGATATCTGACCGTCGCCACGATCCGCCTGCCGCGACAGGCCGCCTATGGCGCGGACCGCGTCCGTTATTTCGACGAGGTGATGACCTTCCGTCCGGCGCACAGCCTTGCGGCGCATCGTCCGCTCGGCGGCGTGATGCGCGCCCGTATGCAGGTCTATCAGGCGCTCAGCGATTTCCGTCATCGCGAAAACGGCATCCGCGCGGCCAACACCGCCAGCGTCACCGACATTCCGGCGTGATGCCGGACCCGACCCTCTTGGATTCGGAAAGGACAGTCATGACACTCGAAGGCAAGACGATCGCGATCCTGATCGCACCCCGCGGCACCGAAGAGCCGGAATTCACGCAGCCCAAAGCGGCGGTCGAGGCGGCCGGCGGCGCGGTCACCGTCATCAGTCTCGAGGCGGGCGAGGCGGAGACGTGCAACAACGACCTCGACCCCGGCCAGACCTTCACGATCGACAAGGCGATCGCCGACGTATCGGCCGCCGACTTCGACGCGCTGGTCATCCCCGGGGGATGCGTCGGTGCCGACAAATTGCGCGGGTCGGATCAGATCGTCGCATTCGTGCGCGACTTCTTCGCCGCGGCGAAGCCGGTTGCCGCAATCTGCCATGCGCCATGGACGCTGATCGAAGCGGATCAGGTGCGGGGTCGTACGCTGACGTCGTTCCCGACGCTGCAGACCGACATCGAAAATGCCGGCGGCACCTGGGTCGACCGGGAGGTGGTCGTCGACCAGGGCCTCGTCACCAGCCGCAACCCCGACGATCTGCCCGCCTTCTGCGCGAAGCTCGTCGAGGAATTCGCCGGCGGCGACATCATTGCATGACCCGACCGATGCGGACGAGCAGCCCGCTGGGGTCGCTGACCGCGAACTCGTACGTCCCCCATGGCTTGGCATGGGGGGCACCCTCTTCGATGATGAGGTCGCGAACGGCATCCGCCATCGCGTCCACATCATCGACATAGAGGTACAGGCCGAAGGGATTGTCCTCGATATGCTGCGGCCAGCCGGGCGCATGGGTCAGGTGCAGATGCCAGCCCCGGCCGTCTTCGAGGATGCGATAATGGCCATAGTCGCTGACGACCGTGAACAGCAGGCGTCGGTAGAACGCCTCGCTCGCGTCGAGATCGCTGCTGGGTATGATCGCAACCGCACGATGATCCATCTGCCGACACTCCATGGCTGTCCCTCGGGGGCAAACTGGACGTGCCGACGGGATTTGGCGAGCATCAAACCCTCACTGTAGCGTCCGCCCCGCCTACAATGCCTTCCACGTGCCCTTCCAGTCGTACAGCGGCGCGGTGGTGGCATATTCGCGAAGGTACGCCAGCTTCCCGTCCCGCAGCGTTGCGATGGTGGCACCGTCGAAGCGCTTCTCCTCGCCGCGCCACCTATAGTGAAAGGTCCATTCCGCGGTCTCGACCCCGGGCAGGGAATGGAGATCGCGGATCGTCCAGTCGATCACGCGGCCATCCTCCGCCAGCCATGCGGACACCCATTGCGCGACCCGGTCGTGACCGCGGTAGATCGGGCCGAAGCTTTCGATCACGACGCAATCGGGGGTCAGCGCCGCCAGGATCGCGGTGACATCATGTGCCCGCCAGCCGGCGACATAGTGCTCGATCGGCGTCATCGGCATGATGGCCTCCTCCAACAGAGCGGGCCGGCAGCCCTGCGACCGCCGGCCCGTCGTTCCGTTCAGCCCTTCTTGCGCGCGCGCTTCGGGCTGGCCGCGGCGGCGACATCCTCTTCCTCGTCCGGCGCATCCTCGCCGGCTTCGGTCAGCGCCTCGCCGAGCGCCTTCAGCTTCTCCTGCGACGCATCGGCCTTGTCGGCGATCTTCGTCGTCGCGACGCCCAGTCGGTGGAGCAGCGCGTGGACGCGATCGACATCGGGTTCGTCCCGCTCCAGCTGCTTGCGCAGGGAGCCGAGGTCGCGAAGAATGCCCTTGGCGCCGGGGGTGTCGATCTCGGCCAGCGCGGCTTCCCAATCCTCGACCATGTCGGCGCCCTTGGTGGGCTTGGTCGTGTCGAGCCCGCGATTGATCGCGTTCAACGTGCCTGCAAACTTGACGGCCATGTGTTCTCTCTCCGCATGCCTTGGTGGCCGCCATCAACGCGACGCCGGATCCGAAATGTCCCCGCGATCGTACCGACTTGGATCAGTATAGCGGCGCCCGGCACCCCGATCTGTATTTCTGATTGACCCGGATCAAGGTGATCGGGGAAATCAGGAACGCCAGCCGGGGCGTTTCGTTCTCCTGCCATGCTGTCAACAAAACCGATGTTCAGCTGGGCAGACCCCAGCGAGGACGAAGCGAGCCTTTTGCTCTCCGCCTATATCGCCGATCCGGCCTTCCCCTGCGTCGGCGCGAAGGCGGCGCTGGCCAAGGGGACGCTCGACATCCTCGGCGGTCGCGACATCGCCAGCGCGTGGGACGACCTGCGTATCCACGACCGCCTGCGCTGCTTCGCGGCGCAATACCGGGCGGAGCCGTCGCTGTTCCGCAGCTTCGCCGTCGTCTTCGCCGGTCCCGACCATCTGAGCGAGGAAGCCTTCGAACGGGCGATCTGGCAGCGTATCCAGTCGCTCTCGGACAAGGACGTATGGCTGGGGCAGGAATGGGACCGGCGCGTCAGCCCCGATCCGTCGAACCCGCATTTCTCCTTGTCCTTCGGTGGCGAGGCGTTCTTCGTCGTCGGGCTCCATCCCCGTGCCAGCCGTCCGGCCCGGCGCTTTTCGCGTCCGACGATGATCTTCAACCTGCACGACCAGTTCGAGACGCTGCGCGAACAGGGCAAGTACGAGACGATGCGCGAGAAGATCATGGTGCGCGACGAGGTGCTCGCCGGCTCGCGCAACCCGATGCTGTCCCGCCATGGCGAACTCAGCGAGGCGCGGCAGTACAGCGGCCGCGCCGTCGACAGCGGCTGGCAATGCCCGTTCCGGTATTCGGGCGAATGAGCGATCCCGCAGCGGACCGGATCGTCGAGATCCCGGAGCGGAGCGGGGACGCGTTCCGGCTCGCCAAAGGGCAATATCTGACCGTCATCGATCCGCGCGGGCGGCAGGTCGCCGATCTGCTGGCGTTCCGCGCCGACGATCTGGACGAAGTCCTGTCCTCGGGCCGGACGCTCGATTATGCCGAGACGATCCGCCTGACCACCGGCCACAAGCTCTATTCCAACCGCTCGAACGTGATGCTCGACATCGTCGCCGATACGGTCGGCCTGCACGACTTCCTGCTGACGCCGTGCGCCTATGCGACGTTCGACCATTTCTATCCCGAACTGCCCCGGCACCGCGGATGCTTCGGCAACCTCGCTGCCGCGCTCGCGCCGTTCGGGGTCGAGCCGGACCGGATACCGGTCGCGTTCAACTGCTTCATGAACGTGCCCGTCGATGCGGCGACCGGCAAATTGTCGGTCCTGCCGCCGATCAGCCGGGCAGGCGACAGCATCAGCTTCGTCGCCCATATGGATCTGGTGATCGGCCTCACCGCCTGTTCGGCGCCGGCGTCGAACGGCGGGTCGTTCAAGCCCATTAATTATGTCGTCCACGACGACATGCCTGCGGCTCCAACGCGCGAACGCGCGATCGATGCTGCAGGCTCGATCTGACGCGGTAAAGACGCGCCACGCCACGTTCGCCCGACCGCTGATCCATCGGCGGCCGGGCTGAATCACCGCTCCGCCAATCCCCGCAAGACGGGGCCGATTCGCAAGGCGGATCGTTGGGCTACCATCACCCTGCCAACGCCACCCGATCGCCACTCCGCCCCGTGCGCGAGCGGTGATCGGACCAGCGAACCGCACGACCTCGGATCCGGGACATCTATGCAGATCACCACCGCACTCGCGACGCCCCCCGGAATCGACCCGGCCGAGGTGATCGGCGTTGCCGGCCCACTCGCCGTAACCCCACCGCCGGGACGCTGATCGCCATGGCCATCACCCTGAAACCACTGCGCGACCAGATCATCGTCGTCACCGGCGCCACCAGCGGCAACGGTCTCGCGACCGTCGAGGAGGCGGTGCGGCGCGGTGCGGCGGTCGTCGCGACGGCGCGCAACGAAGCCGCGCTCGACGCTTTGCGCATCCGGTTGTCGGCCGATGGCGGACGCATCGCGACCTGCGCCGCCGATATCAGCGACATGGCGGCGGTCGAGCGGGTCGCCGCGGTCGCGATCCAAGCGTTCGGCGGGTTCGACAGCTGGGTCAACAATGCCGGCACGGGCACCTACGGCACGCTCGAACGGGTGCCCGTCGCCGATCACCGCCGCGTGTTCGACGTCAACTATTTCGGCGTCCTGCACGGCTCGCTCGTCGCGGCGCGGCATCTGCGCGGACGCGGCGGCGCGATCGTCAACGTCGGCTCGATCCTCAGCGACCGCGCGATCGTCGAGCAGGGCCCCTATTGCGCGACCAAACATGCGGTTCAGGCGCTGACCGACACGCTGCGGATGGAGCTGGAACAGGAGGGCGCCGGCATTTCCGTCACGCTCGTCAAGCCCGGTGCGATCGACACGCCGTTCCCCGAACATGCGCGCAACTTCATGGACCAGCCACCGCGCCTGCCGCCGCCGCTTTACGCGCCCTCGGTCGTCGCCGATGCGGTGCTGTTCGCCTGCGCGACGCCACGCCGGACCCTGTATGCGGGGGGCGGGGGGCTGCTGTCGTCGCTCCTGTCACGCGCCGCGCCACGACTGAGCGACAGGATCATGGAGCTGGTCGGCACCGTCGCGCAGCAGAAACCCGACGATCCCGGCGACCCGGCGCGCCGCGACAATCTCTACGCCCCCCGGGTCGACGCGCTGCGCGGAAGTCAGGACGTCCACGCCCGCCGGTCGAGCATCGTGCTGCAGGCGCAGAAGCTCCACCCGGCGGTCCTGATACTTGGCCTTCTCGGAACCGGTATCGCGGTCGCGCTGGGCCGGCCGAGGAACACCCGCGACTGACGCCCCGACCGGGCATCCACGCCCTCCGGCCGGCACCGGAGCGTGGTGTGTCCGGGCGCATGCTCTGGATCGGAAGATTGCGCGTCGGGCCGCTACGCGGCCCGGTAGAGCCTTGCCCGCCGCACGCCGCTCGCGGGCCTGATTGCACCCGAAAGCCCGTCTAACCCTCGTGCGCCAACCGCTGCGCATCCTCCCGGCGTCATATTATGAAGCATTATTTCAAATCCACCTGCAAAAACGGCTTGCAAATATGAAAGCTGGGTGCGACGTATCTACGGGTAGGCCATAAGACAGACAAAACAGGGTTGGACGTCCACAGGCGCCGACCGGGCATCGGAATGGTCGTGACGGGGGCATCGGGGGCCATGGCACAGGGCACCTGGCGGTGGCGACATGCCAGCGCCGCGATGCACGCGACCGGCCGATGCGCGATGCGACGAACGAAAAAAAGAGCTATCCGGGAGAGGGAAGTTGGGAAAGCAAGGGGTGAAGGCCGTCGCGCTGCTGGGCGTGTCGGCACTGTCGATCGTGTCGGGCGGGTTCCGCCCGGCGACGGCATCGGCGCAGCAGGCCGTCGTGCCGCCCGCGGGGACGACGAATGCGATCACGACCGCGTCGCCGCAGGCCAGGACCGCGCAGACCACCTCCGGCACGACCGACAGCGTCGCCCCGTCGCCCCAGACCAGCGCCACCGCCCCCGCGCAGACCGCGTCCTCGACCCGCGATCCCGATGCGCTCAACCAGGATCTCGACCGTCCGACCCGGGCCGCGCCCGATGCGGGCGGTGAACCGGGGGACGCGGAGATCGTCGTCACCGGCGTCCGCGCCGCCGAAGCCTCGGCGATCTCGCGCAAGCGGACCGCGCGCACCGCACAGGATTCGATCGTCGCGGACGACGTCGGCCAGTTCCCCGACAAGAATGCCGCGGAAGCGATCGCGCGCATCGCCGGCGTCGCGCTCGACGTGTCGGATTCGGGCGAGCAGGGCGGCTTCACCATCCGCGGCCAGTCGGCCGACCTGATCCGCGTCGAGGTCGACGGGATGACGACGCTGTCGACCAACGATCAGGGCGGCCGTGCCTCGTCGGTCGGCGAATTGTCGTCCGACCTCATCAAGAGCGTCGACGTCATCAAGGGCCAGACCGCGGACATGACCCCGGGCGGCGTCGGCGGCACTGTGCGGATCGAGCAGCGCAGCGGCCTCGATTTCAAGGAGCCGCTATACCGTCTGAACCTGCAGAGCATGTACCAGACGTTGAGCCAGCGCTTCTCGCCGCGCATCAACGCCATCGCCACGCGCAAGTTCTTCGACGGCGACGTCGGCTTGATCCTCAACGGCACCTACGAGGATCAGAAGGTCGGCACCGACTATGCGCGCGTCACCGTCGCGAACGCCGGCTACATCCCGCTCGGCGACTATGACAATTCGCCCAACAAGAGCTTCACGACGCCGTTCGATCCCGTCGCCGCCGCGGTGACGAGCAAGGCGGGCTGCGCGGCGCTGTCGACGACGGGGATCAACAGCCGCCTCAACTGCTATGCGCAATGGGAGGATTTCGTCCCCTCCTTCCCGCGGCCGGGGCGTCAGCTCAAATCCGACCGGCGCATCTCGTTCCAGGCGCGCGCGGACTGGCGGGTGAACCGCGATCTGACCCTGTTCGCCTCGTACAACCCGAACTTTCGCAGCGTGTCGTCGCAGGATTACAACTGGAGCGTCGCGACCCCGGTCGGCACCACCAACACCGCCGGCGCCTTGACCGGCAGCAACATCCGCAACGTCGTCGTCAACGAAAACCATTATGTCACCGCGTTCGACATCGCCCGCGGCACCGGCAACCAGTTCAGCAACACGCTGAGCGTGACCAGCCAGATCCGCGACATCCAGCGCCGCATCGAACAGCATTATGCGCAGACGGGGGCGGACTTCATCTCCGGGCCGTGGACCGCCAAGGCGCGCATCCAGTACAGCCGCGCGTCGTCCAGTCGCGAAGACAATGCCTTCTCGTTCCTCGCGCCGGTGGACGTCGCCAATTACCGGGTCCTGCCGGAAACCGGCCTGTGGAACATCACGGTGCCGAACGTCGACCTGTTCAACCCCGCATCCTATTATCCGACGGTGGGCACGAACGGCGTCAGCGCCGGCTCGCAATATGAATACACGCCCTATGACGACAAGAACAGCGAGTGGAACTACCAGCTTGACGTCGATCGCGTGTTCGAAAGCTTCGGGCCGATCGTCCGGATCAAGGCCGGTATCCAGCATCGCACCCGCGACAACGAAAGCTATCGCAACAACGGGTCGCAGCTGTCGCCGGGCGTGGTGCTGACGCGTGCGCAGTCGCTGGACCTCATCCAGTTCTGCGATCCCGCGCTGGCGCCGGCGGCGACGCCCTGCCAGTTCGGTTCGACGCCGCGCGTCACCACCGCCGGCACCACCGACCAGCTGTCGCGCATCTACACGCTGACCCGCGACCAGTATCAGAACCTCATCAACGCCAGCCTCGTCGGCCTGCCGGGTGCGCAATTCTTCGGCGGCGCGCCCAAGCGCGGCGACCTGATCTCGTCATGGGGCACCTATGACGTCGGCACGTTCCAGAAGATCCTCGGCGAGACGATCGACCTCGGCTATCGCAATCTCGGCTGCCTGTACGAATGCACCGCGTCCGACGGCAAGACGTACAAACGTCCGACCTATCTGACCTCGGAAGTGACGTCGTCGGCGTATGCGATGGTCGATTTCGAGACGCGGCCGCTCGGCATCCTCGTCAACGGCAACGTCGGCGTCCGCTATCAGCGGATAAAGGTCGATGCGCAGCCGGTGATCGACTTCAGCCGCCGCGTCGCGACGCCGATCACCACGCCGTTCCCCGGCTATTCGATCGAGAACCAGCTGATCCGGCGTGAGATCGGCGACGTGCAGCGGACCAGCGAGGACTGGTTGCCGAGCTTCAACCTCGCGGTGTGGCCGATCGACGAACGGCTCGGCCTGCGCTATTCGGCGGCGCTGCAGCGCGCCCGGCCGAGCATCCTCCAGCTCACCGGCAACGGCACCGTGTCCTGCGGCCTGGTCGATCCGGCGCAGCGCGCCGCGCTCGAGGCGTTCATCGCCGCCAATCCCGGCGCGATCCAGGACGACGACCCCTCGACCGACGACACCGCGGAGGGCAGCGCCGTGCTCGCCAATTTCGTCAACCGCTGCACCGGCCGGATCGGCAACCCCGAACTGAAGGGCTATGGCGCGACGACGCAGAACCTGTCGCTGGAATGGTATCCCAACAAGGATACGCAGCTGAGCGCCGCGGTCTACCAGATCAGCGTCCGCTCGGGGCGTCCGGAGGACGTCAACATCGGCGCCTATCAGCTCGGCGGCGACACCTATGAGGTCGCGACCTATCAGGACGGGCCGAGCGGCCTGCGCCAGCGCGGGTTCGAGGTCGCGGGCCGTACCGCCTTCACCTTCCTGCCCAGCTTCCTGCGCCACACCGGCGGCGGCTTCAATTACTCGTTCACCAAGTCGAACGAGAAGAACACCTTCGTCGACCTGTTCACCGGCACCGCGCTGCCGCCGCGGTCGGAGTCCAAATATTACTACAACCTCAACCTGTGGTACGACGACGGCAAGCTGAACGCCCGCATCGCCTATCAGAAGCGCGACATCTTCTACGCGCTGACCGAAGCCAACGCCGTCAACCGCATCCCGAGCACGCCGGGCATCACCGGCAGCGTCGCGACATCCTATTACAAGCTGGTGACACCGGTGTTCAAGAACGGCACCGAAACGCTCGACGCGCGCGCCGCCTATGCGATCAGCAAGCGCTTCCAGCTGTTCGCCGAGGGCAAGAACCTGCTCGGCACGCCGATCGAGAAGTTCGCCCCCGACAAATATCGCGAGATCGGCGGCGGCATCCCGTACATGTACGATTCTCTCTACGCGGGTAAAACCTTCTATGCCGGCGCCATCATCACCTTCTGACCCCCTTTCGCGCGCCGGCCCGGCGGTCGGCGCGCCACGACCTTCCTACCCTGGAAGTCCTGGCTGTCGGGATTTTGACGATCCCGACAGCCCATTTTACATTCCCATCCCCGCAACAAAACCCCACCCGCAGGAGCCTGCCACGCCGTATCGGATCACTCGATCGCACCACAGGACATCATGACCCAGGGCACCTTTTGTCGCCGGTCGGCGACCGCCGCGATCCTCGCCACCCCTGTCTGCGCCGCCATCGGCCGGGCTGCGCCGCGGACCCGATCGATCCGCGAAGGCGGCGCCATCGCCGACGGCACAACGATCAACACCCGCGCGATCCAGTCGGTGATCGATGCGCTGGCCCGCGCCGGCGGCGGCACCATGGTCGTGCCGCGCGGCGTGTTCGTCAGCGGCGCGCTGTTCCTCAAGTCCGGCGTCCACCTGCATCTGGAGGCGGGCGCGGTGCTGCGCTGCACGACCGACATGACGCATTTCCCGCCGCAGCGGACCCGGATCGAGGGGCATTTCGAGGAACGCTTCACCCCCGCGCTCATCAATGCGGCCGCCTGCGACGGGCTGCGCATCACTGGTGCGGGTACGCTGGACGGCGCCGGGCGGCCGATCTGGGACCTGTTCTGGCGGCTGCGCAACGCCGCGCGGGACCCGGGCAACTTCCCCAACCTCGGCGTACCGCGCGCGCGCCTCGCGCTGATCGAACGGTCGCGCGGCGTGATGATCGAGGGCGTCACCTTCAAGGACTCGCAATTCTGGAACCTGCATCTCTACCGCTGCCGCGACGTCACCGTCCGCCGTGCGCGGTTCGAGGTACCGGACGATTACAAGCAGGCGCCGAGCAGCGACGGTATCGACCTCGACAGCTGTCAGGACGTATTGATCGACGGTTGCGATTTCTCGGTGACCGACGATTGCATCGCGGCCAAGGGATCGAAGGGACCGCGTGCGCTCGACGACACCAGCAGCCCCCCGGTCGAACGTATCCGCGTCCGCAACTGCCTGTTCCGCCGCGGGCATCAGGTCTTATCCTGTGGCAGCGAGGCAACGATCGTGCGCGACGTGCTGGTCGAGGATTGCCGGGTGACCGGTGCGATGGTGCTCGCCCGGCTGAAGCTCCGCCCGGACACGCCGCAGCGCTACGAGCGTATCCGTTTCCGTAACATCACGCTCGACAGCGACGGCGGATCGATCGTCGCGATCGAACCATGGACGCAATATCGCGACCGGACGGGCGCGCCGCCGCTGTCGCAGGTCGACGACGTCTCGTTCGTAGGCATTCGCGGCCGGTTCGGCGCGTTCGGCACCATCCGCCCCAATTCGGGCCAGACCAGCATCGGCGCCATCCTGTTCCGCGACATGGACGTCCGGCTGGTGCGCGACCGGCTGACTGCGACCGGCGTGCGCGACCTGCGGTTCGACCGGGTGACCGTCAACGGGCAGGCGCAGCGGAGCCCCACCGCGTGAAGCGGATCGCGCTGGCCCTCGCCGCCGCGTCGCTCGCGACACCGAGCGTCGGCCAGACGCGCCCGGACGGCGCTGCGGCGTTGTGGCAGCGGTTCGAGACTCCGCCTGCCAATGCGCGGCCGATGGTCCGGTGGTGGTGGTTCGGTCCGTCCGTCGACCCCGCCGAACTGACGCGCGAGATCGCGGCGATGAAAGTGGGCGGCTTCGGCGGGTTCGAGGTACAACCGACCTATCCCCTGGCACTCGACGGCCAGCAGGGCGGGGTGCGCAATACTCCTTACTTGTCCGATCCGATCATTGCGTCGCTGCGCCACGCCGGTGAGCGGGCGCGGGCGGAGGGGATGCGCATCGACGTGACGATCGGCAGCGGCTGGCCGTTCGGCGGGCCGCACGTCCAGGTCAGCGAGGCGTCGTCCGCGCTGCGTCGCGTCGTCGTGGTGGTGCCGGCGGGCGCCGACCGGATCGCCCTGCCGGCATGGGGGCCGGGCGAGACGCCGGTCGGCCTCGTTCTGGACGGCCGTCGCCTCTCGCTCACCGCCCCGACCATCGCGCCGGCGGCCACCGTGCGCGAGGCTTCGCTCTTCATCGCCGGACGTACCGGGCAGCAGGTCAAACGTCCCGCCATCGGGGCGGAGGGCTTCGTCCTCGACCATGCCAGCGCAACCGCGGTCCGCCGTCACCTGACCGAAGGCGGTGACCGGTTGCTCACCGCCTTCGCCGGTGCGCCGCCGCCGACCGCGATGTTCTCGGACAGTCTGGAGGCCTATGGCGCGGGTTGGACCGACGACCTGCCCGCCGAATTCCGCCGCCGGCGGGGGTATGACCTGCTCGATCATCTGCCGGCGCTGTTCGACGACCGTCCCGAGAGCGCGGACGTCCGCTACGACTGGGCGCGGACGCTGTCGGAACTGGTCGACGAACGCTATCTGCGCCCGATCACCGACTGGGCGCATGCGCATGGCACGCGCTTCCGCGCGCAGGTCTATGGCTTCCCGCCGCCGACGCTGTCGAGCAACGCTCTGGTCGATCTGCCCGAGGGGGAGGGGGCCGATTGGCGGCGGTTCACCTCGACGCGCTGGGCGACGTCGGCGGCGCATCTGTACGACCGGCCGGTGGTGTCGTCGGAAACCTGGACCTGGCTGCATTCGCCGACCTGGGCCGCGACTCCGCTCGACATGAAGGTCGAGGCGGACCGGCATTTCCTGCAGGGCGTCAATCAGTTGGTCGGCCATGGCTGGCCCTATTCGCCGCCCGGTATCGTCGAGCCCGGCTGGGCCTTCTACGCGGCGGCGGCGCTGAGCGATCATAACCCATGGTATCCGGCGATGCCCGCGGTTACGCGCTACCTGGCGCGGGTCAGCGCGATGCTACGCGAAGGCATCGCCGACCCCGATGTTGCGATCTATCTGCCGACCGAGGATGCGTTCGCGGCGATGCGGCCGGCACGCGCGTCGCTGAACGAGACGATCCGCGCCCGCCTCGACCCTGCGCTCGTCGACCGGGTGCTCGACGCCGGCCATGGCGTCGCCTTTATCGACGGTGCGGCGGTGCTGGCGGGCAAGCTGCGCCACCGGGTCCTGATCCTGCCACAGATCGAACGGATCGATTTTGCCGTCTATCGCGCGATCGCGGCCTTTGCCGCGCGCGGCGGCGTCGTGATCGCGCTCGGCGCGCTGCCGGGCCGCGGCGTCGGGCTGCGCGAGGCGGCGGCTGGCACCCGCAGCGTCGTGGCGACGACGCGCACGTTGCAGGGTAGGGCTCGCGTCGTCGCGCCCGACCGCTTGCCGGTGGCCCTGGCCGAAGGCGCGACGCCGACGATGGCGCTGTCCCGCCCCGATCCCGCGATCGGCTTCGTCCGCCGGCGCCGCGCAGCAGGCGATCTCTATTTCGTCGCGAACACCGGCGCGACCGCAGTCGACACCAGCGCCCGTTTCGCCGGCGATACCGGCGGCGGCCAATGGTGGGACCCGGTCACCGGCGAACGCAGCCCGGCCGGCACCGGCGACATCGCGATCCGGCTTGCGCCCTATCAGTCGCGCGTGCTCGTCTTCGGTGCCACCGCGGTGACCGCCACGCCCGACCCGCGGACGACCGTCTTGCGCGACCTGTCGACCGGCTGGCGCACCTCCGCCGGCACGCAACTGCAACCCGGCCGGTCGTGGGATCGGGTTGCGGGGCTCGCGCATCATTCCGGCGCGATCACCTATATGCGCGACCTCAACGTCGCCGCTCCGCAGCCGGGCGAGGTACGGCTGTTCCTCGACTTCGGCGAAGCGACACCGCGCGCGGGCGGCGCGCCTGACCGGCCGATCGCTGAGCTCGACGCGCCGGTCCGCGACGCTGCGATTGTCCGGGTGAACGGCCGGCCGGCGGGCACGCTCTGGACCGCGCCGTGGCGGCTCGATGTCACCGCACTGCTGACGCGCGGGCGCAACCGCGTCGAGGTGACGGTGATGAACACCGCGCTGAACGCTCTCGCCGCGCGGCCCGCGCCCGATCGCCGCCTGCTGGTCGCGCGCTATGGCGACCGCTTCCAGGATCAGGATCAGGACAAGGTCGCCGCGCAACCCTCCGGCCTGCTTGGCCGGGTCACGTTGCTGCAGGCCCGCTAGATGGCAGGCGATAGGCATCCCGCGCCGCGCGCCCGAACACGGACGGCGCCTGCTCCGGGACGGCCGCGGTCACGATCGTCCGGGCGAACGCCAGCCAGTCGCCATGCCGCGCGCCTGACAGCAGCAGCACCGGCCAGTCGCCGCCCCACATCACGCGCCCCGGAAAGCTGTGCAGCAGATGCTCGACGTACATCCTGACCGCGTCGCGATCGGCACCGGGCGCCTGCTCGGTCCACAAACCGGACAGCTTGCACCACAGATTGGGCAAGCGGCCGAGCACCGCGATACCCGCCCGCCAGTCGGCATCGCCGCTGCCCCCGATTGCGGGTTTGGCGCCGTGGTCTATGATAATGTACAACGCCGGGTGGCGTTTCGCGAGTTCGTGCAGAACGCCCAGATGCCGCGGCTGGACGAGCGCGTCGAAGGCGAGGCCATGCGCCGCCATCGCGGCGAGGGCGGGCTGCACCGCATCGCCGAGCACCCAGCGCGGATCGGCGATCGCCTGCAGCATCGGACGCAATCCGACGAGGCCGGGGCGGCCCGCGTAGCGCGCGATCTGCGCCGCGGCATCGGCCGCGTCGAGCGGCAGCCAGCCGACGACGCCGACGATGCGCGCGTCGTGCGCGGCAAGATCGAGCAGCCAGTCCGTTTCGCGCGGATCGGGCTGCGCCTGGACGAGGATCATGCCGTCGATCGCCGGATCGACGTCCGACAGGTCGGCGAGGCCGAAGGCGCGATGGATCGCGGGCAGGTCGGGGCCCGGCCATTGGTGGAACGCCATCGCCGGCGACCAGAGATGGACATGGCTGTCGATCATGCGCGTCTCCGTTTCCACGATTCCAGCATCATAGCATCCGACATCGCGCATAGTGGAGAGCGACCGTGAGCCTGACGACATCCGCAACCTTCCTGATCGGCACGGCCTCCTGCCTCGCCGTCCTCCAGCCCGCGGCCGCACAGGCGAAGGTCGTCGGCATGAACCAGCCGGCCGAGAGCGTGACGGCGGCACGGATCGCCGCACTCCCGTCCTCGCAGCGCGGCGTCTGGACGGCCTATCTCGCACGATCGGAGGCGGCAATGCGCACCGACAAGGCAAGGCTCGCGGCCGAACGCAGGCCGGGCATGGCCGTCCCGCCGGCACCCGGGACGGGCAATGGCGTGCTGACCATGCCGCTCGACCGGCCGGCCGACTGGTATGCCGGCCCCGAGGCGCGGCGCATCGCCGATACGATCGTCAGCTTCCAGACCCCGGCGGGCGGGTGGGGCAAGAATCAGCCGCGCGGGGCCGTGCGCCTGCCCGGGCAGGCCTATGTCTCCAACAATTCGAACGCGGCGGCCCGCCCCGGCGATTTCGATCCGTCGCTCAGCTGGCATTATGTCGGCACGATCGACAACGATGCGACCACGCATGAAATCCGCTTCCTCGCGAAGGTCGCCTCCGGGTTGGGGCGGGGCGCGGCGGCGGCGCCCTATCGCACGAGCGCGGAGCGGGGCGTGCGCTATCTGCTCGACGCGCAATATCCCAACGGCGGCTGGCCGCAGGTCTGGCCGCTCGAGGGGGGCTATCATGATGCGATCACGCTGAACGACAATGCGATGGCGCAGGTGCTCGACCTGCTGACCGACGTCGCCGGCGGGCAGGGCGATTTCGCGGTCATGCCGGACGCGATGCGGTCGCAGGCCCGTGCCGCGGCGGCGCGGGGTGTGGCGTGCATCCTGGCCATGCAGGTCGTGCGCGACGGGCGCCGGACCGGTTGGGGGCAGCAGCATGATGCGCTGACGCTGGCGATCACCTCGGCGCGCAATTACGAACCCGCCGCCCTCGCCGCGCCGGAAAGCGCAGCCGTGCTCCGATATCTGATGGGCCTGCCGCGCCGGAACGCCGCCGTGGAGACGGCGATCAGCGCCGCGGCGGACTGGCTGCGGGCCAGTGCCATCCATGGCCAGGCGTGGCGCGATGCGAACGACGGACTGGGCCGGCGCCTCATCGCGAACCCAGCCGCACCGCTGCTGTGGGCACGCTTCTATACCGTCGACCGCAACCAGCCGCTGTTCGGCGATCGCGACAAGACGCTGCACGACGATTACATGGAGCTGAGCACGGGACGCCGCCGCGGCTATGCGTGGTTCGGCACCGGCCCGGGCGCGGTGCTCGCGGCATATGATGCGCGCGCCGGAACGCGGTAGGGCCAATCGACATTCAGCCCTGACGGCCTGCAAACGGCGGTTTCGCGCGCTTCCGGTGCTCACGTACCGATAATACGCTGCGCTCCGGATCACGCAAAACCTCCGTTTTCGGCACTTCATCGTCTGAATGTCGATCGGCCCTGGGCGTCTTCGCCGGTCAGCGCCCCTCTTCCTCGATCGTCGCGGCGAGCAGGCCGATGACGACGTCGTTGGCGCGGGCGCGAACGGTGAGCGAGCGGAGCGGCCGGTGCGGGTCGAGCGGCAGGCCGAGCACGGTCGCCGCGCCGCCATCGACCTGCTCGACGCTTGCCCCGCCGGTGCGGACCCGCCCGGTCGCCAGATCGACGCGCAGCGGTCGGGGGCCGGGGACGCGGAACTGGTAATCATCGATCAGATAGTCGCGCTCGATCGGCCACCAGGTCGTCGGATTGCGCAACGCCAGTCGCGCGGTGCCGCCGTCGGCATAGGTGACGACGACCTCGCCATTGTCGATGCGGCTCTGCATCGGGTTGGTCGAGCCCGTCATCAGCAGGCGCAGGAACCGGCCGCGACCGGTCAGCGGCACCGTCCGGCTGTCGGGATAGGCATCCCATTGCGACACGAACAGCGCATTGGGACCCTCCGCCGGCGTCCGGAAGCCGCCGCCGTCGGGCAGGCGGAACCAGCCGTTCGCCGCCTTGGCAGCGCGCCGGAGTCCGCCGTCGTCGATCGTCGCGGTGGCGTTCACATGGCCCGCCCATGCGCCCAGACCCTGCGACGGTAGCGCGAGCGAGACGAAGGGCGACCGTGGGCTGCGATACTTGCCCGGCCGGAAGATCGCGTCGATCCGGTCGTTGAACGCGCCCGACAGGTCGACGGCGCGTTGCGGTCCGACCGGGGCGCGATCGACCACGACCGGCGGCGCGACCGATGCGACCGGCGCGCCGGCCGGCGACCACCAGCGCATCGGCCCCTGCCGCCTGGCGACCAGCTGCGCACCGCCCGGGGCCACGGGTGTGATCGCTCGGCCCGACCAGTGCACGACGACGTCCGCGCCCGGCCAGAACGCGGTATCGACCAGGATCGCGGGCGCGCCCACGGCGTCGGGATCGGGCGCCCATCGTGCCGGCTTGCCGTTCACGCTCACCGCGGTGACGGCGTCGCGCCGGGCGACCAGTCGCAGCTGCAGCTGCGTGAACCGGGTGCCGGTCTGCCGCACCGTCCAGCGGTCACGGTTCCCCTCCCGGCGGAACGCGATGTCGAGGTCGGGATGGTGCAGCTCGGCATGGTCCCAATCGCCCGGCAGACCCGGCCGCAGCGTCAGCCGCTGCGCCAGCGCATCAGGAGCAATCCCAAACAGCCCCTCCACGATCATCCGCCCCATCACCCCCGATCCATCGGCGAAGTCGCGCTGTGCCTCGCGCCGATAGACGTCGAGATAGTTCATCGATCCGACGTTGCCGGGGCTGATCCCCATATACATGCTGGCGAGTAGCGCCGCCTTGGCGAGCGTATAGGCCTCGTCGGCGCGGCCCGCCTGCCACAGTGCCAGCGCGCTATGCAGGTTCTCGCCCATCACGACGTTGTTGACCGACCAGCTGTAGGGCATCCAGTCGCTCGACGGATAGACGCCATAGGGCCGGTCGGCGGGAACGCCCGGACCTTTCACCGGGATCAGCGGCAGGTCGCGTGCCAGTGCATCCGCCATCCGCCACGCCTCGCGCGGCGTCGGCACGCCGGAATCCACGACATGGTAGAAGCTCCAAAGCCCGGCGCTGGGATGGACCGCGCGGGCGCCCAGCCAGTCGCGATATTCCGCGAACCGGCCCGCGTCGGGCAGCCACAATTCGGCGCGCATCGCCCGGCCGATGAGCGCCGCTTCGCGGTCATAGGGTGCGGGATCTTCACCGATCAGGCGCGCGATCCGCGCCGCCTGCCGATTGTGGTAGAGATTGTAGGCGGAGGCATAGGCGACGCCGCCACCCGCATAATGGATGTCGTCGCTCGCCCAGATCTGCGCATAGGCTTCGTACAGCGGCAGCCGCTCCGCGCCGAAGGGCCGGCGGAACAACCGCTGCTGCCAGGCCAGATGCCGCCGGATCGCCGGCCAGGCTTCGCGCGCGAAACCGATGTCGCCGGTCCAGGCAAGGTGGCGGAACAGCGCGTCGATGAAGACGGCGTTCATGTCGTAATGCGAATTCGACAGGTCGCCGTTCGAATGCAGCCCCGCCTCGCTGCGCGCGAGGTTGCTGGTGGCGTCGGGCGGCGGCAGCGTCGGTGGTACGGGCCCGACGTTCTGGCGCGGCAGCCACGCGAGGAAGTTGGCGCGGGCGCGATCGTGCCAGCCGAGCGCGTCGAGACCATAGGGGCCGCGCCAGCCGAGCAGCCTGGTGCGCCACGCCACCGCGCCGTGCATGATCGCGGCCTGCGGTCCGTCCCACACCGCGTCGGCCGCGACGTTGAGCGCGCCGACGCTGGCGTTGAGCCAGGGATCGGGCGTGACGATCCGAACCTGGTCGCGCAAGGCGTCGAAATGCGCCCGCGCCGCCGCGAACGTCGCGGGGAGGGTCGTGGCGGCATAGGGGGCGGCGAGCGGGGGCAGGGGCGGTGCGGCGCGCCGGTCCGCGCTGACCGCGGCATAGGTCGCGAGATCGGCGGTCGCCTTGGCGGCATAGGCCGTGCGCTGGAGCAGCAGATGCGCATCGCCGTCGAGACCGAGCGTGCCGATCGCGACCGGCCGGTCCGGCGTGGCGCCGGCGCGGGGCGGGGCGAACAAGGACGCGGGATCGTCCCAGCCCGCGGCATCGGCGACGCCGGTGACGGTGCCGTTCCGCACCGTGCCGGTGATCGTGCCGGGCGGTCCCGCGATCGCGAACCGGTCGCGCCCCGCCACGCTGACGGCGTTGCGTTCCGCCAGCGCGGGGCGGAAGCCGAACCATTCGCTGATCGGCACCTTCTCGGTGCCGATGTCGCCGTCGCGCTTGCCGCGCTGCCCGTTGACCCCGCCGAACGCCCAGACGAGCGTCGTGCCGGGCACCACGCCAGCCCCGCGCGCGCGTACCGCGACGCCCTCCGTCGCGGCGAGCGCCACCACCGTCAGCGCGATCTCGCCCTCCAGCCGCGGATCGGCGATCCGATAGTCGAGCTCGCCGGGACGGTAGCGCGTGGTGATCGATCGCGCGTCGTGCAGCCACCAGCTTCGGCCATCGCGTCCCCGTACCGCGAAGCGCAGATTGCCGCCGCGCCCGGGCAGATACAGGACGAACTCCGGCCGGTCGCCGCCGTCGACGCGGAAGGCGGTGTTGCCGCCATAGAGCGGCCGGTTGAACCGTTCGGTGCCGTTCTCGATCATGAAGGCGTCGCCATCGGGGCGGTAGCGGACGGGGCGGTCGAGCCGGCCCTTGATGTTGGGCTGCACGCCCCCGGTCGCGACGAGCGTCTGCGCGGCCACGATCGGCGACCAGGCCAGCGCGAGCAGCAGCAGGGGTGCTTTCCTCATGACCGCGGCTCCGCCGCCCGGCGCGCGAAGACGACGATGACGGCGAAGGCCGCGGCGGGGACGAGCATCGCCGCGGTGATGCCGATACGGTCCGACAGCCAGCCCATCGCCGCGGTCAGCAGCGCGCCGCCGATGATCGCCATGATGAGCAACGATGCACCGGCACGGCGCAGCGGCCCCAGCCCCTCGACCCCCAGCGCGAAGATCGTCGGGAACTGGATCGACATGAAGAAGCTGGTGCCGACCAGCGCATACAGGCCCCATCGCCCGCCCACGGTCGCGGCGGCGACGGTCAGCACCACCGCCACGCCCGCGAACAACGCCAGCATCGTCGCCGGGCGCACCCGCGCCATCATGGCGGTGCCGGCGAAGCGACCGGCCGCGAACAGCAGCAGCGAGACGAACAGCGCATCGGCGGCGGCGCGTTCGTCCATCCCGGCGACATTGGCCTGCGCGTAGCGGATGGTGAAGCTCCACATCCCCACCTGCGCGCCGACGTAGAGCAATTGGGCGGCGGCGGCGAAGATCAGGCGCGGCTGGCGGGCGGCGGTGCGCAACCCCGCCCATGAGGCGGTCGGCGGCGCATCGGCATCGCCCGGCGGAAAGCGCAGGCAGGCCGCGATCGCCGCGAACGCCAGCACGACGCACCCGATGACGAGGTAGGGCGCCTGCACCGCGCGCACCTCCACGCCGTAATAGGCGAGCCGCTCGGCTGCGGTCATCGCGGCCAGCGCGGCCTCGTCATGCTCGATCCCCGACAGGATGAAGTTGCGACCGATCAGGATGCCCGCGATCGCGCCGACGGGATTGGCAGCCTGCGCCCAGTTGAGACGGCGCGCGGCGCCGGCGGCATCGCCCAGCTCCGTCATCAGCGGGTTCGCCGCCGTTTCGAGGAACGCCAGTCCGGAGGCGATGACGAACAGCGCCAGCAGGAACAGGGCGTAGAGGCTGCCCTCCGCCGCCGGATAGAAGAGCAGCGCACCGCAGCCGTAGAGGATCAGGCCGAGGACGATCGCCGCCTTGTACCCGCGCGCGCTCATCAGCATCGCTGCGGGGATCGCGAACAGGAAATAGCCGAAATAGAAGACCTGCTGGACGAAGCTGGTGCCGAAGTCCGAGAGCGTGAAGGCCTTTTTGAACTGCGCGATCAGGATGTCGTTGAGGTTGTTCGCCATGCCCCAGAGGAAGAACAGGCTGACGGTCAGCAGGATGGCGGCGATGTAGCGGGGGCGGGTGTGCGGGGCGGGGGCGGTCGGCATGGCGTGGCGAGTCCTAGCTGAGCGCGCGGTCGAGGTGCGTGTAGCCGCCGTCGGGTACGATCCATTGCCCGGTGGTGTGCGACGCCCGGTCCGACAGCAGGAAGACGACCGTGTCGGCGATCTCGCGATCGGTCGTCATGCGCCGGCCGAGCGGAATGCGGTCCGATATGCGGGCGAGCCGCGTCGCGGGATCGTCGGTCGTCTCGATCCAGCGCTGGTAAAGCGGTGTCATCACCTCGGCCGGGAGCACCGCGTTGACGCGGATGCCATCCCCCGCCAGCGCCGCCGCCCATTCGCGGGTCAGGCCGAGCTGCCCCGCCTTCGCCGCGGCATAGCCGCTGGTCCCGCCCTGACCGGTCAGCGCGACCTTCGACGAGATGTTGACGATCGACCCGCGCGTCGCGCGCAGGTGCGGCAGGCAGTGATGCGCCATGCCGTAGCAATGGATCAGATTGGCGCGCAGCGAGGCGACGAACGCCTCCACCCCCGCCTCCAGCCCGATGCCGTCGTTTGCGCCGGCGTTGTTGACCAGCGCGTCGAGGCGGCCGAACCGCGCAACGACCTGTGCGACCGCGCTCGCGCAGGCGGCATCGTCCTCCAGATCGACCCGAACGAACATATGGAGCGGCTGCGACGCGGTCAGCGTGGCGGCGAAGGCCGGATCGAGCGGGCTGCGGCCGAGGATCGCCGGAATCGCGCCTTCCTCGGCGAGCACGGTCGAGATCGCGCCGCCGATCCCCGCGCCGCCGCCGGTGACCACGACGACCTTGCTGGCGAGGCCCAGCTTCATGCCGCTGCCGCCGGCGGTGCGAACCGATAGCGATCGAGCGATTCGGGCTTCATCTCGATCGAAAAGCCGGGCCGCGTCGGCGGCATGTAGGCGGCGTTCCGGATGACGCAGGGATCGACGAAATGTTCGTGCAGATGATCGACATATTCCGCCACGCGCCCCTCCATCGTGCCCGACACCGCAACATAGTCGATCATCGAAAGATGTTGGACATATTCGCACAATCCGACGCCGCCGGCATGCGGGCAGACCGGCAGATCGTATTTCGCCGCGAGCAGCAGCACGGCGAGCACCTCGTTGACGCCGCCCAGCCGGCAGGCGTCTATCTGCACCACGTCGATCGCGCCGGCGGCCATGAACTGTTTGAACATGACGCGGTTCTGACACATCTCGCCGGTGGCGACCTTGACCGCGCCGATGCCGCGCCGGATCGCGGCATGGCCCAGCACGTCGTCGGGACTGGTCGGCTCCTCGATGAACCACGGGTCGGCGAAGGCGAGCGCGCGGACCCAGTCGATCGCCTCGGCGACCTCCCAATTCTGGTTGGCGTCGATCATCAGCCGCACGTCCGGCCCCGCGACCTCGCGTGCGATCGTCAGGCGGCGGATGTCGTCGGCGAGATCGCGCCCGACCTTCAGCTTGACGTGCCGGAAGCCGGCGTCGACCGATTCCCGCACCAGCCGCCGAAGCGTGTCGTCGGCATAGCCGAGCCAGCCCGCCGACGTCGTGTAACAGGGGTAGCCCTGCGCCTCGAGCGTCGCGATCCGCGCCGCTTTGCCGTCCGCCCTGGCGCGCAGCAGTTCCAGCGCCTCGTCGGGGGTGATGCAGTCGGTCAGGTAGCGGAAGTCGATCGCGCGGACGAATTCCTCGGGCGTGAAATCGGCGACCAGCCGCCAGAGCGGCTTGCCCGCATGCCGCGCCCACAGGTCCCACACCGCATTGACGACCGCGCCGGTGGCGAGGTGCATCGCGCCCTTGTCGGGACCGATCCAGCGCAACTGGCTGTCCGCGGTCATATGCCGCCAGAAGCGGCCGGGATCGGCGACGATCCAGTCGAGGTCGAGCCCGACCACCAGATGGCGCATCGCCTCAATCGCGGCGACGCACACCTCGTTGCCGCGACCGATGGTGAAGGTCAGCCCGTGGCCCTCCAGCCCCGGCCGGTCGGTGTCGAGCACGACATAGGCAGCGGAGTAATCGGGATCGGGGTTCATCGCATCCGATCCGGCCAGCGAGTCGCTCGTCGGGAAGCGGATGTCATGCGTGCGCAGCGCGGTGATCCGCGTCACAACAGGCTCCATCCGCCGTCGATCACCGCGGTGGTGCCGGTGGTGAAGCCGCTCTCGTCGGAGGCGAGGTGCAGCGCCAGCGCCGCGATTTCTCCGGCGCGACCCAGGCGACCGACCGGCTGGCGCGCGGCGAAGGCGGCATGCGCGGCCTCCACGGTCACGCCCTCGCGCCCGGCGCGGTCGCGCACCCGGGCGAGCAGCGACGGCGTCTCGACCGTGCCGGGACAGATGGCGTTGCAGCGGATGCCGTCGGCGACGAAATCCGCCGCGACCGCCTTGGTCATGCCGATCACCGCGGCCTTGGACGTGCCATAGGCGAACCGGTCGGGCACGCCGATGATCGACGAGGCGACCGAGGCGATGTTGACGATCGAACCGCGCTGTTGGGCGATCATGCCGGGCAGATAGGCGCGGATGGTGCGGAACATCGCGGTGACGTTCAATGCGAAGCTCATGTCCCAGTCCGCCGGCGTGCAATCCAGCACGCTGCCCGCGTGGACGATCCCCGCCGCATTGACCAGCACGTCGACCGGACCGGTCCGCTCGGGCAGCCGGTCGATCGCGTCGTGGTCGAGCAGGTCGAAGACGATGGGACGGGCGCTGTCCGCGAGGGACGCCGCGTCGCGGTCCAGCGTGAAGACGCTCGCCCCCTCGCGTTCGCAAGTCTCCGCGATCGCCCGCCCGATGCCCTGGCCCGCCGCCGTCACGAGAACGCGCTTGCCCTCCAGTCGTCCGCCCATCCGCCCCACGATCTTTCTTTTGAAAGTTTGTTTTACAGGTGGAATTTAACCGGGTCATCGGCTTTAGGCAAGCGAGCTTTTCAATCCGAAGCGGACGTGAGAAAACCGGGTATGACCGATAAGGGCACGAAATCGCGCAACTCCTATGCCGCGCCGGCGCTGGAGCGGGGGTTCGACATTCTGGAATTGCTGGCAACCATGCCCGGCGGCCTCACCATCAGCGAGATCGCCCAGCATCTCGGCCGGTCGATGAGCGAGGTGTTCCGCGTCACCATCGTGATGGAACGGCGCGGCTGGTTGCGGAAGAGCGCGCAGTCCGACCATTACAGCGTCTCCTACTGGATGCTCGACGTCGCCTATCGCGCGACGCCGGCGCAGTCGCTGGCGACGGTGGCCGCGCCGGTGATGCAGTCGCTGGCCGCCGCGACCAACCAGTCCTGCCACCTCGTGGTCCGTGCCGAAGGCCGCGGACTGGTCGTCCAGCGCAAGGAGAACCTCGGTCCCGCAGGCTTCGCGATGCGCGCCGGCGCGGTCATCGACCTCGTCACCAGCTGCTCGGGCCATGTCCTGCTCGCCTTCGCCGACGACGCCCAGCGCGACGCGATCATCGCCGCGCAACCCCCCGAAGCGGTCGCCGCGCTGCGCAGGCTGGCGCCGCAACTGGAGGTGGTCCGCGCGCGCGGTTATGAGATGAGCGCGAGCGCCCGGGCCGCCGGCGTCACCGATATCAGCGTGCCGATCTTCGAATTCGGCGGCGCGATCACCGCCGCGCTGACCATCCCCTATCTGGCGATGATCGACGGGTCGCAGCGGACCGACCTCGACCAGACGCGCGCGATGCTGGTGGCGGCGGGCGAATCCATCTCGGACATGCTCGGCGCCTTTTCCGGACAGGGTCGTCAGGCCGGTCCGGTTGACCCGGCCTAGGACCGATCGACATTCAGCCCTGACGGCCTGCAAACGGCGGTTTCGCGCGCTTCCGGTGCTCACGTACCGATAGTACGCTGCGCTCCGGGTCACGCAAAACCACCGTTTTCGGCACGTCATCTCCTGAATGTCGATCGGCCCGAGCGCATGGCGGTCGATTCCGGATCCTCGCGTGGCGACTTTTGCCGCGCCGGACGTTGAGGGGGCGATGAGCATCAATTCCATGTCCCGCCGCAGCCTGGCTACCAACGCCAGCGTTGCCGGCAACACCGCCGCGTGGTGGCCCGGCCGCGCCGGCTTCGCCGTGACGGTGGTCGAACGCGCGCCCGCCTTCCGCGACGGCGGCGGGACTATCGAGGTGCGCGGACTTGGGCGCGCGGTGCTGCGCCGGGGGAGCCTGCCATGTTCGTCCTGATCGCCGCGGCGGCCATCACCGGGGCCATCGCCGATCCCGCGCCCGCGGCGGTGACGCCGGGGACGGTCACCATTCGCGCCGCCGCGTCCGCGACGCTGCCCGCGGAGACGCGGCAGGCGTTCGACGATGCCGTGCAGCGGGCGCTGCTGCGCGCCCGGTTCACGCCGCTGCCGGGGCAGGACCATGGCCGCTATATCGCGACGGTCGAGGTGACGCGGGCGTCGCGCGGGGTCGTCACGTCCGACATCCCGGCCTCTTCCGCGCCGCTCGCGAGCCTCAACGGCAGCGTCAGCCTTGCGTTGCCGCCCGGTGGCGACCGGCTCAGCGACCTCGTCGCGACGACGCTGACCGTCGTGCTGTCGCGGCGCAGCGACGGTAAGGTGCTCTGGTCGGGGAGCGCGGTGACGGTGCGCGTCACGGGCACGCGCGCAGGCGCCGTGCCGCTCGTCGCCGGGACGCTGGCTGATGCGGTGCTCGCGCGCTTTCCCGCGCAGGCCGACGGCCCGATCGCAATTCCATGATGGCGCCACGTAAAGGATTGCCAGCTATCGATAATTTGCCCAGATCATGACGCGTCCAACTGCCGGGCGGAGAATGACGCTGATCGATCCCTTGCCCGTGGTGATATGCGTTCCCGCGCGCAACGAGGAGCGGGCGCTGCCGGCGCTGCTCGACGCGCTCGCCGCGCTGACATGGGACCAGCCGGCCCTGACCGTCTGCCTCTATCTGGATGCCTGTATCGATGGCAGCGAGGCGGTGGTGCGGTCGGCGGCGGCGACCATGCCGTTCGCGTTGCGGATCGGGATCGGGACGGATCGTCATCCCTCCAACGCCGGTGTCGCGCGACGGGCGGCGATGGCGATGGGGCTGGACCAGCTCGCCGGGGCGGAGGGCCTGTTGTTCACCACCGATGCCGACAGCCGGCCACGGCGCGACTGGATCGCGGCCGGGCGCGCGGCGCTGGCGCAGGCGGACGTCGCCGCCGGCCGGATCGCGCGCCGCAACGGCGCGGCAGATGCGGCGCAGTCGCGGATCGAACATTATTATGACCGCCTGCACGCCTATCGCCGGCGGATCGACCCGGTGCCGTGGGAGGCGCGGGACACGCATCATTTCAGCGGCGGCGCCAATCTGGCGGTGCGTTCCTCCGCCTATCAGGCGATCGGCGGGTTCCGGCCGCTGCCCTTCGCCGAGGATGCGACGCTGCTCGACGATGCCGCACGTGCCGGCTTCCGCGTGCGGCGCGACGGCGCGATGCTGGTCGAGACGTCGTCGCGGCGGCATGGCCGCGCACCGCTGGGGCTGGCGAGCGCGTTGCGCGCGATGGACGACGGCGAGCCGCAGCGGGTCGCGCATCCCGACGCGATGGCGTGGCAGTGGCGCGAGCATGCCGCGATGCGCTTCGGCTTCGCGACGATCGCGGACGGCGCGGCGCGCGCAAGCCTCGCCGGGCGGCTGGGCCTGTCCGCCGACCATCTGCTCGGCGTCGCGCGCGAATGCCGCAATGCCGAGGCCTTTGCGATGCGGATCGTTCCCGCGCCGCCCGACGTGGAAACCCTGATGACATTGGCCCAGGCCGAAGACGCGCTGACCCTGCTGGAATCGCAATGGTGCGGGGCGGCGGCATGACTGCGATGCGCAGCGCGTTGCGCGCCGCGATCGCCGACGCGGGCTGGGACCGCGCGCCGCCGCGCGACCCGGACGATGCGGCGGCATCGCTCGCGATCCTGACCCGGCTGTACGAGACGGGCCGGCGCGACCTGCCGCTCGGGCGGCTGCTCGAAGGGCATGTCGATGCGGTGCAGATCGCGCGACGCTATGCCGGCCCGGCACAGCGCGAGCGGCTGCTCGCGGCGCTGGCGGCGGGCGCGACGCTCGGCGTGTGGAACGCCGCCTTGCCCGACGCGCCGCTGATCCTTGCCGACGGCATGCTGGACGGCGGCAAGAGCTATGCCTCGGGCGCCGGCGTGCTGACGCATGCGCTGGTGACCGCGCAGGCGGCGGACGGCACCCGCCTGCTGCTGCTCGACCTCGCGGCGGTGCCGCCCGCGATCGATCGCGACTGGTGGCGGACGACGGGCATGCAGCGATCGGAAACGCATCGGGTGCGCTGGACGGCAGCCGCGATCGGCGACGATGCGACGATCGGCGCGCCAGACGATTATGCGCGCGAGCCGTTCTTCAGCGGCGGCGCGCTGCGCTTCGTCGCGGTCCATGCCGGCGGCATCGCGGGCCTGGGCGACCGGACGCGCGATCATCTGGTCGCGACCGGTCGCGCCGGCGATCCCTTCCAGGCCGCGCGCCTTGCCGAGCTGTTCTGCCTGAGCGATGCCGCGGCGAGCATCGTTCGCCGCACCGCGACCGACTGGTTCGACGAGCGCAACGACGCGCGCCTCGTCCGGGTCGCGGCGAGCCGGATCGCGGTCGCCGATGCCGCCGAACGCGCCATCGCGGTCGCGCAGCAGGCGGTCGGCCTCGCCGGTCACTTCCTCGATCATCCGCTGTCGGCGATGCTCACCGATCTGTCGGTCTATTTGCGCCAGCCCGCGCCCGATGCGCAGCGGCTGCGGGTCGGTGCGGCGGTCGCGAGCGGGCAGCTCGCGCCATCGCTGTGACGCTCCGGCTGGGACGGCCGCGCCATGCGGTCGTGGTGGCGCCGCACCCCGATGACGAGATCATCGGGGCGGCCGCGCTGATCGGCGCGCTGGTCCGGCGGGGATGCCGGGTGACGGTGGCGATCGTCAGCGACGGCGCCGCTTCGCATCCCGCGAGCCGCCGCTGGCCGCGCAGGCGGTTGGTCGCCGAACGCTATCGCGAATCGCGTCGCGCGTTGCGGCGTCTGGGCATTTCGGCGGATGCGGTGCGCTGTCTGGGCCTGCCCGACGGCGCGGTGGGGACCGACGTCGCCGGCTGCACACTCGCGCTGCGCCGCATCGCCGGACCGGGCGTGGACCTGATCGTCGGCCCCGCCGCGGGCGACGCCCATCCCGATCATCAGGCCGTCGCCGCGGCGTTGCACAGGCTGCGCGGTGGCGCGCGGCGGCTCGCCTATCAGGTGTGGCCGCCGCAATCGCTGGCGCGCGGGCGCGCGCAGACTGTGGCGATGCGCGGTGGATCGGCGGCCAAGCGTTCGCTGATCCGCGTCCACGCCACGCAGTTGGGCGCGATCCACGATGACCCCACGGGTTTCGCGATCGCCCGGCACGAACTGGACGCGTTCAGTCATCCCCTCGAAGCCTTCGTGGAGGTCCGGCGATGACCGCGATCGACCTCAGTGGTTTCGCCGACAAGTTCGCGACCGACGACGATCCGTGGGGCACGTTCAGCAACCGGGACGAGGCGGTCAAGCGGCAGGCGATCCTGCACGCGCTGGGGCCCGGGCCGGTCGGGCGCGTGCTCGAACTCGCCAGCGGCAACGGCTCGAACAGCGCCGCGCTCGCGCCGCGCGCGCTGCGGCTCGATGCGACCGAGGGGACGGAGGAGGGCACGCGGCTGACCGCGGCGGCGATCGCGGGGCATCGCGGCGCGCAGGCGGTGCGGCTGGCGCTGCCCGCGGCGTTTCCGCGGCCGGTCTACGATGCCGTGATCGTCGCGGAGCTGCTCTATTACCTGTCGCCGCGCGACATGGCGCAGGTCGCCCGCGACGTCGCCGGCGTGCTGCGCCCCGGCGGCCGGCTGATCCTCGCGCATCATCGCATCGACTTCTACGATTTCGCGCAGCATTCGCGTCGTATCCAGACCCGGTTCCTGCGCGAGACGGGCCGGTCGTGGCGGGTCCGGCCGGTCCGTGCGCGCCGGCGGTGGCAGGTCGTGGTCGCCACCGCTATCGCCTAGCGGCGACCGGCCGCGCCGCCATAGAGCAAAGCGTTGAACAGCAAGGGGAAGGTGCCATAGGATTGCGCGCGCTGCGCGACCTCGGGCGCCATGAGGAACAGCTTGCCGCGCCCGACGTCGACGTCGGCGACCGCGATCGTCCCGGCGAGCTTTTCCTGCCCGACCGCCCAGCCGCTGCGCAGCGTGTCGCGCCCCTCGAACCAGGCGACGCTGGCATAGCCGGCGCCGGAGCCCCTCGGCACGAAGGGCTGCGACTGGTTGAAGAATACGTCGACCCGGTCGGGCAGGCCGAAGCCCAGCGGCTGGCGGTTGTCGAGGCGGGCGCGAAGGATGGAGCCGGGGATGTAGAAGCTGTTCGTTTCCGGCATCGCCTGCTTGCCGTCGACTTCGCGGGTCAGCGCGGGCTTGAGCGGGGTCGCCATCAGGTCGGCGAAGCGCCCCGAACTGCCGATCGCGACCACGGCGCCGCCGTTGCGGACGAAGGCGGTCACCGCCGGCGCGGTCTTCGCATCGGTGGTGAGGCCGAGCTGGTCGCGGTACTCGGCGGGCGTGTCCTCCACCGCCGGCTGGCGCGGCGCACGGTCCGATCCCCAGGCGCCCGACGGCGCCATCGCATCGTCGGTGAACAGCAGGACGTCGAAATCCTTGCCGAGGTCGCCGGCATCGAGCCGCTTGGGGAAGACCTGTCGAAACGGGAATTCGAACTTTTCGAGGATGAAGCGCGTCCAGCCCGCCGACATCAGCCCGCCGTAGCGATCGACCAGCCCGATCCGCACCGGACGCAGGGCGATCGTCTCCCCCGCCGGTGCCGCATCGACCGCCGTGGCGTCGAGGCCGAGTTCCGTCACCGCGCGGCGCACGATCGCATCGCTGGTGGCGGAGGCGGGAATCCAGATCGCGCCGGGCGCGAAGGCTTCGCCGGCGACGGTGACGGACGGCCTGATCCACGCGACGTTCGCCCCCGCCTTCAGCAGGCGGTTGGTCAGGATGAAGCCGTTGGTGCTCTCGTGCCCGACGATCCAGCCGGCGGTGCCGCTGCCCCGGATCGTCCCCGGCGGCGGCGCGGTGACGTCGGCCAGGGTCGAGAAGGTGCCGGTGACCGGATCGAGACTGCGGTCGAAGGTCACGCCCATCTGATAGGCGAGCGTATAGCCGGTGACGTCATAGGGCGCCTTGGGCGGGCCGCCCGGGAATTCTGTGTCGTGGGGATGGTCCTGCGGCTCGAACATGTCGAGGATGTGCGGGCGATAGGCCTGCGCGGTGCGGACCAGATACGATCCGGCGGGATAGGTCCGCCCGTTCGCCTGAAAGGCGGCGTCCGCGCGCTCGACCTCGACCCCGTTCTTGATGAGCGCGTTGAGAAAGGTGATCGTCGCGGGCATGTCGCGCTGCAGCGCGGGCAGGATATAGGCGCGCGCGTCGCGCTCGGCCGGCGCCTGCATCAGCGATGCGTAGAGCGCCGGGTCGACCTTCTTGGGACCGCCCGGCCGCGCCTCGCCGTCTTTCGATTTGAGCGGAGCGGCATTGACCAGGCGATCGACCTTGGCCGGCGTGATCGTCCAGCTGTCGCGACTGCCGCGTTCGATGCTGTTCGTCGCCATTCGCCACATGTTGAACAGCAGCCGTTCGCGATTGCGCGCGGCATAGTCGATCACCGCGCGGTCGAGCGTCCATTGGTAATCGAGCGAATCCTGCAAATGCCACGCCCGTGGTGCGACCGGCAGCATCTCGTCGCCACGCGGCAGCTGCGTCGCCGGGACCAGCGGGATCTCGGTCGGCGTCGGCCCGCCGATGATCTCGGTCAGCAGCCCGATGCTGTTGTGGAAATAGGCGACCGAGCGCTCCATGCCATTGTGCCACGTCGAATAGCGCGCGGCGCTGCGGCTGCCCGACCCCGGCTTGCCCTCCGCGATCAGCCGCGAATGCATCGCGAAGCCGACCTCGCTCAGCTGCGACATGACGATCGGGTCGTAGTTGAAGTTGAATGGATCGCGGAACGGCGGGACGAACACGACCATGCCCTCCGGCCCGGTCTGGTGCTGGTTGTAGACGATCTGCGGGTAATATTGGCGGAACAGCACGCGGTTGACGTTCTCCGTCTCCGGCATCGCCGCCATGTAGCTGTCGCGGTTGTTATCGTGGCCGACATATTTCTGGTAGAGCCGGGGCAGGGTGGCGAATTCGCGTGCCTTGGGGTCGGCGTGGCGCATGTACCAGTTGCTGACCAGCTCCATCCCATCAGGATTGTCGTGGCCGAACAGGATGATGCAGTCGTCGAGCAGCCGCATCGTCTCGGCATCGGTCTGACTGAGCATGCGGTGGAGCACCTGGATCTGCCCCTGCGAGGTCACCGTCTCGGTCGCGTGCATGCCGGCGTCGATCCACACGATCGCCTTGCCCTCGGCAGACAGGCGGCGCGCCTCCGCCTCATCGACGCCCTTGCCGCGCGCCAGCCGCGCCGCGATGTCGCGGAAATGGTCGAGCCGCGCGAGGTTGGCCGGCGACGACACGATCGCCATCCACTGCGTCCGCCCCTCTGCGGTGCGGCCGATGTCGACCAGCTTGATGCGATCCGATTCGCCCGCCAGCCGCTGCAGATAGGCGGCATATTCGGTGTAGTTGGCGAGATAGTAATCGGTCCCCGGCGGCTGTTTGAAAAAGCGTTCGGGCGCGGTCTGGGCGTGGACCGGAAGCGCCTGCAACAGCAGGGCGGCGGTGAGCAGCAGGCGACGCTTCATCGGGGAGACTCCGGAATGCGGGGAAAGGCGAGGGCGGCGGCGGCCGGCATCAGCTACGGGAGAGGGCGATCGATCCGTCGGACACCGGCGTGACCCGGATCTGGAAACTCGCGGTCAGCGCGGTCAGGAACGCCGCGCTCTCGCGCACGCCGAACCGGCCGGACACCATCAGCGGGGTGAGGCGCGGATCGACGATCACGATCGGCCGTTCGCGATAGCGGTTGAATTCATCGACCGCCTGTTCGAGCGTGTCCTCGTCCAGCTCGATATAGCCGTCCTGCCACGCGACCCGACGCAGGATCGAGCCGTCGTCGAGCCGCGTCGTCGCGAGCATGTCGGGCCGGATCAGCGCGGTGTCGCCGGCGGCGGCGCGCACCGACTGGCCGTTCCCGGACAGGACCGACACCAGTCCGTGCGTCACCGTCAACTCGATCCGGTCGGGCAGGCGGCGGATGTTGAAGCGGGTGCCGAGCACGCGGATACGTGCGGTGCCGAGGTCGACGACGAACGGCCGTCGCACATCGCGCGCGACGTCGAACATCGCCTCGCCCGCGAGCAGGCGGACCCGGCGTTCCGACCCGTCGAGGCGGGTGTCGAGCAATGTATCGGTGTTGAGCGCGATCGATGTCCCGTCCGCCAGCCGGGTGCGGCTCTGCTGGCCGCGGCCGGTGCGATGCCGGTCGGGCATGAGGTCGGCGTAGCGCGACAGGCCTAGCCCGACGCTGCCGACCGCGGCGGCGGCGAGCAGTCCGACCGCACCGCGCCGTGTCACCGGACGGCGCGCGTCGGTCGGCGCGTTGTTGGATGCCGCGATCGCCGTCGGCGGATCGGCAGGCGCGTCCTCCAGCGCGCAGCCCTCCATCTCCGGAGCCTCCCGCACCCGCGACCGCGATGCCGTCTCCCACGCCAGCGATGCGGCGGCGAAGGCGACGGCGTGATGCGGCGAGGCGTCGATCCAGGCATCGGCCGCGGCGCGGACGTCGTCGGCAGGTGCGCTATCGAGCCGGATGACCCACGCCGCGGCCTCGGCCTGAATCGCCGTCCTGTCGTGCGTCGGCGGCGCCATGCCGGGTAACCCCATGATCCTCCTGCTCCGTCATCGCCGCCGTCACGAGCGTCAGCGCCCTGGTCAGATGCTTCTCTACGGTAGAGACGGATATCCCCATGATATCCGCTATCTCCGTCATCGCATGGCCCTGCACCCGGCGCAGCACGAAGGCGCGCCGCGCCTGCGCGGGCAAGGTGGCGATGATCGTTTCCAGCCGGCGCAGCGTGTCGCGTGCGTCGAGCATGCCGTCGGTATCGATGCTGCGCTGCAACCCGTCCAGATCGGCCATATAGTCGAACGAGACGATCACCTCGCGCCGCTGCTGGTCGATCAGCATGTTGTAGGCAGTGCGGGTCAGGAAGGCGAGGCCGTGGCGGATCGCGCGCCAGTCGGCGCAGGCGAAGGTCCGTGCGAGCACCTCTGCGACCAGATCGTCGAGATCCTGCGTGTCGCGGATCACGCGGCGCAGACGATGGCGCAGCAATGCCTGCTGCGGCAGGATCACCGCCTTGAACCATTCCAGCTTCTGATCGCGATCGCTCAAACCCGTTCCCCCTGGGTAGCCGATCCTCTCCGCGGCCCGCATGAAAGCGACAAACGCGGGGGCTGTCGAGCCATTTAATTGCTTTTTTATGACGTCGGACGGTGAGGGTTTCGCGGGGCCGTTCGTCTCTCTCGGCAGGGACATCGCAGATTTCAGGCGACGGGGGATTATGAAGACCAGGTTCAGCAGAACGGCATTGGCCGTCCGCGTCAGCGCACTCGTGTTGACCGCCGCAGGCTGCGTCCAGGCGGGCGTCGCGCAATCGGCGGTGCGGAGCGTGCAGTTCGACATCCCCGCGCAATCGGTGGGCGGCGCGTTGCAGGCCTTCTCCCGGCAATCGGGCTATCGCGTCCTCTTCCCGTCGAAGAGCGTCAGCGCGCTGCGCGCCGATGCGGTCGTCGGCAGCTATCCGGCCGAGGCCGCGCTGCAGCGGATCCTGCGCGGCACGCCGCTGCGCGTCGCGTCGATGGCGGGCGGCGTCGTCGCGCTGACCAGCGACCCGGCGCCGCGGCTGCGGACGATTTCCGCCGCCCCGTCCTTCGTCCAGACCGCTACGCCCGAGGCGCCACCGGCCACCGATCAGACGCAGCCCGCGAGCGATGCGCCGCAGGATCAGGCGCCGCCCGACGACATCGTCGTGGTCGGCTCGCAGATCCGCGGTGCCAAGGTCAACGACGCGCTGCCCGTCACCGTCATCGGCCAGCGCGAGATCGCGGCGACCGGCGCGGTGTCGGGCGACGAGCTGTTCCGCTCGGTCCCGCAATTCGGCGACGTCACCTTCAACAGTTCGTACCTGCCGGGCAGCAGCAATTCGGCGCGCGGCGACGTCGGTTCGATCAATCTGCGCAACCTCGGCATCGGCAACACGCTCGTCCTGCTCAACGGCCGCCGCGTCGTCGCGCATCCGACCAGCCAGGCGAACACCCAGCTGGTGCCGGTGCTGACCTACAATTCCAACGCGATTCCGGTGAACGGGCTCGAACGGCTGGAGGTGCTGCGCGACGGTGCCGCCGCCATCTATGGCGCCGATGCGGTCGCGGGCGTGGTCAACACCGTGCTCAAGACCGATTACAGCGGCGGCGACATGTCGGTGCAATATGGCGGCGCCGAGGGCACGGGCTTTCGCGAATTCAACGCCAATGGCGTGTTCGGCACCAATTTCGCCGGCGGGCGCGGCAACGTCACCCTGTTCGCGAATTACGATCGCGGCACCGGCCTCGACAGCACCGAACAATCCTTCACCGCCTCGTCCGACCGGCGTGCGCTGTTCGTCGGCACCCGGTTCGAGGGCGCGACCTCGCTCGATTCGCGCAGCGTGACGACGCCGTGGCTGTCGGCGCAGACGCCCGCCAGCTTCGGCACGATCCGCGCCGGCACGACCGCGCTGACCAGCGCGTCGGGCCTGTTCCACATCCAGCCGACCACCTCGGCAGGATGCCAGCGCGCGATCGGCAACGGCCTGTGCATCGACGACGGCGCGCTGTCGACCGCGGGCGCGGACCGCGACCTGCGGCAGGATACGGCGGCGCAACGGACGTCGGTGATCCCGTCGCTCAATCGTATCAACCTGTTCCTGACCGGCCATTTCGACCTCGACGATTCGGTCACCGCCTTCTGGGAGGGCGGCTATTATCGCGGCAAGACGCATGCCGAGCAGAGCCCGATCCAGACGCTGACGTCGATCCCGATCACGGTGCCGGCGAGCAATTATTGGAACCCGTTCGGCGCCGCGACCTTCGCGGACGGCACCGCCAATCCCAATCGCATCCCCGGCACCAACGTGCCCGCCGCCGGCCTGCCGGTGACGATCCGCAACTATTCGTTTTCCGATTTCGGCAACATCAAGGTCGACGTCACCAACCAGCAATATCGCGGCCTGTTCGGCCTGCGCGGCAGCTGGAACGGCTTCGACTGGGAAACCGCGGGCAGCTATTCGGAAGCGACCGTCCGCGACGTCAGCGACAATATCTCGCGCACCAAGCTTGCCTATTACCTCGGCCTGTCGACGCCCGACGCCTATAACGTCTTCAACGGCGGCACGCTGGACAGGCCGTCGATCGGCGATGCGACGCCCAACCGGCAATCGACGATCGATGCGATCCGCGAAAGCCTGACGCGGCGCACCAAATCCACGCTGGCGACGTTCGACTTCCGCGTGTCGAAGCGCAACCTCATCACCCTGCCGGCCGGCGACGTCGGCTTCGCCGCGGGGATCGAGGCGCGGCGCGAGACGCAGCTCGACGATCGCGATGCGCGTATCGACGGCACGATCACCTACACCGATCCGCTGACCCGCGTCGTGGCGGGCGATTTCGCTAATTCGAGCATCAACCCCGACACGCGCGGCCATCGCGAGGTCTTCGCGACCTATGGCGAACTGGCGATCCCGGCGATCTCGCCCGAGATGGGCGTGCCGCTGATCCGCAGCCTCAACTTCCAGATCGCGGGCCGGTTCGAGGATTACAGCGATTTCGGCAGCATCGCCGTGCCGAAGGTCGCGGGTGCGTGGGACATCGTCCGCGGCATCCGCCTGCGCGGATCATGGGCGAAATCGTTCCGCGCGCCCAACCTCGAACAGACCAACGCCGCGCTGGTCACCCGCACCAACACGCGCACCGATTATGCCTTTTGCGAGGCGGACCTGCGCGCGGGGCGGATCAGCAGCTTCGCCAATTGCGCCCGGTCGCAGACGACGACCGCGCAACGCTCCGGCAACCCGGATCTCGATCCGGAACGGGCGACGACCTTGTCGTTCGGTGCGGTGCTCGAACCGCCGCTGCCCTCGGGCCTCGGCAGCCTGACGCTGACCGGCGACTATTGGCAGGTGAAGCAGAAGGGGCTGGTCGGCATCTTCGGCGAAGGCAATGCGCTGATCCTCGACTATCTGCTGCGCCAGTCGGGGCAGACCAACCCGAACGTCGTCCGCGCCGCGCCGACCGGGGACGATATCGCGGCCTTCACCGGCACCGGGCTGGCGCCGGCGGGGCAGGTGCTGTTCGTCACCGACCGTTACGTCAACCAGCTGCCGCAGACGGTGCGCGGGGTCGATCTCAACGCGATCTACAACCTGCGCGACACCGGCGTCGGCAATTTCAACCTGTCGTTCAACGTCGCGCATCTCATCAAATTCTATCAGGACCCGTCGCCCGGCATCGCGGCGCTGCTGGCGGCGCGGGACGCCGGCCAGATCAACGCCGGCACCAGCATTACCGGCGGCGGCGACCTGCGGCGGCAATCCGCCCGGCCGACGTGGAAATGGTCGGGCGCGCTCACCTGGTCGCTAAAGAACGTGACGATCGGCGCCTTCACCCAATATATCGGCAGCGTCGAGGATACCGGGCTGATCGATTCCGCCGGCGCGCCGTGGATCGTCGACGACCAGATCACCGGCAACCTGTTCGGCCAATATGCCTTCACCGGCGGGTCGCTCGCCGGCACGACGATCCGGCTGGGGGTGCGCAACCTGACCGACGAAAAGCCGTCGCTGTCGTCGGACGGCTATCTCGGCATCCTCTATACGCCGGTCCGCCGCTATTGGTACGCGAACATCCGGCACAAGTTCTGATGCGGATGCGCGGTCTGGTTCTAGCGGTCCTGCTCGGGACGGCGACGGTGGTGGCCGCTCCCGCCGCGGCGCAGGGGACGCTGTTCGGCGTCGTCGCGGACCGGGACGGCGGCAGGCAGGTGATCCGCCTGCCCGCGGCGGGGCCGGACGGGGTGATCGGCCGCTATCTCTACACGCCGTCGATCGCCGCCGGCCTGGGCGCGAAGGACATCGGCGTCGATCGCGCGTGGCTGGGGCAGACGCAGATCCTGGTGTTTCGCCGGCTCGGCAAACGCGTGCTGCTGTCGTTCGAGAACACCCGCTTCCGCGCGCTGAACGGGGAGCGGGGTGCGGAGGAAGCGGTGGAATCCTCCTTCGCCCCGTCCACTATCTGGGCGGGCGAGGCGGTCGACGAGCCGGGCGGCGGCACCGCGGTCGACATCGCCGGGTTCCTGCTGCGCGACGGCCTCGACATCGCCGGCCGGCTGAAACAGGGCAAGGCCGGTACCTACCGCCTTGCGCCGACGCTGAGCTATGTCGATCCGCGGCAGAGCGCGGCCTTTCCCGACAATGTCGAATTCCAGTCGGTGCTGACCTTCCAGACCGACGAGCCCGGCACCGCGATCCGTCGCGCGGTGCCCGATGCGCGCGCGATCACCGTGGCGGTGCATCACAGCTTCATCCGCCTGCCCGACGACGGCTTTGCGCCGCGTGCGCACGATCCGCGCACCGGCACCTCGGTACAGGTGATCCGCAACGATTATGCGACCGCGCTCGACCGGCCGATCGTCACCCGGCTGGTCCGCCGCTTTCGCCTGACCAGGCGCGATCCCGGGGCGGCGCGATCGCCGGTGGTGAAGCCGATCGTCTTCTACGTCGATCGCGCCGCGCCGGAGGCGATCCGCACCGCGCTGATCGAGGGCGCGCGCTGGTGGGCGCAGGCGTTCGACGCCGCGGGCTACAGCGATGCGTTCCGCGTCGAGCTGCTGCCCGAGGGCGTCAACCCGATGGACGCGCGCTACAACGTCATCGCCTGGGTCCATCGCGAGACGCGCGCCTGGTCGACCGGATCGACCATCGTCGATCCGCGCACGGGCGAGATCGTGCGCGGCGTCGTCCAGCTCGGCTCGCTGCGCGCGTGGCAGGACAAGATGATCTTCGAGGGGCTGGTCGGGGCGGAGCGGGAGAATAGCGGCGCGGCGGATGATCCGATCCGGCTGGTCCGCGCGCGCTTGCGCCAGCTGGCGGTGCACGAGGTCGGGCACGCGCTGGGGCTGGCACACAATTTCGCGGGCAGCAGCTATGCCGACCGGGCGTCGGTGATGGACTATCCCGCACCGCTGATCCGGGTGCGCGACGGCGGGCTGGACCTGACCGATGCCTATGCCACCGGGGTCGGCACGTGGGACCGGTTCGCGATCCGCTGGCTCTACGGCACGGCGCCGAAAGGTGCGGACGAGGCGCGCTGGCTGGACGGGCTGGCGCGCGAGGGGCAGGCGCGCGGCTATCGCTTCGTGTCCGACGGCGACACGCGCGGGGCGGGCGATGCCCAGCCCTATGGCAATATGTGGGACAATGGCGAGGACGCCGTCGCGGAACTCGCCAACGTGCTGGCAGTGCGGCGGATCGCGCTGGCGCGGTTCGGCTTGCGCAACCTGCCCGATGGCGCGCCGGCGGCCGATCTGCGGCGGATGATCGTGCCGATCTACCTCTACCATCGCTATCAGGTGACCGCGGCGTCGAAGCTGATCGGCGGTGTCGATTATGGCTATGCGGTGAAGGGTGACGGCCACGAACGCGCGGCGGTCGTTCCCGCTGCCCGCCAGCGCGCGGCGCTGACCGCGCTGATCGGCACGTTGTCGCCAGACCAGCTCGACCTGCCCGACGCGTTGCTGGCGGTGCTGTCGTCGGTCCAGTCGGGCACGCCGGACATCCAGTATGAGATCGAGCTGCTGCCGTCGCGGACCGCGGCGCCGTTCGACCTGCCGGGCGCGGCCGAGGCGGCGGCGGACGTGACGTTCGAGGCGCTGCTCGATCCCGAGCGGCTCAACCGGCTGATCGAGCAGCAGCGCGTCGACCCGCAGCAGCTGTCGGTGGATGAATTGTTCGAGCGGATCGGCGCCGCGCTCGGCCCGACCGCGGCGGGGCAGGGACGGGCGGCGGAGCTTCGGCGGCGGGTGCGCGGCCGCTACGTCGCCCGGCTCGCCGGGCTGTTGCAGGACAAGCGCCTGTCGTCGACCGCGATCGCCGCCGCGCGCGGTGCCGCGACCCGGTTCGGCGCACGGCTGCGTGGCTGTGCCGGCGACCGGATCGAAACCGATTCCTGCGCCTATCTCGCCGCGCTGTTGACCGGGCCGGTCGAACAGTTGCAGCGTCTCGCCGAGCCGATCGCGCCGCCGCCGGAGGTGCCGCCGGGCGCGCCGATCGGCAGCGACGAGGACGACTGGCTGACGACGCCCCTATCCCCTGCAAGCAAGGATGCCTCGTGACCCGTATCGCTTCGCCTGATCGCCGCGCCGCATTGCCGCTGCGCGTCGGGATCGTCCTGCTGATTGCCGGCCTGACCACCGCCGCCACGCCGGCCCCCGCGCCCCGGCGCCTGGCGATCGTCGGCGCCACGGTGTTCGACGGCACCGGCGCCGCCCCAAGGCGCGCGAACGTCCTGGTCGAGGATGGCCGCATCGTCGCGGTCGGCCCGGACGTCGCGCCGCCCGCCGGCGCCAGCATCATCGACGCGCGCGGCAAGGCGCTGTTGCCCGGCCTGTTCGACCTCCACACCCACTGGACCCCGGCGGGCGTCCCCGCGACGACGCCGCAGATCGCCACCGCCTATGTGCAGGCGGGCGTCACCACGGTGAACGACTTCCACGAACAGCCGGAAAGCTATGCACCGCGCCGGCAATGGCTGGCGTCGCTGGCCGCGCCGCACGTCAACTTCGCCGCGCGGGTCAGCACGCCCGGGGGGCATGGCGCGGACTGGGCGGATCAGTCGACGACGATCTGGGTCAACACGCCCGAAGCCGCGAAAGCCGCGGTCGAGCGGCTGAAGCCGTACAAACCCGACCTCATCAAGGCGTTCACCGACGGCTGGCGCTATGGCGTCGCGCCGGACAATACCAGCATGGACGAATGGACGCTGGGCGCACTGGTCGAGGGTGCGCATCAGGCCGGGTGGAAGGTGCTGACCCACACGGTCACCGTCGATCGCGGCGGGGTCGCGGCACGCGCCAAGATCGACGCGCTGGCACACGGACTGCAGGATCGCGACATCGACCCGGCGACGCTCGCGACAATCGTCGCGGCGAAGATGGCGATGGCACCGACGCTGGCGGTCTACGAGCCCGACAAGGCCGGCCCCCCGAAGGATCCCGCGAGCGCGCGCTACCGGCAGAGCGTCGCCAAGTTCGGCCATGCGCTGCACAATGTGAAGGTGATGTACGATGCCGGCGTGCGCATCGGGCTGGGGACCGATGCCGGC
Organism: Sphingomonas sp. GW821-FHT10F09; assembly: GCF_058809195.1. Taxonomy (NCBI): domain Bacteria; kingdom Pseudomonadati; phylum Pseudomonadota; class Alphaproteobacteria; order Sphingomonadales; family Sphingomonadaceae; genus Sphingomonas; species Sphingomonas sp. GW821-FHT10F09. The sequence continues at coordinate 376,666 of NZ_JBXASI010000003.1, read as the reverse complement.
ATGCCGGGAACGCCGCACGGCGCATCGACGCTGCGCGAGCTGGAACTGCTGGTCCGCGCCGGCCTGACCCCGACGCAGGCGCTGGTCGCCGGCACGCGGTCGAGTGCGGAGATCATGAACCTCGACGGCGACCGCGGCACGATCGCGCCGGGCAAGCGCGCCGACATCATCCTGGTCGACGGCCGGCCCTGGGAACGGATCGCCGATATCCGCAAGCTGTCGCAGGTCGTGATCGACGGCCGGCTGGTCCATGGCCCGGGCGCCCCGGCGCTGCCCGCGGGCAATCGCGCCAGCTATCTGCCGGCGGTGACGGTGCCGGCGACGATCGACGATTTCGAGCGGCCCGACGGTCGCAGCACGCTCGACACGCTGCGGCTGGAAACCGGCGACGGCGGCATGGATCGCACCGTCGAGATCAGCCAGATCGTGCCACGCGGCGACGGCGGCCACGCGCTGCAGCTGTCGGCGCGCATGGCGATGAAGGGCGACGCCTATGCCGGCGTCGCGGTGCCGCTGACGCGGGGATCGGTCCAGCCGGTCGACGTGCGCGGCTATCGCGGCGTGCGCTTCGACATGAAAGGGGCGGGACCATTCTTGTTGAAGCTCAACGGGCTGGCGGGCAGCTGGTCCGCGCCGGTGACGGGGACGGCGGATTGGACGGCGATCGAAATTCCCTTCACGATGCTGACGCCGGTTTCGCGTGGCGATAAGCCGGGTATCGCGTTCAAGGGAGATGCTATCGTGCAGGTCGAAATCGGAGCGGCGCGGGCGCCGGGTCAGACGGTCAGCGTCGCCTTCGACTCGTTGCACTTCTTTTGAGCCGCGGCATGGCGATCCGCACCCTGCTCACGGCAGCGTCGCTCCTCCTGCCGGCCGCCGCCGCCAGCGCCGACCCGACCGGTCAGGCGATCGATGCGAGCGTGGTCAAGAGCTACCCGCAGCTCGACGCGCTGTACCGCGACCTGCACGCGCATCCCGAGCTGGGGTTTCAGGAAGTCCGTACCGCCGGCGTGCTGGCGGCCCGGATGCGCACGCTCGGCTTCACCGTGACCGAGAAGGTCGGCGGCACCGGCCTTGTCGCGCTCTACCGCAACGGCGCAGGGCCGACGCTGCTGGTCCGTACCGAACTCGACGGCCTGCCGATGGAGGAGAAATCCGGCCTGCCCTATGCGAGCCGCGCGCAGGCGAGTTTCGAGGGCAAGACCAGCTTCGTCGCGCACAGCTGCGGGCATGACGTCCATATGACCGCGTGGATCGGCGCGGCGCAGGCGCTGCTGGCGATGAAGGCGCAATGGCACGGCACGCTGATGTTCGTCGCGCAGCCGGCCGAGGAGCAGGTCAAGGGCGCGAAGGCGATGATCGCCGACGGTCTGTTCACGCGCTTCCCGAAACCCGATGCGGGCATCGCCGTGCATGTGGGATCGGAGCCGACGGGGACCGTGATCGTCAAGGACGGGGTGGTCAGCTCCAATTCCGATTCGGTCGAGGTGACCTTCAACGGCCGCGGCGGCCACGGATCGATGCCGAGCGCGACGATCGACCCGATCGTGATGGGCGCGCGCTTCGTCACCGACGTGCAGACCGTCATCAGCCGGCAGAAGGACGCGGGCACGTTCGGCGTGGTCACCGTCGGCGCGTTCCAGGCGGGGACCGTCGGCAACATCATCCCCGATACGGCGGTGCTGAAGCTCAGCCTGCGCTCGTTCACGCCCGCAGTGCGCACGCTGCTGCTCGACGGTGTCAGCCGGGTGGCCAAGGCGTCCGCCGCGATGGCCGCCGCGCCCGAACCGACGGTCAAATGGCTCCACGGCACCGCAGCGGTGGTCAACGATGCCGCGCTCGGCGCGAAGGTGGCAGCGGCGCTGGCCGCGTCCAGTCCCGATACGATCCGCCACGTCCCGGCATCGGAGCCGGGCTGGTCGGCGAGCGAGGATTATTCGGCCTTCGTCGAGGCGGGCGTTCCGTCCGTCTACATGACGATCGGCGGTTATGACGCCGCGACGCTGGCGCGGTTCGCGGCCAAGGGGCAGACGGTGCCGAGCAACCATTCGCCCTTCTTCGCGCCCGATCACGAGGCGGCGATACGCTCGGGCATCCGCACCCTGACGGTCGCGGCGCTGGCGGTGATGCGATAGGGGGCGGGGGGCTACGTCCCCCCGCGTCGCTCAGCGCTGCTTCTTGGTGATGGTGGCGGTGAAATCGGGGTCCTTCTTCGCGACCCAGTCGACGAACTTGCGCACCGCCGGATCGGCCAGCAGGCCCTCCACGTCCATGCCATGGCGCTGCAGCTCCGAATTGGTGAAATGCGCCGTCACCGTCTGCTGGCAGATCGGATGCATGGGAACGACATCGCGACCGCCGCGGCTCTTGGGGACGGGATGGTGCCAGACGATGGTCTTGCCCGTCGGCCGGCCGCACAGCCAGCACGGTGCCGCCAGCGCCGCGGGTGCGTCGTCCGCATCGCCCTGATCCGCATCATAGGGGCCGTGTTTGGAATGCTTGCGGGCCATAGGGTCAACCGGATCCGTATCGCGGCCGCCCGGGATCGGCGGCCATGGCCGCGCTCCTACACCAGTGCCCGGCCGATATCGATCGGGAACGACGCGTGCGGCGCGGCGCCGAACCGGTGCGGGGCATCTCCGTCACCGGGGGGCGGGCCGCGCCGTCGATTGCGAGAAGGGGCGGGCGCCCGCGCTGCTGCCCCACGCCGTGTCGGGCTGTGCGCCCATCGTGACATGCAGCTCGCCGCCCTGCCGGATCTCGTCGTCGCGCAGATAGCTGCGGGTCAGCGGCCGGCCATTGAGCGTCACCGAGCGGATATAGGGATTGGCTTCCGACAGCCCGTCGGTCCGGACCACGAACTGCTTGCCGTCCGGCAGCGCGATCGCCGCGCGCGACAGGAACGGACGGCCGATGACATATTCGTTCGATCCCGGCGCGACCGGGTAGAAACCGAGCGCCGTGAACACCAGCCAGGCGGACATCTGGCCGAGGTCGTCGTTGCCGCTGAGCCCCGCCGGGGTCGCGCCATATTGGCTGGCGACGATCTGGCGCAGCCGTTCCTGCGTGCGCCATGGCGCGCCGGCGTAACTGTAGAGATAGGCGACGTGGTGGCTCGGTTCGTTGCCGTGGATATATTGGCCGATCAGCCCGGCGATATCCTCGGCATGGCTGTAGTCGAGCTTCGAATTGTCGTGGTCGAACATCGCATCGAGCCGGGCGATCGATTTGGCATCGCCGCCGAGCAGGCGGAACAGCCCGGCCTGGTCCTGCGGCACGAACCAGCTGTATTGCCAGGCATTGCCCTCGGTATAGTCCGATCCGTAGTTGATCGTGGTCGGGTCGAACGGCGTGCGGAACGTGCCGTTCGACAGCCGCGCGCGCAGCCAGCCCGAGCGCGCGTCGAAGCTGTTGCGCCAGTTGCCGGCGCGTTTTTCGAACCGGGCGGCGATGTCGGCCTTGCCCATCCGTCGGGCCATGCGGGCGATCGTCCAGTCGTCATAGGCATATTCGACCGTCTTCGACGCCGCCTCCGGCTCCTTGTCGATGGGCACGTAGCCGCGGCGGATGTATTCGCCGAGCCCGCCATAGGCCGCATGATCCGCGCTCGCCACCATTGCGCGCAGCGCCGCCTCTGTATCGAAGCCGCCGATACCCTTCATATAGGCGTCGGCGATCACCGGGACGGCATGATAGCCGATCATCGTCCACGTCTCGCGCCCGGCGAACTGCCAGACCGGCAGGATGCCGTCGGGGCTGTGCTGCTGGCTGGCGAGCAGCGAACGGACGATGTCGGTCGTGGTCTGCGCGGGCTGGATCAGCGTCAGCAGAGGATGTTCGGCGCGGAACGTGTCCCAGAGCGAAAAGGTGGAGCGGACGGTGAAGCCGTCCGCGCGATGGACCTGATCGTCCGGCCCGCGATAGCGGCCGTCGGCGTCGCTCCACACGCTCGGCGCGAGCAGGCTGTGATAGAGCGCGGTCGCGAAGATGCGCCGCATCGGCCCGTCGGCGTCGAAGCGGACCGCCCCCAGCGCCGTGTCCCAGCCGTCGCGCGTGCGGGCGCGCACCGCGTCGAAGTCGCCCGGTTCGCTGTCGAGATTGGCGAGCGCTCCCGCCTCGTCGACGCCCGACAGGCCGACCTTCACCTCCAGCGGCGCGTCGAGCGTGCCGAAGTCGAGCCGCGCCTCCAGCGCCCGGCCGAGCTTCTCGGCCAGCGCGTCGCTGCCGCGGCCGGGGCCCTGAAAGCCCTTGTACGGCACGTCCGTCTCGCGGTTGACCAGCGCGTGGCCGACCAGGGCTGCGGAGAAGCGCATCGCGAAGAACAATTTGCGCCCCGGCGCCCAGCCGCGCGTCTCGCGAAAGCCGGTGAGCACGCCGTCGGCGCGCAGGTGCAGCCCCGACCACAGGATCTTGCCCGGATAATTGTACAGCGACGATCGCAGGTCGACGATCAGATGCGCCGCCTTCCCCTGCGGGAAGCGGTAGCGGTGCACGCCCACCCGCGTCCCGGCGGTCATTTCCGCGCGCACCTGCGGCCCGTCGAGCGTCACCGCATAATAGCCCGGGCTGGCAACCTCCGTGGCGTGGCGGAAGGCGGATCGGTAGCCGGGCGCGGCATGCGTGCCGGGGTCCATCGGCACCGCCTCGCCCGCGACCGGCATGACGAGCACGTCGCCCAGATCGGAATGGCCTGCGCCGGAAAAATGGGTGTGGCTGAACCCCACGATCGTCGGGTCGTCGTAGCGATAGCCGGCGGCATGGCCGTAGCAGCTGCGGATGACGCAGGAGGTGTCGGTATCGGGCGACAGCTGCACCATGCCGAACGGTGCGACCGCGCCCGGAAAGGTATGGCCCTCGCCGCCGGTGCCTATGAAGGGATCGACCGCGTCGCTCGGCCGCGCCGCCGATGACGGCCCCTGTTGCGCGGCGGCGGCGGTGGCGGGGAGGGTGCCGAGCAGGGCGGCGGCGATGGCGATGGCGCGGCGGGACACGGTCGCGCGCCGGGCGATGCCGGCGGATGCCCGCCCCGTCGCATTCCCATCACCCGTCCCACCCGATGTCCGGTGAATCACGATGCGCATGCTCCTCTGCCTGTTCGGCCGGTTCCCGGCCGGCTGACGCCGCTCTTGCAAGACCGGGGAAGAGGATTAGACTATCAAATTGCTCAATTCAAACAAGCAGATCGGGAGGCGGCTGGCGTGGCGATCCGGGGGCATGACAGGCGGCGCGAGGCGCGCGCGCCGCGCACCCCCGCCGGCGACCGCCCGGCATGACCCGCCGCATGCCGCCGCGCCTGTCCGGCACCAATCTGGAACGCGCCGCCGATCACAACCAGCGCGTGACGCTGCACGCCATCCGGCTCGGCGGATCGCTGACCCGGTTCGATCTGGCGCGGATCACCGGACTGACCGGGCCGGCGATCGCCAACATCGCGCGCCGGCTGTTGCAGGAAGGACTGATCGAGGAGGCGGGCCAGCGCCGCGGCGGGCGCGGCCAGCCGCCGACCAAGCTCGTCGTCCGTCGCGACGCCTGTTACGCGATCGGCGTCAACATCGATCGCGATCACATCACGATCGTGCTGGTCGACTTCGCCGCGCAGACCCTCGCGCGCACGACGGCGGAAACCGCCTTCGCCCTGCCCGACGACGTCCGCGCCCTGTACCGCCGGTCGGTCGGTTCGCTGCTGGCGGAGGCCGGGGTCGATCCTGCCCGGCTGGTCGGCATCGGCGTCGCGCGGCCCGATGACCTCGGCCGGGTCGCGCTGCCCGGCCGCCCGGCCGCCTATGCGGCGTGGGACGGGATCGACATGGCGGCGCTGTTCGACGAACCGCTGCGCCTGCCGGTCTTCGTCGAGAACGACGCCGCCGCCGCCGCGACCGGCGAGATGCAACTGGGGCTCGGGCAGCGCTACAACAGCTTCTTCTACATCCTCGTGTCGTCGGGGCTCGGCGGTGGTTTCGTCGCCGATGGCGCCTATGTCCGCGGCGTCCATGGCCGCAGCGGCGAACTGGGGTTCATGACCGCGGGCAGCGGGCGCGACACCGTGCAGGCGTCGGTGTCGCTGTCCGGCCTCGCTGCGCACCTCGCCCGCGCCGGCTTCGCGATCGGGCAGGTGTTGCACCAGCCCGTGTGGGAACCGGCGGTCGGCGCCTGCCTGGACGACTGGGTCGAGCAGGCAGCGCGGACCTTGTGCACACCGCTCGATGCGATCAACTGCCTGATCGATCCTGCGGTGGTGCTGATCGGCGGCCGCCTGCCAAGCCGGCTGGTCGAGCAACTGGCGGAGCGGGTGAATGCGCTGATCCGCGACGCGACCGCGGCGCCGGCGGTCGCGCCCGTCCGCCGTGCCGCCTTGTCGGAGGACGCGCCGGCGGTGGGCGCGGCGATCCTGCCGTTCAGCCATTTCCTGCTGCCCAAGGCGGGGGCCCTTTGGAAGGATTCGGGCGCCGGGGCGGACGTGCTGGCGGATTGACCACCTACCGACGGTAACAAAGTATTGCTGACCTATGGTTGCAGGCCCGCGGTCGCGGCGCATGTTGCCATAGCGCGTGAGCGCCACCCGGACGGCCATATCTATTGGAAAATACGCCATTGTTCGCGGCGCGGCACGTGCGTGAACACGTGAGGGTTGCTGCCACAATCTATTTGACAATTTGCTTTTGCAATTGGCAGATAGCGGCATTCAGGCAGCGCGTCGTCGCGATCCGGACAACCGGACGCTCCCATCCAGCGGGGGCCGGCACGCCATCGCAGGGGTAAGCGAGGGCCGGCAGATGCCCTCGCGAGGAAGAGGATCGTCCGATGACCGCACGCACCGCCGCGCCTTCGTTCATGCCGCATCGCCGCCGCGCGCTGCCGTTGCTGCTGGCGACGGTCAGCCTCGCCGCGACGCTCGCCGGCACCGCCCGGGCGCAACAGGCGCCCGCCCCGGCGACCCAGTCTCCCGCCCCGATGGCGCAGCCCCCGGCCGACGCCCCGGCGACGCCCGCCGATGCGGCAGTGCAGGGCGACGGGGCCAGCCAGGCAGATACGGGGCAGGAGGATATCGTCGTCACCGGCTATCGCCGCTCGATCGAACAGAGCCTCAACCAGAAGCGCGAGGCCAACGCCTTCGTCGACGTCATCACCGCCGAGGATATCGGCAAGTTCCCCGACAAGAACGTCGCCGACGCGCTGCAACGCGTCCCCGGCGTGGTCATCACCCGCGATGGCGGTGAGGGCAGCCGGGTCAGCATCCGCGGTCTGCAACCGGGCCTGACACTGACGTTGCTCAACGGCAATTTCCTCGCCGGTGCCGACAGTGGCGATCCGCAGCGCTCGTTCAACTATGTGCTGCTGCCGTCGAACTTTATCGCGAGCACCGAGGTCTACAAATCGCCCGAGGCGCGGCTGGAGGAGGGCGGCGTCGGCGGCACGATCATCCTCAACACGCGTCGCCCGTTCGACGTCCCCGCCTGGTCAGGCTTCGTCTCGGCCGAGGGCACCTATGCCGACACCACCGACAAGTTCGAGCCGCAGCTCGGTGGCCAGCTTTCGTGGAAGAACAAGGAGGAGACGTTCGGCCTGCTGCTCGGCGGCGTCTGGCAGAAGCGCACCAACCGCGAATTGCGCAGCGCGACGGAAAGCTGGCGCTGGTGGAGCGACCGCGACGCGCAGGGCAATATCATCACCCCGGCGACGGACGTGAAGGGCAACCCGCTCGCCAACGACGATGCCGTCTCCTACTGGCCGGGGCAGGGCGTCACCGCGCGCGATGGCACGCATTATTCGGGCTATTGGGCGCCGCAGTCGGTCAACGCCGAGGTCTTCGACCAGGAACGCGAACGGTACGGCATCCAGGCGACGGCGCAGTTCCGCCCGTTCGACAACGTCACGGTGACGTCGAACTATTTCCGTTTCGGCTATACCAGCAACTTCACCTCGAACGTGCTCAAGATCCCGGAATGGGGCTATGGCGATTTCTTCACCGGCGCGACGTTCGACAGGAGCGGCACGATCTTCCAGTCCGCCGGCTTCGCGGTGCCGCAGGCGGGAACCGGCTGCCTGACGCGTTCGCCGCCGTGCACGATGGAAACGCCGCAGATCGCGGGCACGTTCAGCCGCGAGAAGCAGACCTCGAACACCTTCGAAACCGAAGTGCGCTATAGCCAGGATCGCTTCGATGCGGTGCTGAAACTCGGCAAGACCAAGGCGAGCGGCGGTCCGTCGGTCCGCTTCAGCGTCGCGGCTAAGCCGCGGCTGACCGTGACCGGACAGGAGCGCAACGGCAATTTCGTCAGCAACTGGGATATCGCGAACGGCGGTGCCAGCTTCGCATTCTCGCCCGAGTTGCAGCAGAACATCCGTAACGGCATCGCGCAGATCGACGTCGGCTCGACCGGCTCCAGCTTCGTCAACAGCGACATCGGCCAGCGCTACGTCCAGCTCGACCTGACGCGCCGATTAGACGGTGTCCTGAAATCGGTGCAGATCGGCGGCAAGTGGCGCGACCTCAGCATCCATCGCGAAACCGGGCGCAACGACTGGTATGCCGATGCGGCAACGCAGCTGCGCTATCAGGATACCGCCGCGGGGGCGGTCGCGCGGCCCGAGTTCTTCTATGAAAAGCCGATCGGCAACATCAATGGCGGTTTCGACGCCAACGTCGTGCCGGGCATCGATTTCCAGCGGTATCTCGGCTATCTCAACACGACCTACGGTCCGGCGGTGCGGGTGTACGAGCCCGATTTCGTCTACGATCTGGGCGAGCGGGTGTGGGCGGGCTATGCGCAGCTCAACTTTGAAACCGGCGGCTTCCGCGGCAACGTCGGCCTGCGCGTGGCCAATACGCGCCAATCGGGCAACACCTCCGACCGCCTGCAATATCTCAACGATTATTGCGTCAACGGTCCCAACGGCCCGACCGACCCCAACCGTCCGCTCGGCCCCGACGGCAATTGCCAGGTGCTGCCGCTCAATGTGCGCGAGACGATCGTCAACACCCGCGCCGACCAGTCCAAGACCTACACCGACTGGCTGCCGAGCTTCAACGCCTCCTACGAGGTGACGCCCGACCTGTTGGTCCGCGCCGCGGTGGCGAAGGTGATCGCGCGGCCGTCGTTCAACGACCTCGGCTCGCAGCGCTCGCTGACCTTCCGGACGGACGCCTATGCCTTCGACCGCGGCCAGTTCGGCGAGTTCGCCGGCTGGTCGGGCAGCGGCGGCAATGCGGAGCTCAACCCTTTCTCCGCGTGGCAATACGACCTCGGCATCGAATGGTATTTCCGCCGCGGTTCGGTGCTCGGCGCGACGCTGTTCCGCAAAGACGTGTCCGACTTCGTCGTGCCGCTGGTGCTCGACGTGACGCGTGAGGTCGCCGGGCAACAGGTGCTGATCCAGCCCTATTCGACCGTCGCCAACGGTTCGAACGCGCGGTCGCAGGGTATCGAACTCTATGCGCAGCACACGCTGCCGTTCGGCCTCGGGGCGCAGGTCAACTTCACCTATAACGACACCTCGGTCGCCGACGTGTCGCTCGACGGGCAGACGGTGGGATCGTCGGCACTGGTCGGCAGCGCCAAGACGCAGGTCAACGCATCGCTCTTCTACGAACGCGGCCCGGTCCTGTTGCGCGCCTCGTACAACCGGCGCGGCGAGGTCGTCGGCGGACTACAATCGGGGCTCAACGAATATACCGACCCGTATGAACAGGTCGACCTCAACGCCGCCTTCGCCCTGACCGACCGGCTTAACCTCACCGCCTCGGTCATCAACCTGACCAAGTCGGAGGAGCGCCGGCACCTCGGCAACGATACGAAGGATCGCTTCACCTATCGCAACTATTTCGGACGCCGCGCCTATGTGGGCGTGTCGTTCAACTTCTGATGGCCCGGCGTATCCCGTTCCTCCCCCCGATGGGACCCGCGCGGCGCGATCGATCCTGCACGTCCGGCGGCGTGTGGCGCCGGCTGCGGCGCGGCGCGATGCTGGCGGGCGCGCTGATGGCGTGCAGCCTCGCGAGCGCGTCCAACCCGATCGTGCCGGGCTGGTATGCCGATCCCGAGATCCGCGTCTTCGCCGGGCGCTACTGGATCTACCCGACCTATTCCGACCATGCCGGCACGCCCGACGTGACGCCGCATTTTTCGGCGGCGCAGGTCAAGGCGCGGCAGCGCCGGACGGTACGGCCGTCCTACGGGATGCAGACCTTCTTCAACGCCTTCTCCTCCCCCGACCTCGTCCACTGGACGAAGCACGATCATGTGTTCGATGTGCGCAATGCCGACTGGGCGGCCTATGCGATCTGGGCGCCGTCAGTGATCGCGGCGCACGGGCGCTATTACATGTTCTTCAGCGCCAACGACATCCAGAGCGATGCCGAGGTCGGCGGCATCGGCCTCGCGGTCAGCGACCGGCCCGGCGGCCCGTTCAGGGATGCGCTGGGCAAGCCGCTGATCGGCGCGTTCCACCATGGCGCGCAACCGATCGACCCCTTCGCGTTCCGCGATCGCGACGGGCAGGTCTATCTATTCTACGGCGGTTGGAAGCATTGCAACGTCGTCCGCCTCAGCGCCGATCTCAGGCGGATCGTGCCGTTCGCCGACGGGACGCTCTACAAGGAGGTGACGCCCCCCGGCTATGTCGAGGGATCGTTCATGATCGAACGGCGCGGCACCTATTATCTGATGTGGTCGGAGGGCGGCTGGACCGGCCCGGACTATAGCGTCGCCTATGCGACCGCGCCCGGGCCGACCGGGCCGTTCACGCCGAGGGGCAAGATCCTGTCGCAGGACCTGCGCATCGCACGCGGGGCGGGGCATCATTCGGTGGTCAACGTGCCGGGGACCGACGACTGGTACATCGCCTATCACCGCCGCCCGCTCGACACGGACCGCGGCGAGCACCGCCAGATCGCGATCGACCGGATGCGCTTCGCCGCCGATGGCCGTATCGAACCGGTGGTGATGACCGACGCCGGCGTGGCACCGCGGCCGATCGGAACACCGCGCACGACACCAACAGGGGACAGGATGTGAGCAGCAGACGGGGCAGCGCATGGCGCGGAACGGTGGCGATGGCGGCGTCGGTCGCGCTGATGGCGCCGGCACCCGTGCTGGGGCAGGCCGCCGCGCCGCGGGAAGGGGCTGCCGCGGCGCGGGAAGGGGCGACGCCCTCCGTCGACCTCGCCAATCCGCTGATGGGGACCGATTCCGATTATACGCTGTCCTACGGCAACACCTATCCGGCGGTCGCGGTGCCGTGGGGCATGAACTTCTGGACGCCGGTGACCGGCAAGGCCGGTAGCGGCTGGGGCTACACCTACGACGCCAACCGGATCAGCGGCATCAAGCAGACGCACCAGCCGAGCCCGTGGATGAACGATTATGCCGCCTTCTCGCTGATGGCGACGACCGGCGCACTCAAGGTGAAGGAGGACGAGCGCGCGTCCTGGTACAGTCACAAGGCGGAGGAGGCGCGGCCGTACGCCTACAAGGTCTATCTCGCCGATTACGACGTCACCGCCGAGGTCGCGCCGACCGAGCGCGCCGCGCAGTTCCGCTTCACCTTCCCCGAGAGCGACGACGCGCACATCATCCTCGACGGCTATGCCGGCGGATCGATGGTGTCGATCGACCCGGCACGGCGGCGGATCACCGGCTATGTCCGCAACAACCATGGCGGCGTGCCGGCCAACTTCCACAATTATTTCGTCGCCGAATTCGACCGCGACTTCACCGTCAGCCGGACCTGGGACGACAACGGCCAGCTCGCCGCGACGCCGACGCGCGCGGGCGATCACGTCGGCGCGGTGGTCAGCTTCGCCACGCGCAAGGGCGAACAGGTCGGCGTGAAGGTCGCCTCGTCATTCATCAGCCTCGATCAGGCCGAGCGCAATCTGCGCGGCGAGATCGGCCGCGACGGGTTCGAGGCGACCAGGGCGAAGGCCAAGGCGATCTGGCAGCGCGAATTCGACCGCGTGCAGGTGACCGATCCCGATATCGACAACCGCCGCACCTTCTATTCGGCGCTCTACCGCATGCTGCAATTCCCGCGCATGTTCCATGAGGTCGATGCGCAGCGGCAGACGGTCCACTACAGCCCGTATGACGGCAAGGTCCATCCGGGCGTGCTCTACACCGACAACGGCTTCTGGGACACGTGGCGCGCCGTCTTCCCCTTCTTCGCGTTGATGTATCCCGAGCGGGACGGCGAGATCATGCAGGGGCTGGTCAACACCTACCGGGAATCGGGCTGGTTGCCCGAATGGGCCAGCCCCGGGCACCGCGATGTGATGATCGGGTCGAATTCGGCGAATCTGATCGCCGACGCCTATCTGAACGGCGTGCGCGGGTTCGACGTCGCGACGCTGTACGAGGCGATGGTCAAGAACTCGACCACGTCCGAAGGGCGGCCCGTCGACCGGAAGGGCAATGTCGTCCACGCGGTCGGCCGGGAGGGCGTCGAACATTACAACCGGCTCGGCTACGTCCCCTATGACGTCGGCATCAACGAGAATGCCGCGCGGACGCTGGAATATGCGACCGCCGATTTCTCGCTGTCGCGGCTGGCGGCGGCGCTCGGCAAGACCGCGGATGCGCAGCTCTATGCGACGCGCGCGCAGAACTACCGCAAGCTCTACGACACGCAGAGCGGCTGGATGCGCGGCCGCAACCGGGACGGCAGCTGGTCGACGCCGTTCAATCCGTACAAATGGGGCGATGCCTTCACCGAGGGCAATGCGCTGCACTACAGCTGGTCGGTGATGCAGGACGTGCAGGGCCTCGCCGATCTGATGGGTGGCGATGCGGCGTTCGTGCAGCGGCTCGATTCGATCTTCACCACGCCGCCGATCTTCGACGACAGCTATTACGGGCAGACGATCCACGAGATCCGCGAGATGCAGATCGTCGACATGGGCCAATATGCGCATGGCAACCAGCCGATCCAGCACATGACCTATCTGTACGATTGGGCGGGCGCGCCGTGGAAGACGCAATATCACGTCCGCGACGTGATGAGGAAGCTCTACGCGCCGACGCCCGACGGCTATCCCGGCGACGAGGACAATGGCCAGACATCGGCGTGGTACGTCTTCTCGGCGCTCGGCTTCTATCCGGTGACGCCCGCGGTCGGCCAATATGCGATCGGCAGCCCGCTGTTCCGCAACGTCCGGCTGACGATGCCGGGTGGCAGAATCCTGACGATCGAGGCGGTCAACAACGGCCCCGGCAACGTCTACATTCAGTCGGCGACGTTCAACGGCAAGAGGCACGACAAGCCGTGGCTGGCGCGGGCGGCGCTTCAGCAGGGCGGCACGCTGCGCTTCGTCATGGGGCCGACGCCCAATCGCAGCTGGGGCAGCGCAAAGGGCGACGCGCCCTTTTCGATGAGCGCCCCGGTCGCCGCGCGCTGACGATGGAGCAGGATATGACGAACCCCGCCCGGCGCGACGTGATGGCCGGGGCCGCCGCACTCGCGATCGCCGCCGCCGTGCCGCGCGCCGCGACCGCCGCGACGACGCCGCCGACCCGGCGGCCGCCGCCCGCGGCGCGCCGCTTCACCAGCCCCGCGGTCGAGGCGGAGATCGTCCGGGTGAAGGCGAAGATCGCGGATCCCGAACTCGCCTGGCTGTTCGAGAATTGCTACCCCAACACGCTCGACACCACGGTCCGGCTCGGCACCGTCGACGGCAGGCCCGACGCCTTCGTCATCACCGGCGATATCGAGGCTTTGTGGCTGCGCGACAGCTCCGCGCAATTGCAGACCTACGTCCATCTCGCGCCGAAGGATGCGGCGCTGCGCCGGCTGTTCGCCGGGCTGATCGCGCGGCAGGCGCGCTGCATCCTGATCGATCCCTATGCCAATGCCTTCATGTACGACCCAACCGCGCGGTCGAATTTGGGCGCGCGCACCGACCAGACCGAGATGAAGCCGGGCGTCGCGGAGCGGAAGTGGGAGATCGATTCGCTCTGCTATCCGATGCGGCTGGCGCACGGTTACTGGACCGCGACGCGCGACACCGGGCCGTTCGACGACCTGTGGGCGCGTGCGATGCGCCGCGCGGTGGCGACCTTTCGCGAACAGCAGCGCAAGCAGGGCAAGGGCAGCTATCGGTTCCAGCGACTCAACGTCTCGCCGACCGAGACGCTGATGTTCGAGGGGTTCGGTGCGCCGACGCGCAAGGTCGGGCTGATCCATTCGATGTTCCGCCCCTCGGACGATGCCTGCCTCTACCCGTTCCTGATTCCCTCCAACCTGTTCGCGGTCGCCGCGCTGCGCATGCTGGCGACGGTGCAGCGCGAGGCGCGCGGCGATGCCGCGGCGGCGACGGACAGCGAGGCGCTGGCGAACGAGGTCGAGGCGGCGCTGACCGCGCATGGCCGCATGCCCGACGGGCGCGGCGGCGAGGTTTGGGCCTATGAGGTCGACGGCTTCGGCAACGCCATCTTCATAGACGACGCCAACGTGCCGAGCCTGTCCGGCCTGCCGCTGCTCGGGGCCGCCGACCGCGCCGATCCGCTGTTCCGGCGCACCGCCGCGCTGGCGTGGAGCGACCGCAATCCGTATTTCTTCGCCGGCCGGGCGGCGCACGGCATCGGCGGCCCGCATATCGGCCTCGACATGATCTGGCCGATGTCGATCATCACCCATGCGATGCATAGCGACGACGATGCCGTGATCCGCCAGTGCTTGTCGTGGCTGAAGGCGACGCACGGCGGCACTGGCTTCATGCACGAATCCTTCCACAAGGACGATCCGGTGAAGTTCACGCGCAGCTGGTTCGCCTGGGCCAACGGCCTGTTCGGCGAACTGATCCTCGACCTCGAACGGCGTAAACCCGCGCTGCTCGCGGGCCGGTTCTGAATGGCGATGACGGAGACACGACGATGACCCTTGCCAACCGCCGTCAGGTGATCGCCGGCGCCGGACTTGCCGGGATCGCCGGCGCGATGCCAGCCGCGGCCCCGGCGCAGGCACCGGCCGCGGGCAGGCCCGACCTGTTCGTCGGCACCGGCGGCCACGGCCACACCTATCCGGGCCCGACGCTGCCGTTCGGCATGGTGCAGCTCGGTCCCGATACCGACAACAGCCGCTGGGATGCCTGTTCGGGCTATCATCAGGACGACGGCTCGATCATGGGGTTCAGCCACACCCACCTGTCCGGCACCGGCATCGGCGACATGCTCGACGTGCTGGTCGTGCCGACGCGCGGGCCGCTGCAGCTCAGGCCGGGCGCGCTCGGCAAGCCGGACGAGGGTTATCGCCAGCGCTTCACCGACGAACTGGCGGAGCCCGGTTATTACCGGGTGCGGCTGGAATCGGGCGTGCTCGCCGAACTGACCGTGACAGACCGGACCGGCCACCACCGCTACACCTTCCCGCAGGGGCCAGCGCATATCCTGGTCGATTTCGCGCACATGATCCTCGACGTGTGGGACAAGGGGACGCTGATCGACGAGGCGTCGCTGGCGCTGTCACCCGACGGGCTGCTGACCGGCAGTCGCCGCGTCCATCGCTGGGCGAAGGGGCGGCGCATCCATTTCGCGATGCAGCTGTCGCGCCGGCCGGACCGGGTGCAGTTCTTCGGCGACGACGATGCGCCCGCCGCGGCCGGTGCCACCGGCATCGCCGGCAACCGGCTCAAGGTCGCGTTCTTCTTCGATCAGGCGGGCGGCGAACCGATCCTCGTCAAGACCGGCATCTCGGCGGTCGATGTCGCCGGCGCGAAGGCGGCGCTGGCCGGCGAGGCGCAGGGCTGGCGCTTCGACACCGTCCGCCGTGCGGCAGCGCGCCGCTGGCAGGGCGAGCTCGACCGCGCCCGCGTCACCGGCGGCACGCCCGAACAGCGCACGATCATGGCGAGCGCGCTCTACCACGCCTTCCTGTCGCCGACGCTCTTCACCGATCGCGACGGCCGCTACGTCGGGCTCGACCGCAAGGTGCATACGGTGCCGTCGGGCGAGGCGGCGTTCAGCACCTATTCGCTGTGGGACACCTATCGCGCGCTGCATCCGCTGCTCAACCTCGTCCAACCCGACAAGGCGGCACTGCTGACCCGCGATCTCGTCCGCCAGACCGTGCAGAGCCCCGCCGGGCCGCCGGTCTGGCCGTTGCAGGGGGTGGAGACCGCCTGCATGATCGGCTGGCATGGCGTGTCCGTGCTCGCCGAGGCATGCGTGAAGGGGGTGAAGGCGGATTATGCCGCCGCCTGGCCGCAGATCCGCCGCCGCGCCTTCGACCGCGACTTCCCCGATATCGACAGCACGCTCGGCCGCGGCTTCTATTACGACCTCGGCTTCGTCCCCGCCGACAAGGTGTGGGAATCGGTCAGCCGGACGCAGGAATATGCCTATGACGACTGGGCGATGGCGGTGCTAGCCGATGCGGCGGGAGCGCGCGACGATGCCGCGACGTTGCGCAGGCGCAGCCTCAACTATCGCAACGTCATCGATCCCGCGATCGGCTTCGCCCGGCCGCGTTTCGCCGACGGCAACTGGTGGCAGGCGTACGACCCGATCCAGCTCGGCCATGCGCCCGACAAATATCGCGACTATACGGAGGCGAACGGCTGGCAGGCGACCTTCCTCAACCAGCACGACGTCTATGGCCTGATCGCGCTGTTCGGCGGCGATGCCGGCTTCGTCCGGAAACTTGACGCCCTGTTCAGCGCGCCATCGACGCTGCCCCGCAATGCGCCGCCCGACATTTCGGGGCTGGTCGGACAATATGCGCATGGCAACGAACCCGACCAGCATGCCGCCTATCTGTACGCCTATGCCGGCGCGCCGTGGAAGACGCAGGCGATGGTCCGGCGGCTGTTGACCGAGATGTATAAGGCCGACCCCGATGGCGTCATCGGCAACGACGATTGCGGGCAGATGAGCGCGTGGTTCATCCTCTCCGCGCTCGGCTTCTATCCCGTCGATCCGGTCAGCGCGGTTTATGTCTTCGGCTCGCCGCTGTTCGACGCGGCGGAGGTGGATCTGGGCGGCGGTCGGACGCTGCGCGTGACCGCGAAGGGCAATGCGCCCGACAGCCCCTATGTCCAGTCGGTCCGCTGGAACGGCAGGGCGTGGACCCGGAACTGGATCGGCCATGCCGACCTCGTCCGCGGCGGCGAACTGGAATTCACGATGGGGGCGAAGCCATCGACCTTCGGTGCGGCGAAGGCGGACCGGCCGCCCTCCTTCGGCCGGACGGCCTGAAGACGACGCCGGGACATACGATGCCGCGACAGGGCAGGGATCAACGACGACGGGAGAAGCTGCGACGATGCGACAGGTGAGCGGACCGGGCGACGGCATGACGCGTCGCGACTGGCTGGGCGGCGCGGCGGCGGCGGGAACGCTGGCGATGCCCGGCACCGCACTTGCGCGGCGCATCGCCGCGAGCGACCGGGTCAATATCGCGGTGATCGGCGCCGGCGGCATGGGCGCGCAGAACATGGCGAAGCTCACCGGCCAGAATATCGTCGCCGCAGCCGACGTCGATTTCGACCATGTCGCGAAATCGCTCACCGATGCGAAGGGCGCGGTACGCGCCGACCGCCAGGCGCTGAAGGCGGCCTATGACCGCGCCGCCCGCTTCGCCGACTATCGCCGCATGTTCGACAGCCGCAGGGATATCGACGCGGTGGTGATCGCGACGCCCGACCATCACCACGCACTCGCGGCCAAGGCGGCGATGGAGCGGGGCCTGCACGTCTATGTCCAGAAACCGCTGACCTATACCGTCCGCGAAGGCCGCACGCTGCTCGATCTGGCGCGCCGCAATCCCCGGATCGTGACCCAGATGGGCAATCAGGGCCATTCCGGCGACGACGGCAGGCGCGTGGTCGAGCTGATCCGCGGCGGCGCGATCGGGCGGGTGCGCGAGGTGCACGCCTGGACCAACCGGCCGGTCTGGCCGCAGGGCGAGCCACGCCCCGCGGCGGTGGCGAAGCCCGCCGGCCTCGACTGGGACCTGTGGCTGGGGCCGGCGCCGGTCGACTGGGGCTATCACCCAGATTATGCGCATTTCAACTGGCGCGGCTGGGTGCCGTTCGGCGTCGGCTCGCTCGGCGACATGGGCGCGCATCTGATCGATTTTCCGGTCTGGGCGCTCGATCCCGGCCTGCCGACGCGGATCGAGACGCGGCACAGCCGCTGGGGCGGCGACGACGATATCTGGGACGGCAAGCCGCCCGCCGACCTCGGCAGCTATCCGCTCGCCACCGTCACCACCTATCGCTTCGGCAATGCGAAGGGCGGGCCCGTGACGATGACCTGGTATGACGGCGGGCTGATGCCGCCGACGCCCGAAGCGATGCCGGCGACCGCGCGGATGAACCCCGACGGCGGTGTGCTGTACGTTGGGGAGGCGGGGATGCTGATGCACAACACCTATGGGGAAAAACCGGTTTTGATCGGCGATGGCGTCGCGGCGCGCGCGGCGGCGGTGCCGGTGTCGTTGGCGCGCATCCTCGGCGGGCGCGACGGGCATGAGATGAACTGGATCCGCGCGATCCGCGGGGAAGAGGCGATCTCCTCGCCCTTCGCGGTGGCGGTGCCGCTCAACGAAACGATGATCCTAGGCATGGTGGCGCTTCGCGCCGACCAGCCGATCGACTATGACGGGGCGTCCGGCCGGATCACCAACGTCCCCGACGCCAACCGCTTCCTCGATCGGGAGTATCGCAAAGGATGGTCGCTATGATCGCACCCTATATTATCAGTTCGATGCTCCTGCTCGCCCAGTCGGGCGCGAAGCCGCAGGATACCGAGGTCTGGCAGCCCGTGCCGCCGGTCGTCGTCGTCCCGGCGACGCCGCCCGTGCCTGCACCGTCGGACGCGATCGTGCTGTTCGACGGCACCTCGCTGGACCAATGGGCCAGCACCAAGGACAAGGGACCGGCGGGCTGGACGGTCAAGGACGGCGTGCTGACCGTGCGCAAGGGAACGGGCAACATCCAGACCAAGAGGGCGTTCCGCAACTATCAGCTGCACCTCGAATGGCGCGTGCCCGCCGGGATCGTCGGCGAGGGGCAGGGGCGCGGCAACAGCGGGCTGTTCCTCGCCTCCACCGGCGACGGCGATGCCGGCTACGAACTCCAGATCCTCGACAGCTATCGCAACAAAACCTACGTCAACGGCCAGGCGGCCAGCATCTACAAGCAATCCCCGCCGCTCGCCAACCCGACCCGCGCGCCTGGGGAATGGCAGAGTTACGACGTGGTCTGGACCGCGCCGGTGTTCGCCGCCGACGGCAAGCTGGTCAGCCCCGCCTATGTCACCGTCCTGATGAACGGCGTGCTGGTGCAGGACCATTATGCGCTGACCGGCGAGACCGCCTATATCGGCGCCCCGCGCTACACCGCGCACGGCCCCGCGCCGATCAAGCTGCAGGACCATGGCGATCCCAGCGCGCCGATCAGCTTCCGGTCGATCTGGCTGCGTGAGTTGAAATGACCGGTCCGTCTGGTAGGCGGCGAACTCCATGCGAGCGAGAGACACCATGACAGCCACCGCCTTCATCACCGGCGCGACATCGGGCATCGGCGCCGCCGCGGTCGAGGAATTCGTCGGCGCGGGCTGGCGGGTGATCGCCACCGGCCGCCGCGCCGACCGGCTCGCTGCGTTGCAGGATCGCCTCGGCGCGGATGCGGTCCACACGCTCGCCTTCGACGTCGCGGACGATGCCGCAGTCGACGCGGCGCTGGCGGGCCTGCCCGACGACTGGCGCGACATCGACCTGCTCATCAACAATGCCGGGCTCGCGCTGGGGACGAAGCCGGCGCAGGAGGCAAGCCTCGACGACTGGCGCACGATGATCGCGACCAACGTCACCGCGCTGGTGGCGCTGACCCACCGCCTGCTGCCCGGGCTGGTCGCGCGGCGCGGCGCGATCATCAACCTGTCGTCGGTCGCCGCGACCTATCCGTACAGCGGCGGCAACGTCTATGGCGGGACCAAGGCGTTCGTCGAGCAATTCTCGCTCGGCCTGCGCGCCGATCTGCACGGCAAGGGCGTCCGCGTCACCTCGATCGAGCCGGGCATGGTCGAGACGGAGTTCACCACGGTGCGCACCGGTGGCGACCGGGCGGCCTCCGATGCGCTCTACAAGGGCGCCGATCCGATGACCGCGGAGGATATCGCCGCGACCATGTTGTGGGTGGCGACGTTGCCGCCGCACCTCAACATCAACCGGCTGGAGCTGATGCCGGTCAGCCAGTCCTTCGCCGGATTCCAGGTGGCGCGCGCCGGTCAGTCCTGAGCGGCGCAGGGATCGCGCAACGTCGCCGAGAGGAAGGCGATCAGCGCCTCGACCCGCGCCGGGCGCAAGGCGCTTGGCGGGGTGAGGATGTGGAGGCCAATCGGCGCCGGCGCCCATGTCTCGAGGATCGGCACCACCGCGCCGCTGGAGATGTGCGGCCCGACGATGAAGCCGGGCAGGCGCGCGATGCCGAGCCCGGCGAGCAGCGTCGGCAGCAGCGCCTCGCCGCTGTTCGCGGTCAGCGGCCCCTCGGGCTTGATCGACAGGTCGCTGCCGTCGGGATGCTGAAATCGCCACGGCCCCGACACGTTCGAATAGCCGAGGACGCGGTGGCGGGCGAGGTCGGAGGGGTGCTGCGGCGTGCCGTGCGCGGCCAGATAGGCGGGCGCCGCGACCAGATAGGTGGTGATATCGCACAGCCGCCGCGCGCGCAGGCTGCTGTCGGGCAGGTCGCCGATGCGCAGCGCGACGTCGAACCCCTCCGCGACGATGTCGACGCGCGCATCCGAACAATGCAGGTCGATCTCGACGCCGGGATGCGCGGCGAGGAAGGTCGCGAGCAGCGGCGCGACGTTGCTGACCCCGAAGCTCATCGGCGTCGCCAGCCGGACGCGGCCGGTCGGCGCGCTGGCCGCATCGCGTGCGGCCTCCTCGGCGGCGCGCGCCTCGGCGAGGATGCGTTGCGCATGCTCCGCCAGCGGCTTGCCCGCCTCGGTCAGCGCGAGCCGGCGCGAGGTGCGGTGGAACAGCGACTGGCCGATATGCTCCTCCAGCCGGGTGATCGCCTTCGACACCGTCGCCTTGCTGAGCCCGATCCCCTCCGCCGCACCGCTGAACGAGCGATGCTCGACCACGGCGGCGAAGATCGCCCAGGCTTCCAGATCGGGTAATCGCATCCTCGTCCTCCACGCAGCGCCGCGGAACCTAGCGCAGAAACGATCGGTTTCCATCGTTTCCGTTTACGCGATGGTCGGCCACGCCCATCTTGGCCCCGACACGATCTGGAGACGCTCGCATGACCAAGGTTCTGGTGCTCTATTATTCCTCCTACGGCCATATCGAACAGATGGCGGACGCGGTCGCCGAGGGCGCGCGCGCCGGCGGAGCGGAAGTCGACATCCGCCGCGTCGCCGAAACCGCACCGGACGAGGTCGTCAAGGCTGCGCACTTCAAGACCGACACCGCCCATCCGGTGATCGAGGGACCGGACGCGATGGCGCAATATGACGCGATCGTCGTCGGCGCGCCGACCCGCTTCGGCCGCATGCCGGCCCAGATGGCGAGCTTCTGGGACACGACCGGCGGGCTCTGGGCGAGAGGCGCGCTGGTCGGCAAGGTCGGCGGCGCCTTTACCTCGACCGCCAGCCAGCATGGCGGGCAGGAGACGACGCTGTTCTCGATCATCACCAACCTGCTGCACCATGGCCTGACGATCGTCGGACTGGACTATGGCTTCCAGGGCCAGATGGGCGTCGACGAGGTCCGCGGCGGGTCGCCGTACGGTGCGACGACGATCGCCGGCGGCGACGGTTCGCGCCAGCCGCATGAGGAAGAGCTGGCCGGCGCCCGCTACCAGGGCAAGCGCATCGCCGAGACGGCCGCCAAGTTGAAGTAACCACCCCTCGTCGTTGCGAGCGCAGCGAAGCAATCCAGTGCCGCCCGCGGCGCGGCACTGGATTGCCGTGCCACGATGGCGAATGGCGCGCATGCCCGCGCGAGGGGTGTCGCACTCTCCCCGAATCGCGCCTACACCGGCGGCGATGGCCACGCACCCCACCCGCCTGCCGCCGCCCGCGCCCGAGGATGCGGCCGCGCGCAACATGCGCCAGCTGGTGCTGCTGCGCTGGCTCGCGGTCGGCGGGCAACTCGCGACGATCCTGACGGTGCATTACGGCTTCGGCATCCGCCTGCCGATCGCGCCGATGGCGGTGGTGCTGGCGGCGCTGGTCATGCTCAACGTCATGACGTGGCTGGGCCATCCGCACTGGCCGGTGACCAATTTCCAGCTGTTCGGCGCGCTCGCCTGCGACGTCGTCGCGCTGACGGTGCAGCTCCACCTCAGCGGCGGCGCCGCCAATCCCTTCGTCTCGCTCTATCTGTTGCAGGTGGTGATGGGCGCGGTGCTGCTCCACGCCTGGTCGAGCTGGGCGCTGGTCGGGCTCACCGCCACCGCCTTCGCGCTGGTCGCATTGGTCAGCCCGCCGCTCGACCTGCCGCCGTGGCTCGCGACCAGCCTGTCGCCCGCCTATGTGCTCGGCCTGTGGTGCAATTTCGTGCTCGCCGCGGTGCTGCTGGTGCTGTTCGTCACCCGTATCGCCGCCAATCTGCGCAGCCGCGATTCGCACCTCGCCGCGATGCGCCAGCGCGCGGCGGAGGAGGATCATATCGTCCGTATGGGCCTGCTGGCGAGCGGCGCCGCGCATGAGCTCGGCACGCCGTTGTCGTCGATCTCGGTGCTGCTCGGCGACTGGAAGGGGGAGGCGGCGATCCGCGACGAACCGCGACTGGCGGCGGAGGTGGACGAGATGCAGGCCGAGGTGATGCGTTGCAAGGCGATCGTGTCGGGCATCCTGTTCGCTGCCGGCGAGGTGACCGGCGAGGCGCCCGAGCGGACGACGCTGCGCCGCTTCCTGTCGGGGATCGTCGCGGCATGGCCGGGCAGCGTGGCCTTCGCGGACCGGCTGGGCGAGGACCGGCCGATCGTCGCCGATCGCGCGCTGGGGCAGGCGCTGGTCAATCTGCTCGACAATGCCGCGGAAGCCGGGGCGACGGCGATCGCGCTCACGGCGACGCTGGACGGCGTGCAGGACGAGACGATGCTGGTGCTGACGGTCGACGACGACGGCAGCGGCTTCCCCGCCGCGGTGCTCGCGCAGCTCGGCCGCCCGTACAACAGCAGCAAGGACCGGCGCGGCGCGGGGCTCGGCCTGTTCCTCGCCACCAACGTGCTGCGGACGCTGGGCGGCACGCTGCAGGCGCGCAATCTGGCGGGCGGCGGCGCGGAGACGGTCCTGCGGCTGCCGCTCGCCAGCCTCGCGCTGGAGGCTGCGGCATGACCGGTGATCGCCGTCTGCTGATCGTCGAGGACGATGCGAATTTCGCCCGGACGCTGGCGCGATCGTTCGAACGGCGCGGCTATGCGGTGGCGACCCTGCCCGGACCCGACGGGCTGGAGGCGCGCGTCGCGGACTTCCGCCCGGATCATGCGGTGGTCGACCTCAGGCTGGGCGGCGCATCGGGGCTGACCTGCGTCGCGGCGCTGCACGCGCTCGATCCGGCGATGAAGATCGTCGTGCTCACCGGCTTCGCCAGCATCGCCACCGCGGTCGAGGCGATCAAGCTCGGCGCGACCAACTACCTGACCAAGCCCGCCAACACCGACGATATCGAGGCGGCGTTCGCGCGCGTCGACGGCGATGCCGACGCGACGATCGCCACGGCGCCGCCGACCTCGATCAAGACGCTGGAATGGGAGCATATCCACCAGACGCTGGCCGACGTCGACTTCAACATCTCCGAAGCCGCCCGGCGCCTCGGCATGCACCGCCGAACGCTCGCGCGAAAGCTCGACAAGCGTCACATGGGATAGGCGCGCGCGCCGGCCGCGCCGCCCGCCGTCACTTCAGCAGCTTGGGCGCTTCCTGCTGGATCACGTCGCGGATCTTCCCGGCGAACAGGCCGAGGAAGCCCGGCAGGTCGACGATCGCATGGACGTTGGTGTCGGACACCGTCGCGCGGCAGCCGATCGACTGGCCCATCGCCTGCACGGTGAAATGCATCGTATCCGCCTCCCAGCGATGATCGACCTGCGCGCCGCCGGGGATCATCCGGCCGATCTTGCCGACCCCGCCGTCCAGCCGGTCGCGGACCGCCTGCTTGCCGAGCTGATGGGGGATGTTGATGTCGATGGGGGCGCTCATGCAGGATCCTTTGTGGTCGCGAACAGCATCGCGTCGTCGGCGAACGCCTTGAACTCCAGGGCGTTGCCGGAGGGGTCGTAAAAGAACATCGTCGCCTGCTCGCCGGCCTGTCCCGCGAAGCGGATGTGCGGTGCGATGCCGAAGCGCACGCCGGCGGCGGCGACGCGCGCGCTCAGCGCCTGCCAGTCGGGCATGGTCAGCACCACCCCGAAATGCGGCACGGGGACGGCATGGCCGTCGACCGCATTCTCGACTGCGACGGCCCGTGCGGCGGGATCGAGATGCGCGACGATCTGATGCCCGAACAGGTCGAAATCGATCCACTGGTCGCTCGACCTCCCCTCGGCGCATCCGAGCGTCCCGCCATAGAAGGCGCGCGCGGCGGCAAGGTCGTGGACCGGAAAGGCGAGGTGGAACGGTCGCAGCGTCATGCCCGTGGAGATAGGGCGGGGCGCGGATGGATGCCAGCCTGTGCGGACGGGGGGGGCGATCCCCAACCTCCCCACGGTTCCCCGGCGAAGGCCGGGGCCCAGTTGGGAAGGTCATCGGCCGTTATCGCAACCGTTCGCCCAACTGGGCCCCGGCCTTCGCCGGGGAACAGAGGGGTGGGAAGCAGCACCCGCACGGGCGAGTCTCCCGCAGCGCGCCAAATCGCAGCGCGGGACATTGCGCCGCGGGCGCATTACAGGCCGCTGCGATGCCTGCTCTCCTCTCCCGCCGTCCCGCGCTGGTCGCGCTCCTGCTCGGTGCGCTCGCCGCGACCGGATTCGCGCCGCTGCAGCTCTGGCCGCTGACCCTTGCCGGGCTCGCCGGCCTTGCTGCGCTGGTCCATGCCGCGCCGACGGGGCGGCGGGCGCTGTGGATCGGCTGGTGCTGGGGCGTCGGGCATTTCACGATCAACAACAACTGGTTCCAGCACGCCTTCGACTTCCAGGACAAGATGCCGCCGGTGCTCGGCTATTTCGCCGCGGTCGGGCTGGCGCTGTATCTGGCGGTGTTCCCGATGCTGGTGTCGGGAATCGGCTGGCGGTTCGGGCGAAGCCGGCGGCCGGATGCCGGCTATGCGCTCGTCTTCGCGGCGGCGTGGATCGGCAGCGAATATCTGCGCGCGACGCTGTTCACCGGCTATGCCTGGGACCCGATCGGCGTGATCTGGCTGCCGGTGATCGGCGTCGCGCGGCTGTCGGCGTGGATCGGCACCTATGCGCTGTCGGGCGTGACGTTGCTCATGGCGGTGTCGCTGCTGCTCCTGTCGCGGCGGCGCTGGCGGCTGCCCGCCGGGCTGGCGGCGGTGCTGGTGCTCGCCGCGATCTCCGCGCCGTGGACGCGCGCTCCCGCCACCGCACCGGACGCGCCGCTGTTGCGCGTGGTGCAGCCGAATATCGGGCAGGACGCGCGCGGGCAGGACGATCAGGAACGGATGCTCGCCGCGCTGATCCGCCAGTCCGGCCGCCCGGGGCCGCGCCCGCGGCTGGTGCTGTGGCCCGAGGGCGTGATGCGCGACTATCTGGAAAGCGGCTATCCGCGCTGGATCTATGACGGGCAGAGCCCGCTGTTCAACCGCTGGCGGCTCGCACAGCTGCTCGGCCCCCGCGACATCCTGCTCACCGGGCATACGCCGCTGCGCTTCGATGCGGCCGGCGACGTCGCGGGTGCCGCCAATGCGGTGGTCGCGATCGACAGCCGCGCCCGGATCGTCGGCCGCTACGACAAGGCGCACCTCGTTCCCTTCGGCGAATATCTGCCGATGCCGTGGCTGCTCCGCCCGATCGGCATCGCGCGGCTGGTGCCGGGCGATTTCGACTTCGACGACGGACCCGGGCCGCGCACGCTCGCGGTTCCCGGCTTCGGCGCGATCGGGTTCCAGACCTGTTACGAGATCATCTTCTCGGGCGAGGTCGTCGACCGGGCGCATCGGCCGCAGATGATCTTCAACCCCTCCACCGACGCCTGGTTCGGGCGCTGGGGGCCACCGCAGCATCTGGCGCAGGCGCGGATGCGTGCGATCGAGGAAGGGCTGCCGATCGTGCGTTCGACGCCGACCGGCATCTCGGCGGTGATCGCCGCCGACGGCACGTTGCTCGCCACCGTGCCGCACGAAACCGCGGGCGCGATCGAGCTACCGATGCCGCCCGCGCTGCCGCCGACGCCGTTCAGCCGAATCGGCAACTGGGCGGCGCTGATCGTCGGCCTCGCCTTCCTGATCGCCGCGATTGCCATCCGCCGCCGCGCACGTTAGGGAGGTCATATAAAGGTTTCTTTATATCGTTATGAGGCAGTGATGCGCAGCAGCTACATCTTCACGTCCGAGTCGGTTTCCGAAGGTCACCCGGACAAGGTCGCCGACCAGATCAGCGACACGATCGTCGATCTGTTCCTGTCCAAGGACCCCGAGGCGCGCATCGCGTGCGAGACGCTGACGACGACCAACCTCGTCGTGCTGGCGGGCGAGATTCGCTGTAAGGGCGTGTACGAGAACGGCGCCTGGGCCGATGGCGCGCTCGCCGAGATCGAGGCGGCGGTCCGCGCGACGGTGAAGCGCATCGGCTACGAACAGTCGGGCTTCCACTGGGAAACCTTCCGCTTCGAAAACAACCTGCACGGCCAGTCCGCCGAAATCGCCATGGGCGTCGACGAGGGGTCGAACAAGGACGAGGGCGCGGGCGACCAGGGCATCATGTTCGGTTACGCGACCGACGAGACGCCGGGCCTGATGCCGGCGACGCTCTATTACAGCCACAAAATCCTCGAAACGATGGCGGCCGACCGCCATTCGGGCAAGGCGCCGTTCCTCGAGCCCGACGCCAAGAGCCAGGTGACGCTGCAATATGAGAATGGCGTGCCGACCCGTGCGGTCGCGCTGGTCGTCTCGACCCAGCACAAGGTCGGCTATTGCCTGCAGGGCGAGAATGCCGATCCCGCCAAGTATGATGTCCTCAAGGACTACGTCACCGGCGTGTTTACCGGCATCCTGCCCGATGGCTTCGTCACCGCAGACACCAAGGTCTATATCAACCCGACCGGCGCGTTCGAGATCGGCGGACCGGACGGCGACGCCGGCGTCACCGGCCGCAAGATCATCGTCGACACCTACGGCGGCGCGGCCCCGCACGGCGGCGGCGCGTTCAGCGGCAAGGATCCGACCAAGGTCGACCGCTCGGCTGCCTATGTCGCGCGCTATCTGGCGAAGAACGTCGTCGCTGCGGGTCTCGCCAAGCGCTGCACGATCCAGCTCAGCTATGCGATCGGCATCGCCGAGCCGCTGTCGGTCTATGTCGACACGCATGGCACCGGCACCGTCGACGAGGCGAAGCTGGAGCAGGTGCTGCCGCAGCTCGTCCGCCTGACGCCCAAGGGCATCCGCCAGCATCTGAAGCTCAACGCGCCGATCTACGTCAAGTCGGCCGCTTATGGTCACTTCGGCCGTGAGCCGGAGGGCGACCTGTTCACCTGGGAAAAGACCGATCTGGTCGATCGTCTGAAGGCCGCCGTGGCCTGACGTCTACCGCCGGCGCAGATCGCCCGGCATGGATCGCGGGTTCGACATCGCACCCTCCTTCGCCGATCGGCGGGGGAGGGTGTTTTGCATTCGGCCCGATCCGCGTCGCTCAGCGGCGATAGGCGTCGTTGATCTCGGCGATCCAGCCCGCCTTCGGCGTCGTGCCGATGCCGCGCGGCTTGCGCGCCTCGTCCAGGTCGATCGGCTCGGCGAAGCGCAGGCCGGCGAGCCGCTCGGTCACCCACATCACCTCTGCGGCGAGATCGGTGATCGTCCCCATCTGCAGCTGGACCGTCGCGCCCGCCGCCAGTTCGCCGGCATGTTCGACGCAGGCGCCCGAGCGCGACAGGTTGCGTACGCGCCGTTCGTTGGGCAGGCCGCCGGGAAAGGCGACCGCGGCGCGGACGATCACGCTGTTGCGCTTCTCCCGCGCTGGTTCGGATAAGTCTGGCATAGGTGTCTCCGCCGCCATTCTTGCCAGAAGATAGTAAGGCGAAGGTAAATTTCCGGCCGGGTCAGGCCCGCCTCAGGCGGAAATGTCCGTTTTCGCCTTGTTCTCGAGGCGCGGCAGTTGCTCCATCATCGCGTCGACCACCGCCTCGGCGATCCAGCCGATCGCGCCGCCGACGATGACGTCCGACAGGTAATGGTTGCCGGCCGCCGGCTGGATCGCGGCGATCGCGCCAGCGCCGAGCGCGGCGGGCAGGGCGGCGCCGTCGATCTCGCGCGCGGCGGCGCGCGCCACCGCCACCGCGCCGGCGGTATGGCCGGAGGGAAAGGAATTCAGCTGGTGATCGTGGCTCTCGCCGCGCTCGAAGCGGGCGTGGCCGTCGTCCAGCGCCTTGCTCGGCCGGGCGCGGTCGAACCGGTGCTTGATCGCCGTCTTCACCGCAGTGGCAAGCAGGTGCGCGGCGAGCATCCGGACGCCGCCGCGGACGAGGTCGGCGCGGCGCCCGACGAGCCCCGCCGCGATCGTCGCGGTCGATACCGCGATCAGCTGCGGCTGATCGGCGATCTCTCCCAGGAACCCCGCGACCCGGACCGGTGCCGCGTCGCGGTGGCGCGCGGCATCGTGCGTCGCCTCGCGGTCGGCCCTGGCCAATGTCCTGGCGGCTTTCTTCGCCTTGCCCGGTTTCTTGCTCAACTATCGTCTCCCTGCGGCATCTCGCCGCGTACCTGCGCATGGGCGAGCAGGGCGAAGATGCCCGCACCGCCGACCAGATTGCCGAGCACCGCCGGCGCGATCAGTTCCGCCACCGTCTGCCACACGTCTGTCCGTCCGGCGAACAGCAGCAGGAATGCCTCGGCCGATCCGACGATCGAATGGCTGAACCCGGCGATGGCGAGGACATAGGTGACGATGACGATGACCGGCACGCTCTGTTCGCGCGCATTGGGCAGCGCCCAGGCGAGGATCGCGATCATGAACCCCGCGGGGACGGCATTGACGAAGGTCCGGCCCGCCGACAATTCGGTGATCCCGGCCGACAGGGTCAGCGCCGCCTCCCGGATCGCGTCGCTGCCCAGCGCGCCGCCCGCCATCGCCAGCGCGGCGATCGCCGTCCCCAGCAGGTTGGCGGCGAGCACGATGCCCCACAGCCGCACCGTCCGCGCCAGCGCCCAGCGCGACGGTCGCGTCGCCAGCGGCAGCATCGCGGTGATCGTGCTCTCGGTGAACAATTGCATCCGGCCGAGGATCACCACGAGGAACCCGACCGGATAGCCGACCCCGACCACCAGCTCGCGCCACGGCGCCGCGGGCAGCGCGGCATGCAGCGCCGCTTCGGTCAGCAGCGATACGGTGATCGCGATCCCCGCCGCGAGCCCCGACCAGAACAGCGATGCCGCCGGGCGCCGCAATTCCTCCTCGCCCTCCTGACGCACCGCGCGATGCAGTTCCTTGGCGTCCGCCGCCTTCAGATCGTCGTCGTCGTCATGCGCGGTGGGGGTCGGATCGGCCATTACGGCAGTGCAACGGACCCCGCACCGCTTTGCTCCGCCGCGGCGCGACGAATGTGCCGTTTCCCTGTCCGGCCAAGTGTTCTAGGGCGCGCCACCATGAACGATCCCGCCACCATCCGCCGCCTCTACGGCCGTCGTCAGGGCCACAAGCTGCGTACCGGACAGGCCGCGCTGGTCGAGGACACGCTGGCGCCGCTCAGCGTCCCCGACACCGGGCCGCTCGACGCCGGCGTGCTGTTCGGCGACGCGCGTCCGCTCGAACTCGAGATCGGCTTTGGCGCCGGCGAACATCTCGCCGGGCAGGCGGCGATGCGCCCCGACACCGGCTTCATCGGCTGCGAGCCGTTCCTCAACGGCGTCGTCGGCGCGCTCGGCCATATTCGCGACGGTGGCCTCATCAACGTTCGCCTGCACATGGGCGACGCGCTGGAGGTGGTGGAGCGCCTGCCCGACGCCAGCCTCTCGCGCGTCTACCTGCTCCATCCCGATCCCTGGCCCAAGGCGCGCCACGCCAAGCGCCGGATGATGAACCATGGCCCGCTCGACGCGATCGCCGCCAAGCTGAAGCCGGGCGCGGAGTTCCGGCTGGGGACGGACGACCCGACCTATTGCCGCTGGTCGATGATGGTGATGAATCAGCGCCGCGACTTCGTTTGGACCGCCGCCGGGCCCGCCGATTTCCTCACCCGCCCCGCCGACTGGCCCGAAACCCGCTACGAACGCAAGGCGCGCCGGCAGGGGCATGAGGTGTGGTATTTCAGGTATATCCGCCGGTAATCACCGGAACAGCGCGGGGATCGCCTGGAACAGGGTCGCGCCGGCGAGCGGGCCGCAGACCAGCATCGCCACGTTGAACAGCAGGATCGCCTTCACCGCCGTGCGTTCGCGCGGCGTGAGCGACGGGCGGCGCGGCGCCGGTTCCCAGCGGGGCGGGGGCGGCTGGTCGCGGAAGTCCATGAACATCGTCCGGCTCCTTATCTGCGCCGCCGTCTCTTCTTCGGCTCCGTCCATGGCGGCACCGCGACGTACACCAGCGGCGTCACCGACGCGACCGTGACGACGATTCGGTCGACCGCCGGATCGGCGGGAAACTGGTCGCGCGCCCGGGCGAACAGGAACCGCGCGCGGGCGGCGCCGGGGGCGCTCGCGTTCGCCCCGACCCAGCGCCAGTGCCACGGTTCCCACTTCACGGTCTGGCGGTTGCCGCCCGGAAACGACATCTCGAAACCGAAGCGCGGCGCGTTCGCTACCAGCCAGCGCGCGGCCGGGGTCGCCGCCATGCACGCCTCCGCATCGGGACAGCCGTTGGCCGGGCGGACGGCGAAGTCGATCGCATAGCCGGTGGAATGTTCGCTATGCCCCGGCGGCGCGACCGAGATCGCGCGCGTCGCGTCGGGGTTGCCGTCCGTGTCGGGATGTTCGCGGCAGAAGACGTTGGCCTGGCGGATGATCGACCGGTGGCAGGAAAGGCCGCGGAGCTGCCCGATCACCGCCGCATCGCCCTGCGCGGCGGCGAGCAGCCGTTCGAGGTCGGGGATCATGTCGCGCCGGACCATGCAGGCGTTGAGCGCGAAGCCGGCGGGCGCGGGGACCAGATCGGACGGGGCGGCATCGCCATAGGGCAGATGGCCGTAGACACGGCCGTCGCTCGCCATGCTCGCGGTGGCCCCGGCGCACAGCTGCGCCTCGACGGGCGTGGCGAGGATCGCGGCGAGCAGCAGGGGGAGGACGCGGCGCATGCAACGGCTCTGGCGCGAAGGGGCGGGGAGTGGCAAGGCGTTTCGCATGCATGGCGACCGCGTATTGTTCATCGACGGCGAGGCTCTGGTCATCGACAAGCCCGCGGGCTTGCCGGTCGACAAGCCGCGCGACGGCTCCCTCAGTCTGGAAAACCACCTCGATTCGCTGAAGTTCGGCTTCCAGCGCTGGCCGACCGCGGTGCACCGGCTCGACCGCGACACCAGCGGCTGCCTGCTGCTGTCGCGCAACCCCAAGGCGCATGCCCGATTCCAGCAGGCGTTCGAGCGCGGCGAGGTGGAGAAGCGCTATCTCGCCATCCTCGCCGGCGTGCCAGCGGAGGCGGAGGGCGTGATCGACCTCGCGCTCGGCAAGGTGAGCACGCGCGAGGAGGGCTGGCGGATCGTCGCCGATCCGAACGGCAAGGCGGCGAGCACCGCATGGCGCGTCGTCACGACGCGCGACGGGCACGCGCTGGTCGAGTTCCGCCCGGCGACCGGGCGCACGCACCAGATCCGCGTCCATGCCGCCACCGGGCTGGGGCTGCCCGTGCTCGGCGATCCGCATTACGGCGCCGGCGAACCCGGCGGCATGATGCTGCACGCCGCCGCGCTCACGATACCGCGCGCCAACAAGGACCCGATCGTCGCCGAGGCGCCGCTGCCGGCGCGCTTCGGGGACTGGCCGGGGATCGCATCGGCCGCCGAGGCGGCGTGACCGGGGCGGCGCGCACATGCCGCTGATTCAGGTGACGCGATCGATCGCGATCGACGACCGCGAGATCGAGGAGAGCTTCACCCGCGCGTCCGGCCCCGGCGGCCAGCACGTCAACACCACCGACAGCGCGGTGATGCTGCGCTTCGACGTCTGGGGCTCGCCCAGCCTGCCCGACATGGTCAAGCAGCGGATGAGCGTGCTCGCCGGATCGCGGCTCAGCAAGGACGGCGTGCTGACGCTGCGCGGCGACGGATCGCGCTCGCAGGAGATGAACCGGCGCGAGGTGCGCGAGCGGCTGGTCGCGCTGATCCAGGAATCGACGATCGTCCCCAAGACGCGCCGCCCGACCAAGCCGAGCCGATCGGCGAAGGCACGCCGCGTCGACGAGAAGAAGGGGCGCAGCACGGTCAAGGCCGGGCGCGGCAAGGTGCGGCTGGATTGAGGCGGGCACCACGCCTACATCGCCCGCCATGTACCAGTTCGACATCTCCGCCGGCTCGAAGGCCGACCTGTATCGCGACCTGCTGTCGGCGCTCGACGCGCTGACTGCGGACGAACCCGATGGAATCGCCAACATGGCGAACGCCGCGGCGCTGGTCTGGCAATATCTGCCCGACCTCAACTGGGCCGGCTTTTACCGGCTGGTCGGTGACGAACTGGTGCTCGGGCCGTTTCAGGGCAAGGCGGCCTGTATCCGCATTCCGGTGGGCAAGGGCGTCTGCGGCGCCGCCGCCGCGACCCGCGCGACGCAACTGGTCGAGGACGTCCACGCCTTTCCCGGCCATATCGCCTGCGATGCGGCGAGCCGGTCGGAACTGGTCGTTCCGATCGTCCGCGGCGACGCGCTGATCGGCGTGCTCGACCTCGACAGTCCCGAACCGGCGCGGTTCGATGCGGAGGATGCCGTGGGTTGCGAGGCACTTGCGACACTGCTGGCGACGCGGCTCGGCTGATCCAAAAGGGGACAGCGGTCCGCTGGCGACTCCAGGAACCAAGTGATAAGCCAATCGTCAACACGATGTTAACCGTCGGCGCGAGGGGGCGCGCGCCGGAACAGGGAGAAGACGATGCGGACCTGGTTGATCGCGACTGCGGGGCTGGCGCTGGCCGCGACCGGTGGTGCCGATGCGCAGCAGCGCGTCGTCGCGCACGGCCCGGGCGGCATGCGCCCCGGCGCAAGCTATCCGGCGCCGCGGCAGGCCATCGCGCCCGCGCCGGCGATCCAGCCGCGCGGACCGTGGCAGCCGCAGACGTGGCAGCGCGGCGGCTATCCCGGCCAGCGCCCGACGGTGCAGCCCGGCCGGCCCGCAGGCTGGAACGGCAACGCCCGCCCGCCGATGGTCCACCCCGGCCAGCCGCGCTGGGGCAGCAAGGTCGGTGGCCGCTGGTGGGGTGGCGCCAACGCTCCCGGGGGCTGGAGCGCCTATCGCCGGCCGTATCGCGGCTATGCGCTGCCGACCTATTGGGTCGCCCCGCGCTTCTACATCAGCGACTGGCAGTCCTACGGCCTGACCCAGCCGTCCGCCGGCTATAACTGGATCCGCTATTACGACGATGCGGTGCTCGTCGACGCGCGCGGCTCGGTCTACGACACGCGCGACGGCATCGACTGGGACCGGTACGACGACGGCTATGATGCCGGCGACGACCGCGTCTACGCCGACGGCGGCTATGATGACCGTGGCGTTGACGATCGCGGCTACGATGACCGGGGTTATGACGATCGCGGCTATGACGATCGTGGCTACCGGCGCGACGATGGCGTCGGCGGTGCGGTGGCGGGTGCGGCCGTCGGCGGCGTCGCGGGCAATCTGATCGCCGGCCGTGGCAATCGCCTCGGCGGGACGCTGATCGGCGCGGGCGTCGGTGCCGCCGCCGGCTATGCGATCGACAGGGCGGAGGATCGCCGCGCCCCGCCGCCGCCGCCGGTCTACGACCGCGGCCATGGCGTGCCGGTCGCCCCGATGACGCCGCCGCCGCCACCGGTCGGCTATGCCCCGGGCGGACCGAGCTGGCGTTCGGCCGACGGCACGACGACGGTCACCACCACCAGCGGCGCCGGCGGCTATTATCGCGGCGGCTATTTCTACCCCGGCGCGTCGACCACGACGGTCGTGGTGCAGAGCGCCCCGGTGGTGACGACCACCACGACCGAAATCTACGAGGACGCCGTCACCTACACCCGCAAGCCGCGCGCACGGACCAAGACGAAGCGCGTCTGGCGCCCGGCTCCGACGTGCCGGTGCAACTGACCACGGCGGACCGGCAGGGCGGAACGACCCCGGCCTGAATCGTCATGGCGAGGAGCGCAGCGGCGCAGCAATCCAGAGCATTACGCGTGCGGCTCTGGATTGTTTCGCTCCGCTCGCAATGACGGACAGGGGAAAAGACCTCCGCCCGCCGCCCTGAATCGTCATTGCGGGGAGCGTAGCGACGCGGCAATACAGAGCATCACGCGTGTGGCTCTGGATTGCTTCGCTCCGCTCGCAACGACGGACAGGGGAAAAGACTGCCGCCCACCGGCTGCGTCAGCCGATCCCCAGATCCGCCGGTCCGAACGCCTGCGGCAGCAGTTCGGACAGGCGATAGCTCGCCACCGCATCGCCCTCCGCCGCGCCGCAATATACCGCGATGTCGCGGCCGCCGAGCTGCGCGGCCTCGTTGAGCACCTGCCGGCAGCGACCGCACGGGCTGACCGGGGTCGTGCCGGTGGCGCGCCCGTTTGCGTCCATCGCGCCGCCGATCACGCCGACCGCGACCACCTCGCGCAGCCGCCCCGCCGCGCTCGCCGTGGCGATCGCCACCGTCTCGGCGCACAGCGACAGGCCGTAGCTGGCATTCTCGACGTTGGCGCCGGTGACGAGGCTGCCGTCGGTCATCAGCAGCGCCGCCCCCACCGCGAAGCGCGAATAGGGCGCATGCGCGCGCGTCGCCGCCTCGCGCGCGGCATGGATCAGGCGGGTGGTGTCTTCGGTCATGGCGCTACGACGTTCCAGTTTACGGAGCCTTCGATGCCGTCGATGCGGCGGATGTCGCTGGCGCGCCACATCCGCCACGGCCGCGCGGCATAGCTCGGCGGGAAAAGATTGCCGATCGCCCAGACCGGCCGGTCGATCGCGGCGGACAATTGGTAATCCTTGTCCACCGCCTTGGTGATGCGCAGCAACACCGGCTTGCGGGTATGCGTCTCGACCATCTGGATGAAGTTGCGCACTTCGTCGGCGAGCACGTTGCGGTCGGGCCGCGCGGTGCAATCGGCGCGATAGCTGACGTCGACCGCCATCGGCAAAGCGTCGTCGGTGCGCGGCACGAACGCATTGAACGCATTCGCCTGATCCGCCGCCAGCTGGCACAAGGAAAACAGATGCACCGCGCCGCGCCGCAGCCCCGCCTCGGGCACCGCGGCCCAGTTCGCCTCGAACCCCGGATCGCGGCGGTCGGCCCCCGACGTCGCGACCAGATAGGCGAAATCGGCACCGCGCGCGCGCACCGTCCCCCATTCGATCGCGCCGGGATTTTCGCCCAGGTCGATGCCCTGCAACGGATATTGGCTAGGCGCGGGATGCCATCCGGTCGCGAAACTCCAGCCGGCGATGCCGAGCAGCCCGGCGCCGACGAGCACGCCCGCCGCTTTGAACAGTCCGTAGGCCATCAGCCGCGCAGGTGCAGGACGCAGATCAGCGTGAACAGCCGGCGCGCGGTATCGAAATCGACGTCGATCTTGCCCTCCAGCCGTTCGCGCAGCAGGTCTGCGGCATCATTGTGGACGGCACGACGTGCCATATCGACGGTCTCGATCTGTTGCGGGGTGGCGGCGCGTATCGCCTGATAATAGCTGTCGCAAATCGCGAAATAGTCCTTGATCGACCGGCGGAAGCGCCCGAGCGCCAGCACCAGCGTCTCCAGATGGCTGTCGTCCTCGCGGTGGATGTGGATGCCGAGCCGCCCCTCCGCCGATTCGAGCTTGATCCGGTACGGCCCGGCATAACCGTCGGCATGCTGGCGCTGCGGCGCGAAGTGATTGCCTTCCAGCAGGTCGAAGATCGCGATCCGCCGTTCCTGCTCGACGTCGGCCGAGCGCCAGCCGATGCTGTGCTCGTCCAGGGTGATGTCGATGATCCGCGGGTCGGCCATCGTCGTCCGATATAGGTCTAGCCCGTCCACGACAATTCCGAGTTTGTCGGCGAAGGTCCACGAGCGGTATAGCGAGCGGTATGGCCACACTCGCATTCCCGACTCCGGCGGCTCCCGCCGAACCCTTGCAATTGCCCCGCAACGTCGAGGCCGAAGCGGCGATGCTCGGCGCGATGATGATCGACAACCGACTCGCCGACGATCTGGTCGACCGGCTGGAGCCGGTGCATTTTTACGAACCCGTTCACGCCCGCATCTTCGCCGCCATCAAGACGCTGCGCGCCAACGACATGCTGGCGACGCCGGTGACGCTCCGGCCGATGTTCGAGGCCGACGAGGGCATGCGCGAACTCGGTGGGCCGTCCTATCTCGCCAGCCTGACCGGGTCTGGCGCGGGTCTGATCGGCGCGCGCCAGTTCGCGACGCAGATCTACGACCTCGCCATGCTGCGGGCGCTGGTCAGCGTCGGGCGGACGCTGGTCGAACGCGCGATGGACACCTCCGAAGAGGTCAATCCGCGGGCGCAGATCGAGGCGGCGGAGGAGGAACTCTACAAGGTCGCGGGCGACGGCGGCGCGGAGAATGCCACCAAGAGCTTCGCGCAGGCGACGACGATGGCGGTCAAGATGGCCGAACGCGCGCTCAATTCGGGCGGCAACCTGTCGGGCGTCACCACCGGCCTCGACAGCGTCAATGCCAAGATCGGTGGCATGCACCATTCCGATCTCATGATTCTCGCCGGCCGTCCCGGCATGGGCAAGACGTCGCTCGCCACGAATATCGCCTTTAACGCCGCGCGCCGCTGGATGCGCGACATGGCCGACGGCATCCCGCCGAGCGAATCGGTGGGGGCGAAGGTCGTCTTCTTCAGCCTCGAGATGAGTGCCGACCAGCTGGCGACGCGTATCCTCGCCGAACAGTCGCAGATCAGCTCCGAAAGCCTGCGCATGGGCAAGATCAGCAAGGCCGAATTCGGCCAGCTCGCCGCGGCGGCGGCGGAGCTCGAGAATTTGCCGCTGTTCATCGACGATACCGGCGGCCTGTCGATCAGCGCCCTCCACACCCGCGTCCGCCGCCTGCAGCGCCGCCACAACAACCAGATCGGGCTGGTCGTGGTCGACTATCTCCAGCTGCTGACCAGCGGCGGCAAGGGGTCGAAGGAGAATCGCGTGCAGGAGATTTCGGAAATCTCGCGCGGATTGAAGACGCTGGCCAAGGACATGAATGTGCCGGTGCTCGCGCTGTCGCAGCTCAGCCGCGCGGTCGAAAGCCGCGAGGACAAGCGGCCGATGCTGTCCGACCTGCGCGAATCGGGTTCGATCGAGCAGGACGCGGACATGGTCTGGTTCGTGTTCCGCGAGGATTATTACACCGCGCAGCGCGAGCCCAAGCGCCCGATGGAGGGCGACGAGGCGAAGGTGTTCGAGGACCACGCCAAATGGGCGAGCGACATGGAAAGAGTCTATGGCCTCGCCGAGATGATCGTCGCCAAACAGCGCCACGGCGCGACCGGCAAGGTGGTGCTGAAGTTCGACCCGACGATCACCAAGTTCAGCGACTATGCGGGCTATTGAGGCCAAAAAATCCTGTTCGCAAAGGTAGTCAGCACCGGTCCGTTCAGCCTAGAGCGAGGTGAACGGTGCGATGGCCCGGCGCTTCGAGCGGGGCCGTCCAGGGGAACAGCATGACACGAACCATAGCGACGGTGGCGATGGCCGCCATGCTCCTGCCGGCGATGCCGGCGACGGCGCAGGTGGTGCCGATTCCGGTGCCGCCGTCCGCCGTCGTGGCGCCGCCGGTGGTCGTCCCGACGATCCCGCTGCCGCAATTGACCGACGCGCAGGCGACGCAGCTGGCGACATTGCTGTCGCGGGACACGCTGGCGCAGGGGCTCAGCCTTGCCGCGCCGCAGCCGATGGACGCCGCCGCCCGCGAGCGGCTGGTGCGCGACGCGCTCGACCATGCCCGTGCGGTCCATGCCGGACGGCTGGCGGAGGCGGATTTCCAGCGCGACTGGGGCCTGCGCCCGCCGACCTTCGATCCGCTGCCCGGCTTCGCCGATGCGGTGCGCCGCGACCGGATCGCCGCATGGTTCGCCGCGCTGCCGCCGCCCTATTCGGGCTATGACGGGCTGAAGGCGGGGCTGGAACGCTATCGCAGCATCGCCGCCGCGGGCGGCTGGCCGGCACTCGCCGCCGGGCCGGACCTCGGCATGGGCGCGAGCGGACCGCGCGTGCTCGCGCTGCGCAAGCGGCTGGCGGTCGAGGACACCGACGTCGCCGCCACCGGCAATTTCGACGCGAAACTGCTCGAATCGGTCCGCCGTGCGCAGCGTCGCTACGGCCTCAACCCGACCGGCACCGTGTCGACGCAGACGCTGGCGGCGCTCAACGTGCCGGCGCAGGCGCGGGTGCGGCAGATCATGGCCAATATGGAGCGCTGGCGCTGGTTGCCGCAGGACCTGCCGCGCGACCGCATCCAGGTGAACATCGCCGCCGCGGTGCTGACGGTGTTCGATGGCGACCAGCCGGTGATGTCGATGCGCGCGGTCACCGGACGGCCGGGCGACGAGACGCCGATGCTGTCCTCGACCATCCACAGCGTCGTCATCAACCCGCCGTGGAACGTGCCGACCTCGATCGCGACCAAGGAGCTGTGGCCGAAGGAAAAGAAGAGTCCCGGCTATTTCCGGCGCAACGGCTTCCGCGTCATCGATGGCACCCGCCTGCAACAAAAGGCGGGCGACCAGAGCGCGCTCGGCCGCTACAAGTTCGACTTCGACAATGCCTTCTCGGTCTACCTCCACGACACGCCGTCGCGGGCGAAGTTCGCGAGCTTCAGCCGGCTCGCCAGCCACGGCTGCGTCCGGCTGGAAAAGCCCGCCGACCTTGCGCAGCTGCTGCTGAAGGGCGATCCCGCCTGGACGCCGGAGGCGATCGCCGCGACCGTCGACAAGGGCGATACCGTGCGGGCGCGGCTGATGAAGCCGGTGTCGGTCTACCTGCTCTACTGGACCGCTTTTGCCAGCGGCAACGGCCAGATGAATTTCCGTGACGATCCCTATGGATGGGATGCAACGTTGGCGGCGAAGATCGAGGCGCGCTCGGCGAGCCAGATGATCGCGGCACGGTGAAAGGGAGCGTGATGCGTATGCGTATGATGAAGACCGGGGCGGCGCTGGCCGCCGGATTGCTGCTGCTGGCGGCCTGTTCGCGGTCCGAGCCCGAACAGCCTCTCGACGAGAACATGACGGAGCAGGCGCCGATGGACGAGGCGACGCCCGATGCGCCGCCCTCGGCCGAGCCGACGGAGACGCTGCCGCCGACGGTCGACGCCAACACCGCCGCGATCGACGTGCCGCCGGAAGCGCCGGTGGCGCCGGATGCGCAGATGATCGAGGATGCCGACGCCACCGGCATGACCTCGCGCGTGTCGCGCGACGAGGCGCCGGCGGGCAACGACCAGACGCCGCAGTAACCACGGCCGGTCGGGTATGACGATGCTGTCGCGCCGCACGTTCCAACGCGGGTGCGGGGCCTTGCTGCTGGCGGGGCTGGCCGCGCCGATCGCGCCGGCGGACGCGGTGACGCGGCCCGTGTCGGCGATCGTGATGGATGCAAGCGACGGCAGCATCCTGTATGCGGCAAACGCCGGGATCGTCCGGCGGCCTGCTTCGCTTACCAAGATGATGACTTTGTTCCTGACGTTCGACGCGCTCGACGCGGGGACGCTGCGGCTCGGCGATGCTGTGCGGATCTCGCGCTATGCCTCGCGGCAGCCGCCGTCGCGCATCGGGCTGGCGCCGGGCGCGACGATGACGGTCGACCAGGCGATCCGCGCGGTCGCGGTGGTGTCGGCGAACGACGTCGCCGTCGCGCTTGCCGAAACGGTTGGCGGGACCGAGGACCGGTTCGCCCGGATGATGACCGCCAAGGCGCGCGCGCTTGGCCTCGAGGATACCTCTTTCACCAATTCGACCGGCCTGCCGGGCGCAAACCTGACCACCGCGCAGGACATGGCGCGGCTGTCGCTGGCGCTGCAACGCGACCATCCGCGGCGCTATGCGGTCTTCGCGACACGCAGCTTCAGCTGGGGCGGGCGGACGGTGCAGAACCACAACCACCTGCTCGGCGCCTATCCGGGCGCGGACGGCCTCAAGACCGGCTATACCGCCGAGGCCGGCTTCGCGCTGGCGGCGTCCGCCAAACGCGGCGATCGCCGGCTGATCGCGGTCGTGATCGGCGAACGCTCGGTCCAGCTCCGCGACCGCCTCGTCGCTAAGCTGCTGACCGAAGGCTTCGGCCGCGCCGCGCCGTTGCCACCCCCGCCACCGCGGGCCATCCCCGATACGCTGGAGGAATGGCTGGGGAACGGCGGGGCGTTGCCGGCGGACTGATCTTTGTGATGCCGAGAGGTTTTCAGGTTCACGCGAAGCCGCGGAGAAGGGGATTCACGCGGAGACGCGGAGACGCGGAGAAGAAAAGGCAAAGATTCGCGCAGAGGCGCAGAGGATGTTGCGCCGCAGGCAATCTCATCCTGCGCTCGCCACTGCGGCCTGATAGAAAGCAGCTGCGCTGCGCCAAATGATCTCTGCGTCCTCCGCGTCTCCGCGTCTCCGCGTGAATCCCCCTTCTTCGCGGCTTAGCGTCTTCGCGTGAACCCATCCTCGCGCAAACCCAACTAACGCCGCGCCGCCCGCCCTCCGAACGTCGGCAGGCTCTCGCTGCCATCCGCCGCCAGC
Organism: Sphingomonas sp. GW821-FHT10F09; assembly: GCF_058809195.1. NCBI lineage: Bacteria > Pseudomonadati > Pseudomonadota > Alphaproteobacteria > Sphingomonadales > Sphingomonadaceae > Sphingomonas > Sphingomonas sp. GW821-FHT10F09. The sequence goes on along the minus strand of NZ_JBXASI010000003.1, from coordinate 335,724 downwards.
GCCGACACCGCAAAGAAGGTATCGTCCACCGGCACCTCCCGCACCACCGCCTCGCTGCCCTGCACGTCGCGCGATTTGGCCCAGGCCGCGGTGTCGTTGGCACGCCAGCGGATGCGATAGCCCGCCGCGTCCGGCACTGGCGTCCAGCTTACCTTGGTATCGCGCGACAGGTCGCCGACCAGGGTGACGTTCGCAGGGGCAGCGGGGGCGGCGGCGAGGCTGGCGATCGTTGCGGCGTTGATCGCCGTCACCTTCGCCAGATAGGCGAAATCCATTCCCTCGATCGTGTCGCCATAGACCGTTCCGTTCTCGGTACGCAGGTCCTGATGCTGGCGATCCCAGTTTTCCGCGCCGACCGAGAATCGCACCGCGGGATAGCCGCGCTTGAGGAACGGTTCGTGGTCGCCGCCGCGTCCGAAGCGATCGGGACGGCGGTCGATCACCACGTCGAAGCCGCCGGGGATCGCATCGGCGATGCCGTCGATCGTCTTGGCGAGCGCGCGGCTGGGGCCGTCGTCCTCGCCGCCCTCGCCGCGGCGACGCTGCTGCCCGGGCATGTCCTCGACCGCGCGGATGCCTTCGGAAAAGACGCGGACGCGGCCCGCATCGCGCACGCCGCCCTGGCCGATCGAATTGCCGACGATGTCGTTGTTGAGCATCGCGGTGACGGTCCAGCCCCGCGTCGCGGCGGTGTCGGCGAGCAGCTCCGCCCCCCACAGCCCCTGTTCCTCGGCGGAGAAGGCGACGTAGACGATCGTCGCATCGAACCGGCGCTTCGACAGCAGCCGCGCGGTTTCCAGCACCAGCGCCACGCCCGACGCATCGTCGTTGGCGCCCGGCGCGTCGCTGGTCGCGTCCATCACGTCGGTGACGCGGCTGTCGATATGCCCGCCGATGATGACAACGCGGTCGGGATCGCGGCCGCGCTGGATGCCGAGCACGTCCTCGACGACGACGCCACCGGGTGCGCGCGGCCCGGTGAAGCTGCGGCTGATCCGTTCGACCTTGATGCAGCCACCGCAGTCGCGCCCGATCGCCTCGAACTGCTTCGCTGCCCAGTTGCGCGCCGCACCGATGCCGCGCTTCGGATCGGTGGTCGACGACAGGGTGTGCCGCGTGCCGAAGCCGACCAGCGCGGTGACGCTCGCCTTCAATCGGGCGGGATCGGGGGAGGGGGCCGCGGCGGTGGCGGCAGCGGCGGCGAGGAGCGGGAGGATCAGCATGGCATGGCGGTGTGGCGCGTCGCGCCCGTCCGCTCAAGCCCCTGATTTAGCCGATCAATGCGTGCAGCGACTCTGGTCGCCGAGCCGCGCCGCGACTAGATCGATGACCCCGCTCAGCTGCGCGGCGGCGATTCCTTCGTCGAGGTCGTCCAGCGTGCTGAGCGCGCGGGTCAGCAGGTCGAGCGCCCGGATGTAGGGCATCGGCGGCGAAAGATTGGTGGACATGCAAGATTATACGATCCGCATACGGGAAAATGCAAACGATTTCATTGTCCTGCGCCGACCGCGCGTCAGCTCAGACGGTCGATCGCCTCGCGGGTCAGCGATCCCGGTATGATCATCACCGGGACGGGCAGGGCACCGGCGTCCGACCCGGCGAAATGCGTGACGAGCGTACCCGGCGATCCCGCCGGCGCGGCGCCCAGCACCAGCGCGGCGATGTCCGGGTTGGCGGCGATGATCTCGCGGATGATCTTCGGCCCGTCGCCCTGCCGCACGGTGATCGACGGCTTCAGCCCCGATTCGCTGACCAGCGTCCCCGCCGCGGCGGACACCAGCCCTTCGGCGTGGAGCAGCGCCTCTTCCTCGATCGTCGCCTGCACGCCGCCGAAGGCGATAAACTCCTGCGGCGGGATCAGGGTCAGGATTTCGACGCCGCCGCCGGTCTTCACCGCCCGGCGTGCGGCGAAGCGCAGCGCGATCTCCGCTTCCGGACTGTCGTCGACCACCACGAGGTATATGCGCATGTTTTGCCCCTTTTCCGTTACGTGGTCCGCGCCTTCGGCCCGTGCAAGGCTTGACCCCCCGCGCGTAGGGCGCGAAGGGAGCGACCTGCTCCCCAGGCAAGAGGACCTGCATGTCGATCGAGATCAAGATGCCCGCGCTGTCGCCGACGATGGAAGAGGGTACGCTCGCCAAGTGGCTCGTCAAGGAAGGCGACACCGTCAAGAGCGGTGACATCATGGCCGAAATCGAAACCGACAAGGCGACGATGGAATTCGAGGCGGTGGACGAAGGCGTGATCGCCAAGATCCTGATCGCCGAAGGCACGGACAATGTGAAGGTCGGCGCGGTTATCGCGATCCTGGCCGAAGAGGGCGAGGACGCATCCTCGGTCAGGGCGCCGGCGAAGAGCGAGACGCCCGAACTCGCCGATCCCGAATTCAAGGGCCGTCCCGATCCGAAGGACCCCAACGCGACCGGCGACGAGGCGAAGCCCGCCCAGCGCGACGTGACCGAGGCGGAGGATCACGGCAAGCCTGCCGATGCTGGCGCGGCCCCGGCTCCGGCTCAGTCTGGCGATCGCGTCAAGGCGAGCCCGCTCGCGCGCCGCCTCGCCGCCGAAAAGGGTATCGAGCTGTCCGGCCTGAGCGGGTCGGGTCCGAATGGCCGCATCGTCAAGGCGGACGTCGAGGGTGCGAAGCCCGGCGCGGCTGCACCGGCGGCTGCGAAGAGCGAGTCGGCCCCGACCGCCGCGGCCGCACCGGCGCCCGCCGCCAAGCCCGCTGCCGTGCCGGACATCCCGCACGAGGCGACCAAGCTCAGCAACATGCGCAAGACGATCGCGCGCCGCCTGACCGAATCGAAGCAGACGGTGCCGCACATCTACCTGACGGTGGATATCCAGCTCGACGCGCTGTTGAAGTTGCGCGGGGAGCTCAACGCGTCGCTGGAAAGCCGTGGCGTCAAGCTGTCGGTCAACGACATGCTGGTGAAGGCGCTGGCGCAGGCGCTGATCGCGGTGCCCAAGTGCAACGTCATGTTCACGCCCGACCAGCTCATCAGCTTCAAGCGCGCGGACATCTCGGTCGCGGTATCGACGCCGTCGGGCCTCATCACGCCGATCGTCGTCGGTGCGGATACCAAGAGCCTGTCGGCGATCTCGAACGAGGTGAAGGACCTTGCGGCCCGCGCCAAGGAGAACAAGCTGAAGCCCGAGGAATTCCAGGGCGGCACCGCGTCGATCAGCAACATGGGCATGTTCGGCATCAAGCAGTTCGAAGCGGTCATCAATCCGCCGCAGGGCATGATCATGGCGATCGGCGCCGGTGAGAAGCGGCCGTATATCGTTGACGGCGAGCTGGCCGTCGCGACCGTGATGTCGGCGACCGGCAGCTTCGATCACCGTGCGATCGACGGGGCCGACGGGGCCGAGCTGATGAAGGTGTTCAAGGCGCTGGTCGAGCGGCCGCTCGGCATGCTCGCCTGAGGCAGGCGTGGCGCGGACAACCGTCGAACTGCTGCACATCGTCGCCGGGCTGGTCGCGGCCGCGGCGATGACCTGGGCGGCGGCATGGTCCTATCCGCTGGGCTATGAGGTGATCTGGTGGTGCGGTGCGGCGGCGATGCTGGCAACGGTGCTGATGGGCGTCGGTCCGCTGCGCCGCGCCCGCGCGATCGACCGGAGGCGCGCATGACGGCTCTGCCCGACGTCGCACCGACGATCCGCGTCACCGCAATGCCCGCCGACGCCAACCCCTACGGCGACATCTTCGGCGGTTGGCTGATGGGGCAGATGGATCTTGCCGCCGGATCGGTCGCCTCGCGCCATGCCGGCGGCCGGGCGGTGACGATCGCCTGCGATGCGATGAAGTTCCATGCCCCCGTCCTGGTCGGCGACGAGGTGTCGGTCTATGCGCGGCTGACCGCGGTCGGCAACACCTCGATGACGATCGAGGTCGAGGCATGGCGCCGCGCCCGCCACGCCAACGACGCCTGCAAGGTGACGCAGGCCCGCTTCATCTTCGTCGCCACCGACGAAAACCGCGCACCCCGCCGGGTCGCGCCGCTCTCCTGACATTCGTGTTGAACCTCCCCCGGTAAGGACCTCGCAACGTGGCTGATACCTTCGACCTCCTCATCCTCGGCTCCGGCCCCGGCGGCTATGTCGCGGCGATCCGGGCTAGCCAGCTCGGCCTCAAGGTCGGCATCGTCGAGCGCGAGCGCCTGGGCGGCATCTGTCTCAACTGGGGCTGTATCCCGACCAAGGCGCTGCTGCGCACGTCCGAAGTCTATCATTACATGACCCATGCCGACGCCTACGGGCTGAAGGCCGACAATGTCGGCTTCGACCTCGGCAAGATCGTCGATCGCAGCCGCAAGGTCGCGGGCCAGCTCAATGCCGGCGTCAAGGGTCTGATGAAGAAGAACAAGGTCCAGGTCTTCGAGGGCGTCGGCGCGCTCACCGGGGCCGGCAAGTCCGGGGGCAAGCTGCAGGTCAAGCAGGGCGACAAGACGATCGACCTCGAGGCGAAGCATATCATGGTCGCCACCGGCGCGCGTGCCCGCGACCTGCCGTTCGCCAAGGCCGACGGCAAGCGCATCTGGACCTATCGCCACGCGATGGTGCCCGAAGTGATGCCGACCAAGCTGCTGGTCATCGGATCGGGTGCGATCGGCGTGGAATTCGCCAGCTTCTACAACGACATGGGTGCCGACGTCACGATCGTCGAAATGCTCGACCGCATCCTGCCGGTCGAGGATGCCGAGGTCAGCGAGTTCATGACCAAGGCGCTGACCAAGCAGGGGATCAAGATCCTCACCAAATCGGGCCTCGAAAAGCTGGAAAGCGGCGCCAATGGCGTCACCGCGGCGATCAAGGGGGCGGACGGCAAGGTCACCAGCACCGAATTCAGCCACGCCATCGTCGCGATCGGCATCGTGCCCAACACTGAGAATATCGGGCTCGAGGCGCTGGGCGTCGAAACCGACCGCGGCCACATCAAGGTCGACGGCTATGGCCGCACGAACGTCGAGGGCATCTACGCCATCGGCGACGTCACCGGTGCCCCGTGGCTGGCGCACAAGGCGAGCCACGAAGGCATCGTCTGCGTCGAGAAGATCGCCGGCCAGGACCCGCATCCGTTCGAGACGTGGAACATCCCCGGCTGCACCTACAGCCGCCCGCAGGTTGCCAGCGTCGGCTTTACCGAGGCAAAGGCCAAGGAAGCCGGTTATGAGGTGAAGGCGGGCAAATTCCCCTTCATCGGCAACGGCAAGGCGATCGCGCTCGGTGAGGCGGAAGGCTTCGTCAAGACCGTGTTCGACGCCAAGACCGGCGAATTGCTTGGCGCGCACATGGTCGGCGCGGAAGTTACCGAGTTGATTCAGGGCTATGTTATCGCCCGTCAGCTCGAAACCACCGAGCGTGAACTGATGGAAACCGTGTTCGCCCATCCGACGCTCAGCGAGATGATGCACGAGAGCGTGCTGGGTGCTTACGGACGCGCCATTCATTACTGAGGATCGTCCGTATCGGAGCAGTCTGAACGGGCGGCTCTTCAAGATCGATTGCCAATAGCAGAGTAACGCCCCACCCTCCGCCACGACTTTATCGAGTCGGAGGGGCGGGGGTTCTATGGTTTATCTGTTTTCGATACGGCATCGACTGGGCTTAGCCCTTGGTGTCGTTGCCTTATCTTCGGGCTGTGCGTCGTTTTCCGGTGCGCCGCGGCCGGTAATGCCTTTGAAGGGCATCGTCGCGCTTGCCGACATCAGCAGCTACCGGCTCGAAGAGGCGGCGAGCCGGGTAGAGAACGGCTCGGCAACGCGTGCGTATCGCGACGCCTTCATCACGGTCCATCTCGCCGCGATCGACGCGCGCTATTATGAATTTCGCGGCAAGCTGTCGGCCCAGTCCAAGAGTGCGAACCTCGGCCTCGAACTGGGTGTGCTCGCGCTGACCGGTGCCGGATCGGTGGTCACCACACCGCTCGCCAACATTCTGTCCGCCGGCGGCGCCGGATTGACCGGTACCAAGGCGGCGGTGAGCAAGGAAGTGTATTTCGAACGCGCCTTGCCGGCGATCATGGCCAGTATCGAGGCGCGGCGGATCGCGGCACGGGCGCCGATCCTCGCCGGGCTGGCCAAGGACGTTGCGGACTATTCGCTCGTGCAGGCGATCGCCGATCTGTTCGCCTACCAGAACAGCGCCAGCATCGATGGTGCGATCGGCCAGATCACCGCATCGGCGAACCGGGAGGTGGCCAAGGCGGAGGAATTGTACACCGACGTCACGCCGGCATGCAGCCGTCCTGACAAGGGCGTCGGCGGCGACTGGGACGATCTTGCGAGCGGCCTGGCCAAGCTCAAGCCCGGCACCGCCGCCGACGATCAGACGCTGATCTCGATCGGCAAGATGGTCGGTACCGATGTCGCATCGCCCGCCGTCCCGACGCTCGACGCGATCACTGACACGGTCGAGGCGACCTACTGCACGCGCAACGAAATGAAGGCGCTGATGGGCAGGATCAGCACGGCAACCGGAGTGACGTTCCCATGATCAAGCACAAGGCGTTCGCGGCATCGTGCAGCCTGGCCGAACTGGAGGCGGCGATGAACGAGCTCGACGGTCCGCGCAAGGCGCTGATCGGCATCGGCAATCAGGCCGGCGAGACGATCGGCAGCTATGACAAGGACAAGAAAGGGAACAGAAAGATCATCCTGCGGCCGGGCAAGCCGATCCCCGTGCCGCCGGGAACGGTGATCGACACCGACATCGTCTACATCACCGGACAGCTCCAGACCGTGACCGCCTATCGCGCCAGCGACGCGGATTAGCCGGTTCCGATCCTCACGCCGCCGCGCTGGTGCCCCATTGCCGCGCCGCCAGCGCGCGTGCTTCCTCGACCGGCAGCGGGCGGCCGAAATAATAGCCCTGCACCTTGGTACAGCCGAGATCCTGGACCATGCGATGCTCCGATTCGGTTTCCACGCCCTCCGCCGTCGTCGCCATCCCGAGGCTCTGGGCCAGCGCGACGACGGCGCGGATGATCGCGATCGCTTCCTTGACGCCTTTGGACGCACCCTGAACGAAGCTGCGGTCGATCTTGATCGACGAGAAGCGGGTGCGCGACAGATAGCCGAGCGAGGAATAGCCGGTGCCGAAATCGTCGAGGCTCAGCCGCACGCCGAGGTCGAGGATGCGCTCCAGCACCTTGGTCGCGCCGAGCCCCTCGTGCATGAACACGCTTTCGGTCACTTCCAGCTCGAGCCGTTCCGCCGACAGGCAGGCGTTGCTCAGCGCCGAGGTGACGACCGCGACGAAGCTCGGGTTCTGCAACTGGTCGGCCGACACGTTGACGGCGACGCGGACGTCGGACGGCCAGTTCGCCGCCTCGGCGCAGGCGGTGCGCAACACCCATTCGCCGATCGGCTGGATCAGCCGCGCCTCCTCGGCGAGCGGGATGAACTTCGCCGGCGAAACATTGCCGAACAGCGGGCTCGTCCAGCGCAGCAGCGCCTCGAACCCCTTGAGCCGCCCCGAACCGGCGTCGACGACCGGCTGGTAATGGAGATGCATTTCGCCCTTCTCGAGCGCCTGGCGCAAGGCCATTTCCAGCACGCGGCGCTCCTCGGCCTGGACGTGCAGCTCGGGCTCATAGGCATGGTAGACGCCGCGACCGGCATCCTTGGCGCGATAGAGGGCGAGGTCGGCGGAGCGGATCAGCATCTCCGCGGTACGCCCGTCGCGCGGGCCGATGGCGAGGCCGACCGACGCGCCGATGTACAGCGTGTGCGCATCGACCTCATAGGGGCGCGACAGCGTCTCGATGATGCGCTGCGCAAGGCCTTCGACCGCGGTGGTGTCGGTGGCGTCGCGCATGACTACGGCGAATTCGTCGCCGCCGAGCCGCCCGCACGTCTCGTTGTCGCTCATCAATCGGCCGAGCCGTTCGGCGACGCGGCTGAGCAGGCGGTCGCCGATCGGATGGCCGAGCGTGTCGTTGACCGCCTTGAACCGGTCGAGGTCGATCATCATGAACGCGCAGCGGCCACCCCATTTGTCCGCATCCGCCATCGCCCGGACCAACGTCTCGTTGACCATCAGCCGGTTGGGCAGGCCGGTCAGCGTGTCGAAGCGCGCCATCCGGTTGATCTTGTCGGCAGAGGCGCGCTGTTCGGTGACGTCGGATCCGACGCCGCGAAAGCCGCAGAACGTCCCCTTTTCATCGAAGCGCGGGCTGGCGGCGAGTTCCCACCAGCGCTCGTCGCCGCCGACATCGACCGGCAGCCGCAAGTCGCGGAAGCTTTCGCGCGTCTTCAGCTTGTCCGCGAGGTTGCGCAGGCCGGCGGAGAAATTGCCGGTATCCCACGCCGGGCCTGAGAGCACCTGCAGGAACGGGCGGCCCTCGATGGTGATCGGATCCAGTCCGCAGGCATAGGCGAAGCGCGGCGAGGCCTTGACGATCCGCCGGGCGGCATCGGTTTCCCACAGCCAGTCGGCATTGGTCGCCTCGAATTCGCGCAGCAGCAGGCTGACGGTTTCGTCGCGCTCGCCGAGCGCCATCTGGCTCGCGCGGATCACGACCAGCGAGCGGGCGCGGTTGAGGCAGATGACGATCAGCATGACCGTGAACAGCGACGTCGCCGCCGCGGCGGCATAGCTGCCCACCGTCACCAGCTTGCCGGTCACGGTCAGCCCGACGCCACCGACGAAGGCGATCGTCGCCAGCGCCAGCGGCGCCATCGCCACCGCGCCCGCGGTCATCAGCACCGACAGGATCATCCACAGGACATAGGCCGCGTTCGATCCCGGGTGCGTGTTGAACACCAGGCACGGGATCGACCAGGCGACCGCCAGCGCCAGCCCCTCCAGCACGGTCGCGCGGACATCGTCCTGCGTCGCATAGCCGCCGTCGCGATGGCGCGTGCCGAGCCGGCGGATCGCGACGGTGACCGAGACGATCCCGACCAGTGCCGCCCAGCCGGCAAGGATCGCATGCCCCACCTGCGCGGCGAACAGCGACACCGTCGCCGCCGCACCGATCAGGTTGGCGGCAAGCAGGAACAGGGCAGGGCGCCGGCCCGCATCCAGCTGCGTCGAGCGGATGCGCGCCCATTGCGCCGCATCCGCGCCGTCGCGCAGCCCGAGCAATTGCAGGAAATGGATCGCATGGGGATCCGACGCGGGCGATAAGGTCTTGCTCACGCGGCAGGATCTACTGCCACGAGGTTGATGGATGGTTAGCCGCGCCGGCTTTTACGTCCGATCCGGCGCTGCCTGCCGATCAGGCGGCGATGGCGTAGGGCTTGATGTCGCCGTTCAGGTACAGGTTGCGCGCCTTCGCCCGGCTCAGCTTGCCCGAGCTGGTGCGCGGCAGCGTGCGCGGCGGGATCAGCTCGATCACGCAGTTCATCCCGGTAACCGACCGTACGCGCTCGCGGATTTCCTCGCGCAGCCGCTGGCGTTCGGACGCGTCGCTGCTGCGGCACTGGACCAGCACCGCCGGCGTCTCCTCGCCACCCGGCGTGGTGATCGCGAAGGCAGCGATGTCGCCCGCCTTGAATCCGGGCAGCTGCTCCACCGCCCATTCGATGTCCTGCGGCCAGTGGTTCTTGCCGTTGACGATGATCATGTCCTTGGCGCGGCCGACGATGTAGATGTAGCCATTCGACATGTACGCCATGTCGCCGGTGTCGAGCCAGCCGTCCGCCATGCACGCCTCGGTCGCGGCGTCGTCGCGGAAATAGCCGACCATGACGCTCGGCCCCTTGCACCACAATTTGCCGATCGCGCCCTCGGGCAGGGGGGTGCCGTCCTCCTCGCGGATCTCGACCGCCATGTCGCGCACCGGCTTGCCGCAATTGACGATCGCGCGGAAGCGCTGCGGGCGCGGGCCGTCGTTGGCGGCGAGCGAATCGCCGCCGCCCGACAGCTGCGTTTCCTCGACCAGCTCCACCCGGATGCCCTCGCCCGGCGGCATCAGCGACACCGCCAGCGTTGCCTCGGCAAGGCCGTAGCTCGGCAGGAAGGCGCTTGCCTTGAACCCGGCGTCGGCGAAGGCGTCGACGAACGCCTGCATCACGTCGGGGCGGATCATGTCCGCGCCATTGCCCGCGACCCGCCAGCGGGACAGGTCGAAGCGGTCGCCCGCCTTGGTCTGCGACGACATACGGCGCGCGCAGATGTCATAGCCGAAGGTCGGCGAATAGCTCAGCGTCGTACCGTCGTGGCGCGAGATCATGTCGAGCCACGCCAGCGGGCGGCGGGCGAAATCCTCGGTCTTCAGGTAATCGGTCGATACCTGGTTGGCGATCGGCGACAGGAAGCAACCGACGAGGCCCATGTCGTGATACCAGGGCAGCCAGCTGACGCAGCGATCGGTGCCGTCGGCGGCGATCTCCATGCCGTGGCTGTGCGCCGCCAGATTGTTGAGCAGCGCATGATGCGTGATCGCGACGCCGTGCGGAAACCGCGTCGATCCGCTGGAATATTGCAGATAGGCGATCGCCTGACCGTCCGCCTGCGGCAACGCGACCGCCGCCGCCTCGCGCGTCGCAAATTCGGACCAGTCGATACCCTCGGTTCCGGCGAGGCGCGCCGCCTCTGCCGCCATCGCCGCCAGTTCGGGCGGGAAGATCAGCATCCGGGGGTCGCAGCTCGCCAGCTGGACGCGCAATTGCTCGATATAGGAATCGCGCCCGCCGAACGAGGTCGGCAGCGGCAGCGGCACCGGCCACGCGCCGGCATAGACGGTGCCGAAGAACAGGGCGGCGAATTCCGGCCCGGTTTCGGCGACCAGCGCGATGCGATCCTCGGGCTGCACGCCCGCCGCGATCAGGCGATGCGCCATGGCGACGGCGTCGGCGCGCAGCTCGGCGAACGGATAGGGGCGGGCGAGCGTGCCGCGCGCGTCGTGGAAGTTGAGGCCGCGCACGCCCTGCGCCGCATAGTCCAGCGCCTCGCCCAGCGTCGTGAAGTCGGCGTAGCGACGCGGCAGCTTGTCCAGCGTGGGCGTGGGCGTCAGCGAAGGCGCAGACTGCTCGGTCATCACATATTCCTGTTCACTCGTCGCGACCCGCGACTGTCGTCATCCTGCGCTATAACGCGCGATCGACGTTCTAAATCCGGTGCCAGTGTGGCAACAACATGGCCATGAGGCAGGAACGCCGCCCTCCACCGCCGCTCGACGCCGCCGCCCTCGAACGGCTGGCGCTGCGCTACGTCGAGCGGTTCGCGACGACGCGGGGCAAGCTCGCCGACTATCTGGGGCGCAAGATCCGCGAACGCGGCTGGTACGGCGAGGTCGCCGACCCCCGGGCGCTGGCGCAGCGGATGGCCGATCTCGGCTATGTCGACGACCGCCTGTACGCCGAGAGCAAGGCCGCCGCGCTGGGTCGCAAGGGGCTGGGCGCACGGCGGGTGACGATGGCGCTGCGCCAGGCGCATATCGAGCAGGCGGACGCCGACGACCTCGCGCCCGCCATCGCCGAACGCGCCGGGGAGGCCGCGATCGCCTTCGCCCGGCGCAAGCGGATCGGGCCGTTCGGGATGCCGACCGAAGACCGGGCGGTACGCGACAAGCAACTCGCCGCGATGCTGCGCGCCGGCCATGGTTTCGAACGGTCGCGCCGCATCGTCGTCGCGCAAAGCGAAGAAGAACTGGATGAATTGGAGTAAACAGTCCTTTCGCAATTGCAGCAGCGACGAACCGTGCTAGCGTAGCGTTAACAGGGGTAGAGTCATGCGTAGCGAGCCGCAACGGGAGGGCGACGAGCGGGACGACGGGGTCATGCCCGGCGCCACTGCCGCCACACGCGCGCCGGACGGCGACGACCAGGGCGTGGTCGCCGTGTCGGGCGTCATCAAATGGTTCGACGTGACCCGCGGCTTCGGCTTCGCGGTGGCGGACGACGCCGGCGTCGGCGACGTCCTGATCCATTTTTCCGTCCTGCAACCGCACGGCCGCCGCAGCCTGCCCGAAGGCGCGCGGGTCGAGACGCTGTCGGTGCAGCGCGGTCGCGGCTATCAGGCGCGCGAGGTGGTCGCGATCGACCTCAGCAACGCGGTCGAGGAGCCGGTGCGGCCGCCGCGCGTCACCGACCGGATCGATCCGGTGACGCTGATCGATGCTGCCGGCGACTATGAGGGCGTCGCGGTCAAATGGTTCAACCGGCTGAAGGGCTATGGTTTTCTGGTCCGCGACCGCGACGACAGCGACGTGTTCGTGCACATGGAGACGTTGCGCCGCGCCGGCATCGCCGCCATCGAACCCGAACAGCGATTGCGCGCGCGCATCGTCGACGGGCGCAAGGGACCGCTGGCGGTGAGCGTCGAACAGGATTGAGCGGGTGACGGCGATGATGGCGACGGCGGGGGCGGCGAGGACGGCGAAGGCGGTGGGGGCGGCGACGGCCGCGGCGCTGCTGCTGATGGCGACCGGGGCCTGTTCGGGCGGTGACGGCGGCAATGCCGGGCAGGCGGCGGACGCCAGCACGCGGTTGCCGGTGACGATCGCCGGGGCGGGTGGCAGCCATGTCTTCCTGGTCGAACGCGCGGTGACCGCGGCGCAGCAGGCGCAGGGCCTGATGTACCGCACCGACCTGACGCCCGACGGCGGCATGCTCTTCCATCCCTATCCCGCCGGCGGCGGCGCCCCGCGCGAGGCGAGCTTCTGGATGAAGAACACGCCCACCCCGCTCGACATCCTCTTCATCCGCGCCGACGGCACGATCGCGACGATCGCCGAGAACACCGTCCCTTATTCCTCGACCGAGGTGAAATCCCGCGAACCCGTCGCCGCAGTCCTCGAGATCGTCGGCGGCCGCGCCGCCGAACTCGGCATCGCCGAGGGCGACCGGGTGACGTGGGCGAAGTAGCGGCACTCGTCTAAGGGTCACGGCGTGATGGCGTTGCAGGCATCGTCATTTGGGGGGCGGAAACGTCTGGAGGTGGTCGTGAACTGCTCATCCGCTCTTTGGGGGGAAGCGGACATAAGCCGCTCCCCTGTCAGCCGAAGTAGTAGAAACCCGCCAACTTGCTTCGGGGGACGATAATCGCAACGCCTTCGCCGCCGTTAATCACCTTGTAGAAAGCGCCGGGGCGTTTCAGCCAACCCGGCAGGTCGCCGAGCGGTTCGTCGCCACTATCGGTGCAGCCGCCGAACGCGCTCTTGTAGAACGTTTTTTCTCCATCCGTGGCGATAGGTGTTTTCTTCCAGCCAGTGGGCGCCTTCAACTCAACACCGTTCTTTGACGTTTTTAGTGGGAACGTGCGGCTGGCAGCTCTGTCAGTAATCTCGATGATCATGGCCTCGCAAGTCTCTCGAAACCCGCCGCCACTGCCGGCAAACAGCGTCCGCTTCACTTCCAGCCCTGCGGGAAAACGATCCGACGGCCATTTGGATGAGCAGGCCGGCAGAAGCGCGATAACAGCTGCCAGCGCGATACTTCGTCCTGAAAGGTCCACTCGCCGCTCCCCAGTTGTTTTGCTTCCCGTAAGGGGGGAAGCTTAATGCCTGGTTGTGGGCGGAAGCGGACCGTTCGCTTCCGGTGGAGGACGGACGTTGCATCAAGTGCCCGCTCCGGTAGTCTAAAGGCGTGGAGATGGACGAGCTACGCAGCCGATTGGCGGTCATCCTTGCTGTTGAAGAGCGAGAGCCTACCGATTGGCTTGAAGTGGAACGGCTAGCAAGCGAGCTTCAGCGGAAACTGCCAATCGACGCCACGCCGGAGGCTGTGCACCACTACCTTGACGACGCTGACATTCGCTCCCGCGACGATGCATACGGGGCACGTCAGAGGAAGGAGGTGCGCCGGTATGTGGATCTCGGAGAATATGACGACGGCAGCCCCATCCCATGGTGGGGCTGCGCTTTGGTGCTTTTTACCGGCGCGGGCGTCGTCAAGTGGCTGCTGCTATAGTCGTGCGAATGTCCGTGAGTGGGCGGGTGCGGAATGTCCGCTGTTGGGCGTGGCCGGACATACTTTAAGCTGTGTAGGGTTATCTCGCTTACGAATGTGCCGTCGTCGCCAGCCCAATGGCGCCATCTCCGCCAACGCGCCTCGACATCCCCCGGGGCGAACGGCTCAGACGCCACCGTGTCCGGCGCCACCGTGCCGATATCGCCGCCTCCGATTCAGGGAATGCAGCCGCGGCCCATTCGCTATGTCCTACACCGTGCCGTCTGATTCGTCTCGATACGGCGCCGACGCGTCATCCCACGACCGGAAACGACAAAACCGGATCGTCTCCTCCGGCGTATTGATGGCGTCCAGCTCGTTGCCGCACGTCGGCTTTCCGTCCCCCACGCCATCCACCCGAAACGATCGCGTCGATCCCCGGTTGAAGGGCGCGCGCGAGACGGGTAAGCGCAGGGCATTATGGGCATCAACCTCAATCCGTTCACCTGGTGGTCCGGCGCATCCTGGGGCACGATGCTCTATGGCCTGCGCGGCATGAAGCAGATGGGTACCGACGCGCTCGGCAACGTCTATTACGAAGGCGGCAAGGACGGCGGCGGCCGGGTCCGTCGCTGGGTGATCTACGAGGGCGCGAACGACGCCAGCCGCGTGCCGCCGGTGTGGTTCAGCTGGCTGCACCATCATATCGACGACGTGCCCGATCGTGCGCTGCCGCCGGTGCGTGCGTGGCAGAAGCCGGCGGTGCCGAACATGACCGGCACGCCGCTCGCCTATCGCCCCTCGGGCTCGTTGGAAAAGGGCGGCAAGCGTGCCGCCGCCACCGGCGATTACGAGGCGTGGACGCCCGAAGGGTGATGAAGCGCTGGCTCGCCGCCGGCGTGCTGCTGGTGGCGCTGGTCGTGGCGGGGGTGCTCGGTTATCGCGCGCTGCATCGCACCGACACGGGCGGGCAAGGCGTCGTCGCGCAGGACCTGACGCCGGGCGACGTCGCGCCGGCGGAGGCGATCGAGACGATCGCGTCGAGTGACGTCGCGCTGCCGACCGGCGGGACGCCGATGGCGGAGCGGGTCGCGGTGGTCGGGCTGCTCAACAAGCGCAATGGCGTCAGCCGCGACCTGACGCTGAAGCCGGGGCAGGCGGTGCGGGTCGGCGATGCGATCGTCCGCCTGCGCGCGTGCGAACATACCGCGCCCTGGGAGCAGGACCAGCTGACCGGCGCTTTCGTCCAGCTCGACGTCCGCGGCAGCGACCGGCACTGGCGGCGCGCCTTCTCGGGCTGGCTGTTCCGCGAGCGGCCGGCGCTCAACGTCGTCCAGCACCCGGTCTACGACGTCTGGACCAAGAGCTGCACGATGTCCTGGCCGGCGACCGGCCCCGATACGACCTCGGTAGGAGCCGGTGGTGGCGATGCGGCGGGTCGTTCGAGTGCGAAGAAATCCCCCGTCCCTGCCGCGGATCGCACCGATGCGGCAGCCGAACCGGCTCCGCCGTCCAGCGCCCCGGCCAGCAACGCGCAATAATCCGCGCGGTCGATCTCCACCGCGCCCAGCGAGGCGAGGTGGTCGGTCATGAACTGGCAGTCGAGCAGGGTGAAACCGCCCGCCTTCAGCCGCGCGACCAGCCAGGCGAGCGCGACCTTCGAGGCATCGGTGCGGCGGCTGACCATCGATTCGCCGAAAAAGGCGCGGCCGAGCGCGAGGCCGTAGAGCCCGCCGACCAGTTCCTCGCCCTCCCAGCATTCGATCGAATGCGCGAAGCCCAGCCGGTGGAGAGTGGTGAACACCCGCTCGATGTCGGTGTTGATCCAGGTTTCCGGCCGATCTTCCGCGCTTTCGGCGCACAGCTGGATGATCCGTTCAAAGGCGGTGTCGGCGGTGACGCGGAAGCGGTCGCGGCCGATCGTCTTGCGCAGCGACTTCGACAGGCGGAACCCGTCGATCGGCAGGATCGCCCGGGTGCGCGGCTCGACCCAATAGACGCCGCCCGCGTCGCGATGGTCGGCCATCGGGAACACGCCCACCGCATAGGCACCGAGCACGAGTTGCGGATCGAGCATGTCCATCGTCCGGCGAACGTGGCGTCCGGTCGCGGCGATGGCAAGGCCGCCGCGCGGGATTACGCCACGCGGCGCTCGATCGCGGTCCAGAGCGCGGCGAAGGCGGTGGCGGCGGCGGAGCGCGGTGCGAAGGTCGCCACCGGCGCGCGGTGTTCGGCCATCGCCTCGACCGCGCTCGCCATCGGGATCGCGGGCCAGTCGGGCTGCGCGGCGATCGCGTCGGCGTGGAGGCGCCGGCGCCGGTCGACCATCATGTGCACCGCCAGCACCGGCACCTTGCCGCCGAGGTGGCGCAGCACCTCGTCCGCCGCGCGCTGCGCCAGCGGCGAGGGGATCACCGGCATGACGATCAGGTCGGCGGCGCGGATCACCTGTTCGCTCGTCTCGGTGAGCCCGGGCGGGCAATCGAGCAGGACATGGTCATAGTCGCCGATCCGCTCGATCAGCCGGCCGAGCCGCCGGCGCTTGCCGATGTCGTGGAGGAGCAGGTCGAGCGTGCGCAGCGAGGCGTCGGCGGGGATCAGGTCGAGCCCGGGGATGATCGTCGGCTGCGCATGGGCGGACGCCTTGCTGTCCTTGGTGAACAGGGCGCGCGCCTGGTCGCCGGCGGGTTCGCGGCCGACCACCCAGCTGCTCGCCGCCTGCGGATCGAGATCCCACAGCAGCGTGCGTCGCTGCGACAGGGCCGCCGCGCACCAGGCAAGGTTGACGGCCAGCGTCGTCTTGCCGACGCCGCCCTTCGAACTGTAGATCGCGATCGTCGCCATGCGGACGATCGTACCGTTTCGGCCGCGATGCCGCAATGCGGCACGCGCGGAAACGGCGGACATGAAATAAGGCCGGCGGATCGCTCCGCCGGCCCGTCGTCACCCGGAAACCGGATGCGTTAGGACTTGCAGGTCTGCGACGGCTTGCCGGGCTGCGTGATGGTGATGTTCGACGCCGTGCCGGTCAGCTTCCAGCCGCCCTCGGCGGTCAGCGGATCGCCGGCCTTTTCGGCGGTCAGGCGGTTGATGGCGCCGGTCGGGCTGGTCTTCACGAACGCCTGCTTGTCGCCCTGGAACAGGGTGACGTAGAGCAGGCTGTTGTCCTTGCAGCGGAAGGTCTTGTCGGCCTTGATCGCCGGCGGCAGCTCGACGGGGGCGCGGTTCGCCAGCTCGGTCGCCATCGGATCCGGGTTCGAATCGAGGACGTCGGGCTGGGCCGGTTGGGAGTTGCAGGCAGCCAGCGCGAGAAGCGCGGCGGCGGCGGAGAGGAGGAGAGGGCTCTTCATAGCGGCGGGACGTTCGCGCATGCAGCACGGAGCGTCAAGGCGAATGGCCGATCTATGTGAGACTGTGTCGCAAAATGCGGTGAACGGGAGCGGAAACTTTGCCGGGGTGAAGCGCGGCTTTGCTTGCCGCTGGCGACGACGCACGCCATCTAGCGCAGATGCATACGACCCCCGATACGCTCGCCCTGATCGGCAACACCCCCCTCGTCCGACTGAAGGGGCCGAGCGAGGCGACCGGCTGCGACATCTTCGGCAAGTGCGAGTTCGCCAATCCCGGCGCGTCGGTGAAGGATCGCGCGGCGCTGTCGATCGTCGAGGATGCGGAGGCGCGGGGCGTGCTGCATCCCGGCGGCACGATCGTCGAGGGGACGGCGGGCAACACGGGTATCGGTCTGGCGCTGGTCGCCAATGCCAAGGGCTATCGTACGATCATCGTCATGCCCGAGACGCAGAGCCGCGAGAAGATGGATACGCTGCGAGCACTCGGTGCAGAACTGGTGCTGGTGCCGGCGGCGCCCTATGCGAGCCCGTGCCATTTCGTGCACACCAGCCGCCGCATCGCCGAGGAGCGCGACAATGCGATCTGGGCGAACCAGTTCGACAATGTCGCCAACCGTCGCGCGCATATCGTCGGCACCGCGGAGGAGATCTGGCAGCAGATGGACGGCCGCATCCATGGCTTCACCTGCGCGGCGGGGACCGGCGGCACGATCGCGGGCGTCGGGCTGGGGCTGAAGGCCAAGGACGAAAGCGTCTGCATCGCGCTGAGCGATCCGCATGGTGCGGCGCTGTACGAATATTATGCGCACGGCGAACTGCGGTCGGAAGGGTCGTCGGTGGCCGAAGGGATCGGGCAGGGGCGGATCACCGCCAATCTGGAGGGCGCGCCGATCGACACGCAATTCCGCATCTCCGATCAGGAGGGCTATTATTGGGTGCGCCGCCTGCTCGACGAGGAGGGGCTGTGCCTCGGCCTGTCGTCGGGGATCAACGTCGCCGGCGCGGTGCAGCTGGCCCGCCATCTGGGACCGGGCAAGCGCATCGCGACGATCCTGTGCGACACCGGATTCCGTTACCTGTCCTCACTCTACG
Source organism: Sphingomonas sp. GW821-FHT10F09 (assembly GCF_058809195.1). Classification (NCBI taxonomy): domain Bacteria; kingdom Pseudomonadati; phylum Pseudomonadota; class Alphaproteobacteria; order Sphingomonadales; family Sphingomonadaceae; genus Sphingomonas; species Sphingomonas sp. GW821-FHT10F09. The sequence goes on along the minus strand of NZ_JBXASI010000003.1, from coordinate 317,435 downwards.
ATCCGGAATGGCGGGCGGCCAAGGGCTTGTCCTGAGTCGCGATCATGCCGTCATTCGACAAACGGGTGACGAAGCGTTACAGCCGTGCGGCAAGATGAGAGCCGTGCGAGACACTCACCAGACGATGCAGCGGATCAAGGTCGGCGTGATCGGCCTTGTCGCCGTGGTGCTGCTGATCGCGGTCGCCAGCGCGATCCTGGGATCGGCGACGCGCGAGCGGCCGATCGCGATCGCCGGATCGGCGCAGGCCGACGTCGTCGCCAACATCGCCATGACCAATGCCAGCGTGGCCGCGGCCGCGGCGGACGGCTCGGGCGAACCGCTCGCCGAGCTTGGCGTCGCGCCCTCCACCAGCAACGCCCAGGCCGCAAAATGATTGGTCGCCGGGGAAATCCGGGGATTGCGCCGTTCGGCCGTCCCGAATCCGTGCGTCACCGGGGTTCGGACGGTTCGCGCCCGGTATCGAGGCGAGGGCAGTCATCGCCGGGATAGGCCTCGTCCGGGCGCGATTTCCCCGACCATCCCCAAAAATCCCGTTGCTTCCCCGATGGGCTGTTGATACCAACGGCTAACAACGGGGCAGGCATCACCGATTTGCGTTTTCGCAAGGCGTCGAGAGGCAGCGACAGGCTGTTTCCCGAAGCGGTGAGCCGTGCGCGTCAGGGTGCGAGACGGGCGTGTCGGAAAGGGGCGATTATCAGGGCAGTGGACTTGCTCTTGTCGACGACAAGGGCCGGGTCGCCATCCCCAATGCGCTCCGCCACACGCTCGCCGAGAATGCGCCCCGCGCCGACGGCAAGGACGGCGGCACCGTCATCATCGCCGCTCACGAGGATCAGCCCTGCCTTATCGCCTATGATCCCGCCTATATCGCCGAACTGAAGCGCGAACTGAACGAACGGGTCGCGCTGTCGCGCGGGCCGGACGGCAAGGTCGACCATAATATCAAGCGCGGCGGCGCCAATGGCGAAGCGGTGCCGTTCGATGGTTCCGGCCGGTTCATCATGCCCGGCTTTCCGCGCTTCTATGCCAATATCGGCGCGCACGCCTTCTTCTGGGGGACGCTCGACTATATCGAGATCTGGGACCCGAAGACGTTGCTGTCCACGCCGGGCATCGCGCCGCAGATGGTCGCCGCCTGCCGCTATTACTGCCAGGACAAGGGGATCGCGCTGTGAACGACCCCGTGACCGGTCCTTCGACGACGGAAGCCCCCCACGTCCCCGTGCTGCTCGACGAGGTGATCGCCGCGCTCGCCCCCGCCCCGGGCGAGACGATGGTGGACGCGACCTTCGGCGCCGGCGGTTATACCCGCGCGATCCTCGCCACCGGGGCGCAGGTCGTCGCCTTCGATCGCGATCCCGACGCGATCGCGGCCGGCCGTGCGGCGAACATCCCCGGCCTGACGCTGGTCCACAGCGACTTCTCCGCGCTGGAGGCGGCGTTGGACGGGCCGGTCGACGGGCTGACGATGGATATCGGCGTGTCGTCGATGCAGCTCGACCAGGCGGAGCGCGGCTTCTCGTTCCAGTCCGACGGTCCGCTCGACATGCGGATGGCGCAGGAGGGGCCGAGCGCGGCGGACTTCCTCAACACCGCCGACGAAGAGGCGATCGCCAACGTCCTCTATCATTACGGCGACGAGCCCAAGTCGCGCCGCGTCGCGCGCGCGATCGTCGCTGCGCGGCCGCTCACCCGCACCGGCGAACTGGCGCATGTCGTCCGCAAGGCGCTGGGCCACCGTCCGCACGACAAGAAGGATCCGGCGACGCGCACCTTCCAGGCGATTCGCATCCATGTGAACCGCGAGCTGGGCGAGCTGGTCGACGGCCTCGCCGCGGCCGAGCGCGCGCTGAAGCCGGGTGGCCGCCTCGCGGTGGTCACGTTCCACAGTCTCGAGGACCGGCTGGTCAAGCGCTTCCTGCGCGACCGGTCGGGCAACACGCCCGGCGGATCGCGGCACCTGCCGCAGGCGAGCGTGGCGGTGGCGCCGAGTTTCGAGGCGGTCGGCCGGGCGGTGCGCGCCGGCGCGGCGGAGGTGGCGCGCAACCCGCGCGCCCGATCGGCGACCTTGCGGACGGCGCGGCGGACGGCGGCGCCCGCCTGGGGGCATTCCGGGGACAACAACGACTTGGCGGAGGTGATCGTATGACGGCGGCGTATCGGTTCAAGGGGATCGGGTGGTTCGGTGGCTGCGTCGCCATCGTCCTCGGTTTCTACCTGGTCTCGCTGCAGGTCGCTGCCGAGCGCAAGAAGCTGGAGGGCATGGATCGCAAGATCGACGCCGCCGAGCGCGACATCCGCGCGCTCGAGACGGAGTTCGAGACGCGTGCCAACCTCGCCCAGCTCGAAAAGTGGAACGGCGAGACGCTGGCGCTGGCCGCGCCCGTCGCGCACCAGTTCGTCACCGACGAGGCCGCGCTCGCCAGCCTCGACGTGACGCAGATCGGCATGCCCGGCACCCCCGGCATGCAGACCGCCGCGCTCGTCGTCCCCTCGCTGTCCAAGGTCAATCCGGTCGCCCCCGCCGCGACGCCGGCCCCCGCCGCCGTGCAGGTCGCCGCAGCGATGCCGACCGCCCGCCGCGCGGTCATCACCGTCGCGACGATCGCGAAGAGCGCGCCGCTGATCGCCAAGCTCGACGAGGCGGCCCGCGCCCGGGCGGCGGTCGCCAAGGTCCGGCCGCAGGCGGTGGCGATGCTCGACAAGAAGTTGCTGTCCGACACCACGCTCGGCGATATCCTGAGCAGCGCGCGTGCGGAGGCCCGCAAACGTTGACCGTCATCGTCGCCCGCCCGGTGCCGCAGCGGCGTAACGCCAGCCAGCGTCATGCGCTGGTGGCGACGTCGCATACGCGGCTGATGATGCTGTTGATGTTGTTCGCCGCCGCGGTGACGCTGGTCATCGGGCGGCTGGCGATGCTCGGCGCGCTGTCGGGCCGTGATGCCGAGGCGCGGGTGGCGGCGCTGGCGGCGCGCGGCGACATCGTCGATCGCAACGGTGCGCCGCTGGCGCGGACGATCGACGCCTGGACGATCGCGGTTCACCCCAAGAAGATCATCGGCGACAAGATGGAGATCGCCAGCCGGCTCGCCGCGCTGATGCCCGATCGCGGCGACCAGGCGTGGTTCTATGGCCAGTTGAGCCGCAACGTCAGCTTCGTGTACCTGCAGCGCCGCGCCAGCCCGGCGCTGGTCGAGCAGGTCAATGCGATCGGCGAGCCGGCGCTGGTCTTCGCGCGCGAGACGCAGCGACTCTATCCGCAATCGACGATGGCGAGCCACGCGCTCGGCTTCCTCTCCACCGACGGCCACGGCATGAGCGGGATGGAGCGGGTGCTCGACGAACGGCTGCTCGACCCGACCAAGGCGGGGCAGCCGGTGGCGCTGTCGCTCGACACGCGCGTGCAGGCGGCGCTGGAGAGCGAGCTCGGCCGGGCGATGGGGACCTTCTCCGCGCGCGGCGCGGGCGGCATCGTGCTCGACGTCAACACCGGCGAGGTGATCGCGATGGTGTCGCTGCCGACGTTCAATCCCAATCGCGTCGGCATGGCGGGCAGCGAAGAGCTGCGCAACATCACGACGCAGAGCGTGTTCGAGCTGGGATCGACGTTCAAGCCGATCACGATGGCGACCGCGATGGACACCGGCGTGGTGACGTCGTTCGCGCGCCGCTTCGACGCGACGCACCCCCTGAAGGTCGGCGGCTACACCATCCACGACGAGCGCGGCGACCCCAAGCGCTGGCTCAACATGGCGGAAACGCTGATCTATTCGTCTAACATCGCGACCGCGCGGGTCGCCGACGAGGTCGGGCCGCAGCGGATGCAGGCGATGTTCCGCAAGCTCGGCTTCGACACCAAGCCCGACATCGAACTGCGCGAAAAGGGGCGTCCGCTGCTGCCGACCTATTGGGCGCGCACGACGACGATGACCACCGCCTACGGCCATGGCATCGCGGTGACGCCGCTGCATCTGGCGAGCGCCTATGCCGCGCTGGTCAATGGCGGCGTGTGGCGTCCGGCGACGCTGCTCAAGGTCGCGCCGGGCCATGCGCCGGTCGGCCGCCGCGTCATCAGCGAACAGACCAGCGCGCGTATGCGCCAGATGCTGCGGCTGATCGTGCTGCGCGGCACCGGTCGCAAGGGCGAAGCGCCGGGCTATCGCGTCGGCGGCAAGACGGGTACGGCGGAGGCTGCAGTCGCGGGCGGGTACGACCGGTCGCGCAACGTGGCGACGTTCGCCGCGGCCTTCCCGATGGACGGGCCGCGCTATGTCGTGTTGGCGATGCTCGATTCGCCGCTGGGAACGAAGGAGACCTTCGGGTGGAAAACCGCTGCCTGGAACGCCGCGCCGGTCGTCGGCCGCACGATCAGCCGTGTCGGCGCGATGCTGGGCGTCGTTCCCGATGCAACGCGCGATATCGACGTGTCGGACATCGTGCCGACCCTGTGGCAGGACCCCAGCCGCACCCAGCCGACCGGCCAGTGAGCGCCCGCGCATGAAGCTGGCGACGTTGACCGGCGGCCAGGACGAGGCGGTCGTCACCGGCTTCGCGATCGATCACCGCAAGGTCGCCCCCGGCACCGTCTTCGGCGCCTTTCAGGGCGTACGGGTGAACGGCGAGGATTATATCGCCGAGGCGGTGCGATCCGGCGCGGTCGCGGTGGTGACGCGACCCGGCGTCGCGGTCGAGGGTGCGGTGGCGATCCATGCCGAGAACCCGCGGGAACGCTTCGCGCAACTCGCCGCGCACTTCTTCGCGCCCTTCCCGGCGGTCGCGGTGGCGGTTACCGGCACCAACGGCAAGACCTCCACCGTCGAGATGACCCGGCAATTGTGGCGGATGGCGGGGCAGCATGCCGCCTCGATCGGCACCCTGGGCGTTACCACCGCGGACGAGCGGGTGACGACCGGGCTGACGACGCCCGACGTCGTCACCTTCCTGTCCAACGTCGCCGGGCTGGCGCGCGAGGGCGTGACCCACCTCGCGTTCGAGGCGTCGAGCCACGGGCTGGTCCAGTATCGCACCGAAGGGCTGAACGTCGCCGCGGCGGCCTTCACCAATCTGTCGCGCGACCATCTCGATTACCATGGCGACATGGGCGCCTATCTGACCGCCAAGCTGCGGCTGTTTTCCGAGGTGCTGAGCCCGGCGGGGACCGCGGTGGTGTGGGCGGACGACGTGCACGCCGGGCGGGTGATCGACCTGGCGCAGGCGCGCGGCAACCGGCTGATCACCGTCGGCGAGCGCGGCCATACTCTGCGGCTGGTCGAGCGCGACCCGACGCTGCTCGGGCAGGGCCTGACGATCGAGGCGGAGGGGCAGACCTATCAGGTGATGCTGCCGCTGATCGGCGGGTATCAGGCGGCAAACGCGCTGGTCGCGGCCGGGCTGGTGATCGCGACCGGTGGCGACGTCGCACGGACGGTCGCCGATCTCGCGCGGCTGCAACCGGTGCGCGGGCGGCTGGAGCGTGCGGTCATCACCCGGTCGGGTGCGCCGGTCTACGTCGATTACGCGCACACCCCCGACGCGCTGGAGGCGGCGATCGCGGCGCTGAAGCCGCACGCGGGTGCCCGCCTCATCGTCGTGTTCGGCGCGGGCGGCGATCGCGACGCGGGCAAGCGCGAGACGATGGGGCAGGTCGCGCAGATGCAGGCGGACGTGGCGATCGTCACCGACGACAACCCCCGCACCGAGGACCCCGCCGCGATCCGCGCCGCTATCCTGAAGGGCGCACCCCATGCGCGCGAGATCGGCGACCGGCGCGAGGCGATCGGTCATGCCGTGCAGCAGGCCGGGCCGCAGGACATCGTCCTGATCGCGGGCAAGGGGCATGAGCAAGGGCAGATCGTCGGCGACATGGAATTGCCGTTCGACGACGTGACGGTCGCGCGGGAGTGCGCGGCGTGACCCTCTGGACCGCCGGCGAGATTGCCGCCGCCACCTATGGCGTGGCATCCGCCGACTTCGCCGTCGACGGCGTCGCCTTCGACAGCCGCGAGGTCGGCGCGAACGACCTGTTCGTCGCGCTGACCGGCGAGAGCACCGACGGCCACCGGTTCCTCGACCAGGCGTTCGTGCAGGGCGCGGCGGGTGCGATCGTCTCGGCCAACAGCGCGCATCCGGGCGTCCGCGTCGCCGACACCTTTGCCGCGCTCAACGACCTGGGCCGTGCCGCCCGCGCACGCATGACGGGGACGGTGATCGGCGTCACCGGTTCCGTCGGCAAGACCAGTGCCAAGGAGGCGCTGTTCGTCGCGCTCGACCGCTCGCTGCCCGGCGCGGTGCATCGCTCGGTCAAGAGCTACAACAACCACACCGGCGTGCCGCTCAGCCTCTCCCGCATGCCGCGCGACACGAAGGTCGGCGTGTTCGAGATGGGCATGAACCATGCCGGCGAACTCAGCGTACTGACCCGGCTGGTCCGCCCGCATATCGCGATCGTCACCGCCATCGCGCCCGCGCACACCGCCTTCTTCGCCGACGAGAGCGCGATCGCCGACGCCAAGGGCGAGATCTTCCGCGGGCTGGAGCCGGGCGGCGTCGCGATCGTGCCCTATGACAGCCCGCACCGCGACCGCCTGATCGCCGCGGCGGCGCCTTATGCCGCCCGCACGGTGACCTTCGGCCTCGACAAGGGGGCCGACGTGCGCGCGATCGAGGCGATGCGGTTGCCGTCGGGCGGATCGTTCGTCACCGCGAAGCTGGGCGATCGGGAGCTGTCGTTCACACTGTCGCAGCCGGGGATGCACTGGGTGTCCAACGCGCTCGCCGTCCTCGCCGCAGTCGATGCGGCGGGTGCCGATCTCGCCCGCGCCGGCCTCGCCCTCGGCGAGATGGGCGGGCTCGCCGGTCGCGGCGCGCGCTTCCTCGCGCCCGCGGCGGGCGGCGACATGCTGGTGATCGACGAAAGCTACAACGCCAATCCCGCCTCGATGCGCGCGACGCTGGCGGTGCTCGCCGAGGAGCCGGGGCGGCATATCGCCTTGCTCGGCGAGATGCGCGAACTGGGCGACGCCTCCGCCGACTATCATGCCGATTTGGCCGGGCCGATCCTTGCCGCGCGCGTCGAAACGGCGCTGCTGGTCGGCGAAGCGATGACGCCGCTGGCGCAGGCCCTTGAGGGGCGGGTCGAAGTCATGCATGTGGCCGATGCTGCGACTGCGCTCGGCCGTCTGAAGGATCTGGCTCGCGCCGGTGATGCATTGCTCGTCAAGGGGTCCAACGGGGTCGGGTTGTCGCGGGTCGTCGCGGGGCTCGCGCGGGCGGGCGTGTCGCGATCGCGCGGTGAGGGCGATCGGGGATCGCAAGGGGTCGGAACGTAAATGCTATACTGGATCGCCGAGCACCTGGGCTTCACCGGGCTGCTGAACCTCATCCGTTACCAGTCCTTCCGGACGGGCGCGGCGGTGGCGACCGCGCTGCTGATCGGCCTCATCATCGGGCCGCGCTTCATCGGCTGGCTGCGCGTGCGGCAGGGCAAGGGGCAACCGATCCGCGCCGACGGGCCGCAGACGCACCTCGCCAAGCGCGGCACGCCGACGATGGGCGGGCTGATGATCTTGACCGCCATGTCGCTGGCGATCCTGATCTGGATGGACCTGTCCAACCCCTACGTCTGGTCGTGCCTGTTCGTGACGCTGGGCTTCGGCGCGATCGGTTTCCTCGACGATTACGACAAGGTCCGCAAGGCGAGCACCGCGGGCGTTTCCGGGCGCACCCGGCTGCTGTTGGAATTCGCCATCGCCGGCATCGCGTCGTGGATCATCATGGGGCAGAACGGGCCGCACCTGTACCTGCCGTTCACCGACCGCATGTACCTCGACCTCGGCTATTTCTTCCCGCTGTTCGCGGCGTTCACGATCGTCGCCTTCGGCAATGCGGTGAACCTGACCGACGGGCTCGACGGCCTCGCGACGATGCCGGTCATCATCGCCAGCGTCGCCTTCATGCTGATCGTCTACCTCGCCGGCAACGTGAAGTTCGCGACCTATCTCGGCATCCCGCACGTCCCAGGCGCGGGCGAGCTCGCTATCTTCTGCGGCGCGGTGATCGGGGCGGGTCTTGCCTTCCTTTGGTTCAACGCGCCGCCGGCCGCGGTGTTCATGGGCGACACCGGCAGCCTCGCGCTGGGCGGCGCGCTCGGCACGATCGCCGTCGTCGCGCATCACGAGATCGTGCTCGGCATCGTCGGCGGCCTGTTCGTCGCGGAGGCGCTGTCGGTCATCATCCAGGTGTTCTTCTACAAGCGGACGGGCAAGCGCGTGTTCCGCATGGCGCCGATCCACCACCATTTCGAGCAGCTGGGCTGGAGCGAGCCGACCGTCGTCATCCGCTTCTGGATCATCAGCCTGGTGCTGGCGCTCGCCGGCCTGTCGACGTTGAAGTTGCGGTGATCGTCTCGAAAGCCTTCGAGGGGCAGCGTTATGCGGTGCTCGGGCTGGCCCGATCCGGCCTCGCGACGGTGCGTGCGCTGGCGAAGAGCGGCGCGCATGTCGTCGCCTGGGACAGCGACCCCGCCGCGCGCGCGCGGGCGGCGGAGGTCAACGGCGTCATCGTCCACGACCTCGCCAAACTGAACCTGGAGGGCGCGGCCGGGCTCGTCGTATCGCCGGGGGTGCCGCTCAACACGCATCCTCTGGTCGAACGGGCGCGGGCGGCGGGCGTGCCGGTGATCGGCGATATCGAGCTGTTCGCGCAGGCCCGCGCCGAACTGCCCGCGCACAGGGTGGTGGGCATCACCGGCACCAACGGCAAGTCGACCACGACGGCGCTGGTTTATCATCTGCTCGAAACCGCGGGCGTGCCGACGCTGATGGGCGGCAACATCGGTCTGCCGATCCTCGAACAGGCGCCGTTGCCCGAAGGCGGCGTCTATGTGCTCGAACTGTCGAGCTACCAGATCGACCTGACGCAGAGCCTCGATTGCGACGTCGCGGTGCTGCTCAACATCACGCCCGATCATCTCGACCGCTACGACGGGTTCGAGGCCTATGCCGCGTCGAAGGCGCGGCTGTTCGCGATGCAATCCGCTGCCCATGCTGCGGTGATCGGGATCGGCGATGCGGCGTCGGCGCAGATCGCACGCGGGCTGTCGGCGCGGGGCGAGCATCTGACCAAGATCGCGCCGGGCGTGTGCATGGACCAGAGCCGGTGGCCGGCACTGCAGGGCCCGCACAATGCGCAGAACGCGCTCGCCGCCATCGCGGTCGCCAAGGCCTTGGGCGTGGCGGAGGCCGATATTGACCGCGGCCTCGCCACCTATGCCAGCCTGCCGCATCGCATGCAGACGATCGCCGTCCGCGATGGCGTGACCTTCGTCGACGACAGCAAGGCGACCAATCCCGAAAGCACCGCGCCCGCGCTTGGCGCATTCGGCCGGGTCCACTGGATCGTCGGCGGCAAGCGCAAGGGTGACGACCTCGACGCCTGCGCGCCCTATTTCGATCGCGTCGCCGCGGCCTATACGATCGGCGAGGCGGGGCCGCTGTTCCGCGACCTGCTGACCGGCAGGGTGCCGGCGGTCGCGCTGTCGGGCGACCTCGCCACCGCGGTCGCGCACGCCGCTGCGGCGGCGCAGCCGGGAGAGGTGGTGCTGTTGTCGCCGGCCTGTGCTAGCTTCGACCAGTTCCGCGATTACGAGGATCGCGGGGCCGCATTCCGGGCTGCGGTGGAGGCCCTCGCATGAATGGCGCAACCATGGCGGAGCCGACCGGCGATACGCTGATCGCGAAGGTGAAGCGGCGCGGCGGGCGTGGCGACAGCTCGCCGCTCGGCACGTGGTTCTGGGACATCGACCGGATGCTGCTGCTGCTGACGCTGTTCCTGATCGCGATCGGCCTGATCGCGGTGGCGGCAGCGAGCCCGGCGACCGCAGTCCGCTATTCGGGCGAGCATCACAAGTTCACCCCGCTCTATTATTTCTGGCGCCAGCTGATCTGGGTTGGCGTCTCGCTGCCGGTGCTGTTCGGCGTCTCGATGATGCCGGTGCCGCTCGCGCGGCGGCTGGCGCTGCTCGGCGCGGCGGTGCTGATCGTCTGCCTCGCGCTGACGCCGTTCGTCGGCAACAGCATTAACGGCGCACGGCGTTGGATCGGCTATGGCTTCGCCTCGTTCCAGCCGTCCGAATTCCTGAAGCCGTTGTTCATCGTCACGGTGGCGTGGCTGCTGTCGCTGAAGGCAAAGGACCCGGAACTGCCGACGGTGCTCATCACCGGCACGATGACCGGGGTGATCGCGGTGCTGCTGATGCTCCAGCCGGACTTCGGCCAGACGGTGATCTTCTGCACCGTCTGGATAGCGCTGCTGATGATCGCGGGGACGCCGATGCGGATCCTCGGTGCGATCGTCGCGATGGTGCCGGTGGGGCTTATCGCGGCCTATATGTTCTACAGCACCGCGCGCAACCGCATCGACGCCTTCCTGTTTCCCGGTGTCGAGGGGGAGGGGGCGAGCGATCACTTCCAGACCAATGCGGCGCATGCGACGATCACCAGCGGCGGCTGGACCGGCACCGGCCCCGGCGGCGGCACCGCCAAGTTCGGCCTGCCCGAGGCGCATACCGATTACATCTATTCGGTGATCGGCGAGGAATTCGGCCTGATCGCCTGCGCGATCATCGCGCTCGTCTTCCTCGCCATCGTCGTGCGGGTGTTCGTCAAGCTGCTCGACGAACAGGACGAGTTCAAGCTGCTCGCCGCATCCGGGCTGGCGGTGCAATTCGGTACGCAGGCGCTGGTGTCGATGGCGGTCAACACCGGCCTCGCGCCGTCGAAGGGCATGACGCTGCCGTTCATCAGCTATGGCGGGTCGTCGATGATCGCCCTGTCAGTCGGTATGGGCTTGCTGCTGGCGTTCACCCGGCGCAACCCGTTCCTGACGCGCAGTCCGTATGTAGTCAGATGGGGTTCGAATTGAGCAAGCATTACGTCCTCGCCGCCGGCGGTACGGGAGGACATATGGTGCCCGCGGCGGCGCTGGCGGAGGAACTGACCCGGCGTGGCCACCGCGTCGCACTGGTCAGCGACGCGCGCGGCGTGCGCTTTCCGGGATTGTTCGAGGGCATCCAGACGCACGTCCTGCCTGCAGGGCGCTTTCAGGTGAAGAAGCCGCTCGGCTGGCCGTCGGCGGTGCGCGAGATGGTGCGCGGCCGGGCGATGGCGCGCGAATTGTACCGTACGTTCAAGCCCGCCGCGGTCATCGGCTTCGGCGGTTATCCGGCGATGCCGGCGCTGCTGGCGGCGTTCGCCGACAATATCCCGACCGCGGTGCACGAACAGAATGCGGTGCTCGGCCGCGTCAACCGGCTGGTCGCCGGCCGCGTCGGCGCGATCGCGACCTCGTACAAGGCGACCGAACGGCTGGCGGCGAAGCTGGCGGACAAGGTCCATCTCGTCGGCAATCCGGTCCGCGAGGCGGTGCTGGCCCTGCGCAACAAGCCCTATCCGCTGCTGGAGGAGGACGGCATCTTCCGCGTCCTCGTCACCGGCGGCAGCCAGGGGGCGAGCATCCTCAGCCAGGTCGTGCCGGATGGGCTGGCGATGCTGCCGGTCACCTTCCGCCGCCGGTTGCAGGTGACGCATCAGGCGCGGATCGAGGATATCGACGCGGTGCGTGCCAAATATGCCGAGCATCAGATTCCGGCCGAACTTGCGACCTATCTGCCCGACATGCCCGAACAGCTGGCCTGGGCGCATCTGGTGATCGCGCGCGCCGGTGCCTCGACCATCGCCGAACTGACCGCGGCGGGTCGTCCAGCGATCCTCGTGCCGCTGCCCGGCGCGACCGACGACCACCAGACCGTCAACGCGCGCGAGATCACCCGGGCGGGCGGCGCGCGCACGATCCCGCAGCCCGAATTTACCGCCGTGGAGCTGGCCAAGCAGATGCAGAAACTGGGCCTCGACCCCGCCGCGCTGGAAAATGCCGCGACCCGCGCGAAGAGCGTCGGCCGGCCGAATGCGGTGAGCGACCTCGCCGATCTGGTCGAGAGCCTCGACGCGCCGCTGTCGCGCCTGCCGGTGGGCAAGCCGACCCGACCGAAGGCCGCACTGGCAGGAGCGGGCGCATGATCCGCGGCGTGCAGACCGACATCGGGCCGATTCATTTCGTCGGGATCGGCGGCATCGGCATGTCGGGCATCGCCGAGGTGATGAAGAACCTCGGCTATACCGTACAGGGCTCCGACGTCGCCGAGGGCTATGTCGTGCAGGGGTTGCGCGACAAGGGCATCGCCGTGTCGATCGGCCATGCCGCGGACAATGTCGCGGACGCCGCGGTGGTCGTCGTCTCGACCGCGATCACCCGTTCGAACCCCGAGGTCGAGGCAGCGCTGGAACGCCGCATCCCGGTGGTGCGCCGCGCGGAGATGCTCGCCGAGCTGATGCGGCTGAAATCGACCGTCGCGGTCGCCGGCACGCACGGCAAGACGACGACGACGTCGATGGTCGCGGCGTTGCTCGATGCGGGCGGGGTCGATCCGACCGTCATCAACGGCGGCATCATCAACAGCTACGGATCGAATGCGCGGCTGGGTGCGAGCGACTGGATGGTGGTGGAGGCGGACGAGAGCGACGGCAGCTTCCTGCGGCTCGACGGCACGATCGCGGTGGTCACCAACATCGATCCCGAGCACCTCGACCATTATGGCAGCTTCGATGCGGTGAAGGACGCCTTCGTCGAATTCGTCGAGAACGTCCCCTTCTATGGCGCGGCCTTGCTGTGCCTCGACCATGCCGAGGTGCAGAACATCCTGCCGCGCGTGCGGGATCGCCGCGTCGTTACCTACGGCTTCTCCGCGCAGGCGGATGTCCGCGGCGTCAACGTGACGCCGGTGCCGGGCGGCAACCGCTTCGAATGCATCGTGCGGACGCGGGACGGCGCGACGCGCTCGATCGAGAATATCGAGCTGCCGATGCCCGGCCGCCACAACGTCCAGAACGCGCTCGCCGCGATCGGCGTGGCGTTGGAACTGGGCATTCCCGACGCGACGATCCAGCAGGGCTTTTCGGCGTTCGGCGGGGTCAAGCGTCGCTTCACCAACGTCGGCGAGGTGCCGGTCGAGGGTGGGGCGGTGACGATCATCGACGATTACGGCCATCACCCGGTTGAAATCCGCGCGGTGCTCGCCGCCGCGCGCGAAGGCGCGGAGGGGCGTGTGATCGCGGTCGTGCAGCCGCATCGTTTCTCGCGACTCGGCAATCTGATGGAGGATTTCCAGACCGCGTTCAACGATGCCGACCGCGTGCTGGTGACGCCAGTCTATGCCGCGGGCGAAGTGCCGATCGAGGGCGTCGATGCGCAGGCGCTGGTCGACGGGCTGAAGCGGCGCGGGCATCGTTCCGCGGCGACGGTCGCCGATGCGGACGGGCTCGCTGACGAACTGGCGGCGACCGTGCAGCCGAACGACATGATCGTCTGCCTGGGCGCGGGCGACATCACCAGATGGGCCGCCGGGCTGGCGACCGCGATCGGAGAACGGCGATGAACGACTGGTTCGATGCAAGCCTGAAGCTGCAGAAGCAGATGCTCGACGCGCAGCGCCAGTCGCTCGACGCGGGCGGCCATGCGGCGAATGCGGGCGAGGCGATGGTGCAGGCGCAGGAGGCGACGCGCAAGGCGGCCGAGGCGAATCTGGCGGCGTTTCAGGCGTGGACGCGATTGTGGGGCGTCGGGCCTTGGTGAGCGCTGCCGTGCTCGATTTGCTGCCGACGGTACGCGGGCGCCTGACCGCGGGAGCCGCGCTGGCGCCGCTGGTCTGGTTCAAGTCGGGCGGGGCGGCGCAATGGCTGTTCGAGCCGAAGGATGCCGACGATCTGGCTGCGTTCCTTCGCGACCTCGACCCCGCCGTGCCGGTGATGGCGCTGGGGCTGGGATCGAACATGATCGTCCGCGACGGCGGCGTGCCGGGCGTCGTGGTCCGGCTCGGCAAGGCGTTCGCGCAGGTCCAGGGACTGGGCGACGTCACCCTGCGCTGTGGCGGCGGGGCGAGCGGTATTCTCGTGTCTTCGTCCGCGCGCGATGCGGGGATCGGCGGGGTCGAATTCCTGCGCTCGATCCCCGGTACGGTCGGCGGCTTCGTGCGGATGAACGGCGGGGCCTATGGCCGCGAGGTCAAGGACGTGCTGGTCGATTGCGACGTCGTGCTGCGGTCGGGCGAGCGGCGGACGCTGGCGCTGGCCGAGCTCGGCTACACCTATCGCCACAGCCTGCTGCCCGAGGGCGCGGTGGTGGTGTCGGCGACGTTCCGCGGGCATCCGGCCGACCCCGCGGCGATCGGCGCGGAGATGGACCGGATCGCCGCCGAGCGCGAGGCGTCGCAGCCGCTGCGGAGCAAAACGGGCGGATCGACCTTCAAGAATCCCGCGGGGCACAAGGCGTGGGCGCTAATCGATGCTGCCGGCTGTCGCGGCTTGACCCGCGGCGACGCGCAGGTATCCGAAAAGCATTGTAATTTCCTGCTCAACCTCGGCGCGGCGACGTCCGCGGAGATCGAGGCGCTGGGCGAAGAGGTACGCGAGACAGTGAAGGCGCATTCGGGGGTGACGCTGGAATGGGAAATCCAGCGGGTCGGGGTGACGGCATGAGCGGCCTGCAGATCGTCGTGCTGATGGGCGGCTGGTCCGCCGAACGGCCAGTGTCGCTGATGTCGGGCGAGGGCTGCGCCGCGGCGCTCGAATCGCTCGGTCATCGCGTGACGCGCATCGACATGGGTCGCGATGTCGCGGCGCGGCTGGCCGAGGCGCAGCCCGATCTGGTGTTCAACGCGCTGCACGGGTCCCCCGGCGAGGACGGCAGCGTGCAGGGCCTGCTCGACCTGATGGGCATTCCCTATACGCATTCGGGGCTGGCCACGTCGGTGATCGCGATCGACAAGGTGCTGACCAAGCAGGTGCTGGTCCCCGCCGGCATTCCGATGCCGGGCGGTCGCATCGTCCGGTCGGCGGACATCCACGAGCGCGATCCGCTGCAGCGCCCCTATGTGCTCAAGCCGATCAACGAGGGATCGTCGGTCGGCGTGGCGATCGTCACCGACGACGGCAATTACGGCAATCCGATCGGCCGCGACGTGGCGGGACCGTGGGCGGAGTTCGACGAACTGCTCGCCGAACCCTATGTCCGCGGCCGCGAGCTGACGACCGCGGTGCTCGGCGACCGCGCGCTCGGCGTCACCGAGCTGAAGCCCAAGAACGGCTGGTACGATTTCGACGCGAAATATACCGACGGGCTGACCGAACACGTCTGCCCCGCCGACATCCCCGATCGCATCGCCGAGGCGTGCAAGAGCCTCGCGCTCGAGGCGCACCGGCTGCTCGGCTGCAAGGGCGCGTCGCGCTCCGACTTCCGCTGGGACGACGAGCGCGACGTCGACGGCCTCTTCCTGCTCGAGGTGAACACCCAGCCCGGCATGACCCCGCTCAGCCTCGTTCCCGAACAGGCGCGGCATCTGGGGATGAGCTATCCCGAGCTGGTGCAGGCGATCGTCGACGAGGCGCTGGCCGACGCGAAGGCGAAGGCGGGATGAGCCGCACGATCAAGCGCGGGCCGCCGCCCAAGCGGCCGGGCGCGCGGCGCAAGCAGCCGGTGCGCAAGGCCGGCCTGTTCGAACGCGCGATGGCCGCCGTGCCGGTCAGCGAGGATACGGTCCGCAAGGCGGCGACCTGGACGATCACCGGTGCGGGGATCGCCGGCGCGCTCGCGGTGGTGACGTGGATCGGTATCCCCGGCATGATCGGCACCGCGATCGCCGAGGGCGCGGGGCAGGCGGGCTTTCGCGTCGAGCAGATCGAGGTCACCGGACTCAAGCGGATGGACCGGATGAGCGTCTATGCGGTGGCGCTTGACCAGCAGAGCCGGGCGATGCCGCTCGTTGATTTGGAGTCGGTGCGGGAGAAGCTGTTGCGCTACGGCTGGATCGCGGATGCGCACGTCTCGCGCCGGCTGCCCGACACGCTGCTGGTCGATATCGTCGAGCGTACCCCGGCGGCGGTGTGGCAGGACAACGGCCAGCTGACGCTGATCGACAAGGACGGCGTGCTGCTCGAGCCGGTGCGGACCGAGGCGATTCCCGACCTGCCGCTGGTGATCGGGCCGGGAGCGGACCGGCAGGAGGCGGGCTATCAGGCGCTGCTCGCCGCCGCACCGGCACTGAAACCGCGGGTGAAGGCGGCGACCTGGATCGGCAACCGGCGCTGGGACCTGACCTTCGACAGCGGCGAGACGCTGGCGCTGCCCGAGGACGGCGCGCCGGGGGCGCTCCTCAGATTCGCCGAGCTGGACGGCGCGCGGCCGCTGCTCGGCCGCGGCTGGATCCGGTTCGACATGCGCGATCCGAGCAAGCTGGTCGCACGCAAACCGGGGGCGAGCATGGCGCATAACGTGCCGGACCCGAGCGAAGTCACGACACCGCCGTCCTCGACCGGGGATGCGGATTCTCAAGCGGGGGCTGAGGGCTGATGGCGAAGGTTGCACCGGAGGGGCTGATTACGGCGCTCGACATCGGGTCGTCGAAGGTGTCGGCGATGATCGCGCAAAAGGGCGACGGCGGCGAATTGATCGTGCTCGGCACCGGCCAGCGCGAGAGCCGCGGAGTCAAGCGCGGCTATATCGCCGACATGGCGGCGACCGAGGCGGCGGTGCGCGAGGCGGTGGAACAGGCTGAACGGATCGCCGGGATCAACATCGAGAACGTCTGGGTCGGCTTTTCGGCCGGCGGCCTCGTCAGCGACGTCGCCGAGGTCGAATTCGAGCTGGGCGGCCATCGCGTCGAACAGCAGGACATCGACGCCTTGCTCGCGGCGGGGCGCAATTCGATCGATCCGCAGGGCCGCATGGTGCTCCATGCGCAGCCGGCGCTCTACACGCTCGACGGGCTGACCGGGGTGAAGAAGCCGCTCGGGCTGCACGCCGACCGGCTGGGCGTGCACATCCATGTCGTCGCCGCCGACGGCTCACCGGTGCGCAATCTCGACCTGTGCGTGCGCTCGGCGCATCTGGAGGTGAAGTCGATCATCGCCTCGCCGGTCGCGACCGGGCTCGCCTGCCTGTCCGAGGAGGAGCGCGAGCTGGGCGTCGCACTGGTCGAGATCGGCGCGGGGATCACCAACGTGTCGCTGTTCGCGGGCGGCATGCTGGTCGGGCTGCATTCGATCCCGCTTGGCGGGCAGGACATCACCGACGATATCGCCAGCGCCTTCGGTACCCGCCGGGCGCAGGCGGAGCGGATGAAATGCTTCCACGGATCGGCGAACGCGTCTCCGCGCGACAATCACGAGATGATCCCGGTGATGCCGATCGCCGCCGAGGACGACGTCCATGGCGGTATGCAGATCACCAAGGCGCAGCTGATCGGCATCGTCCGCCAGCGGCTCGAACATCAGATGGACGAGATCCGCAAAGCCCTGGCCCACCTCAAGTTCGAAGGCCCGGTCGGGCGGCAGGTCGTGCTGACCGGCGGCGGCGCCGAGCTGAAGGGCATCGCCGACTATGCGCAGCAGGCGCTCGGCCGTTCGGTGCGCATCGGCCGGCCGCGCGGGCTGACCGCTCTGCCCGAAGCGCATGGCGGACCGGCGTTCGCCACCTTGGCGGGGCTGGCATTCTATGCTGCGACCGATCCGATCGATCTGCGCGGGGTGGCGCCGCAGCAAACCACCGTTCATCGCCAGAAGGGCATGGGCATGATGCGCAAGCTGATCCAGGCGGCGCGCGCGAATTATTGAGTGTCCGCGACGACTCGTCTCCGTTTTCTGTGGAACGTTGCGAGTCGTTGAGGCAAAAGGTTAATCAAGGTCCCGGCGCGTTCACCGGTAGGGGCGGAGAAAGTCAGGTCATGAGCATCGAATTCATCACTCCGGAGGTCGACGAGCTGACCCCGCGTATCGCCGTCATCGGTGTCGGCGGCGCCGGCGGCAACGCCATCGCCAACATGATGCGCGCCGACGTGCAGGGCGTCGACTTCCTCGTCGCCAACACGGATGCGCAGGCGCTGAAGTCGTCGATCGCGCCGCACCGCATCCAGCTGGGTGCGAAGATCACCCAAGGTCTCGGCGCGGGGTCGCGGCCGGAGATCGGCCGTGCCGCAGCGGAAGAGACGATCGACGATCTCGCCAAGCGGCTCGAGGGCGCGCACATGTGCTTCATCGCCGCCGGCATGGGCGGCGGCACCGGCACAGGTGCGGCGCCGGTGATCGCCAAGGCGGCGCGCGACATGGGCATCCTGACGGTCGGTGTCGTCACCAAGCCGTTCAGCTTCGAGGGCAATCGTCGCGCCAAGAGCGCCGACGGCGGCATCGAGGAGCTGCAGAAATATGTCGATACGCTCATCGTCATCCCCAACCAGAACCTGTTCCTGATCGCGAATGCCAACACGACGTTCAAGGAAGCGTTCGAGATGGCGGACGAGGTCCTCCAGCAGGGCGTGCGCGGCATCACCGACCTGATGGTTATGCCTGGCCTCATCAACCTCGATTTCGCCGACGTCCGTTCGGTGATGCAGGAGATGGGCAAGGCGATGATGGGCACCGGCGAGGCGAGCGGCGACAATCGCGCGCTGGAAGCGGCGCAGAAGGCGATCGCCAACCCGCTGCTCGATGGCGTGTCGATGCAGGGCGCCAAGGGCGTCATCATCTCGATCACCGGCGGCGACGACATGCGCCTGCTCGAGGTTGACGAGGCCGCCAACCATATCCGCGACCTGGTCGATCCCGATGCCAACATCATCTGGGGTTCGGCGTTCAACCCCGAGCTGGAAGGCCGCATCCGCGTGTCGGTGGTCGCCACTGGTATCGATTCGGACGCCAAGCCCGGTGCCGCCGCGCCCGCTCCGGAAGCGGCCAAGTCGTTCAGCTTCGGCATGGGCCGCAAGACCGACGACAGCACCTCCTTCCGTCCCAGCGCCCCGGCCACTGAAGCGGCGGCGCCCGCCCCGTCGGTGTCCTTCGCCGCGCCGCCGGCCGCAGCCCCCGCACCGCTCGACCTCGACAAGGCCGATGCGGTACAGGCCGATGCGCAGCCGCAGACCGCGGATGCAGCGGACGACGAACTGGTGCTCGGCGCCGAGACGATCGTGCCGCAGCCGCCCAGGACCTATGCCGACGAACCGACCCCGCGTGCCCCGGCACCGGCCGTCGAAGGGCGCCGGCCGTGGATCGCCCCCGGTAGCGAGGCAGCCGCCCCCGACGCGGCACCGCAGCCGCGGGTAAAGCTTGGCGGCACGCTGTTCGAGCGCATGTCGAACGCCGCACGCGGCCCGGCTCGCGACGAGGCGGATGGCGACGGCAAGGAGCCGATCGACATCCCGCGTTTCCTGCACCGCCAGAACAACCAGTAAACCGCGAGCCCTCCCTGAGCGGGGAGGAGCAGTCGTGTCGATGCTGCCTTCGCGCCGCGCGGCGTTACGCCGCTTTGGCGCGGTGGCAGCGGTTCAAACCGGCGTATACCCCTCCCTGTCGGGGAGGGGACGATGCCGGCCAAAGGGTGGCGTTCGGGTGACGGGCGCATCCATTGGTCACCGTGTCCGGCCGTCGTGGCTTCCATGCCCGCGGACGCCGCATGTCGATCCAACCCGCAGCCCGAGCCAGCAACGATGTTCGTCGCCGTCCAGCCCCGTTTCACCGCGCGACGCCAAATCGGACATTGCCGGTTCGGCTTGGCTGGGCTCTAGTCGCCGGGACCCCATGCGTTTCCTGACCTCCGCTTTTCTGGCGCCCGCCGCTCTTCTGGCGGCGAGTGCGCCCGCCGCCCTCCTGGCGCAGGAGGTGGTGCAGGCGCTGCCCGGCACCACCGATGCCGATCGGCTGGCCGAGCAGATGCGCGCGCTCGCGGCGAACCCGCGCGATCTTAATGCGTTGATCGCGGCGGCCGACCTGTCGCTGTCGCTCGGCGACCTCAGCGGTGCCGCCTCGCTCTATGCCCGCGCCGAGAAGGTGTCGGCGAGCGATCCACGGATCAAGGCGGGCGAGGGGGCGATCCTCGTTCGCTCCGAACGGCCTGGCGAGGCGCTGCGCTATTTCGCGCAGGCCGAGGCGGCGGGCTATGACGCGCGCGGCTTCGCCGCCGACCGTGGTCTCGCCTATGACCTGATCGGCCAGCAGGAGCGGGCACAGCGCGACTATCGGCTGGCGCTGAAGGCGCGGCCGGACGACGAGATCGTCAAGCGTTATGCGCTGTCGCTCGGCATTTCCGGCAAGCGCGATGCGGCGCTCGAACAGCTCGATCCGCTGCTGCGCAAATCGGATCGCAGCGCGTGGCGCATCCGCGCCTTCGTGCTGGCGATGGGCGGCGATCAGGCCGGCGCCGAGAAGATCGCGACGACGATGCTGCCGGTCGGCATGGCGCAGGGATTGCAGCCGTTCTTCCAGCGCCTGCCCGCGCTGCCCGCCGCGGACCGCGCCTTCGCCGTGCATTTCGGCGAGGTGCATGCGACGCCCGAGCGGCTCGCCGACGCGCGGCTGGCGCCGAACTTGCCGCAGCTGGCGCCCGAACAGCAGCCGGTCGCGCTGGCGGCGGTGCAGCCCGCGGCGCTGCCGGGCAGGAAGGATCGCAGGCGTCGGGGCGGTCGCGAATCCGTTGCCGCGTCAGCGGTCGCGCTCGCCGCGACGACGACGCAGCCATCGCGGCCGACGCCGGCTGCACCCTCCTATCAGGCGGCGACCGCGGCACTCGCGCGCGTCCAGCCGCTGCCGGCATCCGCCGCGCCGGTGACGCTGGTGAGCGCGGCGTCGAATCCGTTGCCCGCCACCATCGCGCCGACACCCTTGCCCGTGTCGAACCCCGCGAGCCGTCCTCCGGCATTGGCACCGACCACGGCCGAGGCCGCGAATCTCGCCGTGCTGGCGAAGGCCCCTACGCCGCCACCCGCAACCGCCGTCATCGCCCCGGCGACGCCGACGCAGGTCGCCGCAACGACGGTCGTCCAGTCCGTGCCCGCACAGCCGCGCCCGTCAGCCGCGCCGACGCCGGGCTTCACGTCCTCGCCGACGCAGCCGACGGTCACCACCGCCGCCCCGACGCCTGCGGTGATCGCGCCGACGCCGCTGGTTCAGGTCGCGGCGGTGTCGCCGGCCCCTGCGGCGCCACCCGCGAACTTCACCGCGCCGCCGTCGCGTGCCGAGGCCGATTCGGTGCTTGCGCGGATCGTTGCCGGCCTGTCGATCCCGGCGTCGGAACTCGGTGTCGTCGAGCCGATCCGGGCCGCGCCCGTCGCCGCGGTGCCGCCGGTCGACACCGCCGCGCGGGTCATGGCGGAGGCGAAGGCTAAGGAAGAACGCGACGCCGCCGCCGAAAAGGCGCTGGCGATCAAGACCGCGGCGGAGAAACGCGCCGCGGATCGCAAGGCGGTCGCCGACAGGAAGGCGCTCGCCGCGAAGAAACTCGCCGACGAAAAGAAGCTCGCCGAGGCCAAGGCGGCGGCCGAGGAGAAGAAGGCGGCGCGCGCCAATCCGGCGAGGATCTGGGTGCAGGTCGCGGGCGGCGCCTATGAAGGCGATCTGCCCAAGGCCTATGCCGCGGTGAAGGCAAAGGCGCCGACGGTCTTCGGCAGCCGCGGCGGCTGGTCGACGCCGCTGCGCGCGACCAACCGCGTGCTGACCGGCCCGTTCAAGACCGATGCGGAGGCGCGCGGCTTCGTCAACCAGCTCGCCAAGGCGGGCGTGTCGGCCTTCACCTTCAGCAGCGACGCCGGGCAGGCCGTGACCAAATTGCCCGCCAAGTGAGCGTGCGCGCGCCCTGGGCCTCGAACCCGGCGCGCAGCAAAGGTCGTCTTCACGAGGAACAGACAGGGACCGCGCCACTCGCGGTCCGTGGCCCCCGCGACGATTTCCAGCGCGACCGCGACCGCATCATCCATTCGATCAGCTTCCGCCGCCTGCGCCACAAGACGCAGGTGTTCATGTCGCCCGACGGCGATCATTTCCGCGTCCGCCTGACCCACAGCCTCGAGGTCGCGCAAATCGGCCGGACGATCGCGCGCGTGCTGGGGCTGAACGAGGATCTGACCGAGGCGCTGTGCCTCGCGCACGACATCGGCCATCCGCCGTTCGGCCATGCCGGCGAGGACGCGCTGAAGGTGGCGCTGGCCGATGTCGGCGGCTTCGACCACAACGGCCATACGCTACGGGCGCTGACCCATATCGAGCGGCCCTATCCGCGCTGGGACGGGCTCAATTTGACCTGGGAGACGCTGGAGGGACTGGCCAAGCACAATGGCCCCGTCCGCCATCCCGGCTGGGCGCTGCGCGAAGCGGACGCGGCGTTCCCGCTCGATCTGGCGACGCATGCCAGCCTCGAGGCGCAGGTGGCGGCGATCGCCGACGACATCGCCTATGACAATCACGATATCGACGATGGCCTGCGCGCCGGCCTGCTGACGCTCGACCAGCTGCTCGCGGTGCCGATCGTCGCGCGCGGCTGGGATGCGGCCTGCGCGCGCTTTCCGGAGGTCGCGCCCAAGCGGCTGGCGAGCGAACTCGTCCGCAGCCAGATCGGCACGATGGTCAACGACCTGATCGAGGAGACGCGCCGCCGCGTCGCCGCATCGGGCGTCGGCAGCGCGGACGACGTCCGGCAGGCGGGCGAGGCGCTGTGCGGCTTCTCGCCGGCGATGCGCGAGGAGGAGCGCGACCTTAAACGCTTCATGTACGCCAACCTCTATCATCACCCCCGCCAGCTCGAGGCCGCCGACGCGGCGCACGGCATCGTCAGCGGGCTGTTCGCCGCCTATCGTGCCGATCCGACGGCGATGAGCGCGGACTGGTCAGTCGACGTGCCGACCGAGGAGCCGCAGCGCAGTCGCCACATCGCCGACTTCATCGCCGGCATGACCGATCGCTACGCCATCGCCCGCTATCGCGAACTGGTCGGCGCGATAGACCTGCCCGAAGGGTTCTAGAGAAGCGATCCGCCGGCGGTCACTGCGGTAAGCCGAAGCGATGGGTTGCATCGCAGCACTGGCGGCCTAATAGGCAATGCATTCGATTTTGCCCGAGGACCGTTCATGGCATCCCGCACACCGGCGCGTCCGCGCAGCCCGCATCTCTTTTCGGGCTTCCTGAAGCTCCACTACAGCTGGGGGCCGCATATGCTGGTCTCCATCCTTCATCGCGCGACCGGATCCGGCATGGCGACCGTCGGTACGGTCCTGCTGGTCTGGTGGCTCGCCGCGATCGCGTCGGGCGCCGAGGCCTATGCGACGTTCCGCGACGTTTTCACCACCGATGCGGGCAATCTCAACGTGATAGGCTGGGTGGTCGGCATCGGCGTCACCTATGCCTTCTTCACGCACATGCTGAACGGCATCCGCCACCTCGTCATGGATGCGGGCGCCGCCTTCGAACTGAAGCGCAACAAGATGTTCAGCCTGATCGTGATCGCCGGCGGGTTCGTCCTGACCGCGGCCTTCTGGCTCTACCTGGGGATGAAGTAATGGGTTCGGGCACCAGCATCGGCCGCGTTCGCGGCCTCGGCAGCGCCAAGGAAGGCGCACATCACTGGTGGCGCCAGCGCGTCACCGCGGGCTCCAACCTGTTCCTGACGCTCTGGTTCGTTTTTGCCCTGCTACGCATGCCGGGCTATGACTATGCCAGCGTCCACAGCTGGTTGCAGAACAGCTGGGCGGCGGTGCCGATGCTGCTGCTGATCGTGTCGGTCTTCTATCATTTCCGCCTCGGGCTGCAGGTGGTGATCGAGGATTACCAGCACGGCGAGAAGCGCGTCGCCTATATGCTGCTGCTCAACTTCTTCACCGTCGCGACCGCCGCGACCGCCATTTTCGCGATCCTCAAGGTCGCCTTCGGAGCCGCCGCATGAGCGCCGCCTACAAGATCATCGACCATACCTATGACGCCGTCGTCGTCGGCGCGGGCGGCTCGGGCCTGCGCGCCGTCATGGAATGCGCGCAGAACGGCCTGAAGACCGCCTGCATCACCAAGGTGTTCCCGACCCGCAGCCACACCGTCGCGGCGCAGGGCGGGATTGCTGCCAGCCTCGGCAATATGGGGCCGGATCACTGGACGTGGCACATGTTCGACACCGTCAAGGGTTCGGACTGGCTCGGCGACCAGGACGCGATCGAATATATGGTCCGCGAGGCGCCCGCCGCGGTGTACGAGCTGGAGCATGCCGGCATGCCGTTCAGCCGCACGGACGAGGGCCGCATCTACCAGCGCCCGTTCGGCGGCATGATGCAGAACATGGGCGAAGGTCCCCCCGCGCAGCGCACCTGCGCCGCCGCCGACCGCACCGGCCATGCGATGCTGCACACCCTCTACCAGCAGTCGCTGCGTTACGACGCCGACTTCTACGTCGAATATTTCGCGCTCGATCTCATCATGGAGAACGGCCAGTGCCGCGGCGTCGTCGCGCTGTGCATGGAGGATGGCTCGATCCACCGCTTCCGCGCGCACAATACCGTGCTCGCGACCGGCGGCTACGGGCGCTGCTATTTCTCGGCGACCTCGGCGCACACCTGCACGGGTGACGGCGGCGGCATGGTGCTGCGCGCCGGCCTGCCGCTCCAGGACATGGAGTTCGTCCAGTTTCACCCGACCGGCATCTACGGCGCGGGCGTACTCATCACCGAAGGCGCGCGCGGCGAGGGCGGTTACCTGACCAACTCCGAGGGCGAGCGCTTCATGGAGCGCTATGCCCCGTCGGCGAAGGACCTCGCCTCGCGCGACGTCGTCAGCCGTTCGATGGCGATGGAAATGCGCGAAGGCCGCGGCGTCGGGAAGAACGGCGACCATATCTTCCTGCATCTCGACCATATCGATCCCAAGGTGCTGCATGAGCGGCTGCCGGGCATCACCGAGACGGGCAAGATCTTCGCGGGCGTTGACCTGACGCGCCAGCCGCTGCCGGTGACGCCGACGGTGCATTACAACATGGGCGGGATCCCGACCAACTTCCACGGCGAGGTCGTCAACCTGGTCGACGGCAACCCCGACACGGTCGTCCCCGGCCTGTTCGCGGTGGGCGAGGCTGCGTGCGTCTCCGTCCATGGCGCCAACCGCCTTGGCTCGAACAGCCTGATCGATCTAGTGGTGTTCGGGCGTGCGACCGGCAAGCGGATCGCCGACATCTGCAAGCCGAACGGCACGCACAACCCGTTGCCCAAGGGTTCGGAAGAGCTGTCGCTGACCCGTCTCGACAAGTTCCGCAACGCCGCCGGCAGCACCCCGACCGCGGAGATCCGCGGCGAGATGCAGCGCACGATGCAGAAGCATTGCGCGGTGTTCCGCGACAATGCGCTGCTGACCGAGGGCCAGTCGCTGATGACGGGCATCTATCGCAAGATGGAGGACGTGCAGGTCAACGACCGCAGCCTGATCTGGAACACCGACCTGATCGAGACGCTGGAACTCGACAATCTGGTCGCGCAGGCGGTGGTGACGATCGATTCGGCGGCGAACCGCAAGGAATCGCGCGGCGCGCACGTGAACGAGGATCACCCCGATCGCGACGACGCGAACTGGATGAAGCACACCATCACGACCTTCACCGGCTGGGGCGGCGTCGGCGGTGCGACGGCGATCGATTACCGTCCGGTGCACGACTATACGCTGACCGACGACGTCGAGTACATCAAGCCGAAGAAGCGGGTGTATTGATCCTGCGATAGCCCCTCCCCGACGGGGAGGGGCTATCGCAGGATCAGCCCAGCACCAGCGGCGCGTGACGGTCGACCAGCACGCTGCTCGCCGCATTCAGCCCGACCACCTCCACCGCAATGCCATGCGCACGCAGTTTGGACACCACGTCCTCCAGCGCGCCGACGGCGGTGATGTCCCACAGATGCGCCTGCGTCAGGTCGATCCGTACTCGTCTGGCCACATCACGCAGGTCGAAGCGGTCGGCGAAGATCTCTGCACTGGCGAAGAACACCTGACCCGACACGTCATAGGTACGCGTGTCCGTGGCGGCGTCATAGCCGGTGGCGACCTGCATCAGGCGCGTCACCTTGAACGCGAAGAACACGCCGCTCATCAGCACGCCGACGGCGACGCCCATCGACAGATCGTGCGTCGCCACCGTCACCGCGACGGTCGCCAGCATCACCGCGCCGGACACTTTGGGATGCCGGGCGAGGTCGCGCAACGAGCCCCAGGAAAAGGTGCTCGCCGACACCATGATCATGATCGCGACCAGCGCGGCGACCGGCACCTGCGCGACCCATGGCCGCAGCGGCACCATCACGACCAGCAGGAACACGCCCGCGACCAGGGTCGACAGCCGCCCGCGCCCGCCATAGCGGACGTTGCCGACGGTCTGGCCGATCATCCCGCACCCCGCGATGCCGCCGAACAGGCCCGCCGCGACATTGGCGAGGCCGAGGCCGGTACTTTCCTGTGCCTTGTCGCTGTTGCTCTCAGTCAGGTCGTCGACGACCCTCGCGGTCATCAGCGATTCGAGCAGGCCTACCGCGGCCATCGCCAGCGCATAAGGCGCGATGATCCCCAGCGTCCGCCATTCGAGCGGCAGCGCGGGGAGGGCGAAATGCGGCAGCGACGCCGGCAACCGCCCGAGGTCGGCGACGGTGTGCAGCGGCATCGGAAAGGCGATACTGATCGCGGTCAGCACGACGATGCAGATCAGCGGCGACGGGATCGCATCGCTGACGCGGGGCAGCAAGTAGATGATCGCGAGGCCCAGAGCGATCATCGCGTAGGTATGCCAGCTGACGCCCACCATTTGCGGCACCTGCGCGGAAAAGATCAGGATCGCCAGTGCGTTGACGAAGCCGGTGCGTACCGATCGCGACACGAAGCGCATCAGCACGTCCAGCTTGAACAACCCGAAGACGATCTGGAACACCCCCGCAAGGATCGTCGCACCGAGCAGATAGGACAGGCCGTGGCTGTGGACGAGCGCGGCGGCGACCAGCGCGACAGAACCGGCCGCGCCGGAGATCATCGCCGGTCGTCCACCGAAGATCGCGATGACGATGCCGATGACGAACGAGGCGAACAGGCCGACTTCGGGATCGATGCCGGCGACGAAGGAGAAGGCAATGACTTCTGGGATGAGCGCGAAGGTGCCGACCATGCCGGCGAGGACGTCACGGCGGGCATTGGCGCCGCCGCTGTACCATTCGGCGCGGTAGCGGGAGAGGGATAGGGTCATGAACAGGTCCGCATGGACCGCGCGAACGGGCATCGCAGCGACTGCGATGGGAGGATGTCAGGCGCGGTTTCATGTTGTCCGGCGGATCGGCGGCCGGAATAGCCACCCGGAATTACACCGGGTCCTTGCGAATGGCGACGGGGTACCGCGGTTCGTGCTGCAGCGCAACAGCCGGGTCGGCGTGATGGACCGGTGGCGAGCACCGATGCGCCTAACCGTCTGTGGGACGGGCATTCCCGACCGCTCACCAGAATCCGCTGTCCTATTCGCATGCGGCATGATCCCTCGCGCGGGAACGACGGGGGGAAGGGACGATGAATCCGGCTGCATTGATCGAGGGGCTGATCGCGCGGGAGGGCAGCTATGTCGATCATCCCGCGGACCGCGGCGGGGCGACGCGATGGGGGATCACCGTCGCGGTCGCGCGCGCCAACGGCTATCACGGGCCGATCCGGGACATGCCGAAAGCGGTGGCGGCGGCGATCTATGAGAACGTCTACTGGCGCGCGCCGGGGTTCGATCGCATCGCGACGCGCGCGCCCCTGCTGGCGGCCGAGATGTTCGATACCGGCGTCAACATGGGGACTCCGGTCGCGATCGGGTTCCTCCAGCGTGCGCTCAATGCGCTCAACCGCGGGGCGAGCGATTATGCCGACCTCGTGCTCGACCGGGCGATCGGCGCGCGGACGCTGGCGGCGCTCGATGCCTTCTTCGCGCGGCGCGGGGCGGCGGGGGAGCGCGTGCTGGTGCGCGCGGTCGATGCCTTGCAGGGGGAGTATTATGTCGCGCTCGCCGAACGGCGGCCGGCGAACGAGGCGTTCCTGTATGGCTGGCTGGCGGAGCGGTTGTCGTGACGCCCGATCCGTGGGTGCGGCGGGCGCGGCCGATGTTCCTCTACGTGATGTACGCGTTGCTGTTGTGGGCGATCCCGATGAGCGTGATCGGCGCGATCAGCCCGGCGACCGCGGCGGCGATGGCGCGGGGGATGGGGGCGTATCTGGCGGCGATCCCGGAGCCTTTGTACGCTTTGTTCGGGACGGGTTATCTGGGGTACACCGCGGCCCGGGCGTGGGGGAAGGCCCGGGGAGTGGAGTAGGTTTGTTCGTGTGGGGGGCGCGAAGAAGGTCTGACTCACGCGGAGACGCGGAGTGGGTTTTGGCGCGCAGAGGCGCGGAGGACGCATAGGGTCGGCGCCGCAGGCAGGTTCCCCGCTTCACCGCGACCTAGGAGAGAGCCGGTAAGCGGTTGTGCCGCTGGACGCTCCTCCGCGCTCTCCGCACCTCTGCGCAACAAAACCCGTTCCGCGGCTCCAGCGTGAATCCAACCGACTTCGCGCCCTCTCTTGAGCGCACCCTTTGCACCCCGCCACCCGCCACCCTACATCGCGCGGCATGAGCGGGAACGATTCACATTCCATGCCGGTCTGGCATGGCACCACCATTCTTTCGGTCAGGCGCAACGGAAAGGTCGTCGTCATCGGCGACGGCCAGGTTTCGATGGGCCAGACCGTGATGAAGCCCAATGCCAAGAAGGTCCGCCGCCTCGGCGCGGACGGGCAGGTCATCGGCGGCTTCGCCGGAGCGACCGCGGATGCCTTCACGTTGTTCGAGCGGCTCGAAGCGAAGCTGGAGCGGCATCAGGGCAAGCTGATGCGCGCCGCGGTCGAGCTGGCCAAGGACTGGCGCACCGACAAATTCCTCCGCAATCTGGAGGCGATGATGATCGTCGCCGATAAGGACGTGACGCTGATCCTCACCGGCAACGGCGACGTGCTGGAGCCCGAGAATGGCGTCGCGGCGATCGGATCGGGCGGCAATTACGCGCTCGCCGCGGCGCGGGCGCTGGTCGATTACGAGGCGGATGCCGAGACGGTGTGCCGCAAGGCGATGGCGATCGCCGCCGAGGTTTGCGTCTACACCAACGACCGGACCACGATCGAATTGATGGACAGCGATACGTAACGCACCTCCCGTTTGCGGGAGGGGCCGGGAGTGGCCCTGTCCACTTCCCCTGCCGCCCGTTGCTTTCCCACCCCCGACCCCTCCCGCACGCAGGAGGGGAGAGATTGTGACATGAACCAGAACCTGACCCCCAAGGCGATCGTCGCCGCTCTCGACGCCCACATCATTGGACAGGCCGACGCCAAGCGCGCGGTTGCGGTGGCGATGCGCAACCGCTGGCGCCGCCAGCAATTGTCCGCCGACCTTCGCGACGAGGTGACGCCCAAGAACATCCTGATGATCGGGCCGACGGGGTGCGGCAAGACCGAGATCAGCCGTCGCCTCGCCAAGCTGGCCGATGCGCCGTTCGTCAAGGTCGAGGCGACCAAGTTCACCGAGGTCGGCTATGTCGGTCGCGACGTCGAACAGATCGCGCGCGATCTGGTCGAGGAGGCGATCCGGCTGGAGAAGGAGCGTCGTCGCGTCGCGGTGAAGGACAAGGCCGAGGAGGCCGCGATGAAGCGCCTGCTCGACGCGCTGGTCGGCAAGGACAGCAGCCAGGCGACGCGCGAAAGCTTCAAGCAGCGCTTCGCCGACGGGCACCTCGATGCGACCGAGATCGAGATCGAGCTGGAACAGGCGCCCGCAACGCCCTTCGAGGTGCCGGGCGCCGGGCCGCAGATGATAAACCTCGGCGAGATGATGAAATCGTTCGGTGGCGGCCAGCAGTTGAAGCGCCGCAAGATCGGCGTGCGCGCGGCGTGGGACAAGCTGGTCGAAGAAGAGGCGGACAAGCGCCTCGACCAGGACGAGGTCAGCCGCACCGCGCTGGCGGATGCCGAGGCCAACGGCATCGTCTTCCTCGACGAGATCGACAAGATCGCGGTCAGCGACGTGCGTGGCGGATCGGTCAGTCGTGAGGGCGTGCAGCGCGACCTGCTGCCGCTGATTGAGGGCACCACGGTTGCGACCAAATACGGCCCGATGAAGACGGACCATATCCTGTTCATCGCCAGCGGCGCCTTCCACGTCGCCAAGCCGTCGGACCTGCTGCCTGAATTGCAGGGGCGCCTGCCGATCCGCGTCGAGCTGAAGGGCCTGACCGAGGCGGATTTCATCGCGATCCTGTCGGACACCAAGGCGTCGCTGCCGCTGCAATATAAGGCGCTGCTGGCGACCGAGGGTGCGGAGGTCAGCTTTACCGAGGACGGTATCGCCGCGATCGCACGCATCGCCGCCGAGGTGAACGGGCAGGTCGAGAATATCGGCGCACGGCGGTTGCAGACGGTGATGGAGAAGCTGCTCGAAGAGGTGAGCTTCGACGCCGAGGATCGCACCGAGAGCGTGATCGTCGACGCCGCCT
The DNA here is from genome assembly GCF_058809195.1 of Sphingomonas sp. GW821-FHT10F09. Lineage (NCBI taxonomy): Bacteria > Pseudomonadati > Pseudomonadota > Alphaproteobacteria > Sphingomonadales > Sphingomonadaceae > Sphingomonas > Sphingomonas sp. GW821-FHT10F09. The sequence continues at coordinate 287,012 of NZ_JBXASI010000003.1, read as the reverse complement.
ATGTCGATCGCCAGCTTGCCGGGATCGCCCGCAACACCGACCTCAGCCGCTTCGTGCTGTAATCCCAAGCCGATAGCGAGGCGGCGGGCGCGCCCGTCGTCTCGCGATGGCACGCGTTGCGGCGCTTGCCAGTGGTTAGCGAATGTGAAACTCAGCGTCGTCTAGCAGGGGTGCCATGAACGACGCGACGCCGATCGACGGCCAGGACGAAGCGCAAGCCGGGGACGATTCTGTCTCGACCCGGCGCCGCGTGCTGATGCTCGGCGCGGTGACGGCCGGTGCGGTCGTCTCGATCCGTCCGGCGCTGGCGCAAACCGCCGGTTCGGTGATGAATTGCCAGATCCCGGTGCCCGACCTGGGGCGGGCGGGGCGTTTCATCGATCCTGCCGGCAAGGTCGTCGCCCCCGGCACCAAGGGCGCATTCCCGCCCGCTCCGCGCCCGTTCAAGGGTGAGGAGGTGAAGCGCGCGCTCGCCGGCGGCCAGCTGCCCGGCACGACCTATGACAGCAACCGCGCCTATGTCAGCTATATCCGCCGGTTGCAGCGCGGGCAGGGCGGCTTCACCTGCTTCGCCTCGTTGCAGATGCCCCGCGCCTGACGGCATGCGCTATCGCGCCCCGCCCGCCGAGGCGCTGCTCACCGCCGAGCTCGACTCGTTTACGGCAATATTCCATCGCCCGTCGGGGATCACGCACCTGCTTGCCAGCCCCGCGCCCGAGATATTGACGGCGCTGGCGGACGCGCCGCTCGACCTCGACGGACTGCTCGCGAGGCTGTCGGACCGGTTCGACCTTGCCGATGCGGACGATGCGGCACTGGCCGCGCGGCTCGACGAACTGATGGTCGCCGGGCTGGTCGAGGCAGCATGAGGCACGTCTTCTCGGTGCGGATCGGACCGATCGGCTTTCGCGTCGGCAGCGACTGGCGCGCGCCGATCGACCAGCTGCGGGAATTATACCGTTATTATCCCTCGCCCAACCTGCCCGATTTCACCGTCCGGCTGGAGGCGACGCGACCGTGGCGGCGCTGGGTGCGCCCGTCGATCCGCATCGCTGGCGACTACACCCTGCCGGAGGCGGCACCGCTGCCGCTGGCGCAGGGGCTGCTCGCCGCGGAGATGGCGATGAACCTGCAGCTGGCGCTCGGTGGCCGGCGCTACCTGCTGCTCCACGCGTCCTGCGTCGAGCGCGACGGGCGCGCATTGCTGATGACGGGTGAATCGGGCGCGGGCAAATCGACGCTGGCGACGCTGCTCGCGGCGAAGGGCTGGCGGTTCATGGGCGACGAATTCGCGCTGATCGATCCGGAGTCCGGACTCGTCCACGCCTTTCCCCGGCTCATCAGCCTCAAGAATGCGGGGATCGCGGCGGCGATGGCGGCGCAGCCGGAGGCGCGCTTTGGGCCACTGCTCGCGGGGACGCCTAAGGGCGACATCCGCCATATGGTGCCGGACGGGTTGGCGGTGGGGGCGATGGACGAACCGGCACGGCCGGCGCTGCTGCTCTTCCCCCGTTACGGCTTCGCGGCGGAGACGCTTCCGGTGCGCGCCAGCGAGGCGTTCGTCCGGCTCACCCAGGCGTCGACCAATTATGTCGCGATGGGCGAAGCGGGGTTCGGCGCGCTCACCCGGCTGGTGCGGGCGGTGCCGGCGCATGCGATCGACTATCCCGCCGGCGCGGCGGCGGTGGCGCAGGTGGAGGCGCTGTGGCGGACGCTCTGACCCTCGCTCGCGCGCTTGCCGACCCGCAGTCGCTGACGCTCGATACCGACTGGATCGGGCTCATCACCACCGCCCGTGCCGAGCAATTGCTGGGGACGCTGGCCTATCGGCTCGACGGACTGCCGCTGCCCGAGGATGTCGCGCTGCTGCTGGCGGACGCCCGGATCGCCGCCGAGAACGGCCGCCGTGCCGCTTTGTGGGAGGCGGAGATGGCTCGGCGGGCGCTGGCGCCGCTGGGATGTGCGGTAGTGCTGTTGAAGGGCACCGCCTTCGTCGCGGGCGGGCTGTCGGCGGGGCGGGGGCGATCGATCGGCGATCTCGACATCCTGGTGCCGCGGGATACGCTGGATGCGGTGGAGGCGGCGCTGCTCGCGGCGGGATGGGAAGGGGTGAAGGCCGATCCCTATGACGATGTATATTACCGTCGCTGGATGCACGAACTGCCGCCGCTAATCCACCGCGAGCGCGACCGGATGATCGACGTCCACCATACGATCCTGCCGCTGACCGCGCGGATCCGGCCGGACGCTCCGGCGCTGCTGGCCGACGCGCAGCCGCTGGGCAACGGCCTGTCGCTGCTGTCTCCTAACGACATGGCGGTCCATGCGGCGGCGCATCTGTTCGCGGACGGCGATCTGGCAGGAGGGCTGCGCAACCTGTGGGATATCCACTGCCTGATCGGGGAGCATGGCAGCGACGGGCTGGCGGCGCGGGCGCGGCATCACGGACTGGCACGCGAGATGGCGCGGGCGCTGCGGCTGAGCCGGCGGTTGTTCGGGACGCCGGCACCGGTCGAGCCGCCGGGCTGGATCGACCGGCTCTATCTGCGACGCCTGCTCGCACGCGACGATTGGGGCCGGCCGATCCGCCCGCTGACGCGGCTGGTCTTCTATATCCGTTCGCACTGGCTGCGCATGCCGCCGGCGATGCTGGCGCGGCATCTGTGGACGAAATGGCGGCAGGGATAAGCCCGCCGCCGATCGGTCGGGTCTATGCCACCGCGGGCAGGCGATGCCGCAGCGACTGCGACAGCGTGGTGACTACGGCGCGACGCATGGGCTGCCAGAAGGCCGACAGGCTGAGCAGCGCCGATCCGATGACGAAGGCGGTCAGCGCCGCGCCCAGCTCGATCGCGCCGGCGCTGCGGAACAGCGCGTAGAGCGCGGCCAGCACATAGGCGAGGCCACTGACCAGCAACGCGCGCCGGTCGACCGCCAGCGCGATCGCGGCAAAGCCGACGTAGAGCGCCAGCACCACCAGCGCCATGCCGGCGCCGATCTCGCCACGGAACACGCCGAGCATCTGGAAGATCGAATGCGCGATCATCGGTGCGGCGGCGAGATGCAGCCAGAAGGCGACGTCGGAGCGGCGGGTGCGGCGCTGCGTGTCGCTCATGTCCCAGCGCATTGCGGTGGCGAAGACCGCGAGGCCGCCGACCAGTAGCAGCGGCCACACCGCCTGCTCGATCGTCGGAACGGCGGCGACCGCGAGGCCGATTGCGGTTCCGACCAGCGCCGCTGCCCCCGCGGCAACGGTGATCGGCACCATGAACCGCCGCCAGTGCAGCCATGCCGCCCCCGCTGCGGCGAAGGCGACCCCCGCCGCCGCCAGTGCACCGGCGCGGCCGTCGATATGCGGCGCGACCGTCTCGACTAGGCCGAACAGCGCGCCCGCGACGCCGCCGACGAAGGCGATCAGCAGCAGGATGCTCGGCAAGGCCATGCGGCGGCGCGCGGTGAAATATTCGGCGAGGCCCCAGGATGCGGCGGCGACCAACCCGCCGCCCGCGGCCGGCGTGATCGCCATGCCGATCTGGCCGACCGCGACGAGCAGCAGCACCAGCGCGATTCCGACGAAGATGTCGTTGAAGCCGGTGAGCAGCCGGAAATGCTCCTCGTCGACCGCCGGGGCCGCCTGGCTGGTCGCGACGTGGGCGCGCAGCGCCGCGGCGGCGGCGGGCGATATCGCCCCCGCCGTCACCGCGCCATCGATGTCGCTTTCGCTGTACATGGTGATCCTCCCTGTTGACGCCGGGAGGGTATCAGGGGTGTATTGTTTAATCAATACACCCCGTGCGACCTCAGCCGCCCTGCAGCAGCTTGCCCACCGTCATCGCCTGTTCCGCGCCCGTCTTCGGCACGATCTCGCCGGTTCGGTCGGTGATCGCATCCCAATGCGCGGCGACGCCCTCGGGCGACAGATCGTCGCCGGTCAGCAGCGTGCCGGGGGTAAGCGTGACGTAGGAGGCCTGGAACGCGCCGGCGCCCGCGCCGAGGATGACGTTGGTCGGCGCGTCCTCGCTGACGAGGTAGAGCGCCCCGGGGGCGACTTTTTCCGGCGCGAAGGCTTCGAACGCGGCGGCGGGGAACAGGTCCTCGGTCATGCGCGTGCCCGCGGTGGGGGCGATCGTGTTGACGCGGATGTCGTTCTTGGCGCCCTCGATCGCCAGCGTCTTGGTAAGGCCGGCGAGGCCCATCTTCGCCGCGCCGTAATTCGCCTGGCCGAAATTGCCGAACAGGCCGGTGGACGAGGCGGTCATCAGCACGCGGCCGTAATTCTGCTCGCGGAACGTCTCCCAGCATGCCTTGGTCGCCATGGCGGAGCCGAGCAGGTGGACGCGGACGACGAATTCGAAATCGGCCGGGTCCATCTTGGCGAAGGTTTTGTCGCGGAGGACGCCGGCGTTGTTGATGAGGATGTGCACGCCGCCCCATGCCTGTTTCGCCGCGGCGACCATGTCGACCATCTGGTCGAAGTCGGCGACGTTGCCGCCGTTCGACATCGCCTCGCCGCCCGCCGCGCGGATTTCCTCGACCACCGCCAGTGCGGCGTCGGAATGGCCGGTGCCGTCGCGCGCACCGCCCAGGTCGTTGACGACCACCCGCGCGCCGCGGCGGGCGAGTTCGAGTGCGTAATGGCGACCGAGACCGCCGCCGGCACCGGTGACGATCGCTACCTTGCCGTCGAAGCGAATGGGGGACATGAAAAAGGCGCTCCTCTCTATCGTTGGAGCGCCTTTCCCTAAACGGTAAGTGGCATCTGGCAACCGGTCATGCCGGCCGCCGATGCGCGGGGCTTACTTGCCGCCGCGCTGGATGCACTGGTCGTACTGACCCTTCTTGCAGACCGGATACTTCGCGAGCGGTGCCGGGGCCGGATAGGCCTGATCCGGGGTCGGCGCCGGACGGAAGACCGGGGGCAGCGTCGCACCGGGGGTGCCGCCGCTCAGTGCCGAGCCCGTCGGGGCATAGCCGCCTGCCGGCGTGCCCGAACCGGTCGCCATCGGCGCGGGCGCGGACGCCTGCGGTGCCGGTGCGCTGGCGGCGTCGGCGGGCGGCGGTGCCGATGCCGGATCGGCCGGCGCTGCGGCGGGATCGGCCGGTGCGGGCGTCATGGTCTGATCGGGCGTTCCGGCCGGTGCAGTCTGTGCGTCGGCAGGCGCCGGGGTCGTCTGCGCCATGACGGGGGCGGCGATCAGGGCCGTGGCGGCCAGCAAGATGAGCTTCATCGCGGAGTCTCCTTTGGAATCTCATGCACTGAAATACGTCAGCGCCCCAGCCCAACGCCCCAAGCCAAAGTTTTCTCCTTCGTTTCGCGCCCGATTCTATTATGCGCCCGAATCGAGCGAATAGCCGGCCGAGCGCACGGTGCGGATCAGATCCGGGCGGTCGCCGATATTGATGGCCTTGCGCAGGCGACGGATGTGGACGTCGACGGTGCGGCTTTCGATGTCGCTGTCATGCCCCCAAACCGCGTCGAGCAGGCGTTCGCGGCTGAACACCCAGCCGGGATGTTCGAGGAAATGCTTGAGCAGGCGGAATTCGGTCGGCCCCAGCGGCACGACCTCGCCCGAGCGGCGGACCTTGTGGCCGACCGTGTCCATCTCGATGTCGTCATAGGTCAGCGCCTCGCCCGCCAGCGCCGGCCGGACGCGGCGCAGCACCGCGCTGACGCGGGCGACGAGCTCGCGGGGCGAGAAGGGCTTGGTGACGTAATCGTCGGCGCCCGTCTCGAGGCCGCGGATGCGATCCTCTTCCTCGCCGCGCGCGGTCAGCATGATGATCGGCACGTTCTGCGTCTCGGTCATGCGGCGCAGGCGACGGCAGACCTCGATCCCGGACAGCCCCTCGACCATCCAGTCGAGCAGGACGATGTCGGGCGCCTTTTCCTTGGCGAGCAGCAACGCCTCCTCGCCGTCGGGGGTGTGCGCGACCTCGAAATCCTCGCGCTTGAAATGATAGATCAGCAGTTCGGCGAGGGCGGCATCGTCCTCGACCAGCAGCATGGATGCGCGTGCCATCAGCGTTTGTCCTCGGAAGTTGCGCCGCCGCGATCGCGGTCGGCCATCTGGGTGCCGGTTGCGGCGAAATAGACCATCTCGGCGACGTTGGTGGCGTGATCGCCGATCCGCTCGAGGTTCTTGGCGACGAACAGCAGGTGGGCGACCTGGCTGATCGTGCGCGGATTTTCGACCATATAGGTCACCAGCGTACGGAAGATGCTGTCGTAGAAATCGTCGAGCGCGGCATCGCTTTCCACGACGCGCATCGCCGCCTCGGGATCGCGCGCCGCGAAGGCATCGAGCGCCGCGCGGACCATGTCGCTCGCCATCCGCGCCATCGACGGCAGCAGCGAGATCGGTTCGATCCGGTGTTCGCCGTCTATCATCGGCACGCGCTTGGCGATGTTCTTGGCGTAATCGCCGATGCGTTCGACCACCGCGGCGATCTTCAGCGCCGCCACCACCTCGCGCAGGTCGACCGCCATCGGCGCACGCAGCGCGATGATGCGGACGGCGAGCCGCTCGACCTCCGATTCGATCGCGTCGATCGCCTTGTCGTCGGCGCGAACGCGTGCGGCGAGCGCCGGGTCGGGGCGCTGCAACGCCTTCATCGCCTGCGCGATCGCATCCTCCGCCAGCCCGCCCATCTGCGAGATCATACCCCGCAGCTGGCCGATGTCGGCGTCGAACGCCTTGACCGTATGATCTACCATTAGCCGTACCGCCCGGTGATATAGTCGCGGGTGCGTTCCTCCCGCGGGTTGGTGAAGATGTCGCCCGTCCGGCCGAACTCGACCAGCTGGCCGAGGTGGAAGAAGGCGGTCTGCTGCGAGACGCGCGCCGCCTGCTGCATGTTGTGGGTGACGATGACGATCGCGTAGCGGCCCTTGAGCCCGTGGATCAGCTCCTCGATCTTCGCGGTCGCGATCGGATCGAGCGCGCTGCACGGTTCGTCCATCAGGATGACCTCCGGATCGACCGCGATGGCGCGGGCGATGCAGAGCCGCTGCTGCTGGCCACCGGACAGCGCGGTGCCGCTGTCCGACAGGCGATCCTTCACCTCGTCCCACAGGCCGGCGCGGCGCAGCGATTGCTCGACCATCAGGTCGAGGTCCGCCCGCGCGGTGGCGAGGCCATGGATGCGCGGACCGTAGGCGACATTCTCGTAGATCGACTTCGGGAAGGGATTGGGCTTCTGGAACACCATGCCGACGCGCGCGCGCAGCTGCACGACGTCCATCGACGATGCGTAGATATCCTCGCCGTCGAGCAGGATCTCGCCCGTCACGCGCGCATTGGCGACGGTGTCGTTCATCCGATTGAGCGTGCGGAGGAAGGTCGATTTGCCGCAGCCCGACGGGCCGATGAAGGCGACGACATTGTCCTGGTCGACGTCGATCGAGACGTGATCGATCGCCTGTTTGGCGCCGTAGAAGACGCTGACGTCCTTGGCAGAGATCTTGTGGGTCACCAGCGGGTCTCGAAACGGTTGCGGAGGTAGATGGCGAGGCCGTTCATCGCGAGCAGGAAGACGAGCAGCACGATGATCGCCGCCGACGTCTTCTCGACGAAGCCGCGGTCGACGTCGTCGGACCACAGGAAGATCTGCACCGGCAGCACCGTGGCGGGGTCGGTCAGGCGCGAGGGCGGCGCGGCGATGAAGGCGCGCATGCCGATCATCAGCAGCGGCGCGGTTTCGCCCAGCGCGCGCGCCATGCCGATGATCGTGCCGGTGAGGATGCCGGGCAGCGCGAGCGGCAGGACGTGGTCGAACACGACCTGCACCGGCGAGGCGCCGACCGCCAGCGCGGCATCGCGGATCGACGGCGGCACCGCCTTGATCGCGTTGCGCCCGGCGATGACTATGACGGGCATGGTCATCAGCGCGAGCGTCAGCCCGCCGACCAGCGGCGCCGACCGCGGCAAATGGAAGGTGCCGAGGAACACCGCGAGGCCGAGCAGGCCGAAGATGATCGACGGCACCGCGGCGAGGTTGTTGATCGACACCTCGATCAGGTCGGTCCAGCGGTTCCGCGGCGCATATTCCTCGAGGTAGAGTGCCGCGAGCACGCCGATCGGGAAGGCGAGGCCGATCGTCACCGCCATGGTGAGGAGCGAGCCCTTGAACGCGCCCCAGATGCCGACGCGGGTCGGATCGGTCGAATCGGCGGCGGTGAGGAACCCGAGGTTCCAGCCGGTGGTGAGCACGCCCTGCGCCTGCAGCCGCGCGACGGTCGCCTCGGCCTGCGGATTGCCGTCATGCTTGGCGGCGACGTCGAGCGCGCTGTCGACGGGGACGGCAATCGTGACGCGGCGGTCGAGCATGGCGGGGTCGCGCTTGATCGCGTCGCGCACGACCAGCCATGCGCCGTCCGACAGCAGGTCGGTGCCGGCGCCGCCATAGGCCTGGGTCGCGGCGCGATCGACGACGCCTTCCAGCCCGGCGCCGGCGAGCGCGAGGTCGGCGCCGCGGCCCCTGAGCTGCGCCGGCGTCACCGCCAGCTTCGCCGCGGCGAGGTCGATCGGCAGGGCAACCCGGGTCTGGCGGAAGCCGCTGGCGCCCTGCCACAGCATGCTCGCGAGCAGGAAGGCGAGGAAGCCCGCCGACAGCCATACCGCGGCGAGGCCCAGCAACCGGAAGCGGCGCTCCGCGGCATAGCGACGGCGGGTGCGGCGCTGGACCGCCGCACCCTTCCAGTCGGTCGGCTGGCGCGTCCTATTCATAGGCTTCCCGATAGCGTTTGACGACGGTCAGCGCGACGACGTTGAGCGCCAGCGTGATGACGAACAGGGTCAGCCCGAGCGCGAAGGCGGCGAGCGTCTTGGCACTGTCGAACTCGGCCTCGCCGGTCAGCAGGTCGACGATCTGCTTGGTGACGGTGGTGGTGCTGGCGAAGGGATTGGCGGTGAGCGTCGCGACGCCGCTGGCCGCCATGACGACGATCATCGTCTCGCCGATCGCCCTCGACACCGCGAGCAATATGCCGCCGACGACGCCGGGCAGGGCGGCGGGCAGGATGACCTTGCGGATCGTTTCCGAACTGGTCGCGCCCATCGCGAGGCTGCCGTCGCGCATCGCGGCGGGGACGGCGGCGATCGAATCGTCGGCCATGGACGAGACGAAGGGGATGATCATGATCCCCATCACCGCACCCGCCGCCAGCGCGCTTTCCGACGAGGCGTTGGCGATGCCGAGCGTCAGCCCCAGTTCGCGCACCGCGGGAGCGACGGTCAGGGCGGCGAAATAGCCGTAGACCACGGTCGGCACGCCCGCGAGCATCTCCAGCACCGGCTTCATCCAGCGGCGGGTCGCGGCGCGGGCATATTGGGTGAGGTAGATCGCGCTCATTAGCCCGAACGGGATCGCGACCGCCATGGCGATGACCGCGCCGATGAAGAACGTCCCCCAGAACAGCGGCACCGCGCCGAGGCTGGCGCCGGGATCGCGCGCGTCGATCACCTGCGGGCTCCAGTGCGTGCCGAACAGGAATTCGCCGATCGGCACGATGCTGAAGAACCGTGCGGATTCGTACAATAGCGAGGCGACGATGCCGACCGTGGTCAGGATCGCGATCAGCGATGCGGCGAGCAGCAGCAGCATGACGCCGCGCTCGACCTGCGTGCGGGCGGCGAAATCGGGGCGGACGCGGGTGAAGGCGAGGCCGCCGCCGGCGAAGGCGAGCAGCAGTGCGACCGCGGTGGCGATCCAGTCGTAACGGCTCTGCGCGGCGGCATAGGCGGGGGCGAGTTTGGCCGACAGCTCGTGGAACGCGCCGTAGCTGCGGCCGGCGCCGAGTTCGCGCGCTTCGGCAAGGATCGAGGCGCGCTCGAAGCCGCCCGGCGGCAGCGCCGCGGCGGCGGGCGTCGCGATGACCGCATCGGTGATCAGGGCGGGCGCGGTCAGGCTCCACACGCCGAGGAAGACGAGCGGCGGCACCAGCGCGCAGATCGCGACGAAATAGCCGTAATGGACGGGCAGGGCGCTGAAGCGCGCGACCCCGGGCTTGCGGAACGTCGCGGCGCGCATCCGCGCGGCGAGCCAGCCGATCAGCGCGAGGCCGAAGACGACGAGGACGATGGCGAGGCCGGTCACGATCCCAGTTCCGCAGGGTCGAGCGGCGTCTCGTTCGCGACGACCGCCGCCGCCTTCGCCCGCACCGCCGGGGGCGCGGCGATGAGGCCGCGGCGGATCAGCGGGCCGTCGGGGCCCCAGGCGCGGGCGTACAGCTGCAGGAATGTCGCGAGGCCGGGGATCGCGCGCAGATGCGCCTTCTTCACATACAGATACAGCGGTCGAGATCCGGGGTATGCGCCCGCGGCGATCGTCGCATAGGTCGGCTTGACGCCGTCGATCGCGACGCCGTTCACGCTGCCCGTATTCTGTTCGAGATAGCTGTAGCCGAACACGCCGATCGCCGTCGGGTTGGCGGCGAGCTTCTGCACGATCAGATTGTCGTTCTCGCCCGCATCGACATAGGCGCCGTCCTCGCGCACCCGCGTGCACAGGGTCTTGTGCGCGTCGGGGCCGAGCGTCTTCGCACGCGGATCGACCGCCTCGCAGCCGCGGGTGAGGATCAGTTCGGCGAGCGCATCGCGCGTGCCGCTGGTCGCGGGCGGGCCATAGACCTGGATCGGCGTCGCGGGCAGCGCCGGATTGACGTCGCGCCACAGCCTGGCGGTGTTGCGCCGGCCGAGCGGCGCCGCCGCCAGCGCGCGGTACAGGTCCGCCGGGGTCAGCGTCATGCCGGGGCCGTTGCGCGCTTCGGCAAAGGCGATGCCGTCGATGCCGATCTGGACCTCCATGACCGGGCCGACGCCATTCGCTTCGCAGGCGGCATATTCGCTGCGCTTCATCCGGCGCGAGGCATCCTCGATATCGGGATGGCCCGCGCCGATGCCGGCGCAGAACAGCTTCATCCCCGCGCCCGTACCGGTCGACTCGATCACCGGTGCCCTGGCATCCGGATTGGTCGCGACGAACGTCTCCGCGATCAGGGTCGTGAAGGGATAGACGGTGGACGAGCCGACCACGGTGATCTGATCCCGCGTGCCGCCGCCACCGCCATTCGCCTGGTCCTGACAACCCGCGAGGCAAAGCCCCGTCAGGCCGATAAGTAGAACGCGCATCGGACCCCCGCGGGCGACTCCGCGTCGCCCCGATCCGCCTGTGTGACGGTTCGGTTACCCTTTGATGACAGCGCCGCCGGTAACGGGTTCGGCGGGCGGAATTGCGACGGTGACGGTGGTGCCGACGCCGACCTTGCTGGCGATGTCGAGCCGGCCGCGGTGGCGCTCGACGATATGCTTGACGATCGCGAGGCCGAGGCCGGTGCCGCCGACGCTGCGGCTGCGCCCGGCGTCGACGCGATAGAAGCGTTCGGTCAGGCGCGGGATATGCTGGGGGGCGATGCCCTCGCCCTCGTCGACCACGGACAGCCGCAGCAGGCCCGAGCGGTCGAGGCCGAGCGTCACCGTCACCGGCGTGCCGGGGCGGCCGTATTTCATCGCGTTGCCGATGAGGTTGTGGAACAGCTGCGACAGTTGCGCCTCGTCGCCGATCGCCTGCGGCAGGTCCGGTTCGATGGTGACGCCGACATTGTCCGCGCGCGGGCTGCGCGCCGCCGCGATCTCCGCCGCGACATCCTCGAGCAGTTCGCCGAGGTCGAGCCGGTCGCCGGGCAGGCGGTATTTCTCCGCCTCGATCCGGGACAGCGAGATCAGGTCCTCGACCAGCCGCTGCATCCGCTGCGCCTCGGCGAACATCACGTCGAGGAAGCGTTTGCGCAGGCCCGGGTCCTCGCCCGCCTCTTCGTTCAGCGTCTCGATGAAGCCGAGGATCGAGGCGAGCGGCGTGCGCAGTTCGTGGCTGGCGTTGGCGACGAAATCGACGCGCATCTTTTCCGCGGCGTAATTGCCGCTCTGGTCGACGAGATGGACGATGCGGGCGCCGTCGCTGGTCTCCCCGGTCCGCATCTCCCAGCGCTGGTCGGGGGTGCCGAGTCCGACGAGTTCGACCGGCCGGCCGGGCAGCGGCGCGCCGGAGCTGAGCCGGTCGGCGGCGGCGGGATGGCGGATCGCGACGCGCACGTCCTCGCTGACGATATGGCGGCCGAGCAATGCCCCGGCGGCAGCGTTGGCGCAGGAGACGATGCCGCCGCGGACCAGCAGCACCGGTTCGGCGATCACGTCGAGTACCTCGCCGAGCAGCACGTTCGCATCCGGGCCGCTATGCCCGGTCGCCGCCTGTCCCTCGTCGCCGCGGCCCATCGCCGCCAGCGCGACCGCGATCCCGCCGACCAATGCGATGGCCGCGCCGTCGGCGCGCCCGTCAACGAGAAAGACGCCGACGGCCATGCCGATCGCGATGACGATCGCGCCACTCAGCCGTCGGACGAATCGGGACACCATGTGCCGTGGCTAGCCCAAGTCGGGCGGGCTGGGCAGGGGGTGTATCGCCGTCCCCGTCAATCCGGCCTGGGTGCGTCCGCAGCCCGCGTGTAGGGCGTGAATTCGGTGAAACGGCAGTAAGCGGACGGGATCGACGTGCCCGGCGTCAGCACGCGGAACCGGTCGTTGCGGCACAATTGCCCGCCGTAGACGTCGACGATCAGCGTCGTCAGCGGCTCCAGCGACGGGCAATTGCCCACCGGCCCGGTCTTCCAGACCCGCCGCCCGGCGCCTTCGGTATAGAGGATCGTGCGCGCATCGACGATCGACGGGCCGTTGGTCGCCGACAGGGAAATGCACCGCTGCGGCGCGCCCGCGACCCGACCGGCGAGCGGGTCCGATCCGGCGGCGAGCAACGGCAGGGCGAGCGCCAGCGCGGCGAGCGGCCGGATCATCGCGTCACGATCCCGTCTTGCTGTAGCGGACGAACGGACCGAACGAACAGCTGCCGCTGAACGTCCGCCCCGCCTGGTCGATCGTCGTGGCGATGTCGCCCTGGCACAATTGGCCGGTCGGCGAGCGGGTGACGAGGATGTCGCCGCGCCCGACGCGCTCGCAGCCGCCGGCGGTGTCGCTGCGGTATTTGAGGCCGCGGCTGACCGTGTAGAGGATCGTCGGGCCGAATGCCTGCACCTGCGTCGTCGGGAACCGCGGCATGCAGGAGGTCGACTGGCCGGGGGTCAGCCCCGCGAGCTGCTTGCCGAGCTTTGTCGCGGCGGCGGCATTGGCCTCCTGCGTGGCGATCCGTTCCTGCGGGGTCTGCGTGCAGGCGGCAGCCAGCAGAGCGACGGCGATCAACGATCCTGCGGTCTTCATGAGAACCTCCTGTCGTGCCCGGCTGAACAGCTCAGCCGGGAAATGTGTCTTTCTGCTCGCGCAGCCGGCCGAGCTCCGCCGCATCGCGTGCGCGCAGGAACGGGTTGGTCGCCCGCTCCAGCCCGATCGTCGTCGGCACCGTCGCCTCGCCCGCCGCACGCGCATCGTCGACGTGCATCATGCGCGCCACCAGCGCGGCATTGTACGGCTCGACGGTCAGCGCGAACCGGCCGTTCGACTGGGTATATTCGTGGCCGCAATAGACCTCGGTCGCGTCGGGCAGGGCGGCGTAGCGCTGCATGTTGGCGAACATCTCCGCCGGCGTGCCCTCGAACAGCCGACCGCAGCCCATCGCGAACAGCGTGTCGCCGGTGAAGATCGCGCCGTCATCGGCCAGATGAAAGGCGATGTGGCCGGCGGTATGGCCGGGTACGTGCAGAACGGTGGCGACCGCCGTCCCGATCCCCACCAGATCGCCTTCGCCGACCGTCTCGTCCAGCGTCGGGATCTTGCCGGCTTCGGCGGCGGGGCCGGTGATCCGCGCACCGGCGGCGCGGATCGCCTCGTTGCCGCCGGTGTGGTCGGGGTGCCAGTGCGTCGTCCACACCTGACCGATCGTCCAGCCCCGTGCCGCGGCCGCGGCCTGCACCGGCGCCGCCTCGCCCGGATCGACCGCGACCGTTTCGCCGCTGACCGGGTCGTGGACCAGCCAGGCGTAATTGTCGCTGAGCACGGGGACGCGGACGATCTCCAACGCCATCACCAGCTCCCGGTGTTCGGCATCGACGTCCAGGGTTCGGCCGGTGCCAGTGCGTCGCCCGCCTGCAACAGCTCGATCGAGATGCCGTCCGGCGTCTTGACGAAGGCCATGTTGCCATCGCGCGGCGGACGGTTGATCGTCACGCCGCCGTCCATCATCCGCTGGCAGGTGTCGTAGATATTGTCGACGCGATAGGCGAGATGGCCGAAGTTGCGACCCCCGCCATATTCCTCCGGATCCCAGTTATAGGTCAGCTCGACCTCCGCCTTCGCGCGCTCGCCGGGACCGTTCATATCCGCCTCGGTGGCGAGGAAGATCAGTGTGAAGCGCCCCTGCTCGTTCTCCAGACGCCGCACCTCCCTGAGGCCGAGCAGTTCGAAGAAGGCGATGGTCGCGTCCGGATCGGTGACGCGGATCATGGTGTGGAGATAGTGCATGCGAAACCCTGTCGTGGTGGCGATGAATGATTACCCCCTCAACGCATGGCCGGCCATAGGGTGTCCACGGCGTCAGGGCTTCGTCGTAGGCGCATCGAACTGGGCGAGCGCCGCGCGCGCGTTGCGTCCTGCCGGGGCATCGGGTGCGAGGCGGGCGGCCTGCGTCCAGGCCGTACGCGCGCCGGCCTCGTCGCCGGCGGCGGCGGCGATGTTGCCGGCCTCGAGCTGGACCGAGGCGTCGTCCGACGCGCGCTTCAGTGCCTCGGCGATATCCTTCTTCGCGCGGACCAGATCGCCCTCGCGCCGTGCCAGCGTCGCCGACAGCAGCCAGGCGAGCGGGTCGTCGGCGGCATGCGTCAGCGCGAGGTCGATGTCGCGGCGCGCCGCCTCCGGTTCGTTCGCCGCGACCAGCACGCGGGCGTGGTCGAGCTGCGCCTCGCCGAGCGCGAAACCGTCCAGCGTACCCGCGATCAGCGCGGTGTCGAGCGCGGCGCGCGCGCGGGGCACGTCACCCGCCGCCAGCCGTGCATTGCCCGCCTGCGCCCAGTAATTGGCGGCACGGCGGTCGCGCGCCGCCTCCGCAGCCTTCGCCGCGGCCTCAAATTCGGCAGCGGCCGCCGGAAAATTGCCCTCCTGCGTATAGGCGAGGCCGGCGCATTGCCGCGCGAACCATGCGCCCCCGCTCGTCGCCCAGCGCATCGCCTCGGCACGGGCGGCGGCGGGATCGCTGTTCGCCAGCCGGACGCACAGGTCGTAGCGCGCCTCGCGCGGGTCGGCGCCCTTGACCGTGGCGACGGTGGACGGGGCGGGAGAAGCGGCCTGAAGCGCGGCGGCGAGAAGCAGGATCATAAGCGGTTCAGCACGTCCTCGGTGGCCCGGACGATCGCCGCGATATCGGTGTCGCGCGACAGGCGATGATCGCCGTCCTTGATGAGCAGCGTCTGCACGTCGGCTGAACGGATCATCTCGCCGAGCCGCACGGTGCGATGCCACGGCACGTCGGGGTCGGCCTGTCCCTGCAGCAGCCGCACCGGACCGTCGAAGGGGATCGTGCCGAACATCAGCCGGTTCGCCTCGCCCGACTGGAAGAAGCCGCGGGTGTAGACGGTGGGCTCCGGTCCATAGGGGTTGGCGCGTTCCAGCCGGCCCTCGGTCAGGATCGTCATCTTGTCCTCGGTCGAGAAGCCCCAGTCGGTGAAATCGGGGGCCGGCGCGATGCCGACCAGCCCGACCACCGCGGCGGGCCGCGCGCGGGCGGCGAGCAGCATCAGCCAGCCGCCGAGCGACGATCCGACCAGCACCACCGGCCCGGTCGCGATCTGGTCGAGCATCGCGACGACGTCGTCGCGCCACCCGGCGAGCGTTTGATCCTCGAACGCGCCCTCGCTCTGGCCGCAGCCGCCATAGTCGAAGCGCAGGAACGCCCGCCCCGTCGTCCGTGCCCAGCCCTCCAGCGCGACGGCCTTCGTCCCCTGCATATCGGAGGCATAGCCGGGGAGGAAGACGACGGTCGGGCCGTCGCCACCGGTGTGGTGATAGGCGAGGCGGGGGCGGGGCAGCTGGGTCATGCCCCCGTCCTTATCCCGGGCCGTGCCGGATGTGGAGCCTCGCCCACCGTTCATCACCCGTCGTTCAGCGACCGGCGAAGGCGTCCACCGCGCGGGCGAAGGCTTCGGGCTGGTCCAGCATCACGAAATGCGCGGCATCGCCGATATCGACGAAGGTGACGTGCGGCGCCTCGGCATAAGCGGGTTTGTAGAGTGCGTCTGCCTGCGCCTTGGTCGGCCCGGTCGGCGACCAGGGATAGACCATCGTGATCGGCGTCGCGATCTGCTTCATCGCGGGGCGCAGGTCGGTGGTCAGGTCCTCGTACATCGCCTGTCCGGACACGCGCGGGTCGGCGGCCTTGAACCAGCGTTCGACCAGCGCGCGCGACGCCGGTTTCGCCGCGAGCCGGTTCGCGGTGGCGGTCGCCGTCGCGTCGCTGGCAGGCTTGCCGTAGCTCGCGACCTGCGCGTCGCGCATCGCCTTCGCCTGCGGTTCGACCATCGCGACGGTCGCGCCGGGGGCATAGAGCGTGCCGATGAAGGGCAGCGAGTCGACGATCATCAGCTTGCCCGCATCCGCCGGATGCGCCCTGGCGAGCATCAGCGCGGCGAGCCCGCCCATCGAATGGCCGATCACCGCGGCGCCGGCGATCCGTTCCTTCGCGATCAGCGTATGCAGGTCGGCGACGATGCCGTCGAGGATGCCGGGCGTCAGGTTCGCGCCCGGTGCGTCGCCGCCGAAGCCGTTGACCTGCACGACATAGACGCGGTGGTGGCTGGCCAGCGCCGGCACGACGCCGTCCCAGACCGCGCGCGGCGAGGACAGGCCGGGGATGAGGATCACCGGCGATCCCTTGCCCGATGCGACGACGGAGATGCGGGCCATCTGCATGGTGGGCGCCGGCGTCGCGGCATGGCCGGGGGCGGGTTGCAGGACGACGCCGAGCGTCAGGGCGGTGGCGGCGAGGCGGAGGCCGAAATAACGGATCATATCACTTCTCCTTTGATGGGCTGACGAAGACGTCTTCGATGGCGAGTGCGAACAGTTCGGCGATGCGGAAGGCGAGGGGGAGGGACGGGTCGTAGCGGCCGGTCTCGATCGCATTGACGCTCTGCCGGCTGACCTCGAGCTGTTCAGCAAGATGCTGCTGCGACCAGCCGCGCTGCGCTCGCAGGTCGCGCAGATGGTTGTTCATGCCGCCCTCCGCTCGATCAGCGCGTTGATGCCGGAGCCGAGGCCGAGGCCGGCGAACCATACGATCGGCCAGGCATAGCCGACGAGATGCGGGACGAGGTCGAACCCCTCCAGAAAGCCCCAGAAGGTCGCCGTGGTCATTGCGAGGCCGGTCGCGACCAGCGCCTGCCGCACCAGCAGCATCCGCAGATATTCGTCGGTTTCCTCGGCGAGATACATGCCGATCACGGCGAAGAAGCCGGACACCGGCAGGGCGGGCAGGATGCCGAGCGCATAGGCGAGCGGCCCGGCGACGAGGTGGCGTGCGAACAGCCAGCAGACCGGCAGCAGCACGGCGGCATAGATGATCGCGAGGACGATGATGCGCCGGTTGTAGCGGCGCTGGGCGGGGGAGAAACGCATCTGGGCCTCCTTCGAGTCGTTGTGAAGGAAGCTTTACATGGAAAGGGAGCTTTACGTCAAGCGCGCTTTACATCAGATGATGAATTCCACCGATCTCTGCTGCACCACGTCGCCGCGCTTGGCGACGATCTCGCCGTGCAGCGCCTCGATCGTGCGGCTGCCGGTGGTCTTGCACAGGAAGGGGAAGATGCCGTGCAGCACCGCGCCGATCCCGCCCGCGATCATGCGCAGGCCGAAATGCGTGGCGACGTGGAAATGCTCGGTATAGCTTTCGCCGACCGTGGCCGGATGCTCGGTGAACGGGTTCATCGCTGCGTACCTCCGCCGCCAGACTAACCCTTCGCGGCCAGCGCCGCCAGCATGTCCGTGGCGAGCAGGGCGAGCGTGTCGTCGCGGGCACCCATCACGACGATACGGTCGCCGGCGCGTGCCATGTCGACCAGCCGGTCGGCGGCCGCCGCACGGTCGGCGATATGGAGCGCCGCGCGTCCGGCGGCGGCGATGTCGGCGACGATGTCGGCGCTGCCAACCTCGCGCGCGACGGTGCCGCCGTGATAGACCGGATCGGGCAGCACCAGCACGTCGTCGGGGCCGAGCCGGTCGGCGAACATCGCGACCAGTTCGCGGCGCATCACCTTGAGCGGGCCGTAACCGTGCGGCTGGAACAGTACGAGGAGCCGGCCGGGAAAGGCATGCAGCGTGTCGAGCGTGGCGGCGATCTTGTCGGGGTTGTGCCCGAAATCGTCGATCACCGCGACGCCCGCCGCCTCCCCGACCAGATCGAAGCGGCGGCGGAGGCCGGTGAAGCCCGCGACCGCCTGCGCCGCCTGCGCCAGCGGCACGCCCGCCGCGAGGCTGGCGGCGATCGCGGCCAGCGCGTTGGCGACATTGTGCCGGCCCGGTACGCGCAGGGTCACCGCGATCGGCGCGCCACCCCCGGCGATCAGGTCGAACGCGACCGAGAAGGGCGCCTCGACGATCGCATGCGCGGCGAAGTCGGCGTCGCGGTCGAGCCCGAAGGTCGCCAGCCGCTCTTTGGGCAACCCCCGGGCCAGCGCCGCGGCCTCGTCATTGTCGAGGTTGACGATCGCCGTCTCCGCCCCGGCAATGAAGCCGGCGAACAGGCGCCGCAGTTCGTCCAGTCCCTTGTGATCGAGGCTGACGTTGTTGAGCACCGCGATCCGCGGCCGGTAATGCGCGATCGACCCGTCGCTTTCGTCGACCTCGCTGACGAAGGCCTCGCCCGCGCCGACCAGCGCGCTGGCGAAGGCGGCGTCGGGGCGGGCGAAGTTCTTCATCACCGCGCCGTTCATCACCGTCGGGTCGCGGCCGGTGGCGTGCAGGATCCAGCCGATCATGCCGGTGACGGTCGATTTGCCGCTGGTGCCGGCGATCCCGATCGGCAGGCGGCTCTGGTTGAACAGGCTGCTCAGCAGGTCGGCGCGGCTCGCCCGGGCGCAGCCGAGCCGGTCCGCCGCGACGATGTCGGCCACGCTGTCCTCGACCGCGGCGGAGGCGACGACGATCTGCTCCGCCGAGGTGATGCCGCTGCCGTCCTGCGCGAACAGGCCGATGCCGCGAGCGCGCAGCGCGTCGAACTTGGCGGGGACGCGGCCCTGGTCCAGCCCGCGGTCCGACCCGTCGACCAGCGCGCCCCGGCCGCGCAGGATCGTCGCCAGCGGCATCATCCCCGATCCGCCGATACCGACCAGAAAGAAGCGCTTGCCCCCGATGGAGCCGTGCGCGGATGGGGAGATGTTGCCGTTCGCCATCGCGCCGCGCTATCGACGCAAGCCTGCGCGGGCAAGAGATGAGGCGATCAGGGCATGCGGATTGGAGTGGTGGCGCCGGCCAGCATCGGCAACAAGGATGCCGAGGCGCCGTTCATCGCCTTCGCCGCGCTGGCCTATCCGGAGGTCGATCTGGTCGTCCATCCGCAATGCTGGGAGGTCGAAGGCCATTTCGCCGGCAGCGACGCGCGCCGCGCATCCGCCTTCCTCGAATTCGCCAACGATCCCGGTTTCGACGCGATCTGGTTCCTGCGCGGCGGCTATGGTTCGAACCGCATCCTGCCGCTGGTGATGCCGCAACTGGGGCCGGCGGCGCGGCACAAGACCTATCTCGGCTATTCCGACATGGGGTTCCTGCTCGGTGCGCTCTACGCGCGGCGGATCGGCCGGCCCTGCCACGGCCCGATGGCGAGCGACATCCGCCGCAAACAGGGCGACGTCACCGTCGCGCGGTCGCTCGGCTGGCTGGCGCGGGGCGACCGGCAGGGACTGGAGCCGGGGCTCGACGGGCGGCCGGCGGCGGCGTTCAACCTGTCGATCCTCGGCAGCCTGATCGGCACGCCCTATCTGCCCGACCTGACCGATCACGTCCTGCTGATCGAGGAGGTGTCGGAACCGATGTACAATATCGACCGGCTGCTGTTCCACATGGGCCATGCGACGCAGCTGAAAGGCATCGCCGGCGTGCGGCTGGGCGATGCGACCGCGGTGAAGCCGAAC
Organism: Sphingomonas sp. GW821-FHT10F09; assembly: GCF_058809195.1. NCBI lineage: Bacteria > Pseudomonadati > Pseudomonadota > Alphaproteobacteria > Sphingomonadales > Sphingomonadaceae > Sphingomonas > Sphingomonas sp. GW821-FHT10F09. Next base: position 266,896 of record NZ_JBXASI010000003.1, on the reverse strand, counting down.
GAGCCCGAATGGGCCGAGAGTCTCGAATATATGGTGCAGCGCTGGTGCCGCGACCTCGGCGTGCCGTATCTCGGGCGGGCGGACATCGGCCATACGCAGAGCAACCGGGTGGTGCCGTTCGGGCTGACCTGATCCGGTGAACGATCGCGGCGGGCGATTTCCACAACGCTTGCCTATATACCCTGAGCCGCTTTATTCGCGGCTGCCTCAACCAACCTGAAAGTTCATCATGTCCGCCCAAACGGCCGAGCTGTTCCGTATCACGCTGCCCGACGGTTCCGTCCGCGAGGTTGCGCCCGGAACTACCCCCGCGGACGTTGCCGCCGCGATCGGGCCGGGCCTCGCCAAGGCGGCGCTCGCCGCGCGGATCGACGGGCAGGTGCGCGATCTCAACCGCCCGTTCGACGGTGACACCCATCTCGCGCTGGTGACGGCGAAGGACGAGGCGGACGCGCTCGAACTCGTTCGCCACGACCTCGCGCACGTCATGGCGGAGGCGGTGCAACACCTCTTCCCCGGCACGCAGATCACCTTCGGTCCCGCGACCGACGACGGCTTCTATTACGATTTCGCGCCTAAGGACCGGCCGTTCACCGAGGACGATTTGCCCGCGATCGAGGACGAGATGCGCCGCATCATCGCCCGCAACGAGCCGTTCACGCGCGAGGTCTGGACCCGCGAGCAGCTGATCGAGACGTGGACGCAGCAGGGCGAGACGTTCAAGGCCGAATGGGCCGCAGAACTGCCCGACAACGAGGAACTGACGATCTATCGTCAGGGCCAGTGGCTCGACATGTGCCGCGGCCCGCACATGGTATCGACCGGCAAGCTCGACCCGCAGGCGTTCAAGCTGACGCGCGTGTCTGGCGCCTATTGGCGCGGCGATCAGAAGAACGCGATGCTCAGCCGCATCTACGGCACCGGCTGGCTCAACAAGAAGCAGCTCGACCAGCATCTCTTCATGCTCGAGGAAGCGGCCAAGCGCGACCATCGCAAGATCGGGCAGGAGATGGACCTGTTCCACCTCCAGTCCGAGGCGCAGGGCAGCGTCTTCTGGCACCCCAAGGGCTTCATCCTGTGGCGGCAGCTGGAGGCCTATATGCGCCGCCGGCTCGACGCCGCCGATTATGCCGAGGTCAAGACGCCTCAGCTGATGGATGCCAAACAGTGGGAACAGTCCGGCCATTGGGGCAAGTATCGCGAGAACATGTTCGTGGTGCCGGACGAAGTGCCGAATACCGAGGACGAGGGCGCGGTGCTGTCCGGCGAAGGCGACCTGATGGCGCTCAAGCCGATGAACTGCCCGGCGCACGTCCTGATCTTCAAACAGGGGATCAAGAGCTATCGCGACCTGCCGATCCGCATGGCCGAATTCGGCTGCTGCCACCGCAACGAGCCGCATGGCGCGCTGCACGGCATCATGCGCGTCCGCCAGTTCACGCAGGACGACGCGCATATCTTCGTGCGCGAGGATCAGCTGGTCGATGAGGTTCGCAAGTTCTGCGAACTGCTCGACAGTGTCTACAAGCACCTCGGCTTCGACAGCTATGCGATCAAGCTGGCGCTGCGGCCGGAGAAGCGCTTCGGGTCGGAAGACATGTGGGACTGGGCGGAGCAATCGCTGCGCGACGCCGTCGCCGCGACGGGCCGCGACACGCCCGAATATGGCTGGGAGGAACTGCCGGGCGAGGGCGCTTTCTACGCACCCAAGCTCGAATTCCACCTGACCGACGCGATCGGGCGGACGTGGCAGGTCGGTACGATCCAGACCGACACCGTGCTGCCCGAACGGCTCGACGCCAGCTATGTCGGCGAGGACGGCAACCGCCACCGCCCGATCATGCTGCATCGCGCGATCCTCGGCACGTTCGAACGCTTCATCGGCATATTGATCGAGCACCACGCTGGCCGCTTCCCGCTGTGGCTGTCGCCGGTGCAGGCGGTGGTCGCGACGATCGTGTCGGACGCCGACGATTACGCCGAACAGGTGGCGGCGATGCTGCGCAAGGCGGGCATCCGCGTCGAAACCGACCTGCGCAACGAGAAGATCAACTACAAGGTCCGCGAACATTCGCTCGCCAAGATCCCGGTGCTGCTGGTGGTCGGCAAGCGCGAGGCGGAGGAGGGCAAGGTCGCCGTCCGCCGCCTCGGCAGCCAGGCGCAGGAATTCGTGACGGTGGAGGAGATCGTCGCCAGGCTGACCGACGAGGCGACGCCGCCCGATCTGCGCTAGGAGGAACCTGCAGGATAGCCAGGCCATGTCGAGGCGTTCGAGCCGCATCAGCCGGTGGCCGCGCTCCTCGCCGGCGTGACGATTCGCCTCGACGAACGCGACTAGCCTTCAATTCGGCACGATAATCGCCTATATGCGATTCAAACCACTGCAGGAGCTATACCCATACGTCCTCCCATGATGCGCCGGCCGAACCAGGCGCCGCCAATGAATGGCCCTCGTTTCAACGAGTGGATCGTCAGCCCCAAGGTCCGCGTGATCGACCATGAGGGTGAGAATCTTGGCGTGATGTACACGCGTGAGGCGATGGCGCAGGCGCAGGAACTCGGCCTGGATCTGGTCGAGGTGTCGCCCAACGCCGATCCGCCCGTCGCCAAGTTCCTCGACGTCGGCAAGTTCAAGTACGAGGCGCAGAAGAAGGCGAACCTCGCCCGCAAGTCGCAGAAGACGCAGGAGATCAAGGAGATCAAGATGCGTCCGAACATCGACGACCACGATTACGACACCAAGATGAAGAAGGTCGCTGAGTTCATCGAGGAGGGTGACAAGGTCAAGGTCACCATGCGCTTCCGCGGTCGCGAATTGAGCCATGGCCAGCTCGGCATGGCGGTCTTGCAGCGCGTCGCCGAACAGGTCGCCGAAACCGCCAAGGTCGAGGCCTATCCGCGCATGGAAGGCCGGCAGATGCTGATGGTGCTCGCGCCCAAGTAAGCGGCCGCGCCGACGGCCGGGTAAACCCTGCTGTCGCACTTTATCGCGATGGACGCTTTCCGTAGCGTCATGCTTTTTCGAACACCGGGTCCGGCAATGGGCCCGGTGTTGCGCATTGGCGACACTCCGTTCGAAAAGTCGGATTTCGGGTACAAATTGGTAGACGCTCACGCCTGAGCGACCCTAGCCTCAAAAGAAAACCCGATATTCGAAAAACGAAATCGTTCAGGAGAGAGATGACCATGCGCCTTACCGCATATTTGCTGTCGGCAGCGACGATCGCGATTGCCACGCCCGCCCTGGCGCAGAACACGTCTCCGGAACAGGCGACCCCCGCGACGCAGACGACGTCGGCTGCCGCGGGCGCCTCGGTGACGCAGGATCAGGCCGACGTCAGCGATATCGTCGTCACCGCGCAGGGCCGCGCGCAGGCGCTCGCCGACGTGCCGGTCGCCATCTCCGCTGTCTCCGCCGAGACGCTGCAGAATTCGGGTGCGAACGACATCCGCCAGCTCAACCAGCTTGCGCCGTCGCTGCTCGTGTCGTCGACCGGATCGGAAGCCAATGGCTCGGCCCGTATCCGCGGCATCGGCACGGTCGGCGACAACCCCGGCCTCGAAAGCTCGGTCGCGGTGTTCATCGACGGCGTCTACCGCTCGCGCTCGGGTATCGGCCTCACCGAACTGGGCGAGATCGACCGGGTCGAGGTGCTGCGCGGCCCGCAGGGCACGCTGGGCGGCCGCAATTCGTCGGCGGGCCTCATCAGCATCGTCAGCAAGGCGCCGTCCTTCCAGGGCTTCACCGGCGGGGCGGAGGCGACCTACGGCAATTACAATTTCTATCGCGTCGCCGGCAATTTGAACCTGCCGCTCGGCGAGACGATCGCGGCGCGCGTCGATGGCGTTTACGTCAAGCGCGACGGCTTCTACCGCGACTATACCAACAACACCGACGTCAACGATCGCGACCGCTATTTCGTGCGCGGCCAGCTGCGTTTCGAGCCGAGCGCCGACATCAGCTTCCGCCTGATCGGCGACTACACGAAGCGCGACGAGAAATGTTGCGCGGCGACCTATGTCGACCGCTCGGTCAACCAGGCGATCGGCAACCTCAACGAGCCGCTGGCCTCGGTCAACGCGGGGCTGGGCTCGGTGAATTCGAGCGGCCTCGCCGGCAGCAGCGGCAACAACATCGTCAACGTCATCCGCGACCTCGGCCAGCCGCTCAATCTGGTCAATCGGCCGGGCTACAGCCGCGACGTCTCGGTCAGCCAGGGCCGCAGCTTCGCCGGCACGACCAAGGACTGGGGCGTCTCGGGCCAGCTCGACTGGAACTTCGGCAGCACCCGGCTGACCTCGATCACCGCCTATCGCGACTATGATTCGTCGCAGGGGTCGGACACCGACTACAGCCGCGTCGACATCCTCTATCGTGCCGCCAACGGCAATGCGGCGCGCCGTTTCCGCACCTTCACGCAGGAAGTCCGCCTCAACGGGTCGCTGTTCAACGACAAGCTCGACTGGCTGGTCGGCGGCTTCTTCGCCAACGAAGACCTGCGCGTGCTCGACAACCTGCGCTTCGGGCGGGACTATGGCCGTTTCGCGACCTGTCGCCTGATCTCGGGCGGGGCGCTCGCCGGCTTCTACTCGCCGACCTCGGCGGGCTGCATCACCGCGGGCGGCCGCGGCGCGCTGTCGAGCGCGGCGGGGCCATTCGGCGCGGCCGGCGCGACCATCGTGCGCGCGATCGACACGCTGGACGCGATCAACGACAAGGGCTCGACCCGCGACGTCTACAACCAGAACAGCCGCAACTGGGCGCTGTTCACGCACAATATCGTCCACCTCACCAACACGCTCGATCTGACGCTGGGCGTGCGCTACACCAACGAACGCAAGAAGTTCGACGCCGCGTTCACCAACGACAACACCGGTTGCGTCGCCAACCAGCAGGCGCTGACGCCCTTCCTGTCCAACGCTGGGCTCGCCGCCGTCGCGGGTGGCATCATCGGCCTGTCGTGCCAGGGCAATTCCACCTCGGAACTGAACGGCGTCACGATCAACAGCCAGCGCAAGGAGGATCAGTTCACCGGCACCGGCATCCTGTCGTGGAAGCCGATCGACGACCTGCTCGTCTACGGCAGCTATTCGCGCGGCTACAAGGCGGGCGGGTTCAACCTCGACCGTTCGGCGCTGAAGCTGCCGACCTTCTCCTTCGCCTCGCAGGGCGGCGCGCAGGCGTTGGTCGGCGCGCTCCAGTTCGCGCCGGAGACGGTCAATTCGTTCGAGATCGGCGCGAAATACGGCACCGGCCCGTTCACGCTGAGCGTCGCGGCCTTCCGTCAGGACTTCAAGAACTTCCAGCTCAACACCTTCGACGGCAGCGTCTTCATCGTCCAGAACATCAACGGCTGTTCGACCAACCTCAACGGCGCCGACCGCGACCAGAGCAAGTTCACCGCCGCGAGCAATTATAACGCCGCGGCCGGCACCAGCGGCGCCTGCCCCTCGGGCGACGTCGGCTATGGCGTCCGGGCGCAGGGCGTCGAACTCGAGGCGACGCTGGCACCGGCGCGCGACGTGCGCGTGTCGCTGGGCGCGACCTTCACCGACACCGGCTATCGCGACAATCTGGTGGGGACCGGCGCCGGTGCGCCGCTCAACCAGTCGCTGCGCAAGCTGCCCGGGCAGCGGCTGTCGAACTCTGCGGATATCGTCACCACCGCCTCGGCATCGTGGACGCCGCAGATCGGCGGCGGCTATTCGGCGCTGTTCTACGCCGATACCCGCGTGACGAGTGACTATAACACCGGCTCCGACCTGTTCCCGCAGAAGACGCAGGACGGCTATGCCATCGTCAACGCGCGCATCGGCCTGCGCACCCCGGACGAGAAGTTCAGCCTGGAATTCTGGGGCCAGAACCTGTTCAACATCGATTATGCGCAGGTCGCCTTCAACTCGCCATTCCAGGAAGGCGGCACGTCGGCGGCGTTCCAGGATCCGCAGTATCCCGGTTCGCGCCAGCTGTTCTCGCAGTTCCTCGCCGAGCCGCGCACTTACGGCGCGACCATCCGCGCCCGTTTCTGATCCCACGAGGCAACGACCAACTGGGCCGGCCGCAGCGATGCGGCCGGCCCTTTCTTTTGGCATCCGTCCCGCTACGTCTTCGCTGCGCCGCAACATGGTTGCCGCTGCGACCGGAACCGACACCCGGTGGGAGCGATTGGGAACGCCAAAAGGGGAAAGCCGCTGATCTTCGATTCCTTGCTCGTCAAACTGGCGCTGATCGGTGTGCTCGGCATCGGCGCGCAATGGATCGCGTGGCGCACCGGGCGGCCGGCGATCGCGCTGATGCTGATCGCGGGCGTGCTCGCCGGGCCGGTAACGGGGCTGATCGATCCGCAACGCGACTTCGGCGCGTTGCAGCAGCCGATTATCAAGCTCGCGGTCGCGGTGATCCTGTTCGAAGGGGGGCTCAGCCTCAACTTCCGCGACCTGCGCCATGCCGGATCGGCGGTGCTGCGGCTGGTGGTGATCGGCGTACCGGTCGGCTGGGTGCTCGGCACCGCGGCCGCCTTTTACGGGGCGGGGCTGCCGCTCGGCATATCGGCCTTGTTCGGCGGCATTCTGGTGGTGACCGGGCCGACCGTGATCGGCCCGATGCTGCGGACCCTGCGTGTCCCTGCGCGGGTGCGCGACACGCTGAAATGGGAGGGGATCGTCAACGACCCGATCGGTGCGCTGCTCGCGGTCGCGATCTATGCATATATCACCTATGTCGGTCCCGACCGCAGCGTCGTCGCGATCGGGTTCGACGTCGCCGCCGCGACCCTGGTCGCCGGGTTGATCGGCGTCGGCCTCGGGTTCGGCCTGACGACCGCCTTCCGCCGTGGCTATATCCCCGAATATCTGAAGGCGCCGAGCGTCCTCGTCACCGTCATCGCCGGCTTCGTCCTCGCCGACCTTATCAAGCATGAGACGGGGCTCATCACCGTCACCGTAATGGGCGTGGTGCTCGCCAACCGACAGACCCAGTCGACCGCCGCGCTCAAGCATTTCAAGGAGGACCTCGCCGTCCTCCTGATCTCGGGCGTGTTCATCATCCTGTCGGCGACGCTGCAATGGAGCGTGATCGAACGCTTCCAGGCGCGCTTCCTGATCTTCCTGTTCCTGCTGCTGTTCGTGGTGCGGCCGGTGACAGTGCTCGCCAGCCTTGCCTTCTCGAAGATGCCACGGCGCGAGCGACTGTTCGTTGCCTGGATCGCGCCGCGCGGCGTGGTGGCGATCGCGGTGACGAGCCTGTTCGCGCTGCGGCTGGAGGATTTCGGGATGAAGGACGCCGATGCGCTGGTGCCGCTGGTGTTCGGCGTCGTCGTCGCGACGATCTTCGCGCACGGCTTCTCCGCCGGCTGGGTGGCGCGCCGGCTCGGGATCGACAAGGGCAAGGGGGAGGGGGTGCTGCTGGTCGGCGCCAACAGCTTCACCACCGCCTTCGGTGTCGCGCTACAGGCGCTCGGGCTGAAGGTCACCGTCGCCGACACCGCGAAGTTCGCGCTGCGCGCCGCACGCAAACAGCAGTTGGAGGTACATCGCGGCGACATCCTCGACGAGGTGACGCAGGACACGCTCGACATGCTCCAGTTCCAGCATGTCATCGCCGCGACCGACAGCGATTCCTACAATGCGCTGGTCTGCGGCGATCTGGGGCCGGAGGTCGGCACCGACAAACTGACGCAGACCGGCGTCGACGAGGATCGCCGCGCCCGCGGGCGTGGACGGGTACTGCTGGAGGGCGGCGAGACGGTCGACGAGTTGCAGCAGCGGGTCGCGGCGGGCTGGTCGTTCGGCCGCACCCGGATCACCGACGTCCACACCTACGACGCCTATCGCGCGCGCCTCGCTCCGGCGGCGGAACCGGTCGCGGTGCTCAAGCCCGACCGGCGCCTGCTGCTCTTCTCGACCGGCCAGCGGCCCGTGGTCGAGAGCGGCGACACGATGCTGACCTTCGCGCCGCCGAGCGTGGCCTAGGGCCAATCGACATTCAGCCCTGACGACCTGCAAACGGCGGTTTTGCGCGCTTCCGGTGCTCACGTACCGATAGTACGCTGCGCTCCGGGTCACGCAAAAACCACCGTTTTCGGCACGTCATCATCCGAATGTCGATCGGCCCTAGGTCAGGCCGCCACGTCGATCGATTCGCCCGCCGCGGCGGTGCGCAGGCGCTTTTCCAGCGTCTTCAGCCGCGTCGGTGCGACGATCCGGTCGCCGGTCAGGTCGGTGACGTAGAAGGTGTCGACCGCGCGCTCGCCATAGGTGGCGACATGCGCGGAATGCAGCGTCACCTTCGACTGGAACAGCGCCTGCGCCAGCTGGTTGAGCAGCGCCGGCCGGTCGCGGGCGTTGACCTCGATCACGGTGAAGCGGTTCGAGGCGCGGTTGTCGATCAGGACGTTGGGGACGATCTCGAACGCGTCGGCGCGGGTGCGCGCGGCGGGCTTGGCGACCAGCCGGTCGGCGAGCTTGCCGCGATTGGCGAGCGCATCCTCGATCGCGGTCCTGAGCCGCCCCAGCTGGCTGAGGTCGTCGAACGGGCGACCGAACGGGTCCTGCACGAGGAAATTGTCGATCGCCATGCCGTCGCGCGTGGTGTGGATGCGCGCGTCGATAATGTTGCCGCCGGCGACGTGGATCGCGCCGGCGATGCGATAGAACAGGCCCGGATGGTCGGCGGCATAGATCGTCACCAGCGTCGCGCCGCGTTCCGAATAGACCTGCGCGTCGATCGACAGCTGCGCATCGCCGGCGGCGGCGATGAAGCGGGCGTTGTGCGCGAGCACGTCGTCGGGCTCGGCGATCCAATACGCCTCGGGGAAGCGCCGGACGAAGGCGGCGAAGCGCGCATCGTCCCAGCCGAGCGTCGCCTGCAGATTCTCCTGCCGCGTCGCGATCCGTTCGCCGCGACCGCGCTGCTTGTGGCCGAGGCGCAGCACCTCTTCCGCCGCCTCGAACAGGTCGGAGAGCAGCTGGCGTTTCCAGCCGTTCCACGTCCCCGGTCCGACCGCGCGGATATCGACGATCGTCAGCACCAGCAGCAGCCGTAGCCGTTCGGGGCTCTGCACCACCTCGCAGAAATCGAGGATCGTCTTGAAATCGCTGAGGTCGCGCTTGAACGCGGTGGCCGACATCAGCAGGTGCCAGCGCACCAGCCACGCCACCGTCTCGGTCTCGGCCGGGCTCAGGCCGAACCGCGGGCAGAGGCGCTCGGCGACCTCCGCGCCCAGGATCGAATGGTCGCCGCCGCGCCCCTTGGCGATGTCGTGCAGCAGCACCGCGACGTACAGGACCCGCCGCGACACGATGTGCCGGATGATCGCGGAGGCGAGCGGATGATCCTCCTTGAGCTCGCCACGCTCGATCCGCGCCAGCAGCCCGATCGCGCGGATCGTATGCTCGTCGACGGTATAATGGTGGTACATGTCGAACTGCATCTGCGCGACGACCCGGCCGAAATCGGGCACGAAGCGGCCGAACACCCCGGCTTCGTTCATCCAGCGCAGCACCAGCTCGGGATCGCGCGGGCTGGTCAGCACGTCGAGGAACAGGGCGTTGGCGCGGGGATCGCGGCGGTGGCGGGCGATCAGCCGCGCGTCGCGGTTCGCCGCCCGCATCGCCAGCGGATGGATCTCGACGCCGTGCAGGTCGGCGAGCTGGAAGATCTCGATCAGCCGGACCGGATCCTCGATGAAATAATCGTCGCGCGGCAGCGCCAGCCGGCCGCGATCGAGCACGAAGCCCTGCAACCGGCCCGGGCGCCGCCGGATCGTCGGCAGCCCGAACCGCCGCCCGCGTGCCGCGAACCGTTCGTCGAGATGCGCGAGGAACACGCCGGTCAGGTCGCCGACCGTCTTCGCCTGCAGGAAGTAATATTGCATGAACCGCTCGACCGCGGGTTTGCCGGGGCGATCGGAAAAGCGCATCCGCGTCGAGATCTCGCGCTGCACGTCGAAGGTCAGCCGATCCTCCGCCCGGCGGGTGACGCTGTGCAGGTGGCAGCGCACCGCCTGCAGGAAATTGTCGGCGCGGTGGAACAGCGTATATTCCTCCGCGGTCAGCAGCCCGGCAGCGACCAGATCGGCACCCCGCTGCACGTCGTGGATGTATTTGCCGATCCAGAACAGCGCATGCAGGTCGCGCAGCCCGCCCTTGCCCTCCTTGACGTTGGGTTCGACGACATAGCGGGTGTCGCCCATCTTGCGGTGACGCGCGTCGCGCTCGGCGAGCTTGTCGGCGATGAACTGGCGCTCGGTGCCGTGCTGCACCTCCGCCTTGAAGCGCGTCGCCGCCTCGTCGTACAGACTGGTGTCGCCGGTGACGTAGCGCGCCTCCAGCAGTGCGGTGCGGATCGTCACGTCGGCCTTCGACTGGCGCACCATCTCGTCGAGCGAACGGCTGGAATGGCCGATCTTCAGCCCGATGTCCCAGAGCGCATAGAGCATCGATTCGATGACCTGCTCCGCCCAGGGCGTCTGCTTGCCGGGGGTGAGGAAGCCGATGTCGACGTCGGAATAGGGCGCCATCTCTGCGCGGCCATAGCCGCCGACCGCGATCAGCGTCAGGCGCTCGCCCGCGGTCGGATTGGAGATCGGATGCAGCCGCTGCGTCGCGACGTCGAACAGCACGCGCAGCAGTGCATCGGTAAGATAGGCCTGCGCGGTCGACGCCTCCAGTCCGCGCGACGGATGCGTCGCGAGCCGCCGCTCGATTTCGGCCCGCCCCTCGACGAGCGCGGTTTTCAGCGTCGCCGCGACCTGCGCGCGCAGGGCGGCATCGCTGGCATCGATCGCCGCGATCCGCTCGGCGAGCGCGCGCCGGTCGATGATCGTGCGACGGTTGGGGATGTGATCGAAACGGCCTGCCACACGCGACGCTTACCGTCCCGATCGCCGGCTTGCCATCCCCCGCGGCGTTTACTTCGCAGCCGGCAGGGGCATCGCATCCAGCCGCGTGGCATGGTCGGCGATCGGCTTCAACCCGGGGGCGATCGTCATCGCCCGGTGCATCGTCGCCCGCGCGCCCGCGATGTCGCCCTTCGCCTCCTGCGCCTCCGCGAGGCTGTCGAACGCATTGGCCGATGTCGGGAAGGCGTCCGCGGCGAGCCCGAACACGGTCACCGCGGCGTCGACCTGTTTCCTCTCGAGCAGGCGATAGCCGAGCGCATTCAGCTCGTCCTCGCGGATGTCGTAATGTCCGGGCTGTGCAGTGCGTTGCGTCGCGAACCAGCGGCGCGCGGCGGTGGGGTCGTTCAGCCGTGCGTAGAGGTCGCGGCCGATCGGCGGCTTGACGGGGGCCGCATCGCCGCCGATCGCCAGCTGCGCCAGCGCCTCTTCGTTGACGTCGGCGCTGTCGTCCTCGCTGTTGTTGGTCAGCTGGACGATGGTGACGCGGCTGTCCGGATAAGAGGCCAGATTGGCCTTGAACCCCCGCCAGTCGCCGTCGTGATTGTAGCGGCGGGCCCCGTTCGATGCCGGTTTCAGCTTCAGGCCATAGCCATAGGGATAGGTCCTGCCATCGGTCAGGCGCACCGGGGTGATGGCGCGGCGCCAGTACGCAACCGGCACGACGCGGCCGCTCGGCAGCGCATTCTCCCAGATCAACAGGTCGGACACGGTGGAATAGATGCCGCCCGCGCCCCGCACGTAGAAGCCGGGCAATTGTTCGTTGGGTCGGCGCGTGCCGTCCGCGGCAGGGCGGAAGCCCCATGCCCGCGGGGCGATCGACGCTTCGTTGGCGGGGGTGCGCACGCGCGTGTGCGTCATGCCCAGCGGACCGAAGAACCGGCGTTGCAGATAAGCGTCGAACGGCTCATCGGCGACCGCCTCGACCAACGATGCCGCAACCATATAGGCGGTATTGTTATAGGCGAAGGCGCTGCCCGGCGGTGTGCGGAGCGGCAGGCCTTTTGCGGCCAGCATCGCGACCACCTCGCGGCCGGTCAGTGGCGCGCTGTGTTTGCCGCTGCGCAGCAGGGCGCCGTAGGAATCGAGCATGTCGGGAATCCCCGACGTGTGGTTGAGCAATTGCTCCACCGTCACGTCACGATAGGGAAAATCGGGCAGATAGGTCGTGACGGGGGCGGCAAGCGACAACTTGCCCGCGGCCGCGAGCGTCAGGACCGCCATGGCGGTGAACTGTTTCGATACCGAACCGATGTCGAACGCATGGTCCGGCGTCAGCGCGTTGCGGGCGCTATCGCCGGCATCGCCCACCGCGCCGCGAAACACCGGCTTGCCATCCCGCGCAACGATATAGGCACCGTTGCACACTGCCAATGCATGGCATTGCGCCAGATAGTCGCGGATACGGGTTGGCACGGTGTCGGCCGGTCGGGCCGAGGCCGGAACGGCGGCGACCAGCGCGACGCCACAGGCGAACGATGCCAGGCGCATGAAGTGTATCTCCCCAGTGTGTATTGGTGTAATATACGAGCAACACACAAGGGGTCAATCCGGCTCAGTCGGGGGTGGCGATCGCCAGTGCCTTCAGCCGGTACAATGTATCGAGCGCCTCGCGCGGCGTCAGCGCATCGACGTCGAGCACCTCGACCGCGCTGCGGATCGCATCGCATTGCTCCTCTTCGGCGACCTGCGCCGCGGCGAACAGCGGCAGGTCGTCGAGGCCCGCCGCCAGTCCGCCGGTCTTGGCGCGCCCCGCCTCCAGCTTCGCCAGCACCGCCTTTGCGCGCGCCACCGTCGCCGGCGGCATGCCCGCCAGCCGCGCCACCGCGAGGCCGTAGCTGCGATCCGCCGGTCCGGTGCTGAGTTCGTGAAGCAGCACCAGCTCCCCCTTCCATTCGCGCGCACGAACGTGGTGCAGCGTCAACGCCTCGCAGCGTTCCGCCAGCCGGGTCAGCTCGTGGTAATGCGTCGCGAACAGGCAGCGGCAGCGATTGTCCTCATGGATCGCCTCGACCACTGCCCAGGCGATGGCGAGCCCGTCATAGGTGCTGGTGCCGCGTCCGACCTCGTCGAGGATGACGAAGCTGTTGGGCGTCGCCTGCGCGAGGATCGCCGCGGTCTCGACCATCTCGACCATGAAGGTCGACCGCCCGCGCGCGAGATTGTCCGACGCGCCGACGCGGCTGAACAGCCGGTCGACCAGCCCCAGGGTCGCGCTGGTCGCGGGAACATAGCTGCCCGCCTGCGCCAGCACCGCGATCAGCGCATTTTGGCGCAGGAAGGTCGATTTGCCACCCATGTTCGGGCCGGTGACCAGCCACAGCCGCGAATCCGGGGTCAGCGTGCAATCGTTGGCGACGAAGCGGTCGCCCGATTTCGCCACCGCCGCCTCGACCACCGGGTGCCGGCCGCCCACGATATCGAAACAGGCATGATCGGCGAGCGCGGGCCGCGCCCATTGCCCTTCCGATGCACGCTCGGCGAGCGCGGCGGCGACGTCGATTCGTGCGAGTGCGTCGGCAGTGGCGGCGACGCCCTCGCGATGCGCCAGCGCGGCGGCGGTCAGTTCTTCCAGATGCGCGGCCTCCGCGGCGAGCGCATGCGCGCCCGCCTGCGACACGCGCGCCGCGACCTCGTGCAGCGCCGGCGTGTTGAAGCGGACGACGCCCGCCAGCGTCTGGCGATGCGTGAAGCCGCTGTCGGGCTGCATCAGCGGATCGGCGAACCGCGCCGGTACCTCGACATGATAGCCGAGCACGTTGTTGTGGCGGATCTTGAGGGTGGCGATTCCGGTCGCGGCCTTCATTTCCGCCTCCAGCGCGGCGATCGCCTTGCGCCCGCCCGCGCCCGCATCGCGCAGGTCGTCGAGCGCGAGGTCGTAACCCGCGGCGATATAGCCGCCGTCGCTCGCCTCGATCGGTGGCGAGGGTACGAGTGCGCGCTTGAGCAGGTCGATCAGCGCGCCATGGCCGCGCAGCTTCGGCGCGACCCGATCGAGCAGCGCGAGCGGCGCGTCGATCTTCGCCAGCCGTTCGCCGAGGTGCCACGCACCATCAAGCCCGTCGCGCAGCTGCCCGAGATCGCGTGGCGACCCGCGCCCCGCCGCCAGCCGCCCGATCGCGCGGCCAATATCGGGCAGGGCGCGCAACGCACCGCGCACCTGTTCGCGCTGGCCGGCGGCATCGTGGAAATACTGGACGAGATCGAGCCGCGCATCGATCGTGGCCCTGTCCATCAGCGGCGCCCCGAGATCGGCGGCGAGCAGCCGCGCGCCGGCGCCCGTCACCGTGCGGTCGATACAGTCGAGCAGGCTGCCCTTGCGCTGCCCGCCGGTGGTGCAGGTCAGCTCCAGGCTCTCGCGCGTCGCCGCGTCGATCGCCATCGTCTCCGCCGCCTGCGTCAGCCGGGGCGGGCGGAGGAAGGGCAGGGCGCCCTTTGCGGTATGTTCGAGATAGGCGACGAGGCCGCCCGCCGCGGCGAGGCCGGCGCGGCTGAACTGGCCGAAGCCGTCCAGCGTGGCGACGCCGAACAGCGCCTTCAGCCGGGTTTCGCCGGTGCCGCTGTCGAAACCCTGCTTCGGGCGCAACGTCGTCGCGGCATGGCCCTGCTCGCCCGCCTCGGACGCGACCACCTCCGCCGCGCCCAGCCGCGCCAGTTCGGCGTCGAGCGCCGCTGCCGAACAGTCGATCACCTCGAACCGTCCGGTCGACACGTCCGCCGCGGCGATCGCCACCGCACCCCCCGCCTCACCGATCGCGACGCACCAATTGTCCTGGCGCGCGTCGAGCAACGCCTCTTCGGTCAGCGTGCCGGCGGTGACGACGCGCACGATGCCGCGCGCCACCAGCGCCTTGTAGCCGCCGCGCGCCTTGGCCTCGGCGGGCGTCTCGGTCTGTTCGGCGATGGCGACGCGATGCCCGGCCTTGATGAGCCGCTGCAGATAGGCGGTGGAGGCGTGAACCGGCACGCCGCACATCGGAATCTTCTCGCCCTCATGCTCCCCGCGCGACGTCAGCGCGATGTCGAGCACCTGTGCGGCGATCCGCGCATCGTCGAAGAACAGCTCGAAGAAATCGCCCATGCGATAGAAGAGCAGGCAATCCTCCGCCTCCGCCTTCAGGCCGAGATATTGCGCCATCATCGGGGTGGGGGTGGTCATGCGGGCTCAGTCTGTGTTGCGGGCGCCGTGGCGGATGGACAGGATCGTCACCACGTCGCCGGCAAGGGTGTAGGAGATGATGTACGGTGGTGCGGTCGTCAGTTTCAGCACCCCATGCTCGGTAGGTCGGCCGCGTCGCGGATAATGGATGAGGCTGTCGCCCAGATCGGCAATTCGCGTCCTGATCCGCCGTGCCGCGGTGGGATCGAATTGCTGGATGTAGAGGGTGATGCCATCGAGATCGTCAAGCGCCTTTCGACGCCAGATGACCTTAACCATCCTGTGCGGAGAGCCACTCCGCGAAGGGGACGTGCCCAGGCTCACCCCAGGTCTGCAACCATTGTCGGACGACGATATGATCCACGCCGTCGCCGGACCCATATCCTGCCTTGGCTCGCGCGAAATCCTCGACCGTGGGGAGGGGAAGCGATTGCGATGAGAATCCGGCCTCGTGCTTCATGTGTCTTGCATAAGGCTTCGCGCCTTGGGTTGAAAGCCCCGCCCGAACCGGCCAAGAGCCGGACAGTCAGCCCGTCAGCGAGGTCCCATGTCCGACGAAGCGTCCATCCAGTTCTCCGAGCGCGAGGCGCTGCTGTTCCATTCGGAGGGGCGTCCCGGCAAGATCGAGATCATCGCATCGAAGCCGATGGCGACGCAGCGCGACCTCGCGCTCGCCTATTCGCCCGGCGTCGCGGTGCCGGTGCAGGCGATCGCCGACGATCCGTCAACCGCTTACGATTACACGGCGAAGGGCAATCTCGTCGCGGTCATCTCGAACGGCACCGCGATCCTCGGCATGGGCAATCTGGGCGCGCTCGCGTCCAAGCCGGTGATGGAGGGCAAGGCGGTGCTGTTCAAGCGCTTCGCCGACGTCGACTCGATCGATATCGAGTTGAAGACCGAGGATGTGAATCGCTTCATCGACGCGGTCGAGCTGATGGAGCCGACCTTCGGCGGCATCAATCTCGAGGATATCAAGGCGCCCGAATGCTTCATCATCGAGCAGACGCTGCGCGAGCGGATGAATATCCCGGTCTTCCATGACGACCAGCACGGCACCGCAATCATCTGCGCCGCGGGCCTCATCAACGCCTGCCTGCTGACCGGGCGGCGGCTGGACGAGGTCAAGATCGTCGTCAACGGCGCAGGCGCGGCGGCGATCGCCTGCACCGAGCTGATGAAGGCGATGGGCGTGCGCCACAACAACGTCATCATGTGCGACCGGACGGGCGTGATCTATCAGGGGCGCGAGGACGTCAACCAGTGGCAGTCGGCGCATGCCGCGGTCACCGACCGCCGCAGCCTGACCGAGGCGCTGGACGGTGCCGACATGTTCCTCGGCCTGTCCGCCGCAGGGGCGCTCAAGCCCGAGATGGTCAAGGACATGGCGCCCTCGCCGATCATCTTCGCGATGGCCAATCCCGAACCGGAAATCCGCCCCGAACTGGCCAAGGCGGCGCGCCCCGACGCGATCGTCGCCACCGGCCGTTCGGACTATCCGAACCAGGTGAACAACGTCATCTGCTTCCCTTTCATCTTCCGCGGCGCCCTCGACGTGCGCGCGACCGGCATCAACGATGCGATGAAGATCGCCGCCGCCAATGCCATCGCCGAACTGGCGCGCCAGCGGGTGCCCGAAGAGGTCGCCATGGCCTATGGCGTGCAGCACAGCTTCGGCCCCGAATATATCATCCCGTCGCCGTTCGATCCGCGGCTGATGGAGCTGGTGCCGACCGCGGTCGCCAAGGCAGCGATGGATTCGGGCGTCGCGACCAAGCCGATCATCAACATGGACTCCTACCGGCAGACTTTGCGGGCGCGGCTCAACCCGACCACGTCGGTGCTCAGCCTGGCGTACGAAGGCGCCCGCGCGCGCCCGAAGCGCGTCCTGTTCGCCGAGGGCGAGGAGGAAGTGGTGCTGCGCGCCGCCATCTCGTTCAAGGAGGGCGGCTATGGCACGCCGGTGCTGGTCGGCCGCGACGACGTCTATGATCGCCTGAAGGCGCTGGGCGTCGCCAATCCGCAGGAATATGAGGTCCACAACAGCCGCCATTCGCCGCTGGTCCCGAAGATGGTCGACTTCGTCTATGGCCGGTTGCAGCGCCGCGGGTACCTGCGCCGCGACGTCGAGCGGATGATCAACCAGGACCGCAACGTCTTCGGTGCGGCGCTGCTCCAGCTCGGCGAAGCGGACGTGATGATTACCGGCATCACCCGCACCTGGGCGGAATCGATGCGGCAGGTGAAGCGCGTCATCGATCCCGAGGCGGGGCGCACCCCGTTCGGCATCCACGTCCTCGTCGGGCAGAGCCACACCGTCTTCATCGCCGACACCACGGTCAACGAGCGTCCGACCGGCGAACAGCTCGCCGATTTCGCCGAACAGACCGCGCAGGTCGCGCGCCGCATGGGCCACGAACCGCGCGTCGCGATGCTGAGCTATTCGACCTTCGGCAATCCGAAGGGCGCGTGGGTCGACAACATCCGCGACGCGGTGTCGGTGCTCGACGGTCGCAACGTCGGCTTCGAATATGAAGGCGAGATGCCGCCCGACGTCGCGCTCAACCCGAAGCAGCTGGCGAACTATCCGTTCGCGCGCCTCTCCGGCCCCGCCAACGTCCTCATCATGCCCGGCCTGCAGTCGGCGCATATCGCCGCCAAGCTGCTGCGCGAACTGGGCGGCGAAAGCGTGATCGGCCCGATGCTGATCGGCATGGAAAAGCCGGTGCAGATCGCGCCGATGACCTCCACCGCGAGCGAGCTGGTGACGCTGGCGGTGCTCGCGGCGGGCGGCATCGCGCGGTAGGTCCGCGTAACCGGAATGCCGCTCGCCCGCTTGTCATTGCGAGGAGCGAAGCGACGCGGCAATCCAGAGCCGCACGCGTGCCGCTCTGGATTGCTTCGCTGCGCTCGCGACGACGACGTCCTGTCGGGCCTCGCCGTCAGGCGTCGATGCTCGTCCCCAGCGCGGCATGGACCAGGCCGCCATCGACGGTGATCGTCTCGCCGATCACATAATCCCCAGCGCGGCTGGCGAGGTAGATGGCGGCACCGGCCATGTCCTCGTCGGTGCCGATGCGGCCGGCGGGGATGCCGCGGGCGATCGTGTCGCCGTGATCGCGGGCGGCCTTGTTCATCTCGCTCGGGAAGGCGCCGGGGGCGATCGAGGTGACGTTGATCGCATCCCTGACCAGCCGCGCCGCCATCCGCTTGGTCAGATAGATCAGCGCCGATTTCGACGCGTGATAGCTGTACGTCTCCCACGGGTTCAGGCGTTGGCCGTCGATCGAGGTGATGTTGATGACCTTCGCCGGCCGGCCCGGCGTCCCCGCCGCCTTGAGCAGGCCGTGCAGCGCCTGCGTCAGGAAGAAGGGCGATTTGACGTTGAGGTCCATCACCTTGTCCCAGCCGCTTTCCGGGAACTCCTCGAACGGTACGCCCCACGCCGCACCGGCATTGTTGACGAGGATGTCGAGCCGCTGTTCGTGTGCCGCCAGCTGCTCCGCGAGCGCCTTGCATCCGGCGACGGTGCTGACGTCCTGCGGCAGGGCCACGCAGCTCGGGCCGAGTTCGGCGGCGGCGTCCGCGCACGCGCCGGCCTTGCGCGAAGAGATATAGACCTTCGCACCCTGCGCGATGAAGCCGGCGGCGATCATCCTGCCGATGCCGCGGCTGCCGCCGGTGACGAGCGCGACCTTGCCGTCGAGGCGGAAGAGAGTGCTGGTATCCATCGATATGTCTCCGGTTTCAGGCCGTCGTTGCTGCTCTGCGCTGCGCGCTCGATCGGGAAAATGCGGCAGGGATCGCGTCAGCCGCCGCGCTTCATAGTTTCGCGGGCGATGATGACCTGCTGGATCTGGCTGGTGCCTTCGTAGATGCGGAACAGGCGAACGTCGCGGTACAGGCGCTCGATGCCATAATCGGCGATATAGCCGGCGCCACCGTAGATCTGCACCGCCTTGTCGGCGACGCGGCCGACCATCTCCGACGCGAAATACTTTGCCGCGGCGGATTCGAGCACGACGTCCTCGCCGCGGTCCTTCTTGCCCGCCGTCTCCAGCACCATCGCGCGCGCGACCAGCGCCTCGGTCTTCATGTCGGCGATCATGCCCTGGATCAGCTGGTGGCCGGCGATCGGCTGGCCGAACTGGCTGCGGCCGCCGGCATAGGCGACGCTGTCGGCGATCAGCCGCTCCGCCACGCCGACGCAGACCGCGCTGATGTGCAGCCGCCCGCGATCGAGCACGCGCATCGCGATCTTGAAGCCTTCGCCCTCCGCGCCGAGCCGGTTGGCGGCCGGTACGGGGACGTCGTCGAAATGGACGTCGGCGACCTTGGCGCCCTTCTGTCCCATCTTCTTCTCGGGCTCGCCGATGGTGATGCCGGGCAGGTCCTTCGGCACGAGGAAGGCGGAGACGCCGCGCGCACCCTTGTCCTCGCCGGTACGCGCCATCACCGTGAACAGCTGCGCCTTGTCGGCATTGGTGATGTAGCGTTTGGTGCCGGACAGGCGATAGATGTCGCCCCCGTCACCGTCTTTCGCGCGCACCGCGCGCGTCTTCACCGCCCCGGAATCGCTGCCGACATCGGGCTCGGTCAGCGCGAAGCTGGTGACGATCTCGCCGCTGGCGATCTTCGGCAGCCATGCCGCTTTCTGTTCGTCGGTGCCGGCCATCACCAGCCCCTGGCTGCCGATCCCGACATTGGTGCCGAAGGTCGAGCGGAATGCCGGCGTGGTACGCCCCATCTCGATCGCGACACGGCATTCCTCGACCATGTCGAGCCCCAGTCCGCCGAATTCCTCGGCGATCGACAGGCCGAACAGGCCCATGTCCTTCATCTCGGCGACGACCGCGTCGGGGATCGCATCCGCCTCTTCCACCGCCGCCTCCAGCGGTCGCAGCCGTTCGGCGACGAAGCGGCGGACGGTGTCGATGAGGGCGTCGAACGTGTCGGGGTCGAGGGCCATGTCGGTTCCAGTGAGGCGGGGGCGGTTGATCCGCTGCGATGGGTATAGCGGGACCGCTCCGGCTGCAAACCCGAATTTCGAAAAGCGATCGGTTGACCCGTCTAAGGCCCATACTATGATTGCCGAAAACATAAGGGAGCCAGGATGCGGTTTGCAGGAAAACGCGCGGTCGTCACCGGCGGCGCATCGGGTATCGGCCGGGCGACCGCGCTGCGGCTGGCCGACGAGGGCGCCAGCGTTGTCGTCGCCGATATCGATGCCGAGGGCGGAGAGGCGCTGGCCGCCGCGTCGCAAGGGCGCATCGTCTTCCGGCATACCGACGTGACGCAGACCGACCAGATCGAGGCGCTGATGCACGCGGCGGATGCGGCGGGCGGGCTCGACATCCTGTTCAACAACGCCGGCGCCGGCGGTGCGCGCGAGCCGATCGACCAGATCGCCCCCGACGACTGGGACCGGACGATGGCGCTGCTGCTGCGCTCGGTCGCGCTCGGCATCCGTTATGCCGCGCCGCTGATGGCGCAGCGCGGCGGCGGCGCGATCGTCAACACCTCGTCCGTATCGGCACTTGGCACCGGCTATGCGCCGACCGCCTATTCGACCGCGAAGGCGGGGGTGCTCCACCTCACCAAGATGGCGGCGGCGAACCTCGCGGGATCGCGCATCCGGGTGAATGCGGTCGTCCCCGGCTTCGTGCTGACCGGCATCTTCACCCGCAATCTCGACCTCGACGCAGGGCGGCGCGAACAGGCGGATGCGATGATCGCGCGGAGCGCCGCCAAGGCGCAGCCGATCCAGCGCGCCGGCCGGCCGGAGGATATCGCGGCGGCGGTGGCGTTCCTCGCCGGCGACGATGCGGCGTTCGTCACCGGCACGCATATCCTCGTCGACGGCGGCCTGACGATCGGCACGCGCGGCAGCTGGGATCCGGCCGAACCGTCGTTGCTGACCGCATTGGCCGCGATGGCATGAGCACCCGCGCCGAACCCCTCTCCGCGACGGTCGCCGGCCATGCCGCGGTCCCGCCCGCCCGCCGGCTACGCAGCGGCACGATGGGCGCCTATGCGTTCGGCGCGGTCGCCTATGGCGTCAAGGATGCCGGGTTCGGCACGTTCCTGCTGCTGTTCTACAATCAGGTGGTCGGCCTGCCCTCGGCGACGGTCGGGCTGGTGGTGATGATGGCGCTGCTGATCGACGCCTTCGTCGATCCGATGGTCGGCTTCTTCTCCGACCGGACGCGCACGCGCTGGGGGCGGCGGCATCCGTGGATGTACGGGTCGGCGCTGCCGATCATGGTCGGCTGGGTGTTGCTGTGGCATCCGCCCGAATCGCTGTCAGAGCCGGCGACGCTCGGCTGGCTGTTCCTCGCCGCGGTGCTCGTGCGCACGGCGGTGAGCTGTTACGAGGTCCCGTCGGTCGCGCTGACGCCGGAACTGTCATCGGATTACGACGAGCGTACCCGGATCATGGCGTGGCGCTACCTGTTCGGCTGGGCCGGAGGGCTGACGATGCTGGTCAGCGCCTATCTCTATTTCCTCGCGCCGACGCCGCAATTTCCCAACGGCCTGCTCAACCGCGACGGCTATGTCGGCTATGCGCTGCTCGGCGCGCTGCTGATGGGGGTCGCGATCCTGATCTCCGCCTGGGGGACGCATCGCGAGATCCCCAATCTGCCCAATCCGCCGATCGTCGCGCAGTCGCTGCGCGACAGCTTCCGCGAGCTTGGCCAGACGGTGCGGAACTGCGCCTTCGCGATCCTGATGCTCGCCGGCCTGTGCGCCTATACGGTGCAGGGGATCAGCTATGCGATGTCGACCTATCTCTACACCTATGTCTGGGGATTCCGTGGCATCGTCTTCGTCTATGCGACGGTGGCCTTGTTCGGGGGCGTGCTGGTCGCCTTCGTCGCGGCGCCGCGGATCGGCAGGCGGGTGAGCAAGCCCTCCGCCGCGGCGACCGCGGTGATCGTCGGCGCGAGCTTCAACATCGCGCCCTATGCGCTGCGCCTGTTCCACCTCCTTCCGGAGGTCGGCAGCACGACGCTGCTGCCGGTGCTGCTCGGCTTCTTCGTCGTCGCGACCGCGTGCAACGTCACCGCCTTCATCCTCGGCGCGTCGATGATGGCGGACGTGGTCGAGGATTCGGAGGCGACGACCGGGCGCCGGTCGGAGGGGGTGTTCTTTGCCGGATCGTTCTTCGTGCAGAAATGCACCTCGGGCATCGGCATCTTCCTCGCCGGTGCGATCCTCGCGGTGGCGGGCTTCCCGGAAAAGGCGACACCCGGCCAGGTGTCGGTCGCAACGATCGACCGGCTGACGCTCACCTATGGCGCGGCCTATCTGGTGATCGCCGGGCTGGCGGCGTTCTGCTTCACTCGCTTTCCGTTCGGGCGGCGCGAGCATGAGGCACGGCTGGCACGGCTCGGGGCAGAAAAGCTGACCGATTCACGCTAGTTTCGCCGTTCAGCGACGCGAAAGGGTCAGGCCTTCCGACCCGCTTTATCGACTCGGCGTCGCTTGGTCGGCGCGCAAACACAGTTCGCCGCTTATGGTTCCCGCGGCCATTGGAGAATCCGGAACCCCCGGCTAGCCACATCCTCGACGAACGGGTTTTGACCGGGGGGTCAGCAAATGACTGTGAAGGCGTTGGCAGCGCGTTTTGCGCTGGTGTTCTCGTGCGGCCTGTTGATGGCCACTCCGGCGATGGCGCAGTTCTGGCAGTGCGCGCCCTATGCGCGTGAGATCTCGGGCATCGACATCCACGGCAACGCCAACACCTGGTGGGGCCAGGCGGCCGGCAAGTACGAGCGCGGCCATGCACCCAAGGTCGGTGCGGTCCTCGCCTTCCAATCCACCCGCCGCATGCGTGTCGGCCATGTCGCCATGGTGTCGCGCGTCGTCAGCGACCGCGAAGTGCTGCTCACCCACGCCAACTGGTCGCGCGCCGGCGGCATCGAGCGCGACGTCCGCGCCGTCGACGTTTCGGCGGCCGGCGACTGGAGCGAAGTCAAGGTCTGGTACGGCCCGACCGGCGGCCTCGGCACCTCCAGCTATCCCACCAACGGGTTCATCTATTCGGGCCGTGCTCCGGCGGTCGAGGTTGCCCCTGCGATCGACACCCCCGCGATCGATACCAACGTGATCGCGACGGCCGCGATCGTCCCGGTGGTCCCGGTCGCGGGCGAATAAGCCGCCGCGCCGATCAGGCGGCCTTTGCCGTCCCCGGCCTGAACGTCATCGCCACGCCATTCATGCAATAGCGCTTGCCGGTCGGCTTCGGCCCGTCGTCGAAGACATGGCCGAGATGCCCGCCGCAATGGCGGCAATGGACCTCGGTCCGCTCCATCATCAACGATCCGTCGGTCCGCGTCGCCACCGCACGGGTCAAGGGCGCATAGAAGCTCGGCCAGCCAGTGCCGCTCTCGAACTTGGTCCTCGACGAAAAGAGCGGCAGCGCGCAGCCCTTGCACGCGAAGGTGCCGGCGCGATGTTCGTCGTTGAGCGGGCTGGAATAGGGGCGCTCGGTGCTTTCGTGGCGCAGCACGCTCCACGCCGCGTCGCCCAGCCTCTTGCGCCACGCGGCATCGCTCATCTGCACTTGGTAGCGTTCGGCCGCCGCCGCGGGCGCGCTGCGACAGCCCCATAAAGCGGCACCGGCGACGCCGGCGGCGGCCAGCGACAGCAGGGAGCGGCGGGTGGGGTCGTGGGTCATCGCCGGAATATAGGATGCCGCCCGCCGGCAATCCATGCCGCCCCCAATGCAGTGCCGATTTCTCTGCGGTATTCCAGTAGCTTGATCGGACTCAGCTACGCAGCGCGAACGATCGCATGACGCCGATATGATCGGACAGCCGCGTCCCGTCCGCGAGCGTGCCGAAACCAGACGTCCGGCCCTTCGCCACGATCGGCCCCTGATAGGCGACGATCGTCTTCGCCTTCGTCGTCGTCGGCACCGGGGCGATGATGCGGCAGGCATCGCCGCAGCTGCTTTCCGACGCGGCGATCGTCATCGCCCGCGCACCGAACATGGCGTCCGACAGATAGGCCTGCCGTTCCGGATCGCTGCCGACGTTGAAGTCGCCGGCCAGCACCACCGGCGATTCCGCCGTGGCGACGCTGGCGACGAAGCGGCGCAACGTATCGACCTGATGGCGATAGGCGTAGAAGCTCCGGGCATCGTCCACCCCCGACGCGGCACGCGAGTTGAGGTGCGTGTCGATGACGATCAGCGGATCCGCGCGACCGGGAACCCGCAGCGCGACCGCCAGCACGCCCTTGTTGGCGAGGCAGTCGTAACCGGCACAGGCGAACCGGGGAAAGGCGATGCGCCGCGCCCAGACGATCGGATAATCGGAAAAGACGGCAAGGCCGCTGTCCTCATGCGGGGCCTCGGTCTCGCCGTGCCAGAAGCTCGCGGCCTGCAGGAAGGCGGCCTCGTCCGCGCGCGTGGCGGGCGCGCCGGGCATATCGGCCGCGGGGCCGAAGGCGGCGTAGCGATAGCCCGCGCTCGCGCCGATCGCCTTTTGCGCGTCGCCGAACGCCTCCTGCACCGCGACCACCTGCGGCCCCGCGCCGCGATCGTGGAGCGCGCGCAATTCCGCGGCGATCGCCGCCGCCGCCGTGGTAGGGCCCTGCGTCAGGGGCCACGGTAGCCCCTCGACATTGTAGGATAGCATCGTCACCGGGCCGGCGGCGGGGGCGGCGTGCATCGTCACCGGGGGATTGGCCATCACCGAGCGCGGCTCGGCCATGCCCGTCACCAGCAGGATCGACGCCAACACAGCGATACCCGACATACGCACCGACCGATCTCCCCCACGAAGTAGGACCGATGCGTAATCATGCCGGTATGACGGGGTGACGTAGCGACGATGACATCATCGTCACATCCCGCCCGCGCCGGCGGTCAGTAGCGGGTGATTTCCACCGGCAGCTGGCGATAGCCATGGACGAAACAGGCGGCGACGCGCGTCGGCTCGTCGAGCACGTTCACCCGCATCCGCCGCTTCGCCATCTCCTCCAGCAGGATGCCGATCTGCATTTCCGCCAGCCGCGCGCCGACGCAGCGGTGGATGCCATGCCCGAAGGCGAGGTGGCGGCGCGCATTGGGCCGATCGACGCGGATTGCATCGGCATCCGGCCCGAACACGCTCTCGTCGCGATTGGCGGAGAGATACCATAGCGCCAGCTTGTCGCCCTCGCGGATCGTCTGCCCCATCAGCTCGGTATCGCGCGTCGCGGTGCGCCGCATGTGCGCGAGCGGCGTCTGCCAGCGGATGATCTCCTGCGTCGCATTGGGGATCAGCGCCGGGTCGGCTTCCAGCTGCGCGCGCGCGTCCGGAAACCGGTCGAGGCCATAGGCCAGCGCCGACATCGAATTGCGCGTCGTGTCGTTGCCGCCGACGATCAGCAGGATCAGGTTTCCGATGAATTCGAAATGATCCATATGGCTCATCGCATCCGAATGGATCATCATGCTGATGAGGTCGGGCGTCTGCGGCTTGTCCAGCTTGCTGTTCCACAGCTGCTGGAAATAGGCCCCGCATTCGTACATGTAGCCGAGCCGCTGCTTGCGCAGTTCCTCGTTCTTCACCAGCTCGATGTCGCCCGCCCAATCGGACCAGAAGGTCAGCTTGCGCCGGTCCTCCCACGGGAAGTCGAACAGGATCGCCAGCATCTGCGTGGTCAGCTCGATCGAGACGGTATCGACCCAGTCGAACCGCGTGTTCCACGGCAGGCTGTCGAGGATCTCGCCGGTGCGATGGCGGATATTCTCGCTCATTCGCGTCATCTCGGACGGGGTGAAGGCGGGCGCGACGGTGCGGCGCTGTGCGGTGTGGATCGGCCGGTCGCGCGCGATGAACATCGGCATGCGCACATCGCTTTCGGGCAGGAAGTCGGCGAGCGTAATCCCGCCCGCCTCCGACGAATAGAGTTCGGGAAGCGATTCGACCTCGACGATCGGCTTGTAGGTGCTGACCGACCAATAGGGGCCGTAGTCGCTGTGTTCGCAGCGATAGACCG
Source organism: Sphingomonas sp. GW821-FHT10F09 (assembly GCF_058809195.1). NCBI lineage: Bacteria > Pseudomonadati > Pseudomonadota > Alphaproteobacteria > Sphingomonadales > Sphingomonadaceae > Sphingomonas > Sphingomonas sp. GW821-FHT10F09. The sequence goes on along the minus strand of NZ_JBXASI010000003.1, from coordinate 240,847 downwards.
GCGCCTCGGCCCGCAGTCGCGCGAAGGGAGCCTGCCAGACGTCGTCGCGGTAGAGCTCAGCCCGGCTGACATCGAGCGGGTCCACGCGCACCTCGGGCTGCATCAGCGTCGCCATCATCTCTCTCCTGTCGTTTTCCGGCAGGAGATACCCAACTGACACTCATGTCAATTGGCTATGCGACGAGCACCCCGGACGGTCCGTCCGGGGCACCGGCAGGGCGGGTTCAGCCCTTCGCGCGCTTCCAGAACGGTTTGGCGCTGCCCGATTGCAGGACGCCGCGACGGAACAGCCGCGCGCCGAGCGTGATGAAGATCGAGACCCACAGTAGCTGCCACGCGATCGCGGCGAAATGCGGCCAAAGCTCCGCGGAGGTCGCCGCCCGGCCCGCCATCGCGAAGGGCGAGGAGAGCGGGAACATCTCCGCCAGCGTCGCTATCCAGCTGCCGGGCCGCGCGGTGCCGGCGAGCGCCAGCGCGAGCATGCCCATCTGCAGGATCGAGATTGGCAGCGCCAGCATCTGGATCTCGCGCGGGGTCGATGCCTGCGCGCCGACGACGAGGAAGGCCGAACCGAGCAGCAGATAGGCCATGGTGAAATAGGTGACGAACAGTGCGACGAACGCCGGCATCCCCACCGCCGCCTGGATCGCCAGCGCCGACGCCAGCTCCGGCGGTAGCAGCGATCCCAGCTTGGCGATGATCGTCCCCCAGAAACAGACGAACAGGATCGCGACGCCGAACATGCCGAGCAACTTGCCGAGGAACACGCTTTCCAGCGGCACGGCGGCGGCGAGCACCTCGATCACCTTGTTGTTGCGCTCCTCGGCCATGGTGCCGACCACCTGGCTGGCGAGGAACAGGTTGAGCAGGAACACGCCGAACACCGCGAACGAGGCCGACTGGCGGCGGTTGCCCACCGACCCGCCCGGCCGCTCCATCGGCGTCTTCACCGCATTCGCCTGTGGCACCTCGCCGTTCAGCCGGTCGGCGGTCAGCGTCTCGGCGGCGAGCAGCGCGAGATAATCCGCCGCCCGCTTGCCGCGCGGGCCGTACAGCACCTGCGGCGCGGCGAGCGGCCCGTACAGGACGGCGCTCGCCTCATAATCCTTGCTCGCGAAGGCGGCGCGCGCCTGCGCGGCGGGGTCGCCGGCGGGGCGCAGCGTGGTGAGCCCCGGTGGCGCCTCTTCGCTGCGGCGGAACACGTCGCGCAGGCGCGTGTCCGCCTCGGCGATCGTCCGCGCCTGCGCATCGGGGACGATCGCGACGATCCGCGCCCGGTCGCCGCGACTGTCGGCGACGCTCGCCGCGCCGAGGCCGCCGACCGCGCCGAACGATCCCATGATGACCGGCGCGAACAGGAAGAGGAGGAAAATCGGGGTGAACACCGTCGCGATGAAATCCCGCCGCGCGATGGTCAGCGCCTGGCGGAGGGTGCGGGTAAGGTTCATGCCACCGACTCCTGCGTCGTGTCGGGCGTGGCATCGCGGCCGACGATCCGGACGAAGGCATCGTGCAGGCTGGGCCGCTCGATCGACAGGCCGCCGATGCCATAGCCCCGTTCGATCAGCGTCACCAGCAACCCCTCGATCCCCTCTCGCGGCAACTGGAACCGCCATCCGTCCCCGTCCGGCATGGCATCGTGCGGCAGCACCGCCGCCACCGCCGGATCGGGCCGGGTCGGCAGATAGCGGACCCGGCTCGGCAGCGTGCCGCGCGCATCGTCAACAGTCCCTTCGAACCGGCGCTTGCCGCCGGCGATGATCGCCAGCCGGTCGCAGACGCGCTCGGCATGCGCCATGATATGCGTCGAGAACAGCACGGTCGCGCCGCGATCACGCTCGGCGAGGATCAGCGCCTCCAGCTTTTCCTGGTTGACCGGGTCGAGGCCGGAGAACGGCTCGTCGAGCACCAGCAGGTCGGGGCGATGGACCACAGATCCCAGCAGCTGGACCAGCTGCGCCATGCCCTTGGACAGTTTCTTGATCTTCTCGTCGATCGCATGGCCGAGGCCCGCCGCCTCCATCATCTCGGCGGCGCGGGTACGGCCGGTGCGGCGGTCGAGCCCGCGCAGCGCGCCCATGAAGGCGATCGCGTCGCGTGCCTTCATCGACGGATACAGGCCGCGCTCCTCCGGCAGATAGCCGACGCGGTCGCTCGCCTCGCGCGGGGCGAAATGGCCGAGGATCGCGCGGCGCCCCTCGTCGGGTTCGATGATGCCGAGCAGCGTGCGCAGCGTCGTCGTCTTGCCCGCGCCGTTAGGCCCGAGCACGCCATAGATCGCGCCGCGCGGCACCGACAGGTCGACGCCGTCGACGACGCGCCGGTCGCCGAAGCGCTTCACCAGATGTTCGGCGAACACCGCCACTTGATCGTCCGCCAAAATCGCATCCTGCCCCAGTATCGGGGCCGATGACCCCGGCCCCCGACCTGTGGTAGCGGCGCGGCGTGTCCGAACACAAGCAACAACCCGGTATCGAGGCGCGCATCAGGGCGAAAGCGGCGGAGCTCGGCTTCGTCGCCTGCGGCATCGCGCGCGCCGACGCCGCGCCGCAGACCGCCGCACGGCTGCGCCAGTGGCTGGACGAAGGCCGCCACGGCGGCATGATCTGGATGGAGGAGCGCGCGCATCACCGCGGCTCCCCCGCCGGGCTGTGGCCGGAGGTGCGCAGCGTCATCGCGCTTGGCATGAGCTATGCGCCCGCCGTCGATCCGCTGCGGCTGGCGGGGGAGGGGACCCGCGGCCGCGTCTCCGTCTATGCGCAGGGCGGCGACTATCACGACGTCGTCAAGCGCGCGCTGAAGGCGCTGGGGCGCTGGCTGGCGCAGGAGGCGGGGTGCGACCTCAAGGTGTTCGTCGACACCGCGCCGGTGATGGAAAAGCCGTTGAGCGAGGCGGCGGGGCTCGGCTGGCAGGGCAAGCACACCAATCTAGTCAGCCGCGACCATGGCAGCTGGCTGTTCCTCGGTGCGATCTACACGACGCTCGATCTCGCGCCCGATACGCCGGGACGCGACAGCTGCGGGTCGTGCGACGCCTGTCAGCGCGCCTGCCCGACCGACGCCTTCCCCGCGCCCTACCGCCTCGATGCGCGGCGTTGCATTTCGTATCTGACGATCGAGCATGCCGGGCCGATTCCGGTCGAGTTCCGCGCGGGCATCGGCAACCGGATCTACGGGTGCGACGACTGCCTGTCGGTCTGTCCGTGGAACAAGTTCGCCGCCAGTGCCGCCGCCAACCTGGCGTTCCACCCACGCGCCGAACTGACCGCACCCGCGCTCGCCGACCTGCTGTCGCTCGACGATGCGGCGTTCCGGCAGGTGTTCGCCGGTTCCCCGATCAAACGCATCGGCCGCAACCGCCTGGTCCGCAACGCCGCGATCGCCGCAGGCAACAGCGGCGCGCCGGCGCTGTTGCCGGTGTTGGAACGGCTGCGCGACGATGCCGACCCGGTGGTGGCGGAGGCCGCGGACTGGGCGATCGGCCGGCTGGCGTCGTGACCCGTTAGGCAGGCCGGACGAAGCCGGCGCGTGCCGCGGCGACCTCGTCGCGGATCACGCAGCCCTCGGCATGATCGTTGACGAGGCCCATGGCTTGCATGAACGCATAGACCGTCGTCGGTCCGACGAATTTCCATCCCTGTTTGCGCAAGGCTTTGGACAGGGCCTCGGAGGCGGGAGAGGTCGATCGGGTCTGCGGCGGGATGCCGTCGTCCACCGGTTCGAACCGCCAGAGGAAGGCCGCCAGCGATCCCTCGGCATCGACCAGCTCGCAGGCTCGGGCGGCATTGTTGATGACGGCGTCGATCTTGCCGCGGTGGCGGACGATCCCCGCATCCGCCATCAGCCGTGCGACATCGGCATCGTCGAAGCGGGCGATCGTGCGGAAGTCGAAGCCGGCGAAGGCGGCGCGGAAATTCTCGCGCTTCGACAGGATCGTCCGCCAGCTGAGGCCCGACTGGAAGCTTTCGAGGCACAGTTTTTCGAACAATCGCACGTCGTCGGCGACCGGGAATCCCCATTCGCGATCGTGATAGGCGACGAAATCCGGCGTGATCGCACACCAGCGACAGCGCGGGCGCCCGTCGGGGCCGGGAAGAGTGTCGCTCACGCGGGTCGCCTATCTGCCGCCGTCGCGGCGGGTGAGGGCGGCGACGCAGCTCGCGCGGTCGATGGTGCTGCCGTCGGGTTCGCGCGCATCAAGATAGGTGACGCGCGGCGGTTCGCTGCCCTTGGGGTAGAGATAGGCGTCGAGGACGCAGATCGGGCCGGCGAACTGAAGCTTGCGCGCGGTCCCTTCGCGGATATCGGCATCGGGCTGGCCGAACAATTGCGTCAGGCCTGCGGCGTCCTGGCCGAGCACACGCTCCAGACCGGCGGTGGTGTAGGGGATGACGGTGCGGCCGGTGGGGATCGGCGCGACGCCGCCGGGTGCGGCACAGGCGCTCAACCCCAGAGCCAGTCCGAATGCCGCCAGTGCTTTCACGCGCCCGTCCCCCTTCGCGACGCGTGGAACAGATGCGTCGCCATGCTCGCGCCGAGGATCGGGGCGAACAGATTGAGGAGCGGAACCACGAACAGCCCGGTGCCGGCAAGCCCCAGCGCGAACCGCCGTCCGCGCGTCGCCGTGCGCCAGCCCCGCACCGTCGCATCGTCCATGTGCCGGCTCGCCACCATCTCGCCGAGGTCGCGGCCGAGCAGCAGCGCGTTGACGAGGAAGAAGGCGATGGCCGGGCCGACCGCGGTGAACAGCAGCGCAATATAGACGGGGACCATCAGCAGGTTCGCCGCCACCGCCCGCCCCGCCGAGCCGATCGCCATGCGCGTCGACCGGGCCATGCCGACCGGCCGTGCCGCGGCGTGCGCGGCGGGATAATGCCGTGCCTCGACCGCGGCCACCACCTCGTCGCCGAACAGCCCGATGACCGCGATCGCGACGACCCGGAACAACAGCCAGGCGTCCAGCACCAGCAGCACGACCGCCGCGGCGCCGGCGAGGCTGCCGCCGAATTCGATACCGACCAGCGCCTCGAACGCCGCGCGCAGGCCGACGTAGAGCGCGGCGCCCAGCCCCGCGAACAGCGCCAGCGTCACCAGCAGCGACTTCATCAGCACGCGCAGGATCGCGGGGTCGCCGAGCTGGCCGATCGACAGGGAGAGGGCGCGGAGCATGACCGCCGGCGTGCCGGGCGGCGTGCGGCGCGTCAACCGCCGGTACGTTGCGCCGGGGGCGTCGCGGCCCTAGGGGGTGGCGGTATTTTTTCCGGAGCCACAATCCCTTGTCCCAGCCCAAATATGACGTGGTCGCGATCGGCAACGCGATCGTCGATATCCTCAGCCAGGCCGACGATGCCTTCATCGAGTCGATCGGCGTCGCCAAGGGCTCGATGCAGCTGATGTTCTCGCCCGAGGATGCCGACGACCTCTACGCCAAGATGGGCCCGGGCCGCGAAGTGTCGGGCGGGTCCGCCGCCAACACCGTGGCGGGGATCGCCGCGCTGGGCGGGCGCACCGCCTTTATCGGTCAGGTCGCCGACGACCAGCTCGGGCAGGTGTTCGCGCACGACATCCGCGCCGCCGGCGTCGCCTTCGACACCGCGTCGCGCCCGGGCCAGCCGACCACGGCACGCTGCCTGATCTTCGTGACGCCCGACGGCCAGCGGACGATGAACACCTATCTCGGCGCGTCGCAGTTCCTGCCCGAGAGCGCACTCGACCTGTCGGTGATCGAGGATGCGGCGATCCTGTATCTCGAAGGCTATCTGTGGGACCCCGAGGAGCCCCGCGCGGCGATGCGTGCGGCGATCGAGGCGGCGCGCAAGGCGGGGCGCAAGGTCGCCTTCACCTTGTCCGACGTGTTCTGCATCGGTCGCCACGGCGGCGATTTTCGCAGCCTGATCGCCGATGGCCTGATCGACATCCTGTTCGCCAACGAGAGCGAACTGGCCGCGCTGGCCGAAACCGACGATTTCGATGCGGCGGTGGCGACGCTGTCCGCGCAGGTGCCGACGCTGGTCGTCACCCGCGGCGCTTCGGGTGCGTGCGCGATCCAGCACGGCACCCGCGCCGAAGTGCCGGCCGAACCGATCGCGCAGGTGGTCGATACGACCGGCGCGGGCGACCTCTTCGCCGCGGGATTTTTGCATGGCCAGGCGCAAGGCAAGGGACTGGAACAGTCGCTCCGCCTCGGCGCGATCTGCGCGGCGGAGATCATCAGCCACTTCGGCGCGCGGCCGAACGTCGACATGAAGGCGCTGGCGGCGTCCAAGGTCGGGTGATCGAGTCGCCCCCTCTCCGGGTGGGGAGGGGGCGGTCTGGCGCGAAGGACGCCGAGGCGTCCCGCCTGCCGCGCATGCGGCTCTCATCCTGCGCCGGCGGATGGACCGGGGAGAAGCGCGCAACCCCTCTGCGTCCTTCGCGCCTCTGCGCGAAATATCGGTCTCACGCGCAGCCGCGACGATGTCGCTTCCGTGGCTGCGGCTGTCATCACGACATAAATGGGAAGCAGTGCGTCCGCCCTGAACGCGCCCTCTTTGCGTCTTCGCGTCTTCGCGTGAACCCTACAGGCGCCGGACAAGAAAAAAGGGCCGGAGGATCGCTCCCCCGGCCCTTTTCGTAGATCCAGACCTCAGTGGAGAGGCTTGGCGATTTCCGGCTGCATCGCGGGGTCGTCGACCACGTCGGTGATGCCGCGGCCCACATAGGAGCGGCTGCGGCTGTAGCCGAAGTAGATGAGCAGCCCGATCAGGCCCCAGCCCGGCAGGACCAGGATCGCCAGCAGCGGTAGCGAGAAATAAAGGTACAGGCAGCCGATGATCGCCGCCGGCGCGACCAGCCACACCAGCGGGGTGCGGAAGGGGCGCTTGCGGCTCGGATCGACCTTGCGCAGCACCAGCACCGAGATCGCCACCATCAGGAAGGCGAACAGCGTCCCCGAGTTGGAATAATCGGCGAGCTTGCCGACCGGCAGGAACGCCGCGGCGAGCGTCGTCGCGATGCCGGTGACGATCGTCACGACATGCGGCGTGCGGTACTTCGGATGGACGGTCGCGAGCTTCGCCGGGAGCAGGCCGTCGCGGGCCATGGTGAAGAACACGCGGGTCTGGCCGAACATCATCATCAGGACGACGGAGGGGAGGGCGAGAGTGGCGGCGAGACCGATGAGGTTGCCCACTTGCACCCAGCCGATCGTGCGCAGGACGTGGGCGAGTGCCTCACGCGAGCAGGAGAGCGGTTCGAGCGCGCCGCCGGCAACGATCGCACGGCAGCGATCGGCGAGTTCCGACGTCCCCGGCGACAGCAGCGTGCCCGCGGCATCGCGCACCGGCTGTGCGCCGAGCGGCGAACCGATCGCGCCCGCCGACACCAGCAGATAGAAGATCGTGCAGAAGCCCAGCGACGCGATCAGGCCGATCGGCACGTTGCGCTGCGGGTTCTTTGTCTCCTCCGCCGCGGTGGAGACGGCGTCGAAGCCGACATAGGCGAAGAAGATCGAGGCGGCGGCGCCGGCGACCCCGGTGAAGCCGGTGGGCATCAGCGGTTCGAAATGATCGAGGTTCATGACCGGCAGCGACAGAGCGACGAACAGCGACAGCGCCGCGACCTTGATGCACACCAGCACCGCGTTGACGCGCGCGCTCTCGGTCGTGCCGATCACCAGCAGCCAGGTGACGAGGCCGGATATGATGACCGCCGGCAGGTTAATATAGCCGCCCGCCGACGGGCCGTTGACCCATTCCATCGGGACCTCGATCCCGAGCAGGTTGCGCAGCTGCCCGACCATATAGCCCGACCAGCCGACCGCGACCGCGGAGGCGCCGACGGCATATTCGAGGATCAGCGCCCAGCCGACCATCCAGGCGAGCAATTCGCCCATCACCGCATAGGTGTAGGTGTAGGCGGAGCCCGCCACCGGCACCATCGAGGCAAGCTCGGAATAGCAGAGCGCCGCGACCGCGCAGACGAAGCCGGCGATGATGAACGAGATCATCATGCCCGGCCCGGCCTTTTGCGCGGCTTCGGAGGTGAGGACGAAGATGCCGGTGCCGATGACGGCGCCAACGCCCAGCATGGTCAGCTGGAACGCCCCGAGTGAACGATGCAGGCCGCGTTTTTCGGCCGTGGCGAGAATGGCGTCGAGTGGTTTGACGCGCCCGAATATCATGAAGCTCTATCCCCCCAGATGCGAACGGTCCTTGGAACGCCGCCGCATGGTGAAGCGGGGGATGCTAGCCGCAAATGGGGGAGAGGCAATCCCTTATCGCGCCGCCGTGCCGCAGCGCAGCGATCAGCCCGCCAGCATCGGCCCCAGCGGCTTGCCGCCGAAGAGGTGAACGTGGAGGTGCGGCACTTCCTGCCCGCCATGGCCGCCGACGTTGGCAAGCAGGCGATAGCCGGGGGCGACCAGCCCGTGTTCGCGCGCGACATGGCCGATCGCGCGGATGAAGCCGGCGATCTCATCTTCAGAAGCCGCGAGAGCAAAATCGTCCCAAGACACATAGGGGCCGCGCGGGATCACAAGGATGTGCAGCGGCGCGACCGGCGCGATGTCGTGGAAGGCGACGGCGTAATCGTCCTCGTAGACCCGCTGCGACGGAATCTCGTCGCGCAGGATCTTCGCGAAGACGTTCTGGTCGTCATAGGGCAGGGTGGCGTCGATCGGCATGGGTCGGGTCCTCAGCGGGCGGCTTTTTCGACATGGCCCGACACGCCCTCGCGGCGGACGAGCTCGGCGCGGACGTCGTCCAGCCCCAGCCCGGCATCGGCGAGCAGCACGAGCAGGTGGAAGACGAGGTCGGCGGCCTCGGAAGCGAGTTTGTCCGGTTCGGCAAGCGCGGCGATCACCGTCTCGGTCGCTTCCTCGCCGACCTTCTGCGCGATCTTGGCGCGGCCCTTGGCGAACAGGCTGGCGACGTACGAGCCGCCGGCGTCGGCGGCGTCGCGGCGGGCGAGGATGGTGGCTTCCAGGCGGTCGAGCGGGTCCATGGCCTCCGCTTGGCGCGGGAGGTGGGGAGGGGTCAATCCTTGATCGGCGGCCGGCGGGCGAAACGCCGCCGCATCGCCCGCCGGACGAGCCAGACGCCGAGCGCCGCGACGACGAACAGCGCGACGTCCGACCATTCGGGCCCGGTCCGACGGTGGACGGTGCCGGAATGGCCGCCTGCGACGCTGAGGATCGCGACGGCGGTCATGCCGCCCTCGTGCGCCTGTCGGCAGAGACGAGCCAGTCGAGCGCGGCGTCGGCCGAGTCGAAGATGCGCAGATAGTCCTGCGTCATGAAGCGGCGCACCTGCAGCCGCGTGATCGCGCTGGTGGCGACGATCGCGATCCGGCTGGCGCGATGGAAGGCGCCGAGCCGGCGGTTGATCGCCTGTGCCGCGTCGACCGGCTGGACGCTGGTGCCGCTCATATCCATGCGCAGGCGATAGCCGGTGCGGAAGCCCTCCTCGCGGAACCGGCGGATCAGTTCGTCTGCATAGGTATCGACGGAGGGCTGGTCGAACAGACCGGTCCACCGGATGTCTACGAGATTGAGGTCGTGGCGAAAAACGATCGAATACATGACCCGATGATATGCCCGCGAAGCGTTGCCGAAGCCCTAAACGATCGGCCGCCGCACCGGGATTCCGGCCGCGGCGAGCGCGGCATGCGCATCGGCGATGCTCGCCTCGCCGAAGTGGAAGATCGAGGCGGCGAGCACGGCGCTGGCATGACCGTCGCGGATGCCGGCGACGAGGTCGTCGAGGCCGCCTACGCCGCCGCTCGCGACGACGGGGACGCTGACGCGGTCGGCGATGGCGCGGACCAGCGGGAGGTCGTAGCCGCTGCGCGTGCCGTCGCGGTCCATCGAGGTGACGAGCAATTCGCCCGCGCCCAGATCGGCGAGGTGGGTGGCATGAGCGATGGCGTCGATCCCGGTCGGGCGGCGGCCGCCATGGGTGAACACCTCCCAGCGCTCGCCGACCCGGCGGGCGTCGACCGAGGCGACGCAGCATTGGCTGCCGAACCGCTCGGCGATGTCGGCGACGACCTCCGGCCGGGCGACCGCGGCGGAATTGACCGCCACCTTGTCGGCGCCGGCGAGCAGCAGCGCCCGGGCATCGTCGGCACTGCGCACGCCGCCGCCGACCGTCAGCGGCATGAAGCACACCGCGGCGGTGCGCCGGACGACGTCGAGGATGGTGCCGCGATCCTCATGGGATGCGGTGATATCAAGGAAGCACAGCTCGTCGGCGCCCGCGGCATCATAGGCGCGCGCCTGTTCCACCGGATCGCCGGCGTCGCGCAATTCGACGAAATTGACGCCCTTCACGACGCGGCCGTTGGCGACGTCGAGACAGGGAATGACGCGGGCGCGTACGGTCATGCGGTGGCTCGTCGGATGGAGAAGGTTTGTTCACACGGAGACGCGGAGACGCGGAGAAATGGTTTCTCGCGCGGAGGCGCGGAGGACGCAGCGTTCGTTGGATTACGCCGACCGCGCCAGCGGTCAGCTGGTAATCCGCGGCACGGGGATGAGCACAGCGCTTCGCGCCGGACCCGACATCTCTGCGTCCTCCGCGCCTCTGCGAGCACGACCTTCTTCGCGCCTTCGCGCCTTCGCGTGAACATCATGCTGCCGTCGCCCGGGCCACGTCGAGCGCCGCCGACAGGTCGCTGGGGCCGTCATGGAGCGCGCGGTCGGTTTCGCTGCTCCGGATGAGAAAGGCGTGTTCACGCGAAGGCGCGAAGACGCGAAGAGAAGAAGGATTGGCGCGCAGAGGCGCAGAGGACGCAGGGTGCATGAGGGGAGCCCGGTCGCGCCAGCGGTCGGTTCGGGATCCGCTGCGCAAGGATGGGGAGGGCGCTTCGCGCGGCATACGGGATCTCTGCGTTCTCCGTGCCTCCGCGCGCAAAACACGCCTCGCGTCTTCGCGCCCTCGCGATAACATCATTCTGCCGCCGCCCGCGCCACGCCGAGTGCGGCGGACAGGTCGAGGCGGCCGTCGTAGAGCGCGCGGCCGGTGATGACGCCTTCGACGCCGTCGCGGACGTGGAGGGCGAGGACGTGGATCTCGGCGATGCCCTTGACGCCGCCGCTGGCAATGACCGGGATCGAAACCGAGCGGGCGAGGTCTACCGTCGCCTCGACGTTGCAACCCTTGAGCAGGCCGTCGCGGCCGACGTCGGTGAACAGCAGCGACGCGACGCCGGCATCCTCGAACCGGCGGGCGAGATCGACGACGCTGGTGGTGGAGACGTCCGCCCAGCCCTTGGTCGCGACCATGCCGTCGCGCGCGTCGACCGCGACGACGACGCCGCCGGGAAAATCGCGCGCCGCGCCGCGGACGAACTCGGGGTCGTCCAGCGCGGCGGTGCCGATGACGACGCGCGACACGCCGAGGTCGAACCAGCGTTCGACGCTGGCGCGGTTGCGGATACCGCCGCCAAGCTGGACGTGGCCCGGGAAGCGTTCGACGATGCCGCGCACCGCTTCGCCGTTGATCGATTCGCCGGCGAAGGCACCATCGAGGTCGACGACGTGCAGGTGCTGCGCGCCCGCGTCGGCGAACAGCATCGCCTGCGCCGCGGGGTCGTCACCATAGACGGTGGCGCGGTCCATATCGCCCTCGGCGAGGCGGACGACCTGGCCGCCCTTCAGGTCGATGGCGGGGAAGACGATCAGGCTCATGACAAACTCTCACTCCCCTCCCTGCAAGGGAGGGACCGGGGGTGGGTGGAGGCCAGGCGATACAGCCGCGCGAACCGGGGCGTCCGCAGCACCCGGACGCGAATCTCTTCCGCCCCCTTCCTCGCCGGGAAGGGAGGCGTCAGGGTCGCCATGCGAGGAACCGCTCCAGCATCGCAAGGCCGTAGCGCTGGCTCTTTTCGGGGTGGAACTGGACGCCGAGCATCGTGTCGCGCGCGATCGCGGCGGTGACCAGGCCGGCATGGTCGCTGGTCGCGATCACGTCGTCGCCCTCATAGGCGTAGCTGTGCAGGAAATAGGCCTCGCCCGCGGGGACCAGCGCGTGGTCGGCCACCGGGCGCACGTCGTTCCAGCCCATATGCGGCACCTTGGCCTCCATTGTGCCGGGTTCGAGCCGGCGGACTCGCCCGCGCACCCAGCCGAGGCCGCGGTGCTGGCCCATCTCCTCGCCGACATCGGCCATCAGCTGCATGCCGACGCAGACGCCCAGGAACGGCGCGGCCTCTCGGCGGACGCGGCGTTCCATCGCCTCGACCATTCCCGGCACGCCGCGCAAGGCGGCCGCGCAGGCGCCGAAGGCACCGACGCCGGGCAGGACGATGCGATCGGCCTTCGCCACCACGTCGGGATCGGCGGTGACGGTCATGTCGGTCGCGCCCGCCGCCCGCAGCGCATTCTCGACCGAGTGCAGGTTGCCCGCGCCATAGTCGATCAGCGCGATCGTCATGACGACAGCAGGTCGGCGAGCGGCGTCGCCGCCATGCTCGCGGTGAAGGGGATGACCTCAGCGCTCGCCAGCCCCTTCGACACGAACGGATCGTTGGCGATCAGCGCGTCGACCTCGGCCCGGTTGCCGATCGCGATGATGATGCCGCCGGTGCGCGGCTGCTTGCGGCCGGAGGCGAGCAGCAGGCCGTTGGCATAGGCATCCGACAGCCAGTCGACATGCGCGCCCATCGCCGCATCGATCGCGCCGATGTCATCGCCATAGGTCAGCGACACGACGCAGAGGTCGGTGCCGGGGCGGGTGAAGGGTTCGGTCATAGCACGCCCTTGGTCGAGGGGATCGCGTCCGCCTTGCGCGGATCGATCTCGACCGCGGTGCGCAGCGCGCGGGCGAGGCCCTTGTACGCGGCCTCGACGATATGGTGGTTGTTGGTGCCGTACAGCGTCTCGACGTGCAGCGTGATGCCGGCGGTCTGCGCGAAGCTGTGGAACCAGTGTTCGATAAGCTCGGTGTCGAGCTCGCCAAGGCGCGAGACGGTGAAGGCGGTCTTCCACACCAGCCACGGCCGGCCGGAGATGTCGAGCGCGACGCGGGTCAGCGTTTCGTCCATCGGGCTGAGCGCATCGCCGTAGCGGCGGATGCCGCGCTTGTCGCCGAGCGCCTGCGCCACCGCCTGGCCCAGCGCCAGCGCCGAATCCTCGACGGTGTGATGGCCGTCGATATGCAGGTCGCCGTCCACCTTCAGGTCGATGTCGATCAGGCCGTGGCGGGAGAGCTGTTCGACCATATGATCGAGGAAGCCGATGCCGGTGTTGATCGAATAGACGCCGGTGCCGTCGAGATTGACGGTGACGTCGATCCGCGTTTCGGCGGTGGAGCGGTTGATCGTGGCGGTGCGCATCGTCACGCTCCATAGCGTGTGTGGCGGCACACACAATCTTGACCCCGCCGTCCGGTCCGCTACCCAAGGGGCATGACCGACGGCCTGCCAGATAGCCTTATCCCGTATGACGAGATCGTCCAGGAGGCCTTGCGTGCCGTCGTGGGCCGCGTGCTTGGCTCCGTCGCCGAATCGGGCGGCCTGCCGGGCGAGCATCATTTCTACATCACGTTCAAGACGCAGGCGCTGGGCGTCGACATCCCGCAGCGGCTGATCGAGCGATTCCCGGACGAGATGACGATCGTCCTCCAGAACCGCTATTGGGACCTGCTGGTCGACGAGCGCAAATTCTCGGTCGGGCTGAGCTTCAACCAGGTGCCGTCCAAGCTGGTCATTCCCTATTCGGCGATCACCGGATTCCACGATCCGGCGGTGAATTTCGAGCTGCGCTTCCAGGCGACCGAAGACCCGAGCGACGGGCCGGAGCCGCATGACGAGGCGGAGAACGACGGTCCCGCGGTGACGCCGGCGGCGGACGGGTCGAACGTCGTCAGCGTGGATTTCAAGCGGAAGAAATGAGCGCGGCCGGCGATCCGGAGATCGTCTCCGCGCCGTCCGAGGCGGATCGCGAGGCGATCCTGGCGCCGCTGGTCGCCTATAACGAAACGATGGTCGGCCCGACCGAGCGGCATACGGTCGCGATCGTGCTGCGCGACGCGGACGGGGCCATCATCGGCGGGCTGTGGGGCCTGACCGGTTTCCGCTGGCTGTTCGTGCAATATCTGGCCGTACCGCCCGCGCTGAAGGGGCAGGGGCGGGGTCGTGCGCTGATGCTGGCGGCAGAGGACGAAGCGCGGCGGCTGGGCTGTGTGGGCATATGGCTCGACACGTTCAGTTTCCAGGCGCGCGGCTTCTACGAGAAGCTGGGGTATGACGTCGTCGGCCGGATCGACGATTTCCCGCCGGGCGAGGCGCGGTTCTTTCTGCGCAAGCGGATCGACTGACCGCTTCGTGCGGTTGTTGGATATGACCACACGCACCGAAACCGATTCGATCGGGCCGATCGAAGTTCCCGCCGACGCCTATTGGGGCGCGCAGACCGAACGTAGCCTCGAGAATTTTCCGTTCGGCCCGCGCGAGCGGATGCCGGTGGAGATCGTCCATGCGCTGGCGATCGTGAAGCAGGCGGCGGCGCGGGTGAACCGCCGGCATGGCCTTGCCGCCGACACGGCGGGCGCGATCGAGGCCGCGGCGGAAGAGATCGCGGCCGGCCGGCTCGACGACCAGTTCCCGCTGGTGATCTGGCAGACGGGCAGCGGCACCCAGTCGAACATGAACGTCAACGAGGTGATCGCGGGCCGCGCCAACGAGGTGCTGGCGGGCACGCGCGGCGGCAAGACGCCGGTACATCCGAACGACGACGTCAACCGCGGCCAGTCGTCGAACGACAGCTTTCCGACCGCGCTCCACGTCGCGGCGGCGCTCGCGGTGACGCGGGACCTGTATCCCGCGCTCGACCGGCTGCACGCTGCGCTGGCGGCGAAGGCGGCGGAATGGGACGATCTGGTCAAGATCGGCCGCACGCACCTGCAGGACGCGACGCCGCTGACGCTGGGGCAGGAATTTTCCGGCTACGTCCAGCAGCTGGCCAATGCACGCGACCGGATCGCGGGGACGCTGGAGCGCAACATCATGCCGCTGGCGCAGGGCGGCACCGCGGTCGGCACCGGGCTCAACGCGCCGCCGGGCTTTGCCGAGGCGGTGGCGGCCGAGATCGCGGCGCTGACCGGCCTGCCGTTCGTCACCGCGCCCAACAAGTTCGAGGCGCTGGCGTCGAACGACGGGCTGGTCGACCTGCACGGTACGCTCAACGTGCTGGCGGTCGCGCTGACCAAGATCGCCAACGATATCCGCCTGCTCGGGTCGGGGCCGCGCTCCGGCCTCGGCGAGCTGGAGCTGCCCGCCAACGAACCCGGCAGCTCGATCATGCCCGGCAAGGTCAATCCGACGCAGGCCGAGATGCTGACGATGGTCGCGGCGCAGGTGATGGGCAACAATGTCGCGGTTACGGTCGGTGGCTTGCAAGGCCATATGGAACTCAACGTCTTCAAGCCGTTGATCGGCGCGAACGTGCTCCGCTCGATCGCGCTGCTCAGCGTCGGCATGCAGAGTTTCGCCGAGCGGACGGTGGACGGGCTGAAGGCCAATCGCGAGCGGATCGGCGCGCTCGTCGAACAGTCGCTGATGCTGGTCACCGCGCTGGCGCCGGAGGTCGGCTACGACAATGCCGCAAAGATCGCCAAGCACGCGCACCAGACGGGGCAGACGCTGAAGCAGGCCGGGCTGGAGCTGGGCCTCGTCGACGCGGGGACGTTCGACCGGCTGGTGCGACCCGAGACGATGATCGGTCGCTAGCGGCGCGGTCGTCACGAGGAACTTCCCCGCGGTTCGCGCGCTTCGAAGCACCACACCGCAAGGGGCATGATGTGAGCACGACAACCACGGGCGCGCTGATCGGCGCGGCGATCGATTCGATATCCGGAGACGACGGCGTCGCCGACGGCGCGATCATCGGCGCGGTAACCGCGAACGTGCTCAAGATCGTGCTGCCGCTCGCCGTCACCTATGCGGTCGGCTGGGCGGTGCTGCGCGGTGCGACGGAGCTCAAGGACCAGGTTTTCGGAAAGGTGGAAGCATGATCGGCAAGATTATCGGTGCGCTCGTCGGGCGCGAAATGGGTCGTCGCGAGGGCGGCAACGGCATGAAGGGCGCGGCGATCGGCGCGCTGACCATGGGCGCGATGCGCCGGATGGGCCCGCTCGGCATGTTGCTCGGCGGCGGCTATGTCGCCAAGAAGGCCTATGACCGCCGCCGCGGGCGGATCTAACCCGCCTGCCAGATGCGGATCGCGTCCACAGGCGCGATCAGCATCAGCAGGTTGAGCGTCAGGTTGTCGCGGATCGCGGCGAGCGCGACCAGTTCGAGCATCACGACCAGCCCGGCGCTCGCCCACCATGGCAGGCGCCGGGCGATCGCGAATCCGAACATCATCATCGCGATGTCGCTGATCGAATTGAGCACGCTGTCCCCGGTATAGCCCCAGGCCATGGTGACGCTGCGATAGCGATCGATGATAAGCGGCGAGTTTTCTAGGATTTCCCACCCAGCCTCGATCGTCACCGCGACGACCAGCCGCGCGGTCCATGGCCAGCGGCGCAGCGCGAGCCAGGTGATGCCGTAGAAAAGCAGGCCATGGACGATATGGCTGAGGCTGTACCAGTCCGAAAGCTGCTGGCTGTTCTGGTCGGACTGGACCGCGCCGTGCCACCATGCGATCCGGCCGCACGGGCAGATCGCCGACCGGCCCATCAGCAGCAGGATCGCGGCGGTGGCGACCAGCAGCAGCGGGATCAACCACGCACTTTTCGCGGCGAGCCGGCCACCGATGCTTGACGCCCGCCCCACCCAGACGCCACTAGCGCGCATGCCGTCGTCCCTCCCCACCGATCCGCACAACTTCCGCCGCCGTGGCGTCCTGTTCGTGCTGTCTTCGCCATCCGGCGCGGGCAAGTCCACCATCGCGCGCAAATTGCTGGCCGACGAACCCGAACTGGCGATGTCGGTGTCGGCGACGACGCGGACGATCCGGCCCGGCGAAACCGACGGCAAGGACTATCATTTCGTCGACCTCGAGGAATTCCGCCGCATGGCCGCGGAGGACGAATTCCTCGAATGGGCGCACGTCTTCGGCCATCGCTACGGCACGCCGCGCGCGCAGGTCGAGGAGATGCTGGCGGCGGGCAAGGACGTGCTGTTCGACATCGACTGGCAGGGCGCGCAGCAGCTGTTCCAGATCGCCGGCGGCGACGTCGTCCGCGTGTTCATCTTCCCGCCGTCGATGGCGGAGCTTCGCACCCGCCTGACCAACCGCAACACCGATTCGGCCGAGGTGATCGACGCGCGGATGGCGCGCGCCGCCAACGAGGTCAGCCACTGGGACGGCTATGACTATGTGCTGGTCAATGACGACGTCGACCAGTGTTTCAAGGGCGTGAAGACGATTCTGGCCGCGGAACGGTTGAAGCGGTCGCGCCAGACCGGCCTGATCGGCTTCATCCGACGCCTGACCCGGGTCGCCGAAACGCACTGATCGCGGCCGTTAAATCTCCAGCGCGGACAGGAACGCCCACGCCGCGTCGAATTCGCGCCGCTTGTTGGCGCGTGCCTGCGTCGCGAGGCTGTCCTCGCCCCACATCTCCGCCTGCCAGTCCTCATCGACGTGCGCGGCCGCCCACAGGCTGTCCGCATCGCCCGCGCGTTCGACCAGCGCGAGCGCGAGCACCAGCGATCCGGTGATCGTCACCACCGGCGACAGGCCCGCCAGCCGGAACGGATCGAGCGCCGCCACCGCCTCGTCGAGGCGCGCGAGCGTTGCCGGCGGCTGGGCGCGGTGGACGATGCCGGCGGTGGTTTCGAAATGCACGTCGTAGCGTGCGCGCGCCCAGTCGAGCCACGGGTCCCACGCGGCCTTCTGCCGGTCGGTCAGCGGATCGGGCGTCTCGGCTCGATAATAGAGCAGATCGCTGTCGCCATAGGCGGCAAGGCCGGCGGCGAAGGGTGCTGGCGCGGGCGCGATCCGGTCGATCGCGGCATTGGCCAGCCCGGTCAGCGGCATCGCCCGCGGATCGACCGTCTCCGGCACCGCGCGCCATTCCGCCGCGACCAGCGCCGCGAGCGCGTCGGTCGGCAGCGCGAGTGGCACGCGGCCGGGCGTCCGCACCGGCCGGCCGTCCAGCGTCACGACGCGATCGGCGTCGACCGCCACCTCGGTCCAGAAGCGCTTCATGACCCGGGCGGGGTCCGCCAGCGATGCGCGAGGCTCGCCGGCACGATCGCGACCACCGCCAGCGCCGACAGGGTGATCGCGACGCCGAGCACCTTCACCGGCCAGTCGGGCGCGCGCACCGCCAGCACCAGCCCGAACACCGCGCCGAGGCTGCCGACGATGCGGCTGCCGACGATGCCGAGCCAGCGGCGGCGGGCGCGTGCCTCCTCCGCCGTCATGCGAGCAGGCCCGGCAGTGCGGCGACACGGTCGGCGACGACGTCTGCGCCGCCATCGATCAGGTCGCCGACGTCGTGATAGCCCCAGGCGACGCCGACCGCGCGTGCGCCCGCCGCCTTGGCCATCGCCATGTCGAAACTGGTGTCGCCGATCATCGCGCTGTTCTGCGGCGTCGCGCCTGCTTCGTCCATCGCCGCGAGCAGCATCGCCGGATCGGGCTTGGACGGATGGCGGTCCGCGGTCTGCAGGGTGACGAACCGGTCGGCGATATCATGGTGTGCGAGGATATGCGCCAGCCCGCGATCCGACTTGCCGGTCGCGATGCCGAGCGTCCAGCCGTCCGCCGCGAGCGTCCGCAGCACGTCGCCGATCCCCTCGAACAGCGGCTCCTCCGCCATCGCGCCGCTGGTGCGCAGGCGGAAGAACGCGTCCTTGTAATCCGCCGCCATCCGCCGGTGCTGCGCGTCGTCGGCGTGCGGCAGCAGCGCGCGGATCGCCTCGACCAGGCTCAGCCCGACGATGCGCCGGATCGCCGGCCGCGGCGGCGCGGGCAGGTTGGCGATGCGGAACGCTTCCTCCATCGCGACGCAGATATTGGCCTGGCTGTCGACGAGCGTGCCGTCGCAGTCGAACACGGCGAGCCGGATCATCCCGCGGATCAGTCCTTGGCGCCGCGCCGGCGCCGCTCGCCGCGATGCTCCTTGCGCATCGACTTGGCATGCGCCTTGGCGCGCTGCTTGAGCACGGCCTTGGGCGGCGGCCCCTTCTTGGCTTCCTCGAACGGCATCGCATCGCCCTTCGCCTCGTCGAAGCCGAGGGTGGCGAGGCTCTCGGCGAAGTGCGTCGGCAGGCTTGCGGTTTCGTCGATGCTGCCGCCGTCGGGATGGTCGACGCGGATGCGGCGCGCGTGCAGGTGCATCTTGCGGCTGATCCCGCCGGTCAGGAATGCCGCCGCGCCGCCATATTTGCCGTCGCCGACGATCGGATGGCCGATCGCCGCCATATGGACGCGCAGCTGATGCGTACGGCCGGTGAACGGCTGCAACTCGACCCAGGCGCACCGGTTGCCGGCGCGTTCGATGACGCGATAGCGGGTGCGCGCGGGCGAGCCGTTCTCCTCGTCGACATGCATCTTCTCGCCGCCGGTGCCGGGCTGCTTGCCGATCGGCAGGTCGATGACGCCATCCTCGATCGAGGGGACGTCGACGATCAGCGCCCAATAGATCTTGCGCGCGGTGCGGCCGGAGAAGGCCTTGGCGAAGAACGCGGCGGCGCGGCTGGTACGGGCGACGAGCAATGCGCCCGACGTGTCCTTGTCGAGGCGGTGGACGAGCTTCGGTCGCCCTTCGGCATCATATTGCAGCGCGTCGAGCAGGCCGTCGACGTGATCGATCGTCTTGGTGCCGCCCTGGGTGGCGAGGCCGGGCGGCTTGTTGAGGACGAGCGCCTGCAGGTCCTTGTGCATCACCATCTCGCGCGCGAAAGCGGTCTGGTCCTCGCTCAGCGGCGCGCGTTCGCGCTTCGGCTTGGCGACGACGACGCCGGCCTCGTCCTTGATCTCGGGTTCGGGCGGCGGCACGCGCAGCGTCTGGCCGGCCTTGATCCGGTCGCCCGGCGTGGCGCGCGATCCGTCGACGCGAAGCTGGCCGGTGCGCGCCCATTTCGCGACGGTGGTGAAGCTGGTGTCGGGCAGATGCCGCTTGAACCAGCGATCGAGCCGGATGCCGTCGTCGTCATAGCCGACGTTGAACTGGCGGATGCCCTGATCCCGGATCGCCTTGCTATCGTCGCTCATGCCAGCGTGCCTCCGGTGCGGGTCATCGCCAGCCCGGCGAACAGTGCCAGCACCGATCCGGTCACGGATAGCAAGGCGTAGAACAGCGCGGTGCCGGGTGCGCCGCGTTCAATCAGGGTGACGACGTCGAGGCTGAACGCGGAAAAGGTGGTGAAGCCGCCGAGCACGCCGACGCCGGCGAACAGCCGCCACGCCTCGCCCGACCCGGCGACACGCGCCAGGCTGCCGGCCAGCGCGCCCATCAGCAGCCCGCCGATCAGGTTGACGGCGAGGGTGCCGTAGGGAAAGTTCGGTCCGAACAGCGAAAGCGCGGCGCGGCCGGTGAGATAGCGTGCACCGCTACCCAGGGCACCGCCGACCATGACAAAGACAAGAGGCATGCCGCTCGCCCTAAAGCAAGAACGGCGTCAGGGGAATGCAGGCCGCACGCCGCCGCGTCAGCGGACCAGGCCGGCGGCCCGCAGCGCATCGTCGATGATCGCGGCGACGCCGGTCGCCTCGCGCCGGGGTGTCGGTTCGGGCCTCAGGCGCTGCGGCTCGCGGGGCGCGGCGGTGGAGGCGGACGTGCCGGTCGCCACGGGGGCGGGCGCGATGCCCCAGAAGGCGGCGATCCGCCGCGTCGAGGAAATGCCGACGTCGAGCATGAATGCGCCGGCGGTGCCGCCCGCCTCTGCCCCGCGCGTCGCGATCGGCGTGCCATGGCCCATGCCGGCGATGCGGTGATCCTCGATCACGGTCCGGCCCGCGGCGTCCTGCCACGTGCGATGCACGTGATCGCCGGTGGCGCTGCGCGATGCCGGCACGTCGGCGACACCGTGCAGCGCGCGCCACTGGGCCAGGATCGCTTCTGCATTCGCATCCTGCACCGTCACATCCGAATCGCCGTGCCACACCGACAGCGTCGGCCAGCGGCCGTCATGGCGCGACGCGTCGCGCGCGAGCGCGCCGAGCGCGGCATCGTCGGGCATGCCGTGGCCGCGCATCCGGTCGAGCGCCTGCACGACGCCCATCGCGGTGCCATAGGGCAGGCCGCCGATGATCGCGCCGCCGGCGAACAGCTCGGGATAGGTCGCCAGCATCACCGCGGTCATGGCGCCGCCGGCGGACAGGCCGTTGATGAAAATCCTGTCGGGATCGATATCGTGATCGTCGCGGATCGCGGCGATCATCTCGTGGATCGACTGCGCCTCGCCATGGTCGCGGCTGACGTCTTCGGGGGCGAACCAGTTGAAGCAGCGATTGGGATTGTTGGCGCTCTTCTGTTCCGGAAACAGGAGGACGAACCCCTGTTCGTCCGCGAGCCGCGACCAGCCTGCGCCCAGGTCGTAGCCGGCGGCATTCTGCGTGCAGCCGTGAAGGACGACGACCAGCGCCGGCCGCGGACGGACGGAAGAGGGCACGTACAGGCGCGCGCGCAGATTGCCGGGGTTGCGGCCGAAGCCGTCGAGGTCGGACAACCGGTCCGGGCCTGGGGCCCGGGCCGACGGGGGAACGCCCCGCGCGGCGGCCAACCGGCCGATGGTGTCGGACAAACGTCGCATGCGCGCACTCCGCGTAAGGGCAGGATCGCCGGCAGACGTATTGATGCTGCGCTGCACAATATGGGGCAGTGGCGAAAGATCGCAAGCGATGATCGCCTTGATCTGCGGCAGGAGTGTTGCCTTACCCGCGCGCCGGATGGCCGCGGAAGGTCAGGTCAGCGGACCAGCAGGTCGACGTCGCTGCCGCCGTCGGAGTTGGCGGTCGCATAGACGACATAGGCGGCATCGCCGCGCGTGCCGCCCAATATGTGCTGCGCGCCCGACGCCTGATGCTCGGCGGAATAGCCGGCGCGGCTGACGCGGGCATTGTACCAGTCGAGGATGCGACCGACCGGCGCGGCGCTGGTGAAGCTGACGACGCGCAGCCCGCAGGCGTCGTTGCCGGCGGCCTCGCGGACGCGTGCGTCGGGATAGAGCGGTACCTCGGCGGGCAGACGGTTGGCCCAGCCGGCAGAATAGGTCACGCGCTGCGCGCAGCCGCCGTTGCCCGACTGGCGTGTCGCAAGCTCGCCCAGCGTCAGCGCGCCATCGGCCTTGCGACAGGCCGGGCAGTCCTTGCCGGCGGCGGGGACGGGCTTCAGATCCGCGGCGCGCACGCCGTCGCCGCCGCGCGCGGGGTCGACCGGCACCGACAGCGGGTCGGGGCGGCTCGGCGGGCGCACGACATTGGTGTTGGCGCTCTGCGTCAGCGCGGGATCGACCATGATCTGGTCGTGCAGCGCCGCGGTCAGCGCCGGATCGCGCGCGTTGCCCGTCCCCGATCCGGTCAGTTCCCGATCGAGGCTGTCGAGATCCTGCTGCGATGCGGGTTCCTTGCTGCACGCGGCGAGCAGCAGGACGGACAGGAGAAAGGCACGATTCGTCGTCACGCGATGGTCATGGCGCAGCCGCCGTTAAGGTGCCATCGGCGTTGATGGTTAACCGAACGTCACACGATGGCCGCTTGTCCCGTGCCGAGACAGCGGCCATGTTGGCGCCATGCTCAATATCGTTTCCATCGCGATCGGCCTCGTCACCCTGGTGCTGGGTCTCGTCGCTTTCATTCCGTTGCTCGGCTGGATGAACTGGCTCGTCATCCCGATCGGCATCGTCGGCGCCGCGCTGGGTGCGATGTCGTCGTCGAACGGCGGTCGCAACCTCAACCTCGTGCTGATCGTGATCTTCGCGATCCGCCTCAGCCTGGGCGGCGGCATCATCTGAGGACGTGAAAAGGGCCCGGTGTCGCCACCGGGCCCTTCGTCATTCCTCGTCGAGGATCAGCGACAGGTGACCTGACCGCGGTCGATCGACCGGCCGAGCAGTGCGCCGCCGCCGGCGCCGACCAGCGTGCCGAGCAGGCGCGAACCGCCGCCGGCGATGACGTTGCCGAGCGCGCCGCCAGCAAGGCCGCCGACGATCAGGCCGGTCGTGCCATCGGTGCGGCGGCAGTAATAGCGCCCGTTGTTGCCGCGATAGATGCGGTCGTTACGACCGAGCCGGCGCGTCTGGTAATAGCGGCCGTCGCGATAATATTGATCGGCGAAATAGGCGCGCTGGCCGTGGGGTAGGCGGTTGTAATCGTAGTTGCGATACTGGCGCCAGTCGTCGCGGCGGTCTTGACGGATGTCGCGCAGGTCGCCGCGGCGGTCCTGACGGGCATCGCGGACCTCGTCGCGATATTCGCGGCGGGCATCGCGGACGTCGCGACGCGAATCGGCGTTGCGCAGGTCGCGGCGATAATCCTGACGGGCGTCACGCACCTCGCCGCGATACTCCCGGTTCGCCTCGCGGCGGGTGTCCTGGGCGGCGGCGGGGATCGCCGAGACGATCGTCGCCGCAAGTGCGGCTGACAGGAAGGCGATACGCATGGGTCTGGCTCCTTGATGGACGTGCCCACAGAACCAGCGGACGGCCCGCCGGGTTGCGTGAACGGCAAACTACGTCGCGTTCACCACCCCGACAGGCCGTCCCGGCGGATCAGCCGAAGGTGGTCGCCAGCGTGATGTCGCAGTTGAGGACCTTGGAGACCGGGCAGCCGGCCTTTGCTTCGTTGGCGATGCGTTCGAATTCCGCCTGATCGATGCCCTCGACATGACCGGTCAGCGTCAGCGCGGACTTGGTGATGGTGAAGCCGTCGCCGTCCTTGTCCAGCGTCACTTTGGCATCGGTCTTGAGATTGCCCTGCGCATGGCCTGCACCGGCAAGCGCGAAGCTGAGCGCCATCGTGAAGCAACCGGCATGCGCCGCCGCGATCAGCTCTTCGGGATTGGTGCCGGGACCATCCTCGAAACGGGTGCCGAAGCCGTAGTTGCTGTCACTGAGCACGCCCGACTGGGTCGTGATCTTGCCCTTGCCGTCCTTGCCGAGGCCGTCGTAGCTCGCCGAAGCGCTGCGGGTGACCATGTGTCGATAACTCCTTGAGGGTTGCCGGTCCCATACGCAGAAGGGGCGCCGCGAGTTGCCTCGCGACGCCCCTTTTCCGACCGAAACGGCCGCCCGCTTAGCGGCAGCGGCGCTTGCCGCCGCGGTCGATCTCGCGACCGAGCAGGCCACCGGCGACCGCGCCGCCCAGTGTGCCGACCGTCCGGTCGCCGCGGGTATCGATCGTGCGACCGAGCAGGGCACCGCCGACCGCGCCGACCACGGCACCGGTCGTGCCGTCGGGCTTGCGGCAGCGGACGCGGCCACGATTGTCGCGCCACTCGCGATACTTGTAGCGCTGCGCACCGGCCTCGGACACCGGCACGACCATGGTGGCGGGCAGGACCATCGCGGCGCAACCCATGGCGAGCATCAACTTACGCATAAAAATCACTCCCGTTCTCGAAACTTGTGATGTGCTAACGTCGGTCAACATAACGGGGTTGCATGAACCTGAAACAACGTTCCGTTCAGGAAACGACCGGTGGTTCCACCGCCGCCTGCGCGCGGCGTTTGCGATAATGGTTGGCGACCAGCGTCGCGCCCAACAAGAAGCCGCCGGGAGCGAGCAGGACGACGGCGGCAAGGCCGATCTGGGATCTGGTGACACGCATGAGGACGGTCGTAACGTCGTTCGCGTGAACGGCGGGTTGCGGATCAGAACGGCAGTTTGAAATGCAGCATCGCGCGTGGACTGCTCTGGCCGTTGGGCAACGTCCCCTGTTCGGCCGCCGCCGACATGCGCACCTTGCCTGCCAGCCCGGTTTCGGCGCGCACCGGTCGCCCGGCGTAGCGATCGGGGTCGATCTGCGGCAGGCGGTCGGTGTCGCGGGCGCGGGCACAGACGACGATGTCGCCCTGCGCATCGGGTTCGTTGCACGGCGTCGCGACCGGGGTCGGCCGGACTGGCCGCAACTCGGCGGGAACCGGCGGACCGGCCACCGCCTGCATCGCCATCATCACCGCCAGCCGCATCGCATCGCCTCCCGATGGCTCAGCGTGGTGCGCGATTGCGGCGGGGGAAAGGCGGATCAGCGATAGTTGAAGCTGATGCTGATCCGTTCGCCCTTGGCGGCATTGGGGACGACTTCGTGTCGCAGCCAGCTTTCCCACAGGAAGACGCTGCCGGCCCTGGGTTCGGCATAGACGAAGGTCGCGTGATCCTCGCCCGCGTCGGCGCGGCGGGTGGGGGCGGCCATCATCATCGGCAGGCGCGGATCCTCCAGCTTCAGCGCGCCGGCGCCGGGGGGCGTGGCGACATAGATCGTGCCGCTGACCGCGCTGTGCGGGTGGATATGGCCCGAATGCGTGCCGCCGGGCTTGAGGACGTTGACCCACAGGCTGTCGAGCTTGAGCTTGCGCCCGCCGAGGTCGAACGCGCACGCTTCGGCAAAGCGCGCGACATGCTTGTTGAGCAGGCGGACCAGATCGGCGAAGCGCGGATCGCGCGCGGGCAGGTCGTTCAACGAGGCGTAGGAGGTGTAGCCGCGATAGCCGTGGGCCTTCGACCAGGCGACGCCGGCGCGGTCCTGCCGCGCGAGGTCGAGGCAGGCATCCTCCAGTTCCTCGAGCAGCGCGGCGTCGCCGAGGTCGTCCTCGTAGAAGCGGGTGGCGAACAGGGTGCGGATCGTCATGGCGCCAGCCTCATAGCGACATCGTTCATGAACCGCACGTCGTCGCCCGCGGCGAGCCACGGCGCCTCCGCCCCGATCGCGCCGAGCATGCCGGCAAGGTCGTCCATCTCCGCCTTGGCGTAATTGCCGAGCACATAGCCGGTGACGCGGTCCTTGTGGCCGGGATGGCCGATACCGAGCCGGACGCGGCGGAACTCCGGCCCCAGATGCTGGTCGGTCGAGCGCAGTCCGTTATGCCCGGCGGTGCCGCCGCCGCGCTTCACCTTCACCTTGAACGGCGCGAGATCGAGTTCGTCGTGGAAGACGGTGAGCGCGTCGGGGCCGAGCTTGTAGAAGCGCAGCGCCTCGCCGATCGCGCGGCCGCTCTCGTTCATGAAGGTCGCGGGCTTGAGCAGCAGCACCTTGTGGTTGCCGATCCGCCCCTCCTGCGTCCAGCCCTGGAACTGCTTTTTGACCGGCGCGAAGCCGTGCATGTCGGCGATCAGGTCGAGCGCCATGAAGCCGACATTGTGCCGGTGCAGCGCATATTGCGGCCCCGGATTGCCGAGCCCGGCCCAGATCTGCATGGCGGTTGGGTCCTTCGTCCAATGACGGAATAACACGAAAAAGGGCAGGGGAGCTTGCGCCACCCTGCCCCCTTCAACGGTTCGACGAAGGGGATCAGCCCTCCTTGGCGTCGTCCCCGGCGTCGGTCGCTTCGGCTTCGGCCGCAGCCTCGGCAGCCTGCGTCTCGGCGACTTCGGCCTCGAGCGCCTCGTCCTGCGCGGTCGGGACGGTCGGCGGCACGATCGTGGCGATCGCGAAATCGCGGTCGTCGATCGCGGGCTTCGCGCCCTTTGGCAGCGTCACGTCGCTGATGTGGATCGAATCGCCGATCTCGCGACCCTTCAGCGAGATCGTGATCTCCGAGGGGATGTCGGCGGCATCGACGATCAGCTCGATCTCGTGGCGGGTGACGTTCAGCACGCCGTTGCCGCGCTTGATGCCGGGGCATTCGTCTTCGTCGGCGAACACGACAGGGACGGCCACGGTCACTTCGGTGTGCTCACCGATGCGCAGGAAGTCGACGTGCACCGGACGATCGGTGACCGGGTGGAACGTCACGTCCTTCGGCAGCGTGCGCTCGCCGGAGACCATGATGACGGAATTCATGAAGTGACCGGTCATCAGCGCCTTCATCAGCGCCTTTTCCTCGAGGTGGATCGAGGTCGGTTCCTTGTTCTGGCCGTAGATCACGGCGGGGACGCGGCCGTCACGACGCAGCGCCCGGGAGGCTCCCTTGCCAACCCGGTCGCGCGTCTCGGCTGCGAGCGTAATGGTGTCGCTCATGCAGATAACCTTCCGAAACGTGCTTGTATGTGCTTCCGCGCCACGCCTCCAGGGATGACCATGGCCGGAAGCGGGGGCGCTTAGCGGAAGGGGGCGCGAAAAGCAACTCGGCGTCGCGCACAGGCAACCATCCTCAATATCGGACCCGCTCCGCCTTGACCCCCAGCTTCGCCAGATGGGCCTGCACCGAATCCGGCCCGGCCAGATGCCCCGCACCCACCGCGACGAACACGGTTCCCGGAGTCGCCATCCGCTGCTTGATCCACTGCGCCCAGCGCGCGTTGCGGTCGGTGAGCAATACCTTGGCGACCTCCGGCGAGCTCTTCAGCTCGTCGTTCATCTCGCGTGCCAGCGCGTCGGGGTCGCCCTTCGCCCAATCCTCCACCATGTTGGCCATCTGGCTGTCGAGTTTTGGCAGTTCGTCGACGGTGCTTTCGAGGAACTGCAACTGCGCGGCGTCCGACAGGCTGCCGAAGAAGCCGAGCTGCTGTTCCGGCGTCTCCAGCCCCGTCAGCGGCTTGTTCGCCTGTTTCGCCGCGGCGGTGATGACCTCCTCCGGCCCGTTGGTGCTGTCGTAGCCGAGCTTCGACAAGGGCGCGACCGACAGCTGCGTCGCCGCCAGCCACGGTTTGTACCGGTCGAGCGCATTGGCGGGCAGGCCGAGGTCGGTCACCGCCTTGGTGAAGGCGGCGCGCTTGCCCTCGGGCAGGCGCTGGGTCAGCGGCGGAGTGCCCGGCGCAGCGACGCCCGTCGCCTGCACCAGCCCCTGCATCGTCGCGGGATCGGGCATCACGATCTCCAGCTTCACCTCGTCCGACCGGTCGAACGCGGTCTTCACCGCCTCGTCGAACCAGGTCAGGCCGGGTTTCAGCACATGGATCGTGCCGAACAGATAGACCGTCGTATCCTTGTCCTTCACCACCCACAGCGCGGGATCGGCATCGTTCGCGGCCGGGGAGGGCGCGGGCGTGGCGGGCTGCTGCGCGCAGGCCGGCAGCGCGAGGCTGAGCGCGATCGCCGATATCGCGGCGCCAAGGGTTCGGATCATGCGGGAACGGTGTCCTGAAGTGAAGCTCGCCCCATAGCTAATGCCGCGCTGCACCACTTGCTAGACGCCGCCTCATCCGCCAAAGCCGCAGGCGCAATGGCCGCCACACCGCTTTCCTTCCAGAAGATGATCCTCACGCTCCATGACTATTGGAGTGACCGGGGCTGCGTGATCCTCCAGCCGTACGACATGGAAATGGGCGCGGGCACCTTCCATCCGGCGACGACGCTGCGCGCGCTCGGGCCGGACACGTGGAACGCCGCCTTCGTCCAGCCGTGCCGCCGCCCGACCGACGGGCGCTACGGCGAGAACCCCAACCGGCTGCAGCATTATTACCAGTATCAGGTGATCCTGAAGCCCTCGCCGCCCGACCTGCAGGAGCTGTATCTCGGCAGCCTCGCGGCGATCGGCGTCGACATGACGCGCCACGACATCCGCTTCGTCGAGGACGATTGGGAATCGCCGACGCTGGGCGCCTGGGGGCTCGGCTGGGAGGTCTGGTGCGACGGCATGGAGGTGACGCAGTTCACCTATTTCCAGCAGATGGGCGGCTTCGACATGAAGCCGGTCGCGGGTGAGCTGACCTACGGGCTCGAGCGGATGGCAATGTACATCCAGGACGTGGACAACGTCTACGACCTCAAATTCAACGACAACGGCGTGAGCTACGGCGACGTGTTTCTCGAAAACGAGAAGCAGATGTCGAAGTGGAATTTCGAGGTCGCGGACACGGCGACGCTGTTCGACGCCTTCAGGAAGGCGGCGGCGGAGTGCGAGAACAGCCTTGCCGCCGGCTTGCCGATCCCGGCCTACGAACAGGCGATCAAGGCCAGCCACACCTTCAACCTGTTGCAGGCGCGCGGCGTCATCTCCGTCGCGGAGCGGCAGGCCTATATCGGCCGCGTCCGCGACCTCGCCAAGGGCGCGTGCGGCGCGTGGATGGAGAAGAACGGGTGGGCGGCGTGAGCGCTCTCGGCGCCGTCAGGCGGTCAGACGATATGTTCACGCGAAGCCGCGAAGCCGCGAAGCTGTCGCGTCCCGGGGTGAACGTATCCCTGCAACTGTCTTCTCTTCGCGTCTTCGTGTCTTCGCGTGAACTTCATCTTCTTCCTGGACGCCGCTGCGCGGCAAGCATCCGATGACCGACTTCCTTCTCGAACTCCGCTCCGAAGAAATTCCCGCGCGCATGCAGGACAAGGCGCGGGACGATCTCGCGCGGCTGTTCGCGGGCGAGCTGGCGAAGGCCGGCCTCGCCGCCGCGGCGCTGGTCACCTATGCGACGCCGCGCCGGCTGGTGCTGATCGCGCGCGACCTGCCGGTCGAGACGCAGGCGGTGTCCGAAGAGCTGAAGGGGCCGAAGACGAGTGCCCCGCCGCAGGCGCTGGACGGGTTCCTGCGCAAGACCGGGCTCACCCGCGACGCGCTGACGGAACGCGACGGCGTGTTTTACGCGGTGACCGAAAAGCCCGGCCGCGCCACCACGGCGGTGCTGGCCGAGGCGATTCCGGCGATCATCCGCGCCTTTCCCTGGCCCAAGTCGATGCGCTGGGGCGCCGCGTCCGCCTCGACCGAGAGCCTGCGCTGGGTGCGGCCGTTGCACGGCATCATCGCGCTGTTCGGCGAGGATCTGGTCGACGTCGAGATCGCGGGCATCCGTTCGGGATTTGCGACCTTCGGGCATCGCTTCCATCACCCGGGCCAGATCACGATCGGGTCGGCGGCGGATTACGTCGAGAAACTGCGCGCCTGCCACGTCATCGTCGACCAGGACGAACGCCGCACGCTGATCCGCGATCGCGCCGCCGCGCTGGCCGCCGACGCCGGGCTCGTGCTGGTCGAGGACGAAGGGCTGGTCGCGGAGAATGCGGGCCTGACCGAATGGCCGGTGCCGCTGCTCGGCCGCTTCGACGCGGACTATCTGACCGTGCCGCCGGAGGTGATCCAGCTGACCGCGCGGGTGAACCAGAAGTATTTCGTCTGCCGCGACGCTGCCGGAGAAGGGGAGGGCGCGCTCGCCAACGCCTTCGTCTGCACCGCCAACATCGAGGCGACCGACGGCGGCGCCAAGATCGTCGAGGGCAACCGCAAGGTGCTCGCCGCGCGGCTGAGCGATGCGCGCTTCTTCTACGAGACGGACCTCAAGACCCGGCTCGAAGACCTGCGGCCGAAGCTCGAACAGATCGTCTTCCACGAGAAGCTGGGCACGGTCGCCGACAAGGTCGACCGCGTCGCGAAGCTGGCGCGCTGGCTGGTCGAAGAAGGCATCGTCAAGTCCCCTCTCCCGCTGGGAGAGGAGCAACGCGCGTCAGCGCCGCGGGGTGAGGGTGAGCGCGAAACGCCGCCCGTGTCATCCTCACCCTCCCACCCGGCTTCGCCGGGCGGGCCCCTCTCTCTCCCGACGGGAGAGGGCATGTCCCTCGCCGACATGGCCGAACGCGCCGCGCGCCTCGCCAAGGCGGACCTCGTCACCGGCATGGTCGGCGAATTCCCCGAGCTGCAGGGCCTGATGGGCGGCTATTACGCCGCCGCGCAGGGCGAGCCGCAGGAGGTCGCCGACGCGATCCGCGACCACTACAAGCCGGTCGGGCAGGGCGACGACGTACCCACCGCGCCGGTCACGGTGGCGGTGTCGCTGGCGGACAAGCTGGATACGATTGCCGCATTTTTTGCGATTGATGAAAAGCCGACGGGATCGAAAGATCCGTTTGCATTACGTCGCGCGGCACTTGGCATCATCAGGCTTGTTCAAGAAGCCGCTTTGCGCCTGGAGTTGATGCCAGTCTTGGCGCTTGCAGCGTGGCGAGCGCCGGTTGGGCATATTGACCGACCAGAGTTGCAGGCGGCAGATGCGTTTAAAGAAATCTCCAAGTTCATTCGAACGGGGAGAGATGCTTCCATCGAATTTTTTAGTCAGCTTAGAAAGCAAGCTGATGAACGTTACGAGCAAGCCGATGAAGCTCGCTTCGAACGAAGTCGTTCGATTGGATGGGCGTGTGTTGCCTTTTTCGCCGATCGCCTCAAAGTCCAGCAACGCGAAGCCGGCGTCCGTCACGACCTGATCGACGCGGTGTTCGCACTGGGGGGCGAGGACGACCTCGTCCGCCTGCTCGCCCGCGTCCATGCGCTGCAAGCCTTCGTCACCACCGAGGACGGCCGGAACCTGCTCGCCGGCTACAAGCGCGCCGCCAACATCCTGAAGAAGGAGGGCTACACCCCTCTCCCGGCGGGAGAGGGGGCAGGCGCGCCAGCGCCGCGGGGTGAGGGCGAAGGCGAGACGCTCGGCGAACCTCACCCTTCCGCGCCTTCGGCGCTCTCTCCCTCTCCCGATGGGAGAGGGAATTATACCCCCGAACCCGCCGAAGCTGCACTCATCGCCGCGCTCGACGCCGCCGAGCCCGCCGCCGCATCCGCGGTCGCGCGCGAGGATTTCGAGGGTGCGATGGCGGCGCTCGCCTCGCTGCGCGCACCGATCGATGCGTTCTTCGACGACGTCACCGTCAACGATCCCGATCCCGACAAGCGCGCCGCGCGGCTGGCGCTGCTGGCGCGGGTGCGGGCGGCGGTGCATGCCGTGGCCGACTTCTCCAAAATCGAGGGGTAGCGCATACCCCCGCCTTCCGCCGACCAGACGTGACCATGCTTTCTCTCCTCCCCGGGACAGGCATCCAACGTAGCTCAAGGACCAGCGATGACCCAATACGTGTACCGTTTCGGTGGCGGCGTTTCGGACGGCGGAAAGGGCGATAAGAATCTGCTCGGCGGCAAGGGATCGAACCTTGCCGAAATGGCGTCGATCGGCCTGCCGGTGCCGCCGGGCTTCACCATCAGCACCGCGATGTGCACGCGCTATTACGAGGACGGGGAGAAATTCCCCCAGTCGCTGCGTGACGAGGTCGCCGCGGGGATCACGCATATCGAGGGGATCACCGGCAAGACGTTCGGCGATCCCGCCAACCCGCTGCTGGTGTCGGTCCGCTCCGGTGCGCGCGTGTCGATGCCGGGTATGATGGACACCGTCCTCAACCTCGGCCTCAACGATGCGACGGTCGAGGGGCTGGCCGCCAAATCCGGCGACGAACGCTTCGCCTGGGACAGCTATCGCCGCTTCATCCAGATGTACGCCGACGTCGTGCTCGAACTCGATCACGGCGCGTTCGAGGAAGCGCTGGAAATCGCCAAGGAGGACAATGGCTTCACGCTCGATACCGAGCTGACCGCCGGCGATCTCAAGGCGCTGGTCGCCGAATACAAGTCGCTGGTCGAGAAGGAATGGGGCAAGCCCTTCCCGCAGGACGTGCACGACCAGCTCTGGGGTGCGGTCGGCGCGGTGTTCGGATCGTGGCAGTCGGAGCGGGCGAAGGTCTATCGCCGGCTCAACGACATTCCCGCCGACTGGGGCACCGCGGTCAACGTCCAGGCGATGGTCTTCGGCAACATGGGCGAGACGTCGGCGACCGGCGTCGCCTTCACTCGCGATCCCGCCAAGGGCGACCGCGCCTATTATGGCGAATTCCTCATCAACGCGCAGGGCGAGGACGTCGTCGCCGGCATTCGCACCCCGCAATATCTGACCAAGATCGCCCGCGAGGAAGCCGGCGCCAAGCCCGCCTCGATGGAAGAGGCGATGCCCGAGGTCTATGCCGAGCTGGCGGCGGTGTTCGACCGGCTCGAGACGCATTATCGCGACATGCAGGACATCGAGTTCACGGTCGAACAGACCAAGCTCTGGATGCTCCAGACCCGCTCGGGCAAGCGCACCGCCAAGGCGGCGCTCAAGATCGCGGTCGACATGGCGAGCGAGGGGCTCATCACGCGTGAGGAAGCGATCCTGCGCGTCGATCCGATGGCGCTCGACCAGCTGCTCCACCCGACGCTCGACCCCGATGCGCCGCGCGACGTGATCGCCAAGGGGCTGCCGGCCTCGCCCGGCGCCGCGTCCGGCACCGTCGTGTTCGACGCCGATACCGCGGAAAAGCGCAAGGCGGCGGGCGACAAGGTCATCCTCGTCCGCGTCGAAACCAGCCCGGAGGATATCCACGGCATGCACGCGGCGCAGGGCATCCTGACCGCGCGCGGCGGCATGACCAGCCACGCCGCCGTGGTGGCGCGCGGTATGGGCCGCCCCTGCGTTTCCGGTGCCGGATCGCTGTCGATCTCGGCCAAGGACAAGGTGATGAAGGTCGCCGGGCGAGAGATCCGCGAAGGCGACACGATCACCATCGACGGCGCCAGCGGCGAGGTCATGTTCGGCGAGGTCGCGACCGTCCAGCCGGAACTGGCGGGCGATTTCGGCACGCTGATGGAATGGGCCGACGGGGTGCGCCGCCTGAAGGTACGCGCCAATGCCGAAACGCCGCTCGACTGCCAGACCGCGCGCGATTTCGGCGCGGAGGGCGTCGGGCTGTGCCGCACCGAGCATATGTTCTTCGAGGCCGATCGCATCACCGCGGTGCGCCAGATGATCCTCGCCACCGACGAGGCGGGTCGCCGCACCGCGCTGGAGCGGCTGCTGCCGGCGCAGCGCAGCGACTTCACCGCGATCTTCGAGGTGATGGCGGGCCTGCCGGTGACGGTGCGGCTGCTCGATCCGCCGCTGCACGAATTCCTGCCGCACGAGGAGAATGAGTTCGCCGAGGTCGCCGCGGCGGCGGGGATCGATATCGAGGTGCTCAAGCGCCGCGCCGCCGAGCTCCACGAATTCAACCCGATGCTCGGCCATCGCGGCTGCCGGCTGGGCGTGACCTATCCGGAGATCTACGAGACGCAGGCGCGCGCGATCTTCGAGGCGGCGCTCGACGTCGCGGAGAAATCGGGCAAGGCGCCGATCCCGGAAGTGATGATCCCGCTGGTCGCGACCAAGCGCGAGCTCGACCTGATGAAGATCGTCGTCGACAAGGCGGCGCAGGCGGTGTTCGCCGAACGTGGCAAGACGATCGAATATCTGGTCGGCACGATGATCGAACTGCCACGCGCCGCGCTGAAGGCGGGCGAGATCGCCGAGACGGGCGAGTTCTTCTCGTTCGGCACCAACGACCTGACCCAGACGACGCTGGGCGTCAGCCGCGACGATGCGGCGCGCTTCCTGGGCGCCTATGTCGAACAGGGCATCTACGCCAAGGACCCGTTCGTCAGCATCGACGTCGAGGGCGTCGGCGAGCTGATCGAGATGGCGGCGGAACGCGGGCGCAAGACCCGGCCGGATATCAAGCTCGGCATCTGCGGCGAACATGGCGGCGACCCGGCGAGCATCGCCTTCTGCGAAAAGGTCGGGCTCGATTACGTCTCGGCCAGTCCCTATCGCGTTCCGATCGCGCGTCTGGCGGCGGCGCAGGCCGCGTTGAAGTAACCCTTCTTCCTCCCCTCCCTTCAAGGGAGGGGCCGGGGGTGGGTGGCGTGCTCGCGATACGGCGATCCGGCCCCACCTCCGCTCCTGCCCGAGAGGGAGGGGGGCGAGCGCACGATTGACGCTACGGCGACGGCCCCGCTATCGCCGCGGCAACGACAGGAGAGTGACGGGCGATGAAGAAGCTCTATCCCGATGCCGCGGCCGCGCTCGACGGCCTGCTGCACGACGGCATGACGATTTGCGCGGGCGGGTTCGGCCTGTGCGGTATCCCCGAACGGCTGATCGACGCGATCCAGGCGTCGGGTGTCCGGGATCTGACCATCGCCAGCAACAATGCCGGCGTCGACGGCGAGGGGCTCGGCAAGCTGTTGCGCACGCGCCAGGTCAGGAAGATGATCTCCAGTTATGTCGGCGAGAACAAGGAGTTCGAGCGCCAGTATCTGTCCGGCGAGCTGGAGGTGGAATTCTGCCCGCAGGGGACGCTCGCCGAACGCTGCCGGGCCGGTGGCGCGGGCATCCCCGGCTTCTATACGAAGACCGGCGTCGGCACGTTGGTGGCCGAGGGCAAGGAGGTGAAGAGCTTCGACGGCGAGGATTATATCCTCGAACGCGGCATCCGCTCCGACATCAGCATCATCAAGGGGTGGAAGGCGGACGAGAGCGGCAACCTCATCTTCCGCAAGACCGCGCGCAACTTCAACCAGCCGATGGCGACCGCGGGGAGGGTCTGCATCGCCGAGGTCGAGGAGGTGGTGCCGGTCGGCAGTCTCGATCCCGACGCGATCCACCTGCCGGGCATCTATGTGAAGCGGATGATCGTCGGCGCACCTTACGACAAGAAGATCGAATTCCGTACCGTCCGCGCGCGGGAGCAGGCCGAGGCGTGATGCGGCACACCGTCCTGATCCTCGCGGGCGCGGCGACCCTCGCGGCGTGCGGCCCGACGCGTCGGCCGCGCGTGGCGACGTTGCCGGCCCCGGGGCAGACCTATACCGCCGACGGCAAGGTCGTGCGGATCACCGGGCTGAAGGCGCTGCCGCCGCCCGGTGGTGGCGCGGCTGCCGTGGCGGGGGCGCCGGTACCGCCGCAATTCCAGTATCTCTACGGATCGGGCGAGGCCGCGGCGCTCAGCCGGCAGGCGTTCCGCGCGCTGGTGAACTATGCGACCTATCGCCGCGCCGCCGGCGACGGCGTCGTGCTGAAACCGGGATCGACGCTCGCCGCCCCGCAATGGGAGAGCTGCGCCGGCAAGCCGCGTGCCGCGGTGTTCGATGCGGACGAAACCGTCGTGCTCAACCTCGGGGTGGAGGCGCTGGCCGCGCGCGACCCGGCCGCGCCCTTCGATGCGGCGCAATGGTCCCGCTGGGAGCGGACCGGCGCCGCGGCGGTCGCGCCCGTCCCCGGCGCGGTCGAGGCCTTCGCCGCGCTGCGCGCCGCCAGTATCGCGGTCATCATCAACAGCAACCGCAACGCCGCCAACGCGGCCGGCACGGTCGCGGGGCTGAAGGCCGCCGGGCTGGGCGACTTCGTGCCGGGCACCGACCTGTTCCTGCGCGACGGCGCCAGCGGCAAGGACGCGCGCCGCACCGCGATCGCCCAGCGCTATTGCGTCGTCGCGATGGGCGGCGACCAGCTCGGCGATTTCAGCGACCTGTTCAACGCATTGCCGTCCGCGGCCGACCGCCGCCGCATCGCCGACGGCGGCGCGGTCGCGGCATTGTGGGGCAACGGCTGGTTCGTGCTGCCCAACCCCGTCTACGGATCGGCGCTGAAGGGCGGGTTCGACGAGGTGTTCCCGGCCGGCAAGCGCTGGACCGACACGCAAGGAGAGAAATAGCATGGCGTGGGATCGCAACCAGATGGCCGCGCGCGCCGCACAAGAATTGCGGGACGGCTATTACGTCAATCTCGGGATCGGCATTCCAACGCTGGTCGCCAACAACATCCCCGCGGGGATGACGGTGACGCTGCAGTCGGAAAACGGCATGCTCGGCATCGGCCCGTTCCCCTATGACGACGAGGTCGACCCCGACCTCATCAACGCCGGCAAGCAGACGATCAGCGAACTGCCGCAGAGCGCCTATTTCGGCAGCGAGCAGAGCTTCGCGATGATCCGCGGCGGGCATATCGACCTGACCGTGCTGGGCGCGATGGAGGTCAGCGAGGGCGGCGACATCGCCAACTGGATGATTCCCGGCAAGATGATAAAGGGGATGGGCGGGGCGATGGACCTCGTTGCCGGGGTCAAGCAGATCATCGTGGTGATGGACCACAATGCCAAGGACGGCAGCCCGAAATTCATCCCCGCCTGTTCGCTGCCGCTGACGGGGAAGAACGTCGTCGACATGATCGTCACCGATCTCGCGGTGTTCCGGCGGCCGGATCACGGTTCGGCGTTCCGGCTGGTGGAGCTGGCGCCGGGCGTGACCGCGGACGAGGTCGCGGCGAAGACGACGGCAGCCTACGACAGCTAGGGCCGTCGCCTCCGCGCGCAGCAACGCTTGGGCACGGCGAAGCAATTATCCGCCACTCCGGCTCGACCTTCGCGCAGCTTTCGGTTAACGCGCCCGCATCATGGCTACCCGACCGCAAACATTATACGAGAAGATCTGGGCGGCGCACGTCGTCGAACGGCGCGACGACGGCACCTGCCTCATCTATATCGACCGCCACCTCGTCCATGAGGTGACCAGTCCGCAGGCGTTCGAGGGGTTGCGCGTCGCCGGCCGCCGCGTCCGCCGGCCCGAACTGACGCTCGCCGTGCCCGACCACAATCTGCCGACGACGCCGCGCGTCGATGCCGCCGGACGGCTGCTGCCGATCGCCGATCCGGAAAGCGCACAGCAGCTCGACGCGCTCCGCCGCAACACCAGCGAATTCGGCATCGACTATATCGATGCGACCGCCGCGGAGCAGGGCATCGTCCATGTCGTCGGGCCGGAACTGGGCTTCACGCTGCCCGGTACGACGCTGGTCTGCGGTGACAGTCACACCTCGACGCATGGCGCGCTGGGCGCGCTCGCCTTTGGCATCGGCACCAGCGAGGTCGAGCATGTCCTCGCGACGCAGACGCTGCTGCTCAGCCAGTCGAAGACGATGGAGGTGCGCGTCGACGGCACGCTCGGCTTCGGCGTCAGTCCGAAGGACGTGATCCTCGCGATCATGGGCCGGATCGGCGCGGCGGGCGGCACCGGTCATGTCATCGAATATACCGGCGACGTGATCCGCAACATGTCGATCGAGGGGCGGATGACCGTTGCCAACATGTCGATCGAGGGCGGTGCGCGCGCCGGCCTCGTCGCCCCGGACGATCGGACCTTCGCCTATTTGAAGGGCCGCCCGATGGCGCCGCAGGGTGAGGCGTGGGACAAGGCCGTCGCGTGGTGGCGCAGCCTCGCGACCGATCCGGCCGCGACCTATGACAAGGTCGTGCGGCTCGATGCGACCGACATCGCCCCGGCGCTGACCTGGGGGACGAGCCCCGAGGATGTGGTGCCCATCACCGGCGTGGTGCCGGCGCCGGACAGCTTCGCCGATCCGTCGAAGCGCGCCGCGGCGCAGCGCAGCCTCGATTACATGGGGCTGACGCCGGGCACGGCGATGCAGGACGTGTCGGTCCAGCATGTCTTCATCGGCAGCTGCACCAACAGCCGGATCGAGGATCTGCGTGCCGCCGCCGCGGTCGCCGACGGGCGGCATGTGGCCGACGGCGTGCGCGCGATGGTGGTGCCGGGATCGGGTCTGGTAAAGCGGCAGGCCGAGGCGGAGGGGCTCGACCGCGTGTTCCTGTCCGCCGGCTTCGAATGGCGTGAGCCGGGCTGTTCGATGTGTCTGGCGATGAACCCCGACAAGGTGCCTGCGGGGGAGCGGTGCGCGTCCACGTCGAACCGGAACTTCGTGGGTCGACAAGGGCCTGGCGCGCGCACACACCTGTTGTCGCCGGCGATGGCCGCCGCCGCGGCGGTGACCGGGCGTCTCGCCGACGTGCGCGATCTGATGGGAGCAAAGCTGTGAAGAAGGTCCTTGTCCTGCTGGTGGCCGGCGCGATGATGAGCGGCGTCGCCGCCTATGTCGCGGGCGCGCGCGTCCTCGCGCATCCGGTGAAGACGCAGCGCTGATGCAGCCGGTCACGACCGTCAGTGGCGTCGCCTATCCCTGGGGCGCCAAGAATATCGACACCGACATCATCATCCCGGCGCATTGGCTGAAGACGATCACGCGCACCGGCCTGTCGCGCGGGGCGTTCGAGACGGTACGCGCGCAGCCGGGCAACGTCTTCGACGATCCGCGCTATGCCGGTGCGCCGATCCTGATCGCGGGCGACAATTTCGGCTGCGGGTCGAGCCGCGAACATGCCGCCTGGGCGCTCGCCGACATGGGCGTGCGCGCTGTTATCGCGCCGAGCTTCTCCGACATCTTCTCGGGCAATGCCTTCAAGAACGGCATCGTCCCCGTCGTGCTGCCGCAGGCGGCGGTAGACCGGCTCGTCGAGGTAGCGAAGGACCAGCCCGTCACCGTCGACCTCGAGACGATGACGGTGACCACCCCGTATCAGGACCGCTTCGCCTTCGAACTCGACGCCTTCCGCCGCCAATGCCTGATGCAGGGGCTGGACGAGATCGGCCTGACGATGGCAAAGGATACCGCGATTTCGAATTTCGAAGGCGCGGTGGATCAACACCGCCCCTGGATCGCGAGCAGGAGCGGATATGCGGGCATTGCTGTCGACGGCGTCGGGCGGACCTGACACTCTGGAATTGACCGAGCTGCCCGATCCGCAGCCTGCCGCGGGGCAGGTGCTGATCGCGGTCAAGGCGTGCGCGATCAACTATCCCGACGTCCTCATCATCGAGGACCGATATCAGTTCAAGCCGCCGCGCCCGTTCGCGCCGGGCGGCGAGATCGCCGGTGTCATCGAGGCGGTGGGCGAGGGCGTCACCGACTGGCAGGCCGGCGACCGGGTGATGGGCGTGATCGGCCATGGCGGCCTTGCGACGAAGATCGCGACCGAATCCCAACGCCTGTACCGCCTACCCGAGGAGCGCAGCTTCGCCGAGGGCGCCGCGCTGATCCTGACCTACGGCACCACGATCCACGCCTTGCTCGACCGGGGCCGGTTGCAGGCGGGGCAGTCGCTGCTCGTACTTGGGGCCGCGGGCGGCGTCGGGCTGGCGGCGATCGAACTCGGCAAGGCCTATGGCGCGCGCGTCGTCGCCGCGGTGTCGTCCGACGAGAAAGCGGCAGCGGCCAAGGCGGCCGGTGCCGACGAGACGCTGATCTACGGACGCGCGCCGTTCGACAAGGACCAGTCGAAGGCGCTGGCCGAGCAGTTCAAGGCGGCGGGCGGTCGCGGCGGGTTCGATGTGATCTACGATCCGGTCGGCGGCGATTATGCCGAGCCGGCGTTGCGGTCGATCGCATGGGAGGGGCGCTATCTGGTCGTCGGCTTCCCGGCCGGCATTCCGAAGCTGCCGCTCAACCTGACGTTGCTCAAGAGCTGCGACGTCTGCGGCGTCTTCTGGGGGGCGTTCGCGGCCCGCGATCCGCAGGCCAATGCCGCGCATGTCGAGGAGCTGTTCGGTCTCTGGAAGCAGGGGCGGATTGCACCCCGCGTCACCGAAACCTTCGCCTTCGAGCGCGGCGGCGACGCGATCGCACGGATGGCGGCGCGCGCCGCCATCGGCAAACTGGTGGTGGAGGTCGGCTGACCCGGTCAGCGCATCGCGAGGAACAGCACGGCTATCATCGCCCATAGCAACAGCGAGATCGCCGTGCCCATCAGGATCCCGGCGAGTGGCGGCGCGCGGCCGTCCGCGTGTCCGGCGTCATAGCCGATGGTGGCATGGGGCTTCAGCATCGTCCTTCTCCTCGGGCGCCATTGATTGGTGCCTCGATTTACCATCTCACGGCATGACCAAAAGTTCCATAGAGTCGAATGTCGACATACCCATTTCGGGAAAACGTGCCGGGGCGGCGCACACGTTGCACGGCTGCGGGGCGGCACCTATGTGACGGGGAGCATAACCCCGGGGGTGAGTGGGCCATGACCAGTTTTGACGATCGCGGACAGGCCGAGGAAAACCATATGGCGCGCGAGGAGGAGATGGCGTTTCGCGTCACCGCGCGTCGCAAC
The DNA here is from genome assembly GCF_058809195.1 of Sphingomonas sp. GW821-FHT10F09. Taxonomy (NCBI): domain Bacteria; kingdom Pseudomonadati; phylum Pseudomonadota; class Alphaproteobacteria; order Sphingomonadales; family Sphingomonadaceae; genus Sphingomonas; species Sphingomonas sp. GW821-FHT10F09. The sequence goes on along the minus strand of NZ_JBXASI010000003.1, from coordinate 200,264 downwards.
CGCCTGCTCGGTCAATGGGCCGCGCAGCAGATGGGGCTGACGCCCGAGGAAACCGATGCCTACGCCAAGGCAGTCGTCCAGGCGGATTTTGAGGAAGCGGGTGACGAGGACGTGATGCGCAAACTGTTCAGCGACCTCACCGCCGCCGGGATCGACATCGACGATGCGGTCGTCCGCCGCGCGCTCGCCGAAAAGGCGATCGAGGCGCGTCGTCAGCTGATGCAGTCGGAGTAGGACGGATGCCGATGGCCGCCGACGATATCGCCGCCCTGATTCGCGCCGCGATCCCCGATGCAGAGGTCGAGATCACCGATCTGGCCGGCGATGGCGATCATTATGCCGCACGCGTCGTGTCGGCGAGTTTCGCGGGGCTGCCGCTCCGCAAGCAACACCAGGCTGTCTATGCGGCGCTAGGGCATCGCATGGGCGGCGAATTGCATGCGCTGCAACTGAAGACCGCAGCCGCTTGAGGATGATGACCATGACCGATGACACCCACGCCCGCATCGATGCCGTCGTGAAGAGCAACCCGGTGGTGCTGTTCATGAAGGGCAGCCCGCTGTTCCCGCAATGCGGCTTCTCCAGCCGCGCCGTCGCGATCCTCGATCATCTGAACGTCGATTACGAGAGCGTCGACGTGCTGCAGGATCAGGGCATCCGTCAGGGCATCAAGGCCTATTCGGACTGGCCGACGATCCCGCAGCTCTATGCCAACGGCGAATTCGTCGGCGGATCGGACATCATGATGGAGATGTACGAAAGCGGCGAGCTGGCGACGCTGTTGAAGGGCGAAACCGCGGCCGGCTGAGCGACCGCCGGCTATGCTGGTCGATCGGGGCGCGCCGCATGCGGGGCGCCCGTTGCTCGTCTGCGACCTGACCCAAAGCTATTCGCCGACCGGTGGCGGCGGAATCAGCACCTATCTGCGCGAAAAGCGCGACCATGTGCTGTCGCATACGCCGCATCACCTGTTGCAGATCGTGCCGGGCCCCGAAGATCGGGTGACGGTGAACGGCCGCCATATTCTTGCGGAGGTGGCGGCGGATCCGGTGCGCGGCAGCCCCCATTATCGCTTCATCCTGCGCGTCGCCGCCGTGCGCCGGCTGCTCGCCGACTATCGCCCCGACGTGATCGAATCGCTCTGCCCCTGGGTGCTGCCCTGGACCGCGATCCAGCACCGCCGCGCGTTTCCGGCCACCGCGCTGGTCGCGGGCTATCGTACCGACTTTCCCAATGCGCATGTCGAACGGGTCGCGCGCTCGCTGTTCGGGCCGGCGGGCAAGCTCTTCTACTGGCTCAGCCTCGGCTATACCGAGATCACTTATCGCGAGTTCGACCACGTCTATACGCTGGGCGAGGCCGCGCGCGAGACGCTGCGCCGCCGCGGCATCACGCGGACCGGGGTGCTGCCGCTCGGCGTCGATACCGCGCTCTTCCATCCCGCGCAGCGCGATCCCGACTATCGCCGTCGCCACGGCCTGCCGGGGACAGGACCGTTGCTCGTCTATGCGGGCAGGATCGACAATGAGAAGCGTGCCGACCGGCTGGTCGCGATGATGCGACACCTGCCGCGCGATCTCGGCGCGGCGTTGGTGATGATCGGCGACGGCAAGCTGCGCGCGCAACTGCAGCGCGAAGCGGCCGATCTGCCCATCGCCTTCACCGGCTTCGAGGCCGATCGCGCGGCGCTCGCGCGGGCGCTTGCGTCGGCGGACCTGTACGTCTCGGCGATGGCGGACGAGACGTTCGGCATCTCGATCATCGAGGCGCAGGCGGCGGGGCTGCCGGTGGTCGGCGTCGCCAGCGGCGCGATGCCGGCGCGGGTGCCCGCTGGACTGGGGCTGCTCGGCCCCGTCGACGACGTCGAGGCGATGGCGGCGAACGTCGAGCGATTGTGGCGGGGCGACCTCGCCGAGACCAGCGCCGCGGCACGGGCGCACGTCGAGCGGCATTTCAGCTGGATGCGCACCTTCGACCATCTGTTCGGAACGATCTATCCCGAGGCGCTGGCGCATGCCGCGTTGCGGGGCGCGTCTGGATCGTCGGTGCGGATGGCCGCCGCCGGCTGAAGGCCGGGTGCGGGTGGGCTGCGCGAGACTCGGAAGATAGCGGCAGGCCCACCCTGCTGAAGCGTCGAAACGCTCGGCTGCCCGACACGATGCAGATCGTGTGCCAGTTCGTGCAAGCCGCGGATGGCCGACGTTGCCGTGGTTAACGCCCTCCCGGCCGGTGCCTCACTTGTAAAGCAACCCGACAGCCGAGCATGCCGCTCTTGACTACAGGCGTAATCGAAGCGATTACAGCCGTAGTTAGTGGAGGAGTCGACCATGGCAGAACGAATCAGCGATGCCGAACATGCGGTGATGGAGGTGCTGTGGGACGAGGCGCCGCTCACCGCGCAGGACGTCGCCGAGCGCGTCGATCCCGCCAAGGGGTGGAGCGCCAATACGGTCAAGACGCTGCTCGGGCGGCTGCTCGCCAAGGCGGCGATCGCGCATCAGGAGGACGGTCGTCGCTACCTCTACCACCCGCTCGTCGCACGCGGCGACTATGTGTCGGGCGAGTCGAAGCGGCTGATCGACCGCCTGTTCGGCGGCAAGCTCACGCCGCTGGTCGCGCACCTTGCCGAGCGCGACGAACTCACCGCGCAGGACATTGCCGAGATCGAGGCCCTGCTGAAGGACCTCAAACAATGACCGGGTGGCTGATCGAGGCGCTGATCGCCTCCACCCTGTTGATGCTGCTCGTCCTGCTGGCGCGTCGCCCGGTCCGCAACGCCTTCGGGCCGCAGGTGGCCTATGCGTTATGGGCGCTGCCGGTGCTGCGACTGGCACTCCCGCCGCTACCCGATGCGTGGCGGCAGGCGGCGGTGACGCCGATCTCCGGCGTCGGCGAGACGATCACCGTCTTCGTCGTCGATGGCGGCGGCGGCGCTGTGGCTGCGGTGGCCGCCCCGTCCGTGCCGTCGATCGCGCTGGTCGTCGGCGGCCTATGGGCGGTGGGTGCGCTCGCCTTCCTGTTCTGGCATCTGACCAGCCACACCCGCTTTTGCCGCCGCCTGCTCGGCTCCGCCGCGGCGATCGAGCAGGTGAGGGGGGTGCATGTCATCGCCAGCCATGTCGCGACCGGGCCGCTCGCGTTCGGGGTGCTGCGCCGCTACGTCGCCTTCCCGCTCGATTTCGCCGACCGCTACGATGCCGACGAACGCGAACTCGCGCTCGAACATGAAATCGGCCACCACCAGCGCGGCGACCTGATCGCCAACTGGATCGCACTCGCGGTGCTGGCGATCCACTGGTTCAACCCCGTCGCCTGGCGCGCCTTCCGCGCCTTCCGCGCCGATCAGGAGCTGGCCAACGACGCCCGCGTGCTCGCCGGCCGCTCGACCATCGACCGCCACGCTTATGCCTGCGCCATCGTCAAGGCGGCGCACGGCGGGGCGGTGTCCGCCGCCTGCCACCTTCACACCATCGACGATCTGAAAGGGAGAATCCGCATGCTGTCCACCTCGCCGCGCTCGCGCCGCCGCCTCGCCACGGGAGGCGCGCTCGTCTCCACGCTCGTCCTCGCCGGCCTCGGCCTGACCGCATCCGGCACCAGCGCCGCCGCCGCGCTGACCGGCAAGGTCGGCAATACCTTGGGCGTCGATCTTCAGTCCGCGCCGCCGGCGCCGCCCGCCCCCGCCGCGCCGCCGGCACCGGTGGACGCGTCCCGCCCGCCCGAAGCGCCGCAGCCGCCCGCCGCCGCCCCGGCCAAGCGCATCGTCGTCAACCGCGTCGGCAAGGACGGCAAGGTCAGCACCTATACCTCCGCGTCCGACGGCACGTTCGACGACCATGCGATCCAGCAGATGGTCGACCGCTCGCTGAAGATGGCGCCGGAGGTCACCGAGCGCGATTGCACCAACGGCCGGGACGGCGGCCCGAAGGAGATCGTGGTCCATGCGGTCAAGGGCGAGAAGCGGACCATGGTGATCTGCGCCAACCGGATCGAGGGGATGGTGTCCGCGAGCAAATTCGCCGTCGTCGACGCCGAGAAGATCCGCCGCACCGCGATGACGAGCGCGCTCGCCAGCGTGCAGGCGACGCGCGCCAGCATCGCCGCCAACCGCGACATCGCCGATGCCGACCGCAAGGAGGTGCTCGCCGAGATGGACGCGGCGCTCGACGAACTGCGCACCGAAATGGCCTCGCCCGACAAGGACTGAAGCAATGCGCGCGACCTCTCCCGCCACCCGCGGGGGAGGTCGCCTCTTGCGCTGCAGCGCACATCGCGCCACATCGGACGCAATGGCTGAGCACCCGACCGGCATCCCGATCCAGCTCGAGCCGCTCGTTACGCGGGTGCTCGCGACCAATCCCTCGCCCTATACCAACGGCGGCACGCAGACGCATATCGTCGGCACAGGCGATCTGGCGGTGATCGATCCGGGGCCGGACGACCCCGCGCATATCGACGCGCTGCGCCGCGTCATCGCCGGCCGGCCGGTGCGTGCGATCGTCATCACCCATCATCACCGCGATCACAGCCCGGGCAGTCGGCCGCTCGCCGCCGCCACCGGTGCGCCGATCGTCGGTGCCGCGCCGGTGCACGTCGCCAGCGACAGCCCGCGGCTCGATGCGGCGTTCGACCTAAATTACATGCCCGACCGCGTGCTCGCGGAGGGAGAGGCCGTCGCCGGCGACGGCTGGACGCTGACGGCGCTGGCGACGCCGGGCCACACCTCGAACCATCTCGCCTTCGTCCTGCCCGAAACGCGCGCATTGTTCTCCGGCGACCATGTCATGGGCTGGGCGACCAGCGTCATCTCGCCGCCCGACGGCGACATGGGCCAGTATATGGCGAGCCTCGACAAGCTGCTCGGCCGCGACGATCGCATCTATTATCCCGGCCATGGCGAGGCGGTGGAGAATCCGCAGCGGCTGGTGCGCGGCATGCTCGGCCACCGCAAGCAGCGCGAGGGGCAGATCCTGCGCCTGCTGCGCGAGGCACCGCTCGCGCTCGGTGCGATCACCGCGCGGATGTACGTCGGGCTCGACCCGCGGCTGATCCCGGCGGCGGAGCGATCGGTGCTGGCGCATCTCTACGACCTGCGCGGGCGGGAACTGGTGAACGGGGAGGACGAGATATGGCGGATCGCGGCGTGAACGAGCCGGCGCCGGCCCCGCCCGCTGCCCCGGTGGCGCGATCCTCGACCGGATCGTTCCTCGGCAAGGCGGTGGGCGTCATCATCCTGCTCGGTCTGGCGGTCATGATCGGCCTGTGGGGCGTGCAGCGCTACGTCGAGCGGCGGCTGTCGCCCGATCCGACCACCGTCGCCAGCGCCAGCCTTCAGGGGCTGCGCGAACAAAACCGCCTGTCCGCCTTCGCCGCGCGCTTCGTCGCGGTCAGCACCTCGCGCCAGTCGCAGCTCGGCCTGTCGACGGAAAAGACGCTCATCATGCCCGGGCTGGTCCGCTACGAGGTCGATCTCGGCAAGCTGACCCAACGCGACGTCGCGTGGGACGCGGATACGCGGACATTGTCGGTGCGGCTGCCGGGGATCGAGCTCGACGGCCCGCAGGTCGATCTGACCGCGATCCGCGAATATGGCACGGGCGGCATCCTGTCGCACGTCACCGACGCCGACACCCGGCTCGACGCCGCCAATCGCCGCGCCGGTCAGGCCGAACTCGTGCGGCAGGCGCGCGACGGCGCCCCGATGAAACTGGCCAAGGACGCCACCCGCCGCGCGGTCGAGAGCAGCTTCGCCATGCCGCTGCGCGCCGCCGGGATCGACGCCACGGTCAAGGTCAGCTTCGCCGACGATCCCGTCGCATCGACCGAACGCTGGGACGCCAGCCGCTCGCTCGAAGAGGTGCTTGGCAACGCGCGTTGAGCGGCGCGCCACAATCGCCTAACGGGGGCGTATGGAACTGACCCAGAGCTTCGCCGGACTCGATCTGCGCGCCGAAATCGAGCGCCTCCGCAAGGAGCGCAACGCGGTGATCCTGGCCCATTATTACCAGAAGCCGGAATTGCAGGATCTCGCCGATTTCGTCGGCGACAGCCTCGATCTCAGCCGCAAGGCGCAGGCGACCGACGCCGACGTCATCGCCTTCTGCGGCGTGCGCTTCATGGCGGAGACGGCCAAGATCCTCAGCCCGGACAAGATCGTCGTGCTGCCCGACATGGACGCCGGCTGTTCGCTCGAGGACAGCTGCCCGCCCGACCAGTTCGCCGCCTTCCGCGCCGCGCATCCCGATCACATCGCGCTCACCTACATCAACTGCTCGACCGAGGTGAAAGCGCTCTCCGACGTCATCGTCACCTCCTCCTCCGCCGAGACGATCCTCGCACAGCTGCCGCGCGACCAGAAGATCATCTTCGGCCCCGACCGCAATCTCGGCGGCTATCTCCAGCGCAAGACCGGGCGCGAGCTGCTGCTGTGGCCGGGCGTGTGCATCGTGCATGAGGCGTTCAGCGAAACCGAATTGCTCAAGCTCAAGGCGCAACATCCCGGCGCGCCCGTCGCCGCGCATCCCGAATGCCCGGCGGTGATCCTCGACCATGCCGATTACGTCGGCTCGACGCGCGGCATCCTCGAATTCGCCAATGCGATGCCGGGCGACACGCTGATCGTCGCGACCGAGCCGCACATCATCCACCAGATGGAAAAGGCGATGCCGACCAAGCGCTTCATCGGTGCGCCCGGTGCGGACGGCAATTGCAACTGCAACATCTGCCCGTACATGGCGCTCAACACGATGGAAAAGCTCTATGTCGCGCTGCGCGACCTGACGCCGCGGATCGAGATCGAGGAAGGCTTGCGGCTCAAGGCCAAGAAGAGCCTTGATGCGATGCTGACGATGGCGTCGGCGACGGTCGGGCAGGGCGATCTCGGGCCGGTGCGTGCCGTGCCGGTTACCGGCGACTGAGCCGGATCAGTGGTTTGCCGCCGCGTCGTTCCCGGCGAGCAGGTTGCGTGCCTCGTCGATGTGGATGGCGATCATCGTCAGGTCCAGCCGGTCCGCCGTTTCCAGCGCCAGGGTCAACAAGCGATGCAGTTCGGCGGTCGCCGCTTGTTCATCCATCATCGTCAATCCTACCGGGCTGGATGCCGAACCGATGACCCTGCACGTCGTCATCTCTAACCCTCTTTTGGTATACGAATAATGGTCTTTTCGCTACCCGGTTTCGATATGGATGCGTTCGTCGCGGCGACGCTGGCGGAGGACCTCGGCGAGCACGGCGACATCACCTCGGCCGCGGTGATCCCCGCCGATGCGCGTTTCGCCGGCCTGATGGACACGCGGGAGGATATCGTCGTCGCCGGGATCGGCGTGGCGGAGGTGTTCTTCCGCAGCCTTGATGCCGGCGTCGTGCTGGAGCGGCTGGTCGAGGACGGCGATCGCGTCGCGGCGGGGACGGCCCTGCTGCGCCTGCACGGCAACGCCCGCGCGATGCTGACGGCGGAACGGTCCGCGCTCAACACCGTCCAGCATCTGTCTGGCATCGCGACGCTGACGCGTACCTATGTCGATGCGATGGCGGGGACCGGGGCGATCCTGCTCGACACGCGCAAGACGATCCCCGGGCTGCGGCGGCTGGAGAAATATGCGACCGCGACCGGCGGCGCGCAGAACCACCGTATGGGCCTGTGGGACGCGGCGATGATCAAGGACAATCACGTCGCGGTCGCGGGCGGTGTCGCCGCCGCGGTATCGCGCGCGGTCGCGGCGGGGATCGCCCGGATCATCGTCGAGGTCGACCGGCTCGACCAGATCGAACCCGCGCTCGGCGCCGGCGCGACGCACCTGCTACTCGACAATATGGCGCCGGCGATGCTGCGCGAGGCGGTGGCACGGGTCGGCGGTCGCGTGCCGACCGAGGCGTCCGGCGGCGTCCGCCTCGACACGATCCGCGCCATCGCCGCCAGCGGCGTCACCTATGTCTCGGTCGGGCGACTGACCCAATCGGCGCCGGCCGCCGATATCGGACTGGATTTCGCCATCGCCTGACGGCTAGTCTGGCGGTCAGTGCAGAGGGGACCGTCATGACCAAGCCGCCATCGATCGCGCGTTTCGAACAATTCTACTGGGCCTCGGTCCTGCTCGGCCTCGTCAACACCGCGTTGAACTGGGGGGCGTCGCAGGCCGCGCTCGCCGCCAACCCGATGCTCGCCAATGCGACCTGGTTCCTGCCGGCGATGCAGGTGATCGGCCTCGCCATTTCAGTGCTGCTCTGGTTCTTCATCGTGCGCCGCCCGAGCGTCGTCGCCAAATGGGTGCAGGTGGTGTTCGCCGCCTTCGGCGCATTCGGCGTCCTGTCCGCCCTGTTCCTCGTCGCGTCCGGACGTGCGCCGATCGGCGTGCAGGTCGTCGTCGGGCTGATCGCGAACATCCTCTACATCGCCGCGGCGGTGATGCTGTTCCGGCTGGATGCCAAGATCTGGTTCGGCGAGGGGCTGGACGAGGACGATCTCGAGACGCCGCTGCCATGATCGCACAGCTCGCAACTGCGGCGCTCGCGCTTGCGGTGCCGGCGGTCGCGCAGGCGCAGGCCTATCGCTGTGCGACACCGGCGACCATCGATCGCCCGCGCCCGGATTTGCCGAGCGCGGGGCAGCCGCAACGGCAATTGCCGATCGGCAGCTATACGCTCGCGATCAGCTGGGCGCCGCAATATTGCCGCGAGCATGGCCGCGACGCCGCGGCCCGGTTCCAGTGCGGCGGCGGCAACCGCTTCGGCTTCACGCTCCACGGCCTGTGGCCCGATGGCGTCGGCAAACAGTGGCCGCAATATTGCAAGGCGACGCCGTTGCTGTCGCGCAGCGTCATCCGCCGCAACATCTGCGCAACGCCGTCGGCGCAGCTGTTGCAGCATGAATGGGCCAAGCATGGCACCTGCATGGCCGGCTATCGGCCCGACAGCTATTTCGCGCGCTCGACCGGGCTGTACGCCAGGCTGCGCTATCCCGACATGGACGCCCTGTCGCGCGCCCCGCTGACCGCGGGCGGACTGGCGCAGGCCGTCGCGAAGGCCAATCCGGGGCTCGATGCGGACATGATGCGCGTCACCGCCGACCGGCAGGGCTGGCTGGACGAGATCTGGCTCTGCCTCGACACCGCGTTCCGCTATCGGCGCTGCCCGGCGCATCAGGGCGGCGTGGGACCCGTCTCCGCGATCAAGATCTGGCGCGGCGCGCGATAGCGCCGGCGCCGGCCGGTATCAACCGACGATCGTCGCGGTCGCCGGGTGATGCCGGTCGAGATGCTTGCGGATGATCCGCAGGTTGCGGGTGTTCGACCGGAAGAAGAAGTCCGGCACCGCGCCGACGAACGGCACGAGGCCCAGCGCCCAGTCGATCCCGACGTTGCCGAACATCCGCGCCATCTGCAGCCGGGACATGCCGAGGTTGCGCGCCTCCCACACCAGCCACGATCCGATCAGCGCCGCCAGCGTGGTGCCGACGAACGGCACTAGGCCTAGCAGCACGTCCATGCCTACCTTGCGGTTGGTGCCGGGGATGACGAACAGCCCCTCCATCACCCGCTCCATCGCCTCCAGCCGGATGCGGGTCGAGGCGGCGTCGCGGCCGATCGGCAGGCTGTCCAGCAGCGGGCGGGCGTGGATCGGTTGCGGGCGCGTGGTCATGCGCTCTATCTGGTGTCGTCGCGCAACCGGTTCAACGGGTGCCACGCCCGCGTGTTGGGCCGCCACTGCCGCAGCCGCATCGCGACCAGCGACCAGCGCAGCGGGCGGGCGATCGGGATGAAGGCGGTATCGATCGCCAGCGCCGCATCCGCCACCGCGATCAGCCGCGACCGTTCGGCAAGCGTCGGCGCATCGCGCGCGGCGATCAGCGCGGTCCGCGCCTCGTCGCCGCACATCGCGCAGGCATTGGCGAGGTACCAGCGCGCGCTGTCATAGGGCGCGACCTGATCGATCAGGCGCAGGTCGGCATCCTCGGCCATGCCGACGCGCAGCGGCGTGATCCCGGCGGCCAGCAGCGAGGCGGCGACCTGCCCGTACAGGATCGTTGCGCCCGGTCCGGCGGGCAGCGCGATCCGCAGCGTCACCGGCATGCCATAGGCGGCGACGCGCGCGCGCGCCTGTTCGCGGCGCTGGTCGGGGGTGAGCAGCGACCAGCCGGGCAGCGCCGGCGGCACGGTCGAATCGAGCGTGTCGGGCAGGATGCGCTCGGCCGGTTCCCAGCCCTGCATCACCGCGCCGGTCACCGCGACGCGATCGATCGCTCCGCTGATCGCGGCGCGGTTCTGCGCATCGGCGAGGAAGCCGTCGCGATGGACGATGGCGAAGCCGAACAGGCCCGCCGCCGGGTCGGTGCGCACGTTCGCCGGGGCGATGGCGGCGAAGGTGACCAGCGGCCAGTCGGCGAAGCTGCCGCCCGCGACGTAATCCGAATCGCGTGCGGCGAAGCGGACGATGGCGCGGGCGGCGCGCTCGCCGATCAGCCGGACGTCCTGTTCGGGCCGCGTCTGGCGCTGGTCCTCCGGATCGGCGCGGCCGGGATCGAAGGCGGGGCGCAGCAGCAGGCTGCGCTTGCCCTCCTGCACCACCCGCATCGGCCCGGCGCCGCCGGAGGTCCCGTCACGCCACAGCGCCAGTTCGGGCTGCGCGAACAACTTCAACAAATCCGGCCGCGGCCGATGCAACCGCACCTCGATGACCTGCGGGGTCATCGTCACGATTTCGTCGACCGCAGTGAGGAAAGGGGCGAGCGGGTTGCGCGATCCGTCGGCCAGCTGGCGGCGCAATTGCGCGACCACCTGTTCGGCCTCGACCCGGCTGCCATCGCTCCACCGCGCATCGCGCAGGCGGAAGATGTAGCTCATGCCCTGATCGATCACGATCCAGCGCTCGGCGAGGCCGGGTTCGATCTGCCCGTTGGCATCGAAGCGGACCAGCCCCTCGGCGGCGGCGTCGAGCAACAGCCGTCCCGCCGTATCCGGCCGGCCGCGCACCGGGTCGGAGAGCCGCGGGGCGCCACCGATCGCGCTGACGATCACCGGCCCCGAATCGGGCCGCCGGTCGCACCCGGCAAGCAGCGCCGGGACCAGCCCCGCGAGCAAAAGCGTGGAGCGGACGCCTTTTAAGACATCGGCCAGATGCCGGTTTCCGACTGGGTTCGCGGACGGAAGAAGCGCGCGGCCGGTCCTTCCGGCATCGGCAGGACACTGCTTTCCGCCCAACCCCGCGGGCGGAAAGGGGTTGCGGATGGTCCTTCCGGCTTCGACAGCACGCTGCTCTTCGCCCGGCCCGCCGAGCAAAAGGAGGGCGCGGCCGGTCCCCGCGGCTTCGACAGCGCGCTGATTTCGGACCGGTTCGGCCGGCAGGATGATGGTGCGGACGGCGGGACTCGAACCCGCACTCCGATGGAAGCCGATTTTAAGTCGGCAGCGTCTACCGATTTCGCCACGTCCGCGCACCTGCGCACGACAAGCCCAGCGGGGCCGGGGCGTCAAGCCGCTATGGCCGATATCCGCCTCAGACGTTCAGGCGCGCGCGCATTTCCTTGCCCGGCTTGAAATACGGAACCCGCTTGGCGTCAACCTCGACGGTCTCACCAGTTCGAGGATTGCGCCCGACACGCGCATCGCGCGAGCGGGTCGAGAAGGCACCGAAGCCGCGCAGTTCGACCCGGCCATTGGCGGCGAGCCGGCGCGAAATCTCGTCGAAGAAGGTCGCGACGATCGCCTCGACGTCATGGGCGGCAAGGCCCGGATTCAGATCGCACAATTTTTGGACTAGTTCAGAACGGATCATCACAAGCTCCCCCCGGCTCTATGCAACCAGGGCTTGATAGAGATCAATCGGCCTCACGTACAGGGCCGATCCGTAACCGGTCCAAAAAAAGAAACGGGGCCGGAACGTTTTGTCCCGGCCCCGCAGTCTTTTACTTCTTCTCAGCGTCCGAACGGGCCTTGAGAGCCTCGCCCAGGATGTTGCCGAGGGTCGCACCCGAGTCGGACGAACCGTACTGGGCCACGGCCTGCTTCTCTTCAGAGATCTGCATCGCCTTGATCGAGAAGGTCGGCTTCTTCGAACGGTCGAAGCCGGTCACCATCGCGTCGAACTTCTGGCCGACCTGGAAACGCTCCGGACGCTGCTCGTCGCGGTCGCGACCCAGATCCGTGCGCTTGATGAAGCCGGTCGCGCCGTCGTCGCCCTGCTGGACTTCGAGGCCCGCATCGCGAACTTCGAGGACCGTGACGGTGACGATCGCGTTCTTGTTCAGGCGGTCGCCCGATGCCGCGATGCCGCCGGCCGACGGGCCGCCGCGCTCGAGCTGCTTCATGCCGAGGCTGATGCGCTCCTTCTCGGCGTCGATGTCGAGCACCACGGCCTGAACCGTCTCGCCCTTGCGATGCAGGTTGAGGGCATCCTCACCCGACACGCCCCAGGCGATGTCCGACATGTGGACCATGCCGTCGACGTCGTTGTCCAGGCCGATGAACAGGCCGAACTCGGTCGCGTTCTTGACTTCGCCCTCGACGGTCGAACCGATCGGATGGGCGGCGGCGAACGCTTCCCACGGATTGTTCTGCGCCTGCTTGAGGCCGAGGCTGATGCGACGCTTGTCCTCGTCGACCTCGAGCACCACCACATCGACTTCCTGCGACGTGCTGACGATCTTGCCCGGATGGACGTTCTTCTTGGTCCAGGACATTTCGCTGACGTGGACGAGGCCCTCGATGCCCGCTTCCAGTTCGACGAACGCACCATATTCGGTGATGTTCGTGACGCGGCCCGACAGCTTCGCGCCGACCGGATACTTGGCCGATGCGCCATCCCACGGATCGGACTCGAGCTGCTTCATGCCGAGGCTGATGCGCTGCGTGTCCTTGTTGATGCGGATGATCTGCACCTTCACGGTGTCGCCGATCGCGATCATCTCCGACGGATGATTGACGCGCTTGTACGACAGATCGGTGACGTGGAGCAGGCCGTCGATGCCGCCGAGGTCGACGAACGCACCATAATCGGTGATGTTCTTGACGACGCCGTCGATGATCTGACCCTCGGCGAGGCTCTGGATCAGGCCCGAACGCTGCTCGGCGCGGGTTTCTTCCAGCACTGCGCGACGCGACACGACGATGTTGCCGCGCTTGCGGTCCATCTTCAGGATCTGGAACGGCTGCGGGATGTCCATCAGCGGCGTGACGTCGCGGACGGGGCGGATATCGACCTGCGAACCCGGCAGGAACGCGACGGCGCCCGACAGGTCGACGGTGAAGCCGCCCTTGACGCGGCCGAAGATGACGCCCTCGACGCGTGCGGTCTTGCTGAATTCGAGTTCCAGCTTGTCCCAGGCGGCTTCGCGACGGGCGCGATCGCGGCTGAGCATCGCTTCGCCATGCATGTTCTCGACGCGGTCGACATAAACCTCGACTTCGTCGCCGACGTTCAGCTCGGCCTTCTGGCCCGGTGCGGCGAATTCGCGCAGCGGCACGCGGCCTTCGGACTTCAGGCCGACGTCGATGACGGCCATGTCGTTCTCGATCGCGGTAACGGTGCCGTGGACGACACGGCCCTCGAAGCTGTCGGCGCCGCCGAACATGTCATCGAGCATCGCGGCGAAATCGTCGCGCGTAGGAGTGGGCTGGGTAGCCATAGGGTTAGAGTGTCCTCAGGTTTACTGTTTCCGGCCAAGCGGTTGGTTCCGCTGGTCTTGGCTGAAAACGCCGCGGCGACCCCATGCCGATCGCGGCATCCATTGGGCTGGGACAGGCGGAGGAAAAGCGATGCGCATCATGCGAAAAGGGCGCGAACGGTCGAACCGATCGCGCCTACCTCCGCGAGCACCTGCTCGCCGGACGGTGGCCGCTTAGGGGAAAACGGGTGTTTTGGCAAGGTGGGCGGGGTGGCGCGGCGTGGAGGAGTGGGTGAGGGCGCTATCGCCCAATGGCTGACGACGACGAGCGTGCTACGCTGCATCCATGACCATCGAAGCCATGCTCATTTTTGGTGCCGTTGTCGGGTTGCTGATCGGGCTGTTCTCGCCAAGTGGCCGTGTGGGGTGCACCGTCTTATGGATCGTACCTGTCGCCATGATCGCCTACATCGCCTTCTGGCAATGGCAGCATCCTGAGAACCTGCCTTCGACCAGCGCCTTGGATTTTCTTTTTGGACCTCTGTGGCCCAGCCTTGGTGCAAGCGTGGGCTACGCGGTTGGTGGCGGCCTGCGCTCACTCTTTCGCCGCCTAAAGCGGACGGGCAGCTAACCACCCATCATCCGTCGTCGGCACCATCCGCGACGTTCACCCGCCGCGCCTCGACGAGAGCCACCGCCTTCTGCACGCTCGCCTCGATCGACAGGAAGCTCGTGTCGAGCAGCGCGGCATCGTCCGCCATCACCAGCGGCGCGGTGGAACGACCGCTGTCGCGGGCGTCGCGGGCGCGGATGTCGGCGAGGACCTTGTCGAAGCTGACCTGCGAGCCGTGGCCCTGCAATTCCTTGTGGCGGCGTTGCGCGCGGATCTGGGGGGTGGCCTTGACGAACAGTTTGGCGTCGGCGTCCGGCGCAATGACCGTGCCGATGTCGCGGCCGTCGAGCACCGCACCGCCCGGCTGGCGGGCGAAGCGCTTCTGGCGCTGGAGCAGCGCCGCGCGGACGAGCGGATGGGCGGAGACGATCGAGGCGAGCTGGCCGATCTCGTCGCTCCGCAGCTCCGGATCGGCGAGCAGCGCGTCGTCGAAGCCGCAGGCCGCGACCGCATCGGCTTCCTTCGCCGGGTCGAGGTCGAGCCGGCGGACCGTCAGCGCGACTGCGCGGTACAGCAGGCCGGTGTCGAGATGGGGCAGGCCATAGTGGCGCGCCAGCGCCCGGGCGATCGTGCCCTTGCCCGATGCGGCGGGGCCGTCGACGGCGATGATCATGCGGCCGTTCCCTGCGTCAATGCGTCGAGCGACTGATAGAACACGGGATAGCTGGTCGCCACCGGGCCGATGTCGTCGATCGTGACCGGCTTTGCGGCGTGCAGTCCGGCGACGGTCAGGCTCATGGCGATGCGATGGTCGAGTTTCGAGGCGATGCGCGCGCCGCCCGGGATCGCATCGCCGCCGGTGCCGGTGATCGCGAGCCCATCCTCATATTCCTCGCACGGCACGCCGCAGGCTTCGAGCGCGTCCTTCATCGCTGCGATCCGGTCCGATTCCTTGACGCGGAGTTCGTGTGCGCCGCGGGCGACGGTGCGTCCTGCCGCAAAGGCGGCGGCGACGAACAGCACCGGATATTCGTCGATCATGCTCGGCGCGAGGTCTGGCGGCACGTCGATCGCCGTCAGGGCAGCGTGGCGGACGCGCAGGTCGGCGACGGGCTCGCCGCCCACTTCGCGCGCGTCGAGCTCGGTGATGTCGGCGCCCATCAGGCGCAGCGCCGCGATCAGGCCGGTGCGCGTGACGTTGAGGCCGACGTTGCGCACGACGATGTCGGAACCCGGCACGATCGATGCGGCGACCAGCCAGAAGGCGGCGGACGAGGGGTCGCCGGGGACGGTGATCGTCTGCGGCGTCAGTTCCGCCTCGCCGGTGATCGATATGATGCGGCCATGGTTGGTTTCCTCGATGCCGATCTCCGCACCGAAGCCGCGCAGCATGCGCTCGCTATGATCGCGCGTCGCGACCGGTTCGATCACGCGGGTGATGCCGGGCGTGTTCAGACCGGCGAGCAGCACCGCCGACTTCACCTGCGCCGAGGCGACCGGCAGCGTGTAGCTGATCGGTACCGCGGGGCACAGGCCGCGCACCATCAGGGGAAGCTTGCCGCCGGGGCTGGCAGTGATGTCCGCGCCCATCTGCGTGAGCGGATCGATGACCCGGCCCATCGGTCGCGCCGACAGCGAGGCGTCGCCGGTGAAGGTGGCGGTGATCGGGTGGCTGGCAACGAGGCCCATCAGCAGCCGGGTCGAGGTGCCGCTGTTGCCCATCTCCAATGCGGTCGCGGGTTGCAGCAGCCCGCCGACGCCGACGCCGTCGACCCGCCACGTGCCCTCACCGGTCCGTTCGATCTGCGCGCCCATCGCCCGCAACGCGGCGGCGGTGGCGAGCACGTCCTCACCTTCGAGCAGCCCGGTGATGTGGCTGGTGCCGACCGCAAGCGCGGCGAACATCAGCGACCGATGGCTGATCGATTTGTCGCCGGGGACGGTGATGGGGCCGGTCAGCGGTCCGCGCGGACCGACGGCGAGGTCTTGGGGAAGGGGGTGCGCCATGGGTCGGGGGCTTTGACAGCCACCTTGCGCTATGGCAAGGCGCGCCCCAATTCACGGGCTGGGGGCAACCTTTGCCTGCGAAACCCAATTCCGAAAGGCACGACACGGCATGATTAAGCCGGAATGGGGCACGAAGCGTACGTGCCCGAAATGCGCCACGCGCTTTTACGACCTCGAAAAGGACGATCCCGTCACCTGCATCAACTGCGGATCGACATGGAATCCCGAACCCATCCTGAAGTCCAAGCAGCCGCTCCCGTTCGAGCAGGCCAAGCCGGACACCAAGGAAGCCGACCGCGACCTCGAGGGTGAGGACGAGGATCTGGAAGCGCTGGGCGAAGAGGAAGAGCCCTCGGCTGACGACGAGGTTGATCTCGGCGGCGACGACGATCTCGGCGTGGAAGCGCCGACCGAAGACGACGACCATTGATCGGACGATGATGTGAAAAAAGGCATGGCAGGCGGATTTCCCCGCTTGCCATGCCCGGGCGCCCCCGCTAGTGGGTCGCCTCCCGGAACGAATGGGGCCGTAGCTCAGCTGGGAGAGCGCTGCAATGGCATTGCAGAGGTCAGGGGTTCGATCCCCCTCGGCTCCACCATTCGGTTCCGAACCTGCCGATCTGGCAGGGAATTCCAAGACAATCACTTGTCCGCTATGACGGCTGTTACGGATGTAGCAGACGTGCAAAGCCGTGTGCGATGTTGGTCGCCGGTCAGCGAATGCTACCCTTTATGCGTGAACGATCTGGCGCTTCCTGCGCGCAGGACGAAGGCGACATTGGTTCGCGCGGAGGCGCGGAGGACGCGGAGACGTTGCGTCTCCCGAAGTTCGGCCTGCCGAAACCTCACCATGTGCAAGGCAAGGGACGCAATAGTGTCGCATCCCCGCGCAAACCTGTGCCGATCTTCGTCGGACACAAAAAAGCCCGCGGTGTCCCGCGGGCTTTTTCGTGTCCGGTGAGGACGCGGTGACCGCGAAGCGGGCGGGTCCTGCGACCCGCCCGTTCGATCAGTCGACCGGCTGAAGGTTGACGGCCGAGGTCTTGCCGCGACGGTCCTGCTCCAGGTCATAGCTGATGCGCTGGTTCTGGTTCAGCGTCGCCATGCCGGCGCGTTCCACCGCCGTGATGTGGACGAACGCATCGGCGCCGCCCGTGTCGGGTGCGACGAAGCCATAGCCCTTGTCGGCGTTGAAGAACTTTACGGTGCCGGTGATGCTGCTCATGGCAGTATCCTTTCTACTCTGCCGCGCGGCGGTACGATTACCGATGCGCGAAATTGCGCTCGAAGCAGGGAAGGAAGGAAGAGGGAGCCGCAAAGCACCGTAGACCGTCGATGTGCGACTCTAGCAGGGGCTATATGGGGCATCGGGCCGGGTTCGGCAAGGGTTTCGGTCCGCGCCATGACCGGCAAGGGTTGCGGAGCGCCGCGTAAGGGGCCATTTGGGGACCATCGGGCCGCCCTATTCGAGCATGGTCCCGACTGAGAGATGATATGCGCTCCCGCTTCGAAAGGGAGACCCGCATGTCGCGCGCGATCAACGTCAACGCCAGCAAGACCGATGTCGAGGCTTTGTGCCTCAAGCACAAGGCGCCGATCAGCGCGATCGAGACGCTGGCATCGGGTGGCACGCGCGTCGTGTTCATGAACGGCGACGCCGCCGCGGCGATGAACCGCGTGTTCGGGCGCAAGGTGCTGTCGGGCACGGTCGAGCGGACACCGCTGCGGCTGCGGACGGTCTAAGGCGTAAGGGACGCACCAGCCGCGAGACGATGGCGTCCGCTCCAACCCCTCCCTTGAAAAGGGGGGGGTTTTATTTTGCCGCGACGCGCCAGATCGTGTTGCCGACATCGTCGGCGACCAGCAGCGCGCCGGTGCGGTCCGCGGTGACGCCGACCGGACGGCCATGCGCCTTGCCGTCCTTGTCGAGGAAACCAGACAGTACGTCGACGGGCCTGGCACCGTCAGCGGGGAAGCCGCGCGCGGCGAACGGCACGAATACCACCTTGTAGCCCGACACCGGCTTGCGGTTCCACGAGCCGTGTTCGCCGATGAACGCACCTTGTGCGAACCGGTCGCCGAGCTTGACGTCGCCGGCGAAGGTCAGGCCGAGTGCGGCGACATGCGGCCCAAGCGCATAATCGGGACGCTTCGAATATTGCTGCAATTCGGGACGCGCGGGTTCCACGCGGGTATCGGGGTAGCCGCCCCAATAGAACCACGGCCAGCCGAACTGGTCGCCGAGTTCGACCTGCGTCAGATAATCGGGCGCGAGGTCCGATCCGAGCATGTCGCGTTCGTTGACCACGGTCCACAATTGCTGGTTGAACGGGCTGATCGCCATGCCCTGCGGATTGCGCAGGCCGGAGGCGTAGATGCGGAACGTCTTCTCGTTCGGATAGACCTGCAGGATGTTGGCGCGGAATTTCTCCGCCTCCAGCCCGTTTTCGGCGATGTTCGATGCCGATCCGACACCGACGAACAGGGTGCGGCCATCCGGGGCGGCGATCAGCGTGCGCGCCCAATGGTTGCCGCCGCCGTTGAGCTTGACGACCAGTTCGGGCTTGGCGGCGATTGACGTAGCGCCCTCTGCATAGGGTACGCGGACGAGCGAATCGGTGTTGGCGACGTAGAGCTGGCCATCGAGCAGCGCCATGCCGGTCGGCGAGTTGAGCCCGGTCATGAAGACGTGGCGCTGGTCCGCCACGCCGTCGCCGTCCGTATCGCGCAGCAGGGTGATGCGGTTGGCGGAGGGAACACCCGCACCGGCCTTCGCCATCAATTTGCCCATCACCCAGCCCTGGATGCCGCCGCCTTCGCGCGGGGGCGAGTTGGTTTCGGCGACCAGCACGTCGCCGTTGGGCAGGCGATACAGCCAGCGGGGGTGATCGAGATTTTTGGCGAAGGCCTTCACCGTCAGACCCGCGGCGGGGACGGGGGTCTGGTCGCCCTGCCAGCCGACGACGTCGGCGACCTTGACGGTCGGCAGCGTCTGGATGCGCGGTTCGCCGATCTGCGGGCGCTTGCCGGTGATCCTGTCGAACGGCACCTGCGCCGTGTCCGGCCAGGCGAGATAGACGACGACCGCCACGGCGATGATGGCGAGGAGCGCGGCGAGGCGCAGGACGTGCTTCAGCATGGACCTACGATAGGAGGCGCGAGGGGGAAGCGGAAGGGGGAGGCGAGATGGCTTTTCCGCGCCACCCCGCCCCCCAGTCGCCCACGTTACGCCGGGCTGCCGACCAGCAGGTCGTAACGGTCGGCGTTCATCACCTTGACCCACGCCTTGACGAAGTGCCGGACGAACATCTCCTGCGCATCGGAGCAGGCGTAGACTTCGGCGATCGCGCGCAGCTGCGAGTTGGAGCCGAACACCAGATCGGTGCGCGACGCGGTCCAGCGCTGCTCGTGCGTGTGACGATCGGTGCCGACGAACTCCTCGTCGCTTTCGTCGCTGACCTGCTTCCACGCGGTGCCCATGTCTAGCAGGTTCACGAAGAAGTCGTTGGTCAGCTGGCCCGGACGGGTCGTGAACACGCCATGCTGCTTCGCCTTGGCATGGTTCACTCCGAGGACGCGCAGGCCGCCGACCAGCACGGTCATGTCCGGTGCGCTAAGCCCGAGCAACTGCGAGCGATCGACCAGCAATTCCTCGGTCGGCACGTTGAACTTGACCTGCAGGTAGTTGCGGAAGCCGTCGGCGCGCGGTTCGAGCACGTCGAAGCTTTCGGTTTCGGTCTGCGCCTCGCTGGCATCGGTGCGGCCGGGGGTGAACGGCACCTCCACCGCATGCCCCGCCGCCTTCGCCGCCGCCTCGATGCCGACCGAGCCGCCGAGCACGATCAGGTCGGCGATCGACACCTTCCGTGCACCCCTGCCGTCGAAATCGGCCTTGATCCGCTCATAGACCGCCAGCACGCGGGCGAGCTGTTCGGGCTGGTTGACCTCCCAGTCCTTTTGCGGGGCGAAGCGGATGCGCGCGCCATTGGCACCGCCGCGATGGTCCGACCCACGCCACGTCGAGGCCGAGGCCCAGGCGGTGGTAACCAGTTCCTCGATCGACAGGCCGGCGCCGGCGATCGCCGTCTTCAGGTCGGCGATGTCGCCTGCCTCGACCTGCGGATAGTCCGCGACCGGGATCGGATCCTGCCAGATCAGCTCCTCCTGCGGCACTTCCGGGCCGATCAGGCGGATCTTCGGACCCATGTCGCGATGCGTCAGCTTGTACCACGCCCGCGCCCAGGCATCGGCGAAGCAGGCGGGATCGGCGCGGAACTTCTGGCAGATCGCATTGTACGCCGGGTCGACCTTCAGCGCCATGTCGGCGGTCGTCATCATCGTCGGCACGCGCTTGCCGGCGGTATGCGCGGCCGGTGCGAGCGTATCGTCCGGGCTGCCGACCGGCTGCCACTGGTGCGCACCCGCCGGGCTCTTCACCAGCTCATATTCATGGTCGAAGAGCATGTCGAAATAGCTCATGTCCCATGTCGTCGGCGTCGGCGTCCATGCGCCTTCGATGCCGCTGGTGATCGTGTGATCGCCCATGCCGCTCTCATGCGTGGAGGTCCAGCCGAGGCCCTGGCTGGCGATGTCCGCACCCTCCGGCTCGATACCGACCAGCGTCGCGTCGCCCGCGCCATGCGCCTTGCCGAAGGTGTGGCCGCCGGCGGTCAGCGCGACGGTTTCCTCGTCGTTCATGCCCATCCGCGCGAAGGTTTCCTTCATGTCGCGCGCCGACCCCTGCGGATGCGGGCAGCCGCCCGGACCCTCGGGGTTCACGTAAATGAGGCCGTGCTGGATCGCGGCGAGCGGGCTTTCGAGCGCGAGGCCGGCCTCCTCGTCGATGCGGGTCTGGCCGAGCCATTCCTCCTCGGTGCCCCAATAGACGTCCTTCTCGGGCTCGAACACGTCCTCGCGTCCGCCGGAGAAACCGAAGGTCGGGCCGCCCATCGATTCGATCGCGACATTGCCGGCGAGGATGAACAGGTCCGCCCAGCTCAGCTTGCGACCGTATTTCTGCTTGATCGGCCACAGCAGGCGCCGCGCCTTGTCGAGGTTGCCGTTGTCGGGCCAGCTGTTGAGCGGCGCGAAGCGCTGCTGGCCTGCGGACGAACCGCCGCGGCCGTCGCCGGTGCGATAGGTGCCGGCGCTATGCCACGCCATGCGGATGAAGAAGGGCCCGTAATGCCCGTAATCGGCGGGCCACCACGGCTGGCTGTCGGTCATCAGCGCGGTGATGTCGGCCTTCAGCTGGTCATAGTCGAGGCTGAGGAACTCCGAACGATAGTCGAAGTCGTCGCCCATCGGATTGCCGCTGACGCCCTTCTGGTGAAGGATATCGATCGACAGCGATTCGGGCCACCAGTCCTTGGCGGTGCGACCGAGCAGCCGGCGCTTTGCCGCGGGCTGCTTGCTGGGGTCGTTGATCGGGCTGCCTTGGGTAATCGCGTCCATGTCGCTCTCCTCGCATTGCCGCAGGGCCGGCGTTACCGGCGCGGTGTTGCAGGAAAACTACTCCAGCGGCAGTGATCGAGGAAACGCGAAATCGCGAACGTGGTGATCGGATGCGACGATCAGCGCCGTCCTTGCGATCGTTTGACGACGACCTCGCTGCGCAGCGCCGCCGCATTGCTCTCCAGAAACGAACGCTCGGAATCGCTCAGGCCGTTTTGCGCATACATGCCCGCGCGAAGGCCGATCCCGTCGGCTTTCCTGCGCAGGTCCCTGGCCTCGCGTCTGGACAGCTGGCCGGCCTTGCGGCCGTCACGCACGTCGTCCCGGATCCTGCCGACCTGACGTTCGACGGACGGTCCGGCGGGCGCGCTGCTGATCGTGCTCCACGCCTGCGCCACGGCGGGGGCGGGGAGGGCAACGAGCAGCAACGCGACCGGTCCTGCCATCCCCCGCCCGGCGGAAGAGCGGCGAAAAAGCGACGGGGCAAGGGCAGGGCGGAACGTCGGCATCGGGCATCTCCCTTTTTGCGAGGATCATGCCGGACGTCGATGAACCGACGCTGACCTCAGGCGTCCTCGACCTCGCGCGCGACCGGCGGATGCAGGCGCAGGCGGTGGATGCGGCGCTCGTCCGAATCGAGCACCTCCAGCTTCCAGCCGCTGGGATGGTCGACGCATTCGCCGCGCGCCGGCACATGCCCCGCGAGCACCGCGGCGAGGCCGCCGAGCGTATCGACGTCATGCTCCGTCTCGCCCAGCTGCGGATCGATCAGCTCGGCGGCATCCTCCAGCTCGGCGCGGGCGTCGGCCTCCCATGCGCCGCCGTCGATCGGCACCAGCAGCGCCTCGGGCGCCTCGTCGTGCTCGTCCTCGATCTCGCCGACGATCTCCTCGATCAGATCCTCGATCGTGACGAGGCCTTCGGTGCCCGAATATTCGTCGAGCACCACCGCCAGATGGACGTGGCTCGCGCGCATGTCGGCGAGCAGGTCGAGCGCCCCGCGGCTCATCGGCACGTACAGCGGATCGCGGATCAGCCCGGACAGGTCGGCGGGATGGTCCGCGCCGGTCGCCAGGATGTTGAACACGTCCTTGATGTGGACCATGCCGATGATCGTATCGAGCGCACCGCGATAGACGGGCAGGCGGCTGTGGCCGGCCTCCGCGAAGATCTGGACGAGATGGGCGAAGGTGGTGCCTTCCTCGATCGCGATGATGTCGGCGCGCGGTACGCCGACGTCGCCCGCGTCGCGCTCGCCGAAGTGGAGCAGGTTGCGCACCATCTGCCGTTCGAGCGGGGTGAGATCGCCCTTGGCATCGGGCGCGGGATCGTCCTCATGCCGGTCGATCGCCTCCTCCAGCTGGTCGCGGAGGGATTCTTCCGGTGCGCCGCCGAAGATCAGATGCTTCAGCCCGCGCCAGATATTGGATTCGCTGGAGTCGCCGTTGCCGGCGCTACTTCGGTCGTCTGCCATGGCGGCCGTGTCAGTCCTCTCGTACAGAATAGGGGTCCGCGATGCCGAGGCTGGCGAGCGCCTGACGCTCGATCTCCTCCATACCCTCGGCTTCCTCATCCCCCATGTGGTCGTAGCCTAGCAGATGCAGCGTGCCATGCACCAGCAGGTGCGTGGCATGTTCGGCGATGCTGACGCCCTTTTCCATCGCCTCGCGCGCGCAGACGCCGTGCGCCATCACGATGTCGCCGAGCAGCAGCTCGCCGTCGTCGCTGTTCTGGCTGACCGTGTCGAGCAGGTCGGCCTGCACCATCGGGAAGGAGAGGACGTTGGTCGGCTTGTCCTTCTGACGGTATTGCGCGTTGAGCGCATGCACCTCGTCGTCCGACGTCAGGCGGACGCTGATCTCCACAGTCGCGGCGGTGGTGAGCAATTCGCCATGCGGCGTCCGCTCGATCGCCGCGCGCGCCGCCCGTACGGCGAGCGCGTCCCAGTCGGTATCCGCCGGCCACGGCTCTTCGCGGGTGAGTTCGATATGGATCATGCGAGGTCCGTCCGTGAAAAAATCGGCGCCCTAGTGGAGCAGGCGTGCGTGATAGTTCTAGGCGCAGGCATAGGCGAAACAGTCGCTTATGGTCAGGCGGGCGGGGCGGGCGCCCTTCCCGAAACGCGGGCGGCCAAAGCGTTCGCCTCGTCATCCTTAACGTACGGCGACGCCATGGCTCAGCCTCCGGAATATCCCGAAAAGGTTTCAGGGATATTCCGCCCCGTCAACCGTTCGGCCCCTCATACGCCTCGACGATCCGACCGACAATCGGGTGACGCACGACGTCGGCGGCGGTGAAGCGGGTCATCGAGATGCCCTCGACGCCGTCCAGCCGCACCGTCGCGTCGGCGAGGCCCGATGCGCCGACGCCGCCGGGCAGATCGGTCTGGTTGGGATCGCCGCAGATCACCATCCGGCTGTTCTGGCCGAAGCGGGTGAGGAACATCTTCATCTGCGCCGGCGTCGTGTTCTGCGCCTCGTCGAGGATCACGAAGGCATCCGCCAGCGTCCGCCCGCGCATGAAGGCGATCGGAGCGATCTCGATCTCGCCCGACGTGATGCGACGTTCGACCTGCTCGGCGGGCAGGCAGTCGTGCAGCGCGTCGTACAGCGGACGCAGGTAGGGATCGACCTTGTCCTTCATGTCGCCGGGCAGGAAGCCCAGCTTCTCGCCGGCCTCGACCGCCGGGCGCGACAGGATCAGGCGCTGGACGCTGCCGGTGATGAGCTGCGAGACCGCCTGCGCGACCGCGATATAGGTCTTCCCCGTCCCCGCCGGCCCCAGGGCGAAGATCATGTCGTTGGTCGCGAGTTCGCGCATGTAATGCGCCTGTGCGGGCGTGCGCGGCACGATCGTCTTCTTGCGGGTGCGGATCATCACCGACGGGATGCCGCCGCGCTCCGCGCTGACGATGCCGGCCAATGTCGGTTCGGACGCCATCGCGATCGCGGCGTCGACCAGCCCCGTATCGACCTCCTCGCCGCGCTGCATCCGGTGGTAGAGGTCCTGCAACACGTCGCGGGCGAGGGCGACGTTCTCGGCAGTCCCTTCCAGCCCGACGCGGTTGCCGCGTGCGGTGATATAGACGCCCAGCCGGTTTTCGAGCGCCACCAGATTCTGGTCATACTGGCCGAAAAGCGTGGCGAGCAATTGCGGCTTGTCGAACAACACCTCTGCCCGGCTGCGTTCACCGGAGCGGGCGGGGACGGGCTTGCGACTCATGCGGTCCTTTCATGCCGTGATGGCATGAAAGGAATGTGGGATGCGGACCGGCGAAAGGGAAGCTGCAAAACCCGACTTTCACACGAAGGCGGGGGAGGAAGGGGCGTCACGCCGGCATGTCGCGTCCGACGCGAAACATCCCCTTCCGCGAACGGCGAGATCAGGCCGCTGCCCGCACCCGCTCGGCGCCCGCCATCGACACCGGCCCCGCCGACAGCAGGTCGACCGACACCATGTCGCCGATCGCGGCATCGGTCATCAGATGCACCGATTGCAGCCAGGGCGACTTGCCGAGCATCTGCCCGGGCAGCTTGCCGCGCCGTTCGATCAGCACGTCGCAGGCGCGCCCGACGCTCGCCTGGTTGAACGCCTGCTGGTCGCGGCCGAGCGCGGCCTGCAGGCGCTGCAGCCGTTCGTCCATCACGGCCGGCGGCACCGCGCCGGCCATGTCGGCGGCGGGCGTGCCGGGGCGGGGGCTGTATTTGAACGAATAGGCCTGCGCATAGCCGACCGCATCGACGAGGCCGAGCGTCTCGGCGAACTCGGCTTCGGTCTCGCCGGGGAAGCCGACGATGAAGTCGCCCGACAGCGCGATGTCCGGCCGCACCGCGCGGACGCGGTCGAGCAGCCGCAGATAGCTGTCGCGGTCGTGGCTGCGGTTCATCGCGCGCAGCACGCGGTCGCTGCCCGCCTGCACCGGCAGGTGGAGGAAGGGCATCAGGCTCTCGACGTCGCCGTGCGCATCGATCAGCCCCTGCGCCATGTCGTTGGGATGGCTGGTGGTGTAGCGGATGCGCGCCAGCCCCGGAATGCGATCGAGCACCCGGATCAGGTCGTGCAGCCCCTTGCCGTCGTCGTCCCATGCATTGACGTTCTGGCCGAGCAGCGTGATCTCGCGCGCGCCGGCGTCGACCAGCGCCTTCGCCTCGTCGACGATCGCCGCGAACGGGCGGCTGATTTCCGCGCCGCGCGTATAGGGCACGACGCAATAGGTGCAGAATTTGTCGCACCCTTCCTGCACCGTCAGGAAGGCGGACGGACCGACGCGGCGCCGCGCGGGCAAGGCCGCGAACTTCGACAGCAGCGGCATGTCGGTGTCGAGGCTGGGGGTGCCGCCGGCAGCGCTGGCGACCAGCGCGGGCAGGTTGTGATAGGCCTGCGGGCCGACGACGACGTCGACCTTGGCGCGACGGACGATCTCGTCGCCCTCCGCCTGCGCGACGCAGCCGGCGACTGCGATCATCGGCGCGGTCCGCGCGTTCAGGCGCGCGTTCTTGCGCAGCCGGCCGATGTCCGAATAGACCTTTTCGGTCGCGCGATCGCGGATGTGGCAGGTGTTGAGCACGACGAGGTCGGCGGCATCGGGATCGGCGGTCGCCGTCATCCCGTCCGCGGCCATCAGTTCGGCCATCCGCTCGCCATCGTAGACGTTCATCTGGCAGCCGAAGGATTTGACGTGGAAGGTCTTGGGCTTTTCCGGGGCGGTCATGGCGCGCGCATACAGGATGCGGCGCGGTGTCGCCAGCCCGGGGCTGGCCCGGCGCGGCGTTCCGTGAAATGCTGCCCGGACGGAGAGAATGAGGGGCGGGCGGATGATACGGGCGATCGTCACCGGGGGAGCGGCTGCTGCCGCGGCGATGCTGGCGATCTGGGCGGCACCGACGATCGGGCAGGACATCATCGTCAACGCCGGGACGCCGCGCATGCTCGCCGGTCTGTGGACCTTCCATGCCGATGCCGCGAGCCGCGATGCGGTGCCGGGGGTCGTCGGGCCTCGGGGGCGGGGGCCGCAGGACTGGAGCCTGTGCATCCGCGACGGCGATACGCCCGCGATCCTCGAACAGCTGATCGGCGCCCGTGCGGTGTTCGACGAGGGCATGCTGTGTTCGCCGATGGGGCTGACGATCACGCGCAACCGGGTGAACGGCAGTCGCCGCTGCCCGCTGCCGCCGATCGAAACCCGCGACGCCGGCTATATCGTCGGCCTGGTCGCCGAGACGCGGATGCGGGCGAGGATCGCTGAAAGCAACCTGTCCGCCGACTATCAGGAACAGATCGGCTTGCCGCGCACCGATGCCCCCAAAATGCGCTGGCGGGTCTCGGCGCGGCGTATCGGTCCATGCGAGGGGCCGGCGGTACGGCAAATCGCCACGCCGGCTGCTGGCGCTGCTCCTGCGCAGACCGGCCCGGCCGCGCAGCTGGTTCGATCGGAGGCGGCGGAACCCGAGGACGAGGCCGGTCCGCTGCCGGGCGCCGCCGACCATCCGGCGGCGGCGGACGGCGAAACCGCCGCGCCGCCGCCGCGCTCCTCCGCCACGCATACCGCTCCGCCGCAGGCCGAGGATATCGTCGTGGTCGCGCGC
This sequence comes from Sphingomonas sp. GW821-FHT10F09, assembly GCF_058809195.1. Taxonomy (NCBI): domain Bacteria; kingdom Pseudomonadati; phylum Pseudomonadota; class Alphaproteobacteria; order Sphingomonadales; family Sphingomonadaceae; genus Sphingomonas; species Sphingomonas sp. GW821-FHT10F09. The sequence goes on along the minus strand of NZ_JBXASI010000003.1, from coordinate 173,008 downwards.
AAGCTGCGTCGCATCCGGCTGCATTATGCCAGCCGGGGCAAGGCGTTCCGCTGGTGCCATGCCGACATCTCGAGCGGCGATCCGCCGCTGGACCGGATCGGCTGCGCAATGGTGCGGGCCTGCGTGCGCGAGGGCAACGATACGACCGTCGATGTGCTCGGCTGCGTCAACCGGCGGATCGACACGCTCCGCCCGGTGACCGGGCCACTGCCCAGGCCGGTCGCCCGCCAGACGCGCTGATCGCGCTCGGTCGCGACTCGCCAAATCGCGGGAAAGCTGTACCGTCGGTGCCATGGAGAGCATTCGCCCGATCGTTCTTGCCCTGCTGGTCGCGACCGGCATCGGCGTGGTTCCCGCCCAGGCGCAGGAGGCGTCGCCCGATGCGCCGCCCGAGGCGCCACGTCGCACCCGCATCGGCCTGGGGCCGCAACTGGTGCCGAGCTATCCCGGATCGGATTCGGTCAGCCTGCGCCCGTTCGTCGATGTCTCGCGTACCCGCGGCGACACGCCGTTCGCGTTCGAGGCGCCCGACGAGAGCGCGGGCTTCCCGGTCATACGCGACAACCAGTTCCAGTTCGGGCCGACGATCGGCTTCGAGGGGCGGCGCCGCAGCCGCGACGTCGGCGGCGTGCTGCCGTCGGTCGGCTTCACCGTCGAACTCGGCGGCTTCGCGCAATATGCGTTGACCGACGCGCTGCGCGTGCGGGTGGAGGCGCGGCAGGGCATCGGCGGGCACAAGGGGCTGATCGGCATGGTCGGCGCGGACTATGTCGCGCGCGATGCCGACCGCTGGCTGTTCTCGATCGGGCCGCGGCTGACGCTGTCGGGCGGCCGCTACAATCGTGCCTATTTCGGTGTCGCGCCTGCCGATGCGGTGCGCGCGGGCCTTCCCGCATTCAAGGCGGAAGGCGGGCTGCAGGCGGTCGGTGCGACCGCGGGCGCGCTGCGTCAGCTGACCAGCCATTGGGGCGTGTCGGGCTATGCCAAGTACGACCGGCTGGTGGGTGATCCCGGCCGCTCGCCGGTGGTCCGCGCCTTCGGATCGCGCAACCAGCTGTCGGGCGGGCTGGCGCTGTCCTATACGTTCGGCGCCGGCGTGCACTGACCTGCGCGGCTCAGGCCGCGGCCTCGATCGCGGCCCGGGCCTGCGCCGCGATCGCCTTGCGGTTGCCGACCGTGGCGGGGTCGAACGGATCGATCAGGTGCAGCGTCACCGCGAACGTGCCCTTCCGGCGTAGCACCCGCAGCGCGTGGCTCTGCCCGGGTTCGTCGCCGACCCAGGCGAGTTCGTCGGTCGCCGTGCCGTAATCGACGCGAACCGGCTGGACCCGGACGCCGGGGGGTGGCGGATCGAGCGCGGCGAGCAACGCCGCCTTGAACGGCAGCAGGCTGTGGCCGTCGCCGGTCGTGCCCTCGGGAAAGATCGTGACGCTCCACCCCTCGCCGATCGCATCGCGCAGGCGGGCGATCTGCGTCGTCACCTGCAACCGGTCCTCGCGGCTGACGAACAGGGTCCGGTTGAGCGTGCAGAGCCAGCCGACCAGCGGCACGCCGCGCAATTCGCCCTTGGCGACGAAGGCGCTGCCGGTCGCGCCGGCGATGGCGAGGATGTCGATCCAGCTCAGGTGGTTGGCGAGGAAGACGACGTCGCGGCGCAGCGGTGTGCCGATCACACGCACTTGCGCCCCGACGATACGCGCGACGAGGCCGAGGAACAGCCGCGGCCATGGCGAGGGCAATCGCAGCAGCCGCCACAGGCCATGAATGACGAGCGCGGCGACCAGCGCCACGACCAGCGCCGCCAGCCGCAGCCCGAGGCGCAGGTTGGCGATCACGCCGGCCGCGCCGCGGACGGGATCACGCCTTGCGGTCGAGGCTGACCCCGTACAATTCCATGCGATGGTCGACGAGGCGGAAGCCGAGCTTTTCCGCGATCGCCTTTTGCAATTGCTCGAGTTCGGGATCGACGAACTCGATGACGCGGCCCGTCTCGACGTCGATCAGGTGATCGTGGTGCGCCTCGGGCGAGGGTTCGTAGCGCGCGCGGCCGTCGCCGAAATCGTGGCGGTCGAGGATGCCCGCCTCTTCGAACAATCGCACGGTGCGATAGACGGTCGCGATCGAGATGCCCGGATCGATCGCCGACGCGCGTTCATAGACCTTCTCGACGTCCGGATGGTCTTCGGCTTCGGACAGGACGCGCGCGATGACGCGGCGCTGTTCGGTGATGCGGAGGCCCTTCTGATTGCAGAGGGCTTCGAGGTCGATCTTGCGAGGCATGCGCGCAATGTAGTGCAGGTGCCTTGTTGCGAAAAGCGAAACCGACTCGCAACAACCGCTAAACGGCGCGACGGTAGGTATGCGCGTCGAACACCTGCCCGGTCTTGCCGCGATAATAGCCGCGCCGCTCGCCGACCTTGGCGAAACCCTGCCCGGCGTACAGCTTCACCGCCTCGTTATCCGCACGCACCTCGAGGTGGAGGTCGGCGATGCCGCCCGCCTGCGCCTCGGCGATGACGGCGCGGAGCAGCGCCTTGCCGATGCCGCGGCGGCGGCAGGCGGGATCGACCGCAAGCAGCAGCAGCTCCGCCTCGTCGGCGACGCTGCGCACCATCGCAAAGCCGGCGGGCCGGTCGTCGACGCTGGCCAGCGTCAGGCGGACGCCGGGCATGGCGAGCACGCCCAGGCACTGGTTGCGCGTCCACGCCTCGCCGTAGCGCGGATCGAACGCGGCGGTCATGAGCGTGTCGACCAGCGCGACGTCGCGGGCGTCACCGGTCCGCAACCGTATCTGCCGCATAGCCATCAGGCCGCGACCCCGGCCGGGGGCGCCTTGCCGCCGGGCAGCTTGGCATCGGGCGCACGGCCATAGAGCGGGCGCGGCGCCAGCGTCGCGAGCGCGACCGGCAGCAGCAGCGCGTCGGCGGCATTGGGCAGGGCGGGCGTGCCGTCGAGATCGGGCGCGACCTGTTGCAGCCAGCGGACGCCGTTGCCGACCGGATGGCGGCCGGCGAGCGCCGCGATCGCGGCATCGGGCTTGCGCGAGGCGAGCGCGTCGAGGGGCAGGGGGCCGGGGGCGAAGGCTTGCATGAACACCTCGCCATGGCCGCCCTCCAGCATCACCGCAATCTCGCCAGCCCGACCGGCGGCGAACGCTGCGGCAGCGATCAGGGACAGGCTCGAATAACCCTGCACGTCCGCGTCCCAGCCGAGCGCGAGGCCGCGCGCGGCGGCGATGCCGACGCGCAGGCCGGTGAAGCTGCCCGGGCCGACGTCGACCAGGATATGCGCGGCGCGGCCGCCGTCGGGCAGGCTGGCGATCATCGGCAGCAATTGTTCGGCATGGCCGCGGCCGACCTCGCGATGCGCGGCGGCGATGATCGCGCCCCGTTCGATCAGCGCGACCGAACAGGCGGCGGTCGCGGTGTCGATGACGAGCGTGCGGGGGGAGGGGGTGTCGGTCATGGCGAGGCGTTCCGCCCGCTTTGCGACAGGCGCGTGGCCGACACAAGCGGGCGGAGGGCCGATTCAGGCGATCGAATTGAACCGTTCGAACGCCGGCCGCGGCAGACGGTCGAAGATCGTCGCCGGGTCGCCATAACCCAGGGTCGAGATGAAATTGGTGCGCAGGTTCGGCTGGTCGGCGAAGAACGCCTTGTCCACCGCCTCATTGTCGAACCCCGACATCGGCCCGGTGTCGAGCCCCAGCGCGCGCGCTGCGATGATGAAATAGGCGCCCTGCAACGTCGAATTGCGGAACGCCGACACCTCGCGCTTGGCGGCGTCGCCGCTGAACCACGACCGGGCATCGGTGTGCGGGAACAGCTCGGGCAGATGCTCGTGGAATTCGAGGTCCATCGCGATAACGACGCTGACCGGGGCGTTGAGGATCTTGGGCTGGTTCTGGGCCGAGGTGCAGGCCGCGAGCTTCGCCTTGGCCGCATCGCTGACGCACCAGATCAGGCGCGCGGGCAGCTGGTTGGCGGAGGTCGGCCCCCATTTCATCAGCTCCCAGATCGCATGCAGCTGGTCTTCGTCGACCGGCCGGTCGGTATAGCCGTTGTAGCTGCGCGCCTGACGGAAAATCGCGTCGAGCGCGGCGTCGGACAGGACCTGCCCCATCAGACCGCCCTCACTTCGGTCACCTCGGGCACGTAATATTTCAACAGCTGCTCGATCCCGTTCTTCAACGTCGCGCTGGACGACGGGCAGCCGGCGCAGGCGCCCTGCATCGCGAGGAACACCTTGCCCTTGTCGAAGCCGCGATAGACGATGTCGCCGCCGTCGTTCGCCACCGCCGGGCGGATGCGCGTCTCGATCAGCTCGCGGATCTGCGCGACGATCTCCGCATCCGCAGGATCGTCGGTCGCGATCGGTTCGTCGGCGCCCGGCACGCTGAAGCCCGCGCTGCCCTGACGGAACAGCGGCATGTTGGCGGCGAAATGGTCGAGCAGCACGGCGAGCACGTCGGGCTTCAATCCGTGCCATTCGACGCCCGGCGCGGCGGTGACCGACACGAAGTCGCGGCCGAAGAACACGCCGGTGACGTCGCCGAGCGCGAACAGCATCTCCGCGAGCGGGCTTGCCTCTGCCTCTTCGGGCGTCGCGAAGTCGCGCGTGCCGGCGTCCATGACGATACGGCCCGGCAGGAACTTGAGCGTCGCCGGATTGGGGGTGGTTTCGGTTTCGATCAACATGGCTGCCATGTGGACCGTGCGGGGCGGGGTATCAAGCGTATCGCGGGAAAGGGATTGTTTCCCCGCCCGTGTCTTTGCTCCGCCGGCGCCGCCCCCGGACGATCACCGGAAGCCGCGGTCTTACGCTTCCAGCGCCTTTACCGCGGCATTCCAGCTGGCGATGTTCTGCCGCGCCTCCTGCACGAAGGCCGAGCGGCGGACGAAGCCGAGGAACAGGTCGGCGAACCATTTGCCCGGATTGCGCAACGGTCGTTCGAACTGGACGAGCAGGACGACGCGGGTGCCGGCGGTGTCGTTCCACACCTCGTGGTCATAGGTATCGTCGAACACCAGCGTTTCGCCTTCCGCCCAGCGGACGACGCGGTCGGCGACGCGCATGCGGACGTCGCCGTCGCGCGGCACGATCAGGCCGAGGTGGCAGGTGATGAGCCCCTTGGTCACGCCGCGATGCGCGGGGATGTGCGTGCCGGGCGCGAGGATCGAGAAGAAGGCGCTGTTGAGCCCCGGGATGCGCTCGACCAGCGCCTGCGTCCGCGGGCAGCGCGCCAGATTCTCGTCGATCGGATAGCCATAGCCCCACAGGAAGAACGACCGCCACTTGCCGATCCGCGCGATCGCGCGGTGATCGGGCGAGATCGTGGCGAGGCTGGGCGCCGCGCCGGTCTGGCTGACCGCGATCGCCTCGTCGCGGATCGCCTGCCAGTGATCGCGGAGCATGGCGGTCCAGGCGAAGTCGCGCACGTCGAGCACCGGATCGGTCGACACCAGCGACGATGTCGCGATCAGCCGGTCGAACACGCCGCGCAGATGCTTGCCGACGCGGATGATGAGCGGCCGGCCCGGCTCCGCCTGCATCGCCGCATCGGGTTCGGCTTCGGGCGCGCCGGGGACGAGCGCCAGCCCGGGCGGCGTCGGCGTCCCGCCCGATTGCCGCCACATTGCCGGCTGCGTCTGCTGTCTGGCCACCGTCATCGTCCGCACCATCATCGAATCGTACCGGTCTTGCCCGGCCGACCGCCTTCCTGCGCTGCGGCTAGGACCGGGCTGGGGCGAAAAGATGACCGAAACGAGGGCGATACGGTCATCGCTGGCGGCGACGGGCGGCAGCCGCTACAGACGGACGCTATGGCGTTCTTCCCCCGCGCGTTCGCGCCCGTTCTCGTCCTCGCTCTCGCATCGACGGTCACCGCACAGACCAAGGCGCCCGCGCCGGTCGCCGCCCCCGCCGTAAAGGTCGATCCGACCGCCTGGCTCTACAAGGGCAGCGACCTGCCACATGATCCGGCCTGGGTGTTCGGCACGCTGCCCAACGGGCTGCGCTATGCGGTGCGCAAGAACGGCGTCCCGCCGGGGCAGGTGTCGATCCGCGTCCGCATCGACGCGGGGTCGCTGAACGAGAAGGACAGCGAGCGCGGCTATGCGCATTTCATCGAGCATCTGTCGTTCCGCGGCTCGAAATACGTGCCCGACGGTGAGGCGAAGCGGGTGTGGCAGCGGTTCGGCGCGACCTTCGGATCGGACAGCAACGCCTCGACCACGCCGACGCAGACGCTCTACAAGCTCGACCTGCCGTCCGCGACCGACCAGACGGTCGACGAAAGCCTCAAGATCCTGTCGGGGATGATGGCCGCGCCGGCGCTGACCGACGCCGCGGTGTCGAGCGAACGTCCGATCGTGCTGGCTGAACGCCGCGAGCAGCCGGGGCCGCAGGTCAAGCTGCAGGATGCGATGAACGGCCTGTTCTTCGCCGGCCAGCCGCTCGCCAAGCGCTCGCCGATCGGCACGGTCGAGACGCTGGAGGCGGCGAACGGCGCCAGCGTCAAGGCGTTCCACGATCGCTGGTATCGCCCCGAGAATGCGGTCGTCATCATCTCGGGCGACATGGATGCGGCGCTGCTCGGCCAGCTCGTCACCCGGCATTTCGCCGACTGGAAGGGCAATGGCACGGCCAGCCCCGCGCCCGATTTCGGCAAGCCCGATCCCGGTCAGCCGACGTCCGCCACGCTGGTCGAACCCGGCCTGCCGCCGCTCGTCATGATGGGCGTGCTGCGGCCGTGGCAGTACAATGACGATACCAAAATTTTCAACCAGAAGCGGATGGTCGACACGATCGCGGCCAAGGTCATCAGCCGCCGCCTCGAACGGCGCGCGCGTGCCGGGGCGAGCTTCGTCCAGGCCGGCGTCGATCTCGACGACCGGTCGCGCTCGGCGAACATGACGACGGTGCTGATCCTGCCGGTCGGCGACCAGTGGGAACAAGCGCTGAAGGACGTGCGCGCGGTGATCGCCGACGCGCAGAATTCGGCCCCGACGCAGGCCGAGATCGACCGCGAATATGCCGATTACGAGGTCGCGATCCGCAACGGCGTCGAAACCGCGCGGGTCGAGGCGAGCGCCAAGCAGGCCGACGACATGGCCGGCGCGCTCGACATCCGCGAAACGGTGACCGCGCCGGAAAATTCCTATGCGATCCTGACCGAGGCGAAGCAGAAGGGGATGTTCAACCCCGCCGCGGTCTTCGCCTCGTCCAAGCGATTGTTCCAGGGCGATGCCACCCGCGCGCTGGTCAACACCCGCACCGCCGAAAAGGGCACTGCGGAAAAGCTCGCCGCGGCGTTGAAGGCGGACGTGTCGACGCTGACGATCAAGCGCGCCAGCCAGGCGGCGGTCGATTTCAGCAAGCTGCCCGCGCCCGGCCAGCCCGGCACGATGGTGACGCGCACCCCGATCGACGGACTGCCGGCGGAAAAGGTGGTGTTCTCCAACGGCGTGCGCATGCTGCTGTTCGCCAATCCCGACGATACCAACCGCGTGTTCGTGCGCGTGCGCTTCGGCAACGGCTATAACGCGCTGCCGGCGAACCGCCCGAGCCCGGCCTGGGCCGGCGACCTCGCGCTGATGGAAAGCGGGATCGGCACGCTGGGGCAGGACGACCTCGACCAGCTGACCGCGGGGCGTCAGCTCGGCCTCGATTTCGGCATCGACGAGGACACCTTCTCGATCGCGGCGCTGAGCAATCCCAAGGATTATGCCGACGAACTGACGCTGATCGCCGCCAAACTCGCGCATCCGCGCTGGGACGCGGCGCCGGTCGCGCGCGCCAAATCGGCGGCGCTGACCGCGATCCCCGGCTATGATTCGTCGGCGGACGGCGTGCTGTCGCGCGATCTCGAGGGGCTGCTCCATGCCGGCGACCCGCGCTGGGCGACGCCCGATGCCAAGGCGGTCGACGCGCTGACGCCCAGGAGCTTCCAGGCCTTCTGGGCGCCGCTGCTCGCCAGCGGACCGATCGAGGTCGACGTGTTCGGCGACGTCAAGGCGGACGAGGCGATCGCCGCGGTGGCGAAGAGCCTCGGCGCGATTCCGGCACGCACCGCACCGACTGCGGCGCCGCCGTCGGTCCGCTTCCCCGCGCACACCGCGACGCCGGTGCTGCGCTATCACAACGGCCCGGACAATCAGGCGAGCGCCGTCATCGCCTGGCCGACCGGTGCCGGCCTGACCGACATCGCCGAGGCGCGCCGCCTCGACGTGCTGGCGCAGGTGTTCAGCGACCGCCTGTTCGAACGGATGCGGCAGGCGGCGGGGGCCAGCTACAGCCCCGGCGTCGCGAGCAGCTGGCCCAAGGGCCTGCCCGGCGGTGGCCGCCTGATGGCGGTCAGCCAGGTCGCGCCCGCCAACGTCGACCTCTTCTTCCGCCTCTCGCGCGAGATCGCGGCGGACCTTGCCGCAAAGCCGGTCAGCGACGACGAGCTGGCGCGGGTGAAGGGGCCGTTGCAGCAGGTCTATGCCCGCGCCTCGACCAGCAGCCTGTTCTGGCTGCGCGAGCTGTCGGGCGGCGCCTATGACGACCGCCGCCTCGACGCGACGCGCCGCCTGGGTCGCGATTTCGGCGACGTGACGCCCGCGGTGCTGCAGGCGACGGCGGCGAAATATCTGGTGCCGGCGAAGGACTGGACGCTGGCGGTGCTGCCGAAGAAGAAGTGAAGGGGACGGACCCCCGTCGGTCGGGCTGGCGGGCGGGCAGGAGGAGGATGACGATGACCGACTTTCGCAGGCCGGCGCCCGGCTGGTTCCGGATCGTCGCGGCGATCCTCGTCATCTGGGGCGGCGTCGGCGTGTTCGCCTGCGCGCAGCAGATCCGGCTGGGCGCGGAGGCGATGGGGCCGGCGGACGATTATTACCGGCGGCTCTACGCGACGTTCCCGATCTGGTACAATGCGGTCTATGCCCTCGCGACCGGCACCGGCCTGCTGGCGGCGCTCGCCCTGTTGTTCGGGTCGAGGCGGGCGTGGCCGCTGTTCGTCGTGTCGGCACTCGCCGTGGTCGTGCAGTTCGGCTGGCTGTTCGCCGCGACCGACCTGATCGCGGTGCGCGGCGCGGCGCAGGTGGTGCCGTTCCCCGTCTTCATTCTCGCGGTCGCGCTCTACGGCATCTGGCTGTCGGCGCGGGCGCGGCGGCGGGGCTGGATCGGCTGAGCGCGCCGGATTAAGGCTGTCGCATGTCAACGACCTATACGATCGACACCGCGACCAGCCGCGCCAATCCCACGCCCGCGCCGCTGAAGCGGCTGACCGTGCCCGCGATCCGCCGGCGCAAGGGGGGCGAGCCGCTGGTGATGCTGACCGCCTATACGGTGCGGACGGCGCAGCTGCTCGACCCGCATTGCGACATGCTGCTCGTCGGCGATAGTCTGGGGCAGGTGATCTACGGCCTGCCGTCGACGGTGCCGGTGACGCTGGAGATGATGGCGGCGCACGGCGCGGCGGTGGTGCGCGGCAGCTATCATGCAGTGGTGGTCATCGACATGCCGTTCGGCAGCTACGAGGCGTCGCCGCAGCAGGCGTTCGAGAGCGCGGTGCTGCTGCTCAAGCAGACCGGCGCGGCGGCGGTGAAGCTGGAGGGCGGTGAGGCGATGGCGCCGACCGTCCGTTTCCTGAGCGAACGCGGCATCCCGGTGATGGGCCATGTCGGCCTGACGCCGCAGGCGGTGAACGTGCTCGGCGGCTATGGCGCGCGCGGCCGGACCGAGGCGGAGGCGGCGAAAATCGTCGCCGATGCGACCGCGATCGCCGATGCGGGCGCGTTCGCAATCGTGATCGAGGGCGTGATGGAGGATATCGCGATCCGCATCACCGATACCATCGCCTGCCCGACGATCGGCATCGGCGCCTCGGCCCGCTGCGACGGGCAGGTGCTGGTGGCGGAGGACATGCTGGGGCTGTTCGAACGCACCGCGCGCTTCGTGAAGCGTTACGAGGACATGGCCGGCCGCATTTCCGCCGCAGCCGAGACCTATGCCGCCGAGGTCCGGGCGCGGAGCTTTCCGGGACCCGACCAGATCTATCCGCCCAGGGGCTGATCCGGCGGGGTCGTCACGCCACCTTTTGTTTCCCGGCCGTGATCGCTAAGGATGCGCGCCGTTCCCCTTTCCCCTGTCTCTTTGTCCGGAGCCCTCCTTGGCCCTTACGCCGCAAAACAACGAAGCGTTCCTGCGCGAGGTCGACGACGAGCTGCGCCGCGACCAGTTGATGACGTTCTGGGAACGCTATGGCCGCTGGACGATCGCCGCGATCGTGCTGGCGCTCGTCGCCTTCGCGGGGTTCCTCTACTGGCAGCATCGCCGCACCGAGGCCGCGGGCGTCGAGGGCGAACAATTGCAGGCCGCCTATGACGCGCTCGGCAACAGCCAGCCGGACCAGGCGGCGAAGACGCTGGCGCCGATCGCCGCGTCGGGCCGCGACGGCTACAAGGCGCTGGCGCTGATGACCGAGGCGGACATCCTGCTCAGCAAGAAGCAGGACAAGGCCGCCGCCGCGAAGTTCGCGGCGATCGCCGCCGACACCGGCATCGCCCAGCCGTTCCGCGACCTCGCGCTGATCCGCCAGACCGTCGCCGAATTCGACACGCTCAAGCCGCAGGTCGTCATCGAGCGGCTGCGGCCGCTGGCGGTGGCGGGCAACGCCTATTTCGGCAGCGCCGGCGAGCTGGTGGCGATCGCCTATCTCGCCAGCGGTCGCAAGGACCTCGCCGGCCAGCTGTTCGGCCAGATGGCGAAGGACGAGACGGTGCCCGAATCGATCCGTCAACGCAGCGTTCAGATGGCCGGCGCGATGGGTGTCGAGGATGGCGCGAACGCCGCCGCGAACGTCCGCGTCGTCACCCCTGCCAGCGCCCCCGCCGCACAATCCAAGGAAGCACCCGCGCAATGAGCCAGTATCGGGCGACCACGACATATCGGGCCACGGTGGCGGTGGCTGCGCTGATGGCGCTGTCCGCGTGCGGCATCTTCAAGGGCGGTGGCCCCAAGAAGACGCCGACGGTGGGCGAGCGCGTGCCGATCCTCGCCTCCGAGAATGCGATCGAGGCGGACAAGACGATCGCCGACATCCAGGTGACGCTGCCCGCGGCGACCGCCAACGACGCCTGGTCGCAGCCGGGCGGCAATGCGGCCAAGTCGATGGGGCAGCTGGCGCTCGCCGAGGCGCCGACGCGGCGGTGGCAGGCGTCGATCAACGGCGGCTCGCCGCGCGAGCGGCTGGGCGCCGCACCGGTGGTGGCGGACAACAAGCTGTTCGTCGTCGACGTGCAGGCGGGGCTGCATGCCTTTGCCGCGGATACCGGCGCGAAGCTGTGGGATGCGAGCGTCAGCAGCGGCGACCAGAATCGCCCGGCGCGCTTCGGCGGCGGCGTCAGCTACGAGGACGGCCGCGTCTTCGCCTCCGACGGCCTCGGCGACGTGGTCGCGTTCAATGCGGCGGACGGCAAGGAAGTGTGGCGCGCCAAGCCCGGCGGCCCGCTGCGTGGCGCCCCGACGGTCGCCAACGGCTCCGTCTATGTCGAGAGCCAGGACAATCAGGTGTTCGCGCTCGATCAGAGCGACGGCAAGGTGCAATGGGCGCAGTCCGGCACGCTGGAGACGCAGGGCGTGTTCGGCGTCGCGGCGCCGGCGGCCAGCCAGGGGACGATCGTCACCGGCTTCTCCAGCGGCGAACTCAACGCCTATCGCTATGAAAACGGCCGCGTGCTGTGGGGCGACGCGCTGTCGCGCACCTCGATCACCACGTCGGTGTCGAGCCTGTCGGATATCGACGCCGCACCGGTGATCGACAACGGCCGCGTCTTCGCGGTCGGGCAGGGCGGGCGCATGGTCAGCCTCGACCTCGCCACCGGCCAGCGTCTGTGGGAACAGAATTTCGCCGGCATTTCGACGCCGTGGATCGCGGGCGAATGGCTGTTCGTCGTCACCGACGATGCGCGGCTCGTCTGCCTCGCGCGGTCGAACGGCAAGGCGCGCTGGATCGCACAGTTGCAGCGGTTCAAGAACGCCAAGAAGAACAAGGGGCCGCAGGTCACCTGGTTCGGCCCGGTGCTGGCGGGCAACCGGCTGGTGATGACCAATTCGCTCGGCCGGATCGTCTTCGCCTCGCCCAACGACGGCAGCGTCGTGTCGACGATCGATGCCAAGGACGCCTTCGCCCTGCCGCCGATCGTCGCCAACGGCACGCTGTACACGCTCGGCCAGTCGGGCAAGATCACCGCCTACAAGTGATCGGGTGATGTCGCCGCGTCCTCCCCGTGCCGGGGAGGACGTCAGGCGCACCATTCCCTTATCCCGTCACTTCTTCTAGGAGCGCGGGCATGTCCCGTCTCCCCACCGTCGCGATCGTCGGCCGTCCCAATGTCGGCAAGTCGACGCTGTTCAACCGCCTCGTCGGCAAGAAGCTCGCGCTGGTCGACGACCGGCCCGGCGTCACCCGCGACCGGCGGGAGGGCGATGCGCATCTGATCGGCCTCGATTTCCGCGTCATCGACACCGCCGGCTACGAGGATCACGACGCGCAGACGCTGCCCGGCCGCATGCGTCTGCAGACCGAGGCGGCGGTGGGGCAGGCCGATGTCGCGGTGTTCCTGTTCGACGCGCGCGCCGGCATCGTGCCGCTCGACGAGGAGATCGGCCGCTGGCTGCGCCAGTCGACCACGCCGATCGTGCTGGTCGCCAACAAGGCGGAGGGCAAGGCGGGCGAACAGGGTATCCTCGAATCGCTCAGCCTCGGCTTCGGCGATCCGGTGCAATTGTCCGCGGAGCATGGCGAGGGCATGGGCGACCTGTTCGAGGCGCTGCTGCCGCATATCGAGCGCGTGCTGGCCGAGACGCCCGAGGAGGAGGACGACGACCGTCCCGACGCGCCGCTGAAGCTTGCGATCGTCGGGCGTCCGAACGCGGGCAAATCGACCCTCATCAACCGGATGCTCGGCGAGGACCGGATGATCACCGGTCCCGAGGCCGGCATCACCCGCGATTCGATCGCGGTCGACTGGCTGTGGCAGGATCCCAAGGGGGAGACGCGCCCGGTCCGCCTGATCGACACCGCCGGCATGCGCAAGCGCGCCAAGGTACAGGACAAGCTGGAGAGGATGTCGGTCGCCGACGCGCTCCACGCGGTCGATTTCGCCGAGGTCGTCGTGCTGCTGCTCGACGCGACGCTGGGGCTGGAGGCGCAGGATTTGCGCATCGCCGACAGGGTGCTGGAGGAAGGGCGCGCGCTGGTGATCGCGCTCAACAAATGGGACGTCGCCGAAAACGCCTCGTCGCTGTTCAACGGCGTCAAGCGCGCGCTTGAGGACGGGCTCAGCCAGGTCAAGGGCGTCACCGTGATGACCGTGTCGGCGGCCACGGGGAAGGGCATCGACCAGCTGATCCAGGCGTGTTTCGACACGCGCGAGGCGTGGTCGAAGCGCGTCGGCACCGGCGAGATGAACCGCTGGTTCGAACGCGCGATCGAGGCGAACCCGCCGCCCGCGCCCGGCGGCAAGCGCATCAAGATGCGCTACGTCACGCAGGTCAAGACGCGGCCGCCCAGCTTCGTGATCTTCGGCACCCGCGTCGACCAGCTGCCGGCAAGTTACGAGCGCTATCTGGTGAATTCGATGCGCAAGGAACTGGGATTCGGTGCCGTTCCGGTCCGGATCACCTTCCGCGCGCCGAAAAATCCTTTCGACAACAAGGATTGATACGCGGCGTCGGCAACGTCGTGTTTACCGCTTTCGCGTAATCGTGCCTGCGAACCTTGATGGGACGTCCGTCAACCGGGGAGATGGCAGTGTCGTTCGAAGGCAGCACGTTGGTGGATTGGGCGGCCTTCGCGAAGGCGCGGAGCGAGCTCGGCGCCGGGTTCGTGCGCATCCTCGGCTATTTCCGCGAGGACGGCGTCAAATCGGTCGCGGCGATCGAACAGGCGATGCGCAGCAACAGCGCCGCCGCGATGGTCATCCCCGCCCACACGCTGAAGGGCGAATCGCGCCAGTTCGGTGCCGAGCCGCTGGCGACGCTCGCCGAGACGATCGAGGAGATCGCGCGCGACTGCGTCGAGCGGCAGGACAGCTGCGAGGAGGCGCTGGAGCATGTCGTGCGGCTGCGCCCGCTGTTCTTCGAAACGCTCGGCCTGCTGGAGCGAGAGGCCAATCCGCTCGTCTCGCGCCGTCCCGCCGGCGGCGGCTTCGGCCGCAAGCCCGCGGGCCATTGATCGACGCGATCGCCCGCGCGATCCTGCGATGATGGTGATCTGGTTCGTCGCGACGTCCATGCTGCTGCTCTGGAACGTGGCCTGGGCGGCGTGGACAAAATGGTGGACGCGCCACGGCGATGAAACAGGCTGGTAACGCGCTGACGACTTGATAGCCTGCGCGCATGTTGCCAACCCGCACCTTGACCGGCTCGTTTGCTATGGAGGGGGACAATTACGAGTGGGAGCTACGCCGTGAGCCGCAATGGTGTACGGTTGATGGCTGGCAAGGCATGCAGGTTGCTGTGCGCGCTGCCGATGCAGGCGGCCGTGAGCTACTTCTTCAGTTCCCTATGCCGAAGAGGGCCGCTCAGCGTGCGCGCGGCAACCGACATCGGCCGCAAGTTCACCAAGCTGAGTTGGAAGAGGCAGTCAGGTCCGCTTTGTCGGATGGCTGGGATCCACAAGCACGAGGCAAGCCTTTCCACGTTGACGTTCCGATCGGCGGTTGATTCAACGCTGCCTTTTGGAGGCGGACTTGAGCCGAGGCGATCTTACCGAGGCTGAATGGCGCATCCTGAAGGGCTTGCTGCCGATCGAGCGCAAGAACCGGGGCCGGGGCAGACCTCCCGAACAGAACCGCTCCATCATCAATGGTATACTCTGGCGGCTTTAATGCGGTGCGCCGTGGCGCGACGTGCCGCCCAAATACGGGAGCTGGAACACTATCTATCGCCGGTTCCGGCGATGGAGCGAAGCCGGTGTCTGGGAGATGGTGGCGGTGACTTTGGCCGAGATCATGGCGGAATGGCGGGGATCTAAGGACCCGCATCGCGGCGCATGCCGATCCCGTGATTGACTGACGGCGCGTCCCGGCGGACGATCCGCCATCGTCCCCCGCAGATCGCCCCATGCCCCCAGCCAGCGTTGCTTCCCACGATAGACTGCCATCCACCACCGGCCCCGACCGTGCGCCGGCGCGGCTGCTGCTGTTCGGGCTGCTCGGTTTTTCGGCGGGTTTGCCCTTCTACATGTTCTCGACCGTGCTCGCGCTGCGGCTGACGCAGCATGGCGTCGGGCTGGTGGTGATCGGCTTCTTCGCCTGGATCACGCTGCTGCCGACGTGCAAGTTCCTGTGGGCGCCGCTGCTCGACCGCGTCGCGGTGCCGGGGTTCGGACGCTATTGGGGCAAGCGGCGCGGCTGGATCATGCTGGCGCAGCTCGGCATCGCCACCTCGCTCGTCGCGCTCGCGGCGAACAGCGGCGACCGGAGCCTGCCGCTGACCGCGCTGGCGGCGGTGCTGCTGGCGTTCTGGACGACGACGCTGGAGGTCGCTGCCGATGCGTGGCGGATCGAGATCGCCCCGAGCGCGGCGGAGCAGGGCCCGATCGTCGCCGCCAACCTGTGGGGCTATCGCAGCGCGATGGTCGCGGCGGGCAGCGGCGCGCTGATCGTCGCCGATGGCGCCGGCTGGACCGCGGCCTATCTGCTGATCGCGGTCGCCGCCTTCGCGCCGTTCCCGATCCTCGCGGCGATGCGGCCCGATCCGGATAGCGGCGGTGGGCGCGGCGTCGCGCTCGCGACCGGCCTGCTGGCCAGCGTCGCGATCCTGCTCGTCGTCGCCGCGGCGAGCGCAATCGTCGGCTGGCTGGTGCTCGGCGCCGCGGCCTCGGCCGGGATCGACGCGCGCAGCAACGTGACCCCGGTCGTGCTCGCGCTCTGCCTGCTGCCGTTCGTGGCGATGGCGCTCGCGCTGCCGCGAATCCGCCGGGCGCAGGCCGACGATCCGCTGCGGCGGTCGGCGGCGATCGGGCCCTATGTCGATGTGTTCTGGCGCTACGGCTATGGCGCGCTGGCGGTGCTCGCCTTCGTGTCGCTGTACCGGATGGGCGACGTGCTCGCGCTCACCTTGTCGAAGCCGCTGGTCAAGGCGGCGGGCTACAGCCTGCGCGCGATCGGCATCGCCGATGGCGTCGTCGCGCTGGCGGCGAGCATGGCGGGGGTGGCGCTGGGCGGCTGGCTGGTGACGCGCTGGCGGCGGGGCTGGACGCTCGCGCTCGGCGCGCTGCTCGCGGCGATCGGCAACTGGGGCTTCGTCTGGCTGGCGCACCGGCCGGCGGGGACGCTCGTGCTCTATACCGCCACCGCGCTCGACCAGTTCGGCAACGGCTTCGCCGGCGCGGTGTTCGTCGTCTATCTGTCGATGCTCGTCCATCCGCGCCATGCGGGCGCGCAATATGCCTTCCTCTCCGGCTTCGCCTTCCTGTTGCCGCGACTGCTCGCCGGGGCCTCCGGGTCGATGCAGGCACGGATCGGCTATGACGGCTTCTTCCTGCTGTCGGGTGCGCTCAGCCTCGCCGCGATCCCCCTGCTGCCGTGGGTGACGCGGCTGCGGCCACGGGATGCGGCGGCATGATCGAACCGGTGCTGGCCGATGCCTTCGCACCCGTCGCCGCGGCGGTCGCCGACGGGCGGCTGCCGGGGGCGACATTGGAGCTCGTCACCCGCGAGGGCGCGCGCGCGGTAAGCGTGGCGGGGCAGGCGGCGCTGCTTCCTGCGCCCGAACCGCTCACCCGCGCGCACTGGTTCGACCTCGCCTCGCTGACCAAGGTGCTCGCGACGACGACGATGATTCTGACGCTGGCGGATCAGGGGCGGATCGGCCTCGACCGGCCGCTGACCGACGCTATCCCCGACCTGCGCCAATATGACGTCGATCATGCGGCGGAGCGGCGGCTGACCTTTCGCGACTGCCTGTCGCATGTCACCCATCTGCCCGCGGTCGCGCCGATCTACACCTATGGCGACGATCCGCAGCGGCTGCGCGCCTTCGTGTTGCAGCGCGCTTGGCGGGCCGGGCCGCCGGTCTATTCGGACATCAACTTCATCCTGCTCGGCATCGCGATCGAGCGGATCACGGGGAGGGGGCTCGACGGCTGGCCGCTGCCGCCGGGGCTCGGCTATGGTCCGCCGCCCGGCCCCGCGGTCGCGACCGAGGCATGCCCATGGCGCGGGCGGGTCCTGCGCGGCGAGGTGCATGACGAAAACGCCGCCGCGCTCGGCGGTGCCGCGGGCCATGCCGGGCTGTTCGGCACCGTCGATGGCGTGCTCGACGCGGCGCAGGGCCTGCTCGACGGCAGCGGCGCGTCGCCGGCGATGCTGGATGCGATCCTCGCGCGGCAGCACGGCCACCGCACCTGCGGTTGGGAACGGCGTTTTGCCGGCTGGCCGGGCGGCGATGCCTGTTCGG
This sequence comes from Sphingomonas sp. GW821-FHT10F09, assembly GCF_058809195.1. Taxonomy (NCBI): domain Bacteria; kingdom Pseudomonadati; phylum Pseudomonadota; class Alphaproteobacteria; order Sphingomonadales; family Sphingomonadaceae; genus Sphingomonas; species Sphingomonas sp. GW821-FHT10F09. The sequence continues at coordinate 155,554 of NZ_JBXASI010000003.1, read as the reverse complement.
ATGCGACGATCGGCCATACCGGCTTCACCGGCACCGGCCTGTGGATCGACATGGATCGCGGGCTGGCCTGGACGCTGCTGACCAACCGCGTCCATCCGACCCGCCATCGCGACAGCGGCATCTTCGCGCTGCGTCCCACGGTCGGCGAGGCGGTGATCGCCGCCTTCGATCGCGCTCAGTCCGCCGAGCCGGTCGCCAGATAGCGGTTGAGCCACGCGCCGATCGCCGCATTGTCGCTGCGTCCGTCGAGCGAGCGCGTCGCCGTCGCGCGCAGGGACTCGCCGATATCGGGCGCGGTGTGCGCGCCGATCAGCGCGCGGCCGTAATCCGCGTCGAACTCCGGGTGGAATTGCAGCGTCAGCGCATCGCCATCGGCATAGGCGAGTGCGGCGCAGGGGGTGAAGCCGTTCGACGCGAGCACCCGCGCGCCCGCCGGGGGCTGCGTCACCTGATCCTGATGCGATGCCATCGCCGCGACGCGCCCGTCCAGCCCCGCCACCGGTGCGGCGAGATCGTAGCGGGTCAGCCCCAGGCCCCAGCCTTGCGGTGCCTTGGCGACGGTGCCGCCGAAGGCATGCGCGATCGCCTGATGCCCGAAACAGATGCCGATCAGCCGCCGCCGTCCGCGCGCGGCGCGCAGGAATGCGGCGAGCGCGTCGACCCAGCCGAGCCCGTCGTTGACGCCCGCGGGCGACCCGGTGACGACATAGGCGTCGCATTCCGCCACGTCGCCGGGCAGGGCGCCGGCGCGCACGTCATAGCGGGTGTAGAGGTGGTCGGTGCCGAGCAGCCGCGCGACCATGAACGGGTAGTCGCCATGTGCGCTGGCGAGATCGCCCGGAGGCGCGCCGGTTTCGAGGATGCCGATGTGCATGCGGACGCTCCGGAGCCGTCGTCGGAATGGGAACCGCGGGGGAGAATCCGGATACGCCGGTGGACTCGATCCCCCGCGCCCCAACGCGCCGGTGCCGGTCTTACCGGCGGGCTCCACTCCGTCTATATCTCATTGACGGCGCGTTCTGGGCATCGCCGCTGTACGCCGGATCGCGCCCAAAAAAAAGGCCGGTCAAAGACCGGCCGGAAAGTTTTTAGGAGAGGATGCCTGAAAGGCACGGTCTTTGTGCACCGCAGCACGGGTTCGAGCAATTGCAAAATATGCAATCCAGCGTTCGTCTCACACAATCATAGCGCTACCATCACCGGAAACGAGGTGGTTGCGCGCCGCCGGCCATCCGCATAGCGATATCGGCCATGCGCCTTTCGATGATCCTGCTCGCAGCCGCAGCGCTGGCCAGCGCCGCTCCCGCCGCCGCCCCGCGCGACCCCGCGATCGTCCGCGTGCGGCTCGACACGCCCTATGGGCCGATCGTGCTCGCGCTGGAGGCGCGGCGGGCGCCCCGGACGGTCGCCAATTTCATGGGCTATGTCGACGACAGGCGATTCGACGGGATGAGCTTCTACCGTGCGGCCCGCAATCGCAGCGCGCCGACCTATGGCTTCATCCAGGGCGGCATCCGCACCGATGCGCGGCGCATCCTCCCGCCGTTCCCGCTCGAAACGACCGCGATGACCGGGGTCAAGCATCTCGACGGCACCATATCGATGGCGCGCCGGGCGGAGGCGGGATCGGCGGGCGGCAATTTCTTCATCACCGTCGGTGCGATGCCGAGCATGGACGCCAAGGGCAGCTACCCCGGCTATGCCGCCTTCGGCCATGTCGTATCGGGCATGCCGGTGGTGAAGCGCATCCTCGCGCTGCCGACCGGCGGCGGCATGGGCGGGCAGATGCTGCTCCGCCCGATCCGGCTCGTCGCCGCGCGCCGCCTCACCGGCACCCCGCGCCCGACCGGCCTCGTCAAGCCCTGGCTGGTCAAGACAAAGGCGAAGCCCGGTACGCCGGCGAAATAGGTCAGCCATCGCAACCAAATCCGGCCGCCTCGGTTATCCTGCATCATTGTGCAGGAGGATCACCGATGAAGACCGGATTGCTCGCCGTTCTGGCCGCCGTGGCGATGGCATCGCCCGTGACGATGGATGCCGCCGTCGCGCAGCGTGGCGACTATCGCTGGCAGGGCGACAACGGGCGCAACTGGGAACCCTCGCAGCATTATCGCTCCGGCAAGCATCGCGAGCGTCGCCTCGGCCGTAACGACCGCATCTACAAGGGCCGCGACGGCCGCGCCTATTGCAAGCGCAACGACGGCACCACCGGCCTCGTCGTCGGTGCATTGGGCGGCGGCGTGCTCGGCAATCTGGTCGGCGGCGGTACGCTCGGCACACTGCTCGGCGCCGGCGGTGGCGCGGTGCTCGGGCGGTCGATCGATCGCGGCAACGTGAAGTGCCGTTGATGTGACGGTGCGGGCGGCGGCTTCCGGGCCGCCCGCCCGGGGCCGATCGACCTTCAGAAACCGCCGTGTGCCGGCGGTCAGGGCTGAATGGCGATTGGCCCTATCGTTCGCCGGCGATCAGCAACAATGCGGCGTCGACCGCGGCGCTGGCCGATCCGTCGGCGGGCATATCGTTGGCATAGCTGGCGAACACCAACGTCCGGCCGCTGCGCGCGGTCATGAAGCCCGACAGGGCGGACGCCGCGTTGAGCGTCCCGGTCTTGGCAAACAGCGTCCCCGCCAGCGCGGTTCCGGCGAACCGCCGTCGCAGGGTGCCGTCGACCCCGCCCACCGGCAGCGTCGCCCGCCACGCCGCGCCCCAGCCTTGCGCCAGCGTCCAGCGCAGGAAGCGCGCGACACCGCGCGGCGAGACCCGGTTGTAGCTCGACATGCCCGATCCGTCGGCGAGATCGTAGCGCCAGCGCTCGACGCCCGCCCGCGTCAGCATGTCCGCCACCCGCGCCTGGCCGTCCGCGATCGACCCGCTCCCCGTCACCCGCCCGATCCGACGCAGCAGCAATTCCGCGTGCAAATTCTGGCTCGCCTTATTGGTGAGGGCCAGATCATCGATCAGCGGCGGCGGCACGGTGCGGGCGAGCGGTGCCGGCGTCGGCGCCTGTGCGACCGGGGCGCCGCCGCGGGCGGCCGGATCGTCACCGGGGGCAAGGCTGCGATGCCGCACCTGCACCGCGCCGGTGACGCGTACGCCGCGCGCCTCCAGCAGGGCCTTCAGCCGCCACGCGGCGTAATCGGCCGGATCGTCGATCCCGAGCCGTAGCGTCTCCGCCGCCGCGACCGTGCCGGTGATCCGCACCGTGCGGCTGCCCGGCATCCGGTCCCACGCGATCTGCGTGCGCGGGCCGGTGTCGACGCGATTGTCGATCGCGAGATAGGGCAGGGCCGCGACCGTCGCCGGCCCGCGGCCCGCCGGGTTCGGCGTCACCGTCACGCGCCATTCGTTGTCGTCGAGCGTCAGCGCCGAGGTCGCGGTGCCCGAGCGCGTACCGATGTTGTTCCAGCTCATGCCGGGGCTCCAGCGCTGGTCGGGGAACAGGCTGTCGTCACCGACGACGTGGCGTACCGTCCGCCGGCGCGCGGCGACCGCATCGGCGAGCGTCGCGAGGCAGTCGCGCACGCAATCCGCGGCGCTGGACAGGCGTGCGTCGCCATGCCCTTCCAGCACCACGTCCTCGCCCTCCAGCCGCACCGCCGCACCGGCCGCAATATCCGGCCCGGTCAGGTCGCCGAGCGCGTCGAGGGCGGCGGCGGTGGTGAAGATCTTGGTGTTGGAGGCGGGGACGAAGCGGTCGTCGGGCGCGATCGCGACGATCTCGCGCCCCGCATCGTCCAGCACGACCAGCCCGAAGCGGGTGCCGGGCCCCGCCTGTCGCAGCAGCGCGGCGACGCGATCCTGCAATCCGTCCGGCTCATCCGCCGCTGCCGGGGTCGCCCAACAGGCGACCACCGCGGCCAAGATCACGATCCCCCGCATCGGTCGGCAGCCTAGCCGCGACCCTTCGATGTGCAACCCCGCGCCATTGCGGTCGCGGCGCGATACGGCCGGATCGGGCAATATACCCATTTTGGCGGTCGATGAATTGGCGGCACCGCGACGAGTCGCTAGCGATGGGCCATTCAGCCATGGCGTCGACCCCCGCACCACCCATTCTGCCGGTCAGGCGACTGACCCGGTTGCTCGCCGACCTCCAGACCACGATCGTCGGCGGCGGGCTGCGCTGTTTCGGCGGCGATGTGGAGCGGTTCGCGATCTTCTCGCTGATCGTCAGCGCCAGCCTGTCCGGTACGGACCGCGGCGGCGCGATCTCGGTTCATTCCGCGGCGCTGTCGCTCAACCGCCCGTTCGAAACCGTCCGGCGCCACGCTTTTGCGCTCGTCGACGGCGGATATTGCACGCGGAGCAAGGCCGGGCTGACCGTCGCGCCCGCGGCCTGGACGCAGCCGGATATCGCGGCGCTGCTCGGGCTGACGCACGATGCATTCGTGCGGTTCGTTGACGATTGCGCGCTCTTCCGGGCGCTGGACCTGCCGCCCGCCGCGGGGGGCCGACAGTTCACGGCGATCGACGGGGTGCAGGCCGCGGTCGCGTTGATGCTCGGCACGGCCGACAGCAACCGGGCGGTGCACCGGGATGCCGTCGACCTCGTGCTCTTCTCGACGATCCTGCACGCGAATGCGCTGCGGTACGAGGAGGACGGATCGATCTGCATGCGGGTCGAGGCCGCGCCGGATGCGTTCGGCCCCGCGCATGCAGTGCGGCTGAGCGCGATCGCGCGGACGCTCAACATGCCCGAAACGACGGTGCGGCGCCGGCTCGCCGACATCACCGGCCCCGATCGCGCCGTCCTGCGCACGCCGCAGGGGCTGGTCGTGTCGGCGGGGTGGATGAACACGCCGCAGGCGGTCGAGGTCAGCGAGCAGAGCTATAGCGCGATCCGCCGCATCCTTGCCCGCGCCACCTCGGCCGGGTTCCCGTTCGACGCGCCGGCATCCGCCTATCTGACCGGCCGGCCGCCGACGGCGCGGGTGGTCTGAAAACCGGTAGCGTTCCTGTGCGCATCGCCATGCCGGTCATGCTGCCTGCGCCTGCGCCTGCGGCCGGTGCGCCTGCGCTCCGATGGCGACCTGATTCTTGCCCGACCGTTTCGCCTGATAGAGCGCGTCGTCGGCGTGGCGGACGGCGGCGCGCGGATCGCCGGTGATGCGGACCAGCCCGGCGGAGAAGGTGACATGGCCGATCGGCGTGCCATCGTCGCGACTGGCGATTGATCGCGCCTGCAGGCGTTCGCGCGCGAGGTCGAGCATGTCGCGCGCCTGATGCACGTTCATCCCCTCGAACAGGCAGGCGAATTCCTCGCCGCCATAGCGCGCCAGACGCGCCTCGCGGCCGAGCGCGGTCCGCAGGAACCGCGCGATGAAGCGCAGCACCCGGTCGCCGGTTTCGTGGCCGTGCTGATCGTTGATCGCCTTGAAATCGTCGATGTCGCACAGCGCGACGCAATGCGGCACCGCGGCGTCGTCCGGCGGGATCGCGTCGAGCAGGCGTTCGAAGACCCGCCGGTTGGGCAGGCCGGTCAGGTGATCGCGGTCCGCATCGCGGCGCGCGCGCTGCAGGTTGCCGCGCAGCCGCTCGGTTTCGCGCCGGGCGCCCTCCAGCTGCTCCTCGAGCACGCGGGTGCCGTCGAGGACGCGGTGGGTCAGCGCGATCATCTGCGTGAAGGCGCGTTCGGGGTCGCTGACCGCGATCGTCTCGACCGATTCGATGACCGCGCGATAGGCGACGCCCGATGTCGAGGAGGCGTGCACGATCCGCAGGCATTCCTCCAGATTGAGGTTCAGCTGCCGCGCGATGTCGACGACATAGTCGGGCTCGACGCCGCTCGCGCCGGGGCGTCCGATCGCGGCGAACGCGGTGTCGGTCAGCGCGCCGGGGGTGCGCAGCAGCTGGTCGATCCTGTGGCCGATCTTGGGATCGCCGGACAGATAGGCCCTGGCGATCGCGAAGTTATGCTCGTTCAGCTCCAGGTCGTACGCCAGCAGGAAATCGCCGATATCGTCGTAGATCCGCCGGCGGACGCAGACATGGGGCACGACCTCCGCCGGCGCGGCGGGCCGCGGCGGGCGCAGCCACGCCGACAGGCGGGTGGCGGTTTTGGCGAGGGCGGGGCCGGCCATTATGCGACGCTCCGCCTGTCGTCATGGCCGAGGCCCGTGGCGCTGAAGCGCGCCGTCAGTTCGCCGAGCGGCGCCCCCGCCAGCACGCGGTCGCGCAGGGTCGGCCAGTCGTCGCCGAACCAGGCGTCGCCGCGCTCGCCACGGATGATCGGGTCTCCCCCGGCCGCATTGTGCGTCGCGACGTCGGCGATCCGGTCGAACGCGGCATCGACGACGTTGAAGAAGGCGCGCACCCCCGGCGACGTCGGCGCGTCCGGATCGCCGGTCATGACGATCGCGAGCCGGTTGGAATGGAGCCGGACGAGGCTGCCGATCGGAAAGATGCCGATCGCGACGGTAAAGGCGTGCAGCAGCTGCGGGTCGAAATGGCCGTCCCAGCCGCTCATCCGCGCCAGCGCCACCGCCGGCGGCCACGCCGATTTGTAGGGGCGTTCGGAGGTCACCGCGTCATAGACGTCGCAGATCGCGCCCATACGCGCATAGAGGCTGAGCTGCTGCTGCGTCAGGCCAAAGGGATAGCCGGTGCCGTCGACCCGTTCGTGGTGGTGGAGGCACACGTCGAGCGCGACCTGCGACACCGTGCCGATGTCGCTGAGCAGCAGATGGCCCGATTGCGGATGCTCCTCGATGATCCGGCGCTGCTCGGCATCGAGCGCGCCGGGCTTGTCGAGCACATCCTCGGGCACCGTCATCTTGCCGATGTCGTGCAACAGCCCGGCGAGCCCCGCCTGCTGCACCTCGGCTTCGTCGAGGCCGATCTGGCGTGCCAGCGTCATCATCAGGGCGCAGACCGCGACCGAATGCATGTAGGTATATTCGTTCTTGTCCTTCAGCCGTGCGACGTTGAGGATGGCGGAGCGGTCGCGCTTGATCGAGGCGGCGATCTCGTCGACCAGCGGCACCACGGCATCGATGCTGACGACCCGGCCCAGCCGCGCCTCGCCGAACATGCTCATCACCGCGACCTTCGACCGCTCGACCGTCTCGCGCGCGCGATCGACCTCGCTGACGGGGCGGCGGGTGCGCGGCTTCGCACGGCGCTCGACGACCAGCGGCGGACCGGCCGGCGCGGCATCGTCCGCTTCGCTCGCCCCGTCGTCCGGCTCGCCCGGCTCGCCCGACTCGCCCGGCGCGATCGGCACGACGAGCCCGATGCCCAGCGTGTCGTCGATCACGACCGTATCGATGCCCGCATTCTTCAAACGGGCGATGTCGGCACTATTGGTCAGGCGAAACCGCGTCCGCCAGAAAGGATTGCTGAGCCAGGACCCGTCGATGGACACGATATACATGCCCAGTTTCAGGTCGGAGACTGGTAGACGATGTTGCATTGCGACCTCCTGCGCGACAGGTCGCCGACCGCGACTTAATGCGGTCTTTCGTTGCAGGGCCGATTCCGCCGATATGGGTAGCCTGATCTTCGCGCATCGATGCCGGAAGGATCGATAACTGTACGGGATCAAGGCATTGCGCGATTTTCCTCCCGGCGGACAAATCGCGTCGATGGGGAGGGGGGGGGACGCTGGCGGCGGCAACACGTTCGCGCCGTACACCATTGCGTGTCGGTCGAAACCGGGACGCGGGGGGCGCCTTGGCCCGCGGATCGACGATCGCAAAGCCGCATCCGGTCTGCCACCCATCCCCCGCCGGCGGCGCGACCGCGGGCAGGGGATGGGCTACGTCGTTCGGTGAATGCGCGCCGTTACAGGTGCGGCGCCGCGCCCGATTTGGGCGAATCATGCTCGCTGATCGAATTAAGCTGCACGTAATTGTGCATCCCCATCCGCTCAATCATCTCAAACTGCCGCTCGAGCGTATCGACATGCTCTTCCTCGCTGGCGAGGATGCGCGCGAACAGGTCGCGGCTGATATAGTCCTTGACCTCTTCGCAATAGGCGATCGCGCCCTTCAGCTGGACGACCGCTTCCATCTCCATCGCAAGATCGGACTTCAACACCTCCTCGACGGTTTCGCCGATGCGCAGGCGACCGAGCAGTTGGAAGTTCGGCAGGCCGTCGAGGAACAGGATGCGCTCCGACAGCCAGTCGGCATGCTTCATCTCGTCGATCGATTCCATCCGCTCATACTGGGCGAGCTTGTAGACGCCCCAATGGTCAAGCATCCGGTAATGGAGCCAATATTGATTGATTGCGGTCAGTTCGTTCTTGAGCGCTTCGTTCAAGAATTCGATGACCCGCGGGTCGCCCTTCATCGCCATGACTCCAACACCTTTCGGATCGTCCGTTACGGGTCCGATCTAGGCGTCAAACCATGGGGGCGGCAACCCCAAAAATGGCGGTTTTCTGCGGTTTTTACGAAGTGCGAACGTTATGCAGCAGCGCGTTCCGTATCGATAATGGCTCGCGCTACCACGGTGCATTGTCCGCATTTCGGCTGGCAGCCAAGCGATTGATACGCCTGGCAAGCCGTCATGCAGCCGCTGCGCGCGGCGGCGCGAACCTGGGATTCCCGAATGGCATTGCAGACGCAGACGACCATGGATGCTCCTTCGCTTCGCCCCTTTGGTAGGGCTAATGCGAGGCGCTCGCAAGTCATTATGCGACTGATTCGCAGTCGCCGGCGAACGGTTCGTCGCAATCAGGCGCCGCCGCTCGCGTTCCGTTACGCCACCACGCCCATCAGCTTCGGAAAGAATTCCTCGTGTGCGGTCCGCAGCGCATCCAGCGCCACCACGTCGTCGCGGTCGGGCCGCTCGAAGATCAGTCGCTTGCCGCCGGTCCGCCCGAGCGGCTCCGCCTCGACGCCGGCGGCATGCGCCGCGCCGAGGAAGTCGAGCAGCGCATGGTCCTGCACGGTGACGACGTACACGCCCTGGTCCTCGGCGAAGAAGGAGCGCGCGCAGCCAAAGGGCTGCTTGCGGTCGATCATCGCGCCGATCCCGCCGGCCAGCGCCATCTCCGCGATGGTCACCGCGATGCCGCCGTCGGAGACGTCATGCACGGCGGACAGCTGTCCTTCGGCGATCGCGATACGGATCAGGTCGCCTGCCCGGCGCTCGGCGTCGAGATCGACCGGCGGCGGCGGGCCTTCCTCGCGGCCATGGCATTCGCGCAGGAACAGCGACTGGCCGAGATGGCCGCCGCGCGTGCCGACGACGAGGATCATGTCGCCGGTGCCCTTGAACGCGATCGTCGCGTTCTTCGTCCAGTCCTTGAGCAGGCCGACGCCGCCGATTGCCGGGGTCGGCAGGATCGCGCTGCCGCTGCCGGTCGCCTTCGATTCGTTGTAGAGCGACACGTTGCCGCTGACGATCGGGAAGTCGAGGGCGCGACACGCCTGCGCCATGCCGTCGAGGCAGCCGACGATCTGGCCCATGATCTCGGGCCGCTGCGGGTTGGCGAAGTTGAGGCAGTTGGTGATCGCCAGCGGCGTCGCGCCGACCGCGGTCAGGTTGCGCCACGCCTCGGCCACCGCCTGCTTGCCGCCCTCGATAGGGTCGGCGAAGCAATAGCGCGGGGTGCAGTCGGTGGTGATCGCCAGCGCCTTGTCGGTGCCGTGGACGCGGACCACCGCGCTGTCGCCGCCCGGCGCCTGCACCGTGTCGGCACCGACCATGTGGTCGTATTGCTCCCAGATCCACCGGCGGCTGGCGATGTCCGGCGATCCCATCAGCACCAGCAGGTCGCGCGCGATGTCGTCGCTCTCCGGCACATTCTCCAGCGGCGCGGGCGGCGGCGTCGGCACGTGCGGGCGATCGTATAGCGGCGCCTCGTCGGCGAGCGGCCCCAGGGGGATGTCGCAGACGACCTCGCCCTTCCACTTCAGCACCATCCGCTCGGTATCGGTGACGTGGCCGATCACCGCGAAGTCGAGCTCCCACTTGGTGAAGATCGCTTCCGCCTCCGCCTCGCGGCCGGGCTTCAGCACCATCAGCATGCGTTCCTGCGATTCGGAGAGCATCATCTCGTACGGCGTCATGCCGGTTTCGCGCTGCGGCACGTCGTCCATGACCAGTTCGATGCCGACGCCGCCCTTCGATGCCATCTCGACGCTGGACGAGGTGAGGCCGGCGGCGCCCATGTCCTGGATCGCGACGATCACGTCGGTCGCCATCAATTCGAGGCACGCCTCGATCAGCAGCTTTTCGGTGAACGGGTCGCCGACCTGCACGGTCGGGCGCTTGGCGTCGGCATCCTCGCTGAAGTCAGCCGACGCCATCGTCGCGCCGTGGATGCCGTCGCGGCCGGTCTTCGACCCGACATAGACGATCGGATTGCCGATGCCCGATGCGGCGGAATAGAAGATCTTGTCCTGATCGGCGACGCCGACGGTCATCGCATTGACCAAGATATTGCCGTCATAGGCGGGGTGGAAGTTGACCTCGCCGCCCACCGTCGGCACGCCGACGCAATTGCCGTAGCCGCCGATGCCGTGAACGACGCCGCTGATGAGGTGCCGCATCTTGGGATGGGTCGGCGATCCGAAGCGCAGCGCGTTCATGTTGGCGACCGGCCGCGCGCCCATCGTGAACACGTCGCGCAGGATGCCGCCGACCCCGGTCGCCGCGCCCTGATAGGGTTCGATATACGACGGGTGGTTGTGGCTCTCCATCTTGAAGATCGCGGCCTGATTGTCGCCGATGTCGATCACGCCGGCATTCTCGCCCGGCCCGCAGATCACCTGCGGGCCTTCGGTCGGCAGCTTCTTGAGGTGAATGCGGCTCGACTTGTAGCTGCAATGCTCGGACCACATCACCGAAAAGATGCCGAGTTCGACAAGGTTCGGCGTGCGGCCCAGCGCGGACAGGACGCGCTCATATTCTTGCGTGGACAGGCCGTGGTCGGCGACGATCTGGGGCGTGATCTCGGTCATGCGCGCGCCTTAGCGAGGCGCGGCGGTTTCGTCACCTCCTCGTAGGCGGTGACGTCATCGGGGGCTGCATACGTATGCCCTGGCCCGGTCGATTGACGCCGCGCGGGCGACTGCGCACAGCCCCGGTCAACGAGACCGGGAGAGACACGATGATGCGCGCGACCACGCTGCTGGCCATGACCGCCCTTGCCACGATCGCCATGCCCGCCGGCGCGCAGGCGCAGGTAACCGCGCGTGCCGACGGCGCCGAGGCGCGGCAGGGCGACGCGACCGTCCGCGTCGTCGCGCTGACCGACAGCATCCTGCGCGTGCGCATCGCCCGCGGCGGCGCGATGCCCGAGGATGCGAGCTGGGCGGTCGACAAGGCGACGCGCGCGCAGCACGTCGCCGTCATCCCCGCCGCCGACGGCTTCGCGACCAATGCGATGCGGGTCCGCTTCCTCGCCGACGGCCGGCTGCGTGTCGAGGATCTCGCCGGCACGCTCATCTCCGAGGACGTCGCACCAATCGCGTACGACGGCAAGGCGTTCACGCTGAAGAAGGCGATGCCGCAGGCCGAGCATTATTTCGGCATGGGCGACAAGACCGGCGGGCTCGACCGCCGCGGCAAGAGCTTCGTCCACTGGAACACCGACGCCTATGGCTTCGGCAGCGGCGACGATCCGATCTACAAATCGATCCCCTTCTATATCGGGGTAGGCGGGGCAGGGGGCAGCTATGGCCTGTTCCTCGACAACAGCTGGCGGACGTGGTTCGACTTCGGCCATCGCAACGACCGGGAGCTGAGCTTCGGCGGTCCCGACGGGCCGGTCGATTATTACCTCATCGCCGGGCCGACGACCGCCGACGTGGTGCGTCGCTATACCGACCTCACCGGCAAGGCGCCGCTGACGCCGCAATGGGCGCTGGGCTACCAGCAGTCGCGCTACAGCTACATGACCGCCGACGAGTTGCGCGGCGTCGCGGCGCGGCTGCGGCAGGAGCGCGTGCCGACCGACGTGCTGTGGCTCGACATCGACTGGCAGGATCGCAACCGGCCGTTCACCGTCGACACCAAAGCGTTTCCCGACATGAAAGGGATGATCGGCGCGCTGAAGCAGCAGGGCTTCAAGGTGGTGACGATCACCGACATGCACATCGCCCGGGCGGAGGGGCAGGGGTATGCGCCCTATGACGAGGGCACGAAGCGCGACGAATTCGTCCGCCGCGCCGACGGTTCGGTCTATGTCGCGCCGGTCTGGCCCGGCCCGTCGGTGTTCCCCGACTTCACCCAGGCGAAGACGCGCGACTGGTTCGGCGGACTGTTCGCCGAACAGGTGAAGATGGGCGTCGCCGGCGCATGGAACGACATGAACGAGCCGGCGATCTTCGAAACGCCGACCAAGACGATGCCCGACGACGTCGTCCACCGCATCGTCAGCGACGACTTCGCCCGCCGCACCGCGACGCATGCCGAGATTCACAACGTCTACGGCATGGAAAATACCCGCGCGACCTACGACGGCCTGCGCAAGCTCGCGCCCGACGAGCGGCCGTTCGTGATGACCCGGGCGAGCTATGCCGGTGGCCAGCGCTATTCGGTGACGTGGACGGGCGACAATCTGGCGACCTGGGATCACCTCAAGCTGTCGATCCAGCAGATCATCAACCTCGGTCTGTCGGGGTTCTCCTATGGCGCCGCCGACGTCAGCGGCTTCGCGGGCGGGCCGGGCGCCGACCTGTTGACCCGCTGGTATCAGATCGGCGCCTTCTACCCGGTGTTCCGCAACCACAGTGCCAAGGGGACACCGCGCGTCGAGCCATGGGTCGGTACGCCAGACCATCTCGCCATCCGCCGCCGCTTCATCGAGGAGCGCTACCGGCTGATGCCCTATCTCTACGCGCTCGCCGAGCAGAATGCGCGCACCGGCGATCCGATCCTGCGCCCGGTCTTCTACGATTATCCGTCGGCGATGCGCATGTCGTGCGACCAGTCCTGGACGTTCACGCTCGGCCGTTCGCTGCTCGTCGCGCCCGCGCCCAACCCCGAACAGCCGCGCGATTACGACGTCTGCCTGCCGGCGGGCGGCTGGTACGATTACTGGACCGGCCAGCGCGCCGGCGTGCCGCAGGAGCAGACCGGGCCGGGGCAGATCCAGTCGGCGACGCAGGCGACGGGCCAGGCGACGGTGCTCGGCGACCGGGTAACGGTGACGCCGCGGATCGAGACGCTGCCGGTGTTCGTGCGTGCCGGCACGATCCTGCCACGCCAGCCGCTGGTGCAGAGCACCGCGCAGGTGCCGGACGGGCCGCTGCAGCTCGACGTCTATCCCGGCGGCGACTGCCGCGGCGATCTGTACGCCGACGACGGCCATTCGATGGGTTATACCCGCGGCGCCTTCCTGCGGCAGGCGATCACCTGCCAGATCTACGACACCGGCATGACGCTGCGCTTCGCGGCGCGGCAGGGCCGCTATGCACCGTGGTGGAAGCAGCTGCGCGTCGTCGTCCATGGCTGGACGGGCGCTGGTGCGGTATCGGCGGCGCGCCGCACCGTGGCGGCGCAGGTGGATGCGACCGCGAGAACGCTCAGCTTCACCTTGCCCGACCAGGGCAAGGCAGGCGATATCACCATCACCCGCCGCTGACAGAAGAAGGACCATCATGGCCAATATCCCGTTCGACATCCCCCACGGCCTCGGCAAGGACGAGGCACGCCGCCGGATCGAGGCGGGGCTGCCCAAGCTGGCGCAGCACATCCCCGGCGGCGGCACGGTGGAGGCGGACTGGACCGGGCCGGATACGCTCGCGCTGGCGATCGTCGCGATGGGCCAGAAGGTCGCGGCCGAGATGATCGTCGGCGAGGCGAACGTCGGCGGCACCGTCAAGGTGCCGATGATGCTCGCGATGATGTCCGGCCCGATCGCCGAATTCGTGAAGACCAGCGCGGAAAAGATGCTGGCGAAGCCGGCCTGACGCCCTCGGGGTTACCCCAGCCGCTCCGCGTGCCAGCGCAGGTGATCGGCCATGAACGTCGCGATGAAATAGTAACTGTGGTCGTAGCCCGGCTGCATTCGCAGCGTCAGGTCGATCCCCGCCGCGGCGCAGGCATCGCCGAGCAGACTGGGCTTCAGCTGTTCGGCGAGGAACTGGTCGGCCTCGCCCTGATCGACCAGCAGCGCCGGCACCCGCGCGCCGTCCTCGATCAGTGTCACCGCGTCGTGCGCGCGCCATGCCGCGCGATCCGCGCCGAGATAGCCGCCGAGCGCCTTTTCGCCCCACGGCACCTGCGAGGGCGCGACGATCGGCGCGAACGCCGACACCGCCCGGAAGCGGTCGGCAAAGGTCAGTCCGATGGTCAGCGCGCCATGCCCGCCCATCGAATGGCCCATGATCGACTGGCGCGCCATGTCGGCGGGAAAGTGTTCGCCGATCAGCGCCGGCAGTTCCTCGGTGACGTAGGACCACATGCGGAAATGCGGCGTCCACGGCGCCTGCGTCGCATCGACGTAGAAGCCCGCACCCTGTCCGAAATCATAGGCGGGATCGTCCGCCACGCCCTCGCCGCGCGGCGAGGTGTCCGGCGCGACGAAGATCAGCCCCAGCTCGGCGCAGGCGCGGCGATAGTCGCCCTTGTCGGTGACGTTGGCGTGGGTGCAGGTGAGGCCCGACAGATACCAGACCATCGGCAGCCGGGCGCCCTCTTCGTGCGGCGGCACGTAGACCGAGAAGGTCATCGGCGTCCCCGTCGCGGTCGAGGCGTGGGTGTAGACGCCCTGCGTGCCGCCATAGGCGGCCGCGGTCGAAACCGTGTCGATCGTCATCTGAACACCAATGTCCTGTTGCCGTTGAGGAAGACGCGCCGTTCGCCGACCCATGCGACGGCGCGGGCGAGCACCTGCGATTCGATGTCGCGGCCGATGCGGATGAGGTCGTCGATGCTCGCGCGGTGATCGACGCGCTCGACCGCCTGTTCGATGATCGGCCCCTCGTCGAGTTCGCCGGTGACGAAATGCGCGGTCGCGCCGATCAGCTTGACGCCGCGGGCATGCGCGCGGTGATAGGGCTGCGCGCCCTTGAAGCCGGGCAGGAAGCTGTGGTGGATATTGATGCACCGCCCCTCGACCGCCGCCACCAGCCGCGGGCCGAGCACCTGCATGTAGCGGGCGAGCACGAGATAATCGGCGCGCGTCTCCGCCATCAGCGCGACGATCGCCGCCTCCTGATCGTCGCGGGTGTCGGCGGTGACCGGCAGGTGATGCCAGGGCAGGCCGTGCCATTGCACCAGCGGGCGCAGCGCGTCGTGGTTGGACAACACGCCGACGATCTCGACCGGCAGCGTGCCCGTCTGCCAGCGGTGGAGCAAATCGTTGAGGCAATGCGAGCCCTTCGACACCGCGATCAGCACGCGCGGCCGGTCGTCGCTGGCGTTGAGGTCCCAGTCGAAACCGAACGTCGCCGCGACCGGCGCCAGCGCCGCGCGGACCGCCGCGGGATCGTCCGGGAAGCGGGCGCCACCGCCGGTGAAGACGACGCGCATGAAGAAGCGGCCCGTCTCCAGATCGGCATATTGCTGGCTGTCGAGGATGAAGCCGTCGATGCCGGCGAGCGCGCCGGACACCGCCGCGACGATCCCGACCCGGTCCTGGCAGGTCAGCGTCAGGACCAGCGCGCGCGCCGCATCGGTCATCAGGCGGCGACGCGGTGCATTGCGCACACCTTGTTGCCCGCCGGATCGCGCAGATAGGCGAGGAACAGCGGCCCGAACGGCGACTGGCGCACGCCCGGCGCGTCCTCGATCGCGGTGCCGCCCGCGGCCAGCCCCGCGGTATGCCACGCCTCGGCGGCCTCGGGAGAGGCGGCGGCGAAGCCGATCGTCCCGCCATTGGCATGGCAGGCGGGCTCGCCGTTGATCGGCTTGGTCAGGATCAGCCGCCCGCCGTCGTTCATATAGACGGTGCGGCCCAGCGGATCGCTCCGCCCCGGCTTGATGCCGAGCGCACCGAGCGTCGCGTCATAGAAGGCCTTCGACGCGTCCATATCGTCGGTGCCGATCATCACATGGCTGAACATGGTCACTCTCCTGTTTATCGTTGCGGTCCGTGCACGCCGGTCCGGACCGGCGCGTCACCCCGGACGACGCCCGGCATGACGCCAGTATGGGGGCGTGCCCTCAATAGATCACGACGCTGCGGATGCTTTCGCCCGCGTGCATCAGGTCGAACCCCTTGTTGATCTCGTCCAGCGTCAGCCGGTGGGTAATCATCGGGTCGATCTGGATCATGCCGTCCATATACCAGTCGACGATCCTGGGCGTGTCGGTGCGCCCGCGCGCGCCGCCGAATGCGGTGCCACGCCAGTTGCGTCCCGTCACCAGCTGGAACGGGCGAGTGCTGATCTCCTTGCCCGCCTCGGCGACGCCGATGACGATGCTCGTGCCCCAGCCGCGATGGCAGCATTCCAGCGCCTGCCGCATCACGTCGGTGTTGCCCGTCGCGTCGAAGCTATAGTCGGCGCCGCCGTCGGTGAGCTGGACGATATGGGCGACGATATCGCCGACCTGCCGGGGGTTGGCGAAATGGGTCATGCCGAAGCGGCGGCCCCAGTCCTCGCGGTCGGGATTGATGTCGACGCCGACGATCATCTTCGCGCCGGCGAGCTTCGCGCCCTGTATGACGTTGAGGCCGATGCCGCCCAGCCCGAAGACGACGACGGTGTCGCCCGGCTGCACCTTGGCGGTGTGGACGACCGCACCCACCCCGGTGGTGACGCCGCAGCCGACGTAGCAGCTGGTGTCGAACGGCGCGTCGGGCCGGATCTTGGCCACCGCGATCTCGGGCAGGACGGTGAAGTTCGAGAAGGTCGAACAGCCCATGTAATGGAAAATCGGCTGCCCCTTGTAACTGAACCGCGTCGTGCCGTCGGGCATCAGCCCCTTGCCCTGCGTTGCGCGGATCGCGGTGCACAGGTTGGTCTTGCCGCTGAGGCAGGATTTACACTGGCGGCATTCGGGCGTGTAGAGCGGGATGACGTGGTCGCCGGGTGCGACGCTGGTGACGCCCGCGCCCACCTCGCGCACGATCCCCGCGCCCTCGTGGCCCAGTACGCTTGGGAACAACCCTTCGCTGTCCAGCCCGTCGAGGGTATAGGCGTCGGTGTGGCAGATGCCGGTCGCCATGATCTCGACCAGCACCTCGCCAGCCTTCGGCCCTTCCAGATCGAGCTCGACGATCTCGAGCGGCTTCTTCGCCTCGAACGCGACGGCGGCACGGGTCTTCATCGGGATCACTCCGGGTAGCTGCTTGCGACAGCGCGGTTAACGCCCGCGGGGGGCGGGAGGCAAGCACCGATCCCAAGGTTGATCTTGGAGTAATGCTATATCATAGCGCGGGATAATGACGACCGACACGCTCGCTTCGCCCCTCCGCGCCCCTGCCAGCACCGCCGCAACCGCCGTCCGTATCGGATCGATCGACGGCCTGCGCGGGCTCGTCATGCTGCTGATGCTGGTCGATCACGCGCGCGAGACCTTCTTCTACGGCCATCAGGTCGCCGATCCGATGGATCTTGCCGCGGTGACGCCCGGCCTGTTCTTCACGCGGTTGGCAGCGCATCTGTGTGCGCCGGTCTTCGTCGCGCTCACCGGGCTGGCCGCATGGCTGTATGGCGCGCGGCGGCCGGCGGCGGCGACCTCGGCGTTCCTGCTCAAGCGCGGGCTGTTCCTGATCGTCCTCGAACTGACCGTCATCGGTTTCGCCTGGACCTTCGTCTGGCCGCCGACGACGTTGTTCCTGCAGGTGATCTGGGCGATCGGCTGGTCGATGATCGCACTCGCCGCGCTCGTCCACCTGCCGCGCGCGTGGATTGCCGCGATCGGCGGGATCATCGTCGTCGGCCACAACCTGCTCGATCCGGTCGCCATCGCCGACGGCCAGCCCGGCCATGCCCTGTGGGCGATCCTCCACGATCGCGGCTATATCGACCTGTGGGAGGGGGCGCGGGCGCGGACCTCCTATCCGGTGCTGCCGTGGATCGGCGTGATCGCGCTCGGCTATGCGATCGGGCCATGGTTTGCGGCGGACACGCCAGCGGCGGTGCGCACGCGTCGGCTGCGGCTGTGCGGTGTGGCAGCGCTGGTCGCCTTCGCCGTCGTTCGCGGGCTGAACGGCTATGGCGATCCCCATCCGTGGCAGGTCGGCGATACCCCGCTCGCGACGGTGATGAGCCTGCTCAACGTCACCAAATACCCGCCCTCGCTCGATTTCCTGCTGCTGACGCTTGGTATCGGTGCGCTGCTGCTGGCGGCGTGGCCGGAACGGGCAGGGCGCTGGCTGGCCGTGCTCGGCGGCGCGCCGCTGTTTTTCTATATCCTCCACCTCTACGTCCTCCACATCGTGCGGATCGTCGCGGCAAGGGCGGCGGGCGTGGCCACCGCCGACCTGCCCGACGTCCCGTCCGTCGCCTGGCTGTGGCTGATCGCCGCGGTGCTGGCGCCGCCGCTGTGGCTAGCGACGCGCTGGTTCGCCGCGCGCAAGCGGGCCAGCGGTGCCCGGTGGATGCGCTATCTCTAACAGGTGCGTATGATAATCATTCGCAAGAGAGTTGAACTGTTGCCCCGCCGCGGCTAGTCGAGGCGGGTGAGCCAAGCCGAATCCGCCCCCAGACCCGTCGTCCGCAAGCGCAAGAGCAAATGGCGCGGCTGGTGGCTTAAGCAATTGCATACGTGGCACTGGATGAGCGCGGCGATCTCGCTGGTCGGCATGTTGCTGTTTGCCGCGACCGGCATCACGCTCAACCACGCCGCCTCGATCGGCGCGACCCCGGTCGTCACCGACAAGGCCGGCACGCTGCCGACGCCGCTGCTGCGTGCGCTAAGGGCGCCAGTCGCCGCCGATGCACCGTTGCCCGCGCCCGTCGCCGCCGCAGTGACCCGCGCGGTCGGCCTCGATCCCGCCGGCCATCCCGGCGAATGGTCCGACGCCGACGTCTATGTCGCGCTGCCCCGGCCCGGCGGCGACGCCTGGGTCAGCATCGACCGCACCAGCGGCGCGATCACCTCGGAAACCACCAGCCGCGGCTGGATCGCCTATCTCAATGACCTCCACAAGGGCCGCAATGCCGGCGGCGCGTGGAGCTGGTTCCTCGATATCTTCGCCGGCGCCTGCATCCTGTTTACGCTGACCGGGCTGCTGCTGCTCCAGCTCCACGCCCGCCACCGCCCGACCACCTGGCCGATCGTCGCGGCCGGCGTCGTCATCCCGATCGTCCTGATCCTCGTCTTTATCCATTAAGGGGGAAATATGCGTCCATCGACCTTCGCGCTGATCGGGGGCGTCATCGCCGCCCCGGCGAGTGCCGCCACCGTCACCGTCACCATCCCCAAACAGGATGTCGCCGAATATCACCGCCCCTATGTCGCGATGTGGGTGGAGCCGGTCGGCGGCGGCGCGCCGCGCACCGTCGCGCTCTGGTATGAGACGAAGAAGACCGGCAAGGACGCCGGCACCAAATATCTCGCCGACCTGCGCGCCTGGTGGCGCAAGGGCGGCCGGTCGATGACCGTCCCCGCCGACGGCGTCAGCGGCGCCACCCGCGCGCCGGGGCAATATACCGTCCGCCTGCCCGACAATCTCAAGCCCGGCCAATATGTCCTCAACGTCGAGGCGGCGCGGGAAACCGGCGGCCGCGAACTCGTCACGCTGCCGCTGACCGTGCCCAACCCGAATGCGCGTGCCGCCGGCAAGACCGAGCTCGGCGCCATCACGCTCTCCGCCCGCTGAAGGACCGCCCGATGAAGCCCTATGCCAACCGCCTGCCGATCCGCCTTCTGGCCGCCGCCGCCCTGGTCGCGGCCCCGGCGATGCTCTCCGCCCACCGGATGTGGATGCTGCCGTCCGGCACCGTCTTTTCCGGCACCGACAGCTGGGCGACGATCGACGCCGCGGTGTCGAACGACCTGTTCTTCTTCGACCACCAGCCGCTGCGCCTCGACGGGGTCAAGGTGTGGCAGCCCGACGGCAGCGAGGGCAAGCTCCAGAACGGCGCGACCGGCCGCTATCGCTCGGTGTTCGACGTCGAACTCGACAAGCCCGGCACGTGGAAGGTGGCGACGCAGATGTCCGCCGTCATGGGCAGCTTCAAGGCGGACGGCGTCGAAAAGCGCGTCGGTGGCCGTGGCGGCCCGCCGCGCCCCGGCCAGCCCGCGTCACTGACCGTCGCCGACATCCCGGCCAACGCTACCGACGTGAAGCTCACCGAGATGTCGTCGCGTAACGAGGTGTTCCTGACCGCCGGGGCGCCGACCACGACGGTGCTCAAACCGACCGGCAAGGGGCTGGAATTTGCCCCCGTTACCCACCCCGACGAACTCGTCGCGGGCGAGGCGGCGCAGTTCCGCTTCCTGATCGACGGCAAGTCCGCGCCCGGCCTCAAGGTCACCGTCATTCCCGGGGGCAAGCGCTATCGCAACGACGAAGGTGCGATGAACCTGACCACCGGAGCGGACGGACTGCTCACGGTGACCTGGCCGACCGCCGGCATGTACTGGCTCAACGCCACCGCAACCGATACGAAGACGACCGTTCCGCGCGCGACCGAACGCCGGATGACCTACGTCACCACGCTGGAAGTGCTGACCCCCTGAGCCCGCCCGCGATGCGGATCGCCTTGCCCGCGGTCATCGACCCGGCGGCGGTCGCGGCGCACGATCCGGCCGCGGCGGTCGTCGATCTCGGCGGGGAGACGATGGGGACGCGCTGGAGCGTGCGCGCCGTCCTTCCCGCCGGCATGCCGGTGGCCGTGGTCGAGGCCGCGATCGTCGCGCGCCTCGACGGCATCGTCGGCGAGATGAGCCACTGGTCGCCGACCTCGCTGCTGTCGCGCTTCAACCATGCGGGCGCAGGGGAATGGGCGACGCTGCCACCCGATTTCGCGCATGTCGTCGCGCGTGGGCTGGCGATCGCCGCGGCGACCGGGGGCGCGTTCGATCCGACGATCGGCCGGCTGGTCGACCGATGGGGCTTCGGCCCGCATCCGGTCGACGCGCCGCCCACCGATGCCGAAGTGGCGACCGCGTGCGCCGCCGCCGGCTGGCAGCGCCTGACCTATAGCCCCGGCGACCGTCGCCTGCGCCAGCCCGGCGGGCTGTCGCTCGATTTGTCAGGCATCGCCAAGGGGTTTGCGGTCGACGCCGTGGCGGACCTGCTCGCGCGGCGCGGCGTTGTCCATGCGCTGGTCGAGATCGGCGGCGAACTCGTCGGCCGCGGCCTGCGCCCCGACGGCGAACCGTGGTGGGTCGATCTCGAGGTGCCGCCCGGCAGCACCCTCGCGCCGCTGCGGATCGCCTTGCACGGCCTCGCGGTCGCCACCTCCGGCGACTACCGGCACGGCGCCCACACGATCGATCCGCGCACCGGCCATCCCGTGGCCAACGGCATCGTGTCCGCGAGCGTCATCCACGCCGACGCGCTGACCGCGGACGCCTGGGCGACCGCGCTGACCGTGCTGGGGGTAGAACAGGGGCTGGCACTGGCGACGACGCACCGCATTTCCGGCCGGATCGTCACGCTGGTCGATGGCGAAACGCGCGAATATCTGACGCCGGCGCTTGAAGCGATGCTGAGCGATTAGCCCGGCCGACCTTGCCCCCACCGCTCGTCAATGCGAGCGCAGCGAAGCAATGCAGGGCGTCATACGGGAGTCTGGATTGCTCGGCTGCGCTCGCAATGACGGGTGACGGATTTATCCCGCGTTGAACACCGCCCCCAGGATCATGACGTTGTCCGCCGGCTCGCTGACCTGCACCGCGCCACCCGCCTGCGCGACCAACGTATGCACCAGATAGGCCGCCGCCGCCCGCGGGGTGACGCCGCTTGCGCGTTCGCCGTCGGTCAGCGTCTCGCGCAATTCGGGGTCGAGGATGATCCGCGGCCCCTCGATCTTGACCACGATTTCCAGCTGGCCGTTATTCTCCTCGCCGCCGACGTCCAGCGTGCCGCCGCGGACCAGCGCCTCGCTGGCGATCAGCGTCAGGTTCAGCATCACCTTCATCGCGGTCTTCGGCAGCGCCTCGCCCTCGACCCACCAGTTGAACGTCGTCCGCTTGTTGTCGACCAGCAGCCCCTCGATCGCGGTCTTCGCCTCGCGACTGTCGATCCGCTCGGCGAAGCCGCCGCCCGCGCCGAACGCCAGCCGGAAGAACTTGAGCTTGTTTGCGGACGCGCGCGCACTCTCGCTGAGCAGCTGGAACACCCGCGCGCGCATCTCCGGGTCGTTCTCGTCGCCGAGCAGTTCCAGCCCGTTGTTGAGCGCGCCGACCGGCGACAACAAATCGTGGCACAGCCGCGAACACAGCAAACTCGCGAAATCGACCGGGCTGACGGACATTGGTATCCCCTGAACACTTGCGCGATCTGTGGCCGACCCGAGTCGCGCTGGCAAGCCGCGCGCAGATCAGCCGTCGGGACGCGTATCGAGGACGACGCGCTCGAACCGTCCCTCGACCGGGCCGTCCGCGACCGCACGCCACCCGCGCACCACGCCGCCCGCCGCGATCAGCCACAAGGCGCCGTCCGCCATCGCACTCTCCGCATCGCGCGGCGACGGCACCGCCACGCCGGTCGGGTGCGAATGATAATGGCCGACGATCCTCGGTCCGCCGGTCCGCGCCGCGCGATGCGCCGCCACCAGCGCGGCGGGGTCGATCTCGAACCAGCGTGCCGGATCGGCGGCGACGTTGCGGCAGGGCAGGGCGGCGGTGATCGCCTGCGCATCGCCGAACAGCAGCCCGCAGATCTCCACCCGCGGGGACGCCGCGGCCTCCGTCAGGATTTGCCGGACAAGCTCGCTTGCAATCGTCACCGCCATGCCCACATCCCTAATCCATGGACCGGGGGGTTTCCATCATAGAGGCGACGATCGCCACCACGGCCGACGGCTGGCGGCTGGATCGTGCGCTCGCCGATGCGGTGCCGACGCTGTCGCGCGAGCGGCTGAAGGTGCTGATCGCCAGCGGCGCGGTCACCCGCGACGGCACGATGGTGCGCGACCCCGCCAAGCGCGCCGCGGCGGGCGACCGGCTGTCGGTCGCGGTGCCGATCCCGACCCTGCCGCACAACGAAGCGCAGGATATCCCGCTCGTCGTCGCCTATGAGGATGAACACCTCATCGTGATCGACAAGCCCGCCGGGCTCGTCGTCCATCCCGCCGCGGGCAATCTCGACGGAACGCTCGTCAACGCGTTGCTCCACCATTGCCAGGGCAGCCTGTCGGGGATCGGCGGTGTCGCCCGGCCGGGCATCGTCCATCGCATCGATAAGGACACGTCGGGCCTGATGGTCGCCGCAAAGACCGACCGCGCGCATGAGGGGCTCGCCCGCCAGTTCCACGACCACGGCATCGACCGCCGCTATCGTGCCATCGTCGGCGGCCTGCCCCGCCCGGCGGAGGGCAAGGTCGACGCCCCGCTCGCCCGCTCGGCGACCAATCGCAAGAAGATCGCGATCGTCCAGGGCGGTAAGCGCGCGGTGACGCATTTCCGCACGATGGAACGGCTGCGCGATGCGGCGCTGGTCGAATGCCGGCTGGAGACGGGGCGCACGCATCAGGTGCGCGTGCACATGGCCTCGATCGGCCACGCCTTGCTGGGTGACCCGGTCTATGGTAGAACAAAGGGTGCTCAAAAAGCATTGCTGGAAACCCTCGGTTTCCGTCGGCAGGCATTGCATGCCGCGCACCTCGGGTTCATCCATCCGGTGAAAAGCACCGCTTTGGCGTTCGATAGCGATATGCCTGCTGACATGCAGGAACTGTTCACCGAGCTTCACGTATAGGTTAGAGCCGTTCGTCGCCGCAGTGCGGGATGAATGCCTCCGCAAAATAAGGGAGATCAGATCATGGCAGCACGCAGCAACGTCCCCGCGACGATTCCTGCCCTCGGCGGGGAGCAGAGCCTCAACCGCTACCTGTCCGAGATCAAGAAATTCCCCATTCTCGCGCCCGAGCAGGAATTCATGCTCGCCAAGCGCTTTCAGGAGCATGGCGACACCGATGCGGCGGCGCAGCTCGTCACCTCGCACTTGCGGCTCGTGGCGAAGATCGCGATGGGCTATCGCGGCTACGGCCTGCCGACGTCCGAACTCATCAGCGAGGGCAACATCGGCCTGATGCAGGGCGTCAAGAAATTCGAGCCGGACCGCGGCTTCCGCCTCGCCACTTATGCGATGTGGTGGATCCGCGCCTCGATCCAGGAATATATCCTGCGCTCGTGGAGCCTCGTGAAGATGGGCACCACCGCGGCGCAGAAGAAGCTGTTCTTCAACCTGCGGCGGATGAAGTCGAAGCTCGACGCGTTCGAGGACGGCGACCTCAAGCCAGAGCATATCACCAAGATCGCCACCGATCTGGGCGTCGCCGAGAGCGACGTCGTCTCGATGAATCGCCGTATGGCGATGGGCGGCGACACGTCGCTCAACGTCTCGATGCGCGAGGATGGCGAGGGGCAGTGGCAGGACTGGCTGCAGGACGACGCACCGCTGCAGGACAGCGTCGTCGCCGAGGCGCAGGAAGCGGACGTCCGCCACGGCATGCTGGTGTCGGCGATGGATGACCTCAACGATCGCGAGAAGCACATCCTCACCGAACGCCGCCTGACGGACGATCCCAAGACGCTCGAGGAATTGAGCCAGGTCTATGGCGTCAGCCGCGAACGCGTCCGCCAGATCGAGGTGCGCGCATTCGAAAAGCTGCAAAAGGCGATGATGCGCATCGCCGGCGAAAAGCGCCTGCTCGCCGCCGCCTGACATGGGCCGCACCGTCGTCATCGGCGGCGGCGCGGCCGGCATCGCTGCCGCCCGTCGCCTGCACGATGCGGGCACGGAGGTGTTGCTGGTCGAGGCGGGCGACCGGCTGGGGGGCAGGGCGCACAGCCTGATCCTCGACCATGGTGCGCCGGCGACGGCGTCGGGACCGGCTTCTACTCCCACCATCGACCTCGGCTGCGGCTGGCTTCATTCGGCTGGGCGCAATCCCTGGACCACGCTCGCCGAGCGCTATGGCCTCGCGATCGATCGCTCCTCCCCCAATTGGGGCGAGCAATGGCGCGATCTCGGCTACCCGCCCGACGCGCAGCAGGCTTTTCGTCAGGCCTATGACCGCTTCGAGGCCGCCGCCCACGCCGCGCTCGACGGCTCCGACCGGCCGCTCTCGACGTTCGTCGCGCCGGACGACCCCTGGCGTCCGATGATCGATGCCATCTCCGGCTATGCCAATGGCGCATCGCTCGATCGCGTGTCGCTGCAGGACTGGGCCGCCTATGAGGATGCTGCGACGGAGGACAATTGGGCGCTTCCCGCCGGGTACGGCACGCTGGTCGTCCAGCACGCCGCGGGCGTGCCCGTGCGCCTCGGCACGCCCGTCACCCGCATCGATCACGGCGGCCGCACGATCCGCCTCGATACCCCGGCGGGCGACATCGAGGCCGACCGCGTCGTGCTCGCCATTCCGACGACCGCCTATGCCACGCTCCGCTTCGACCCGCCGCTTCCCGCCAAGCAGGATGCCGCCGCCGCGTTGCCGCTCGGCCTCGCCGACAAGGTGTTCTTCGCGGTCGACGCGCCCGAATGGCCGGCCAATGCCCATCTCATCGGCGCGCCGCACAGCACCTGTACCGCCAGCCACCGCCTGTCGCCCTTCGGTCTGCCGATCGTCGAAAGCTTCTTCGGCGGCGCCTGTGCCGAGGCGATGCCGGACGCTGCCGCGGCGACCGACTTCGCGCGGGAGGAACTGGTGGCTCTGCTCGGATCGTCATGGCGATCGCGGCTCACACCCCTGACCGCGACGCACTGGCGCGCCGCCCCGCATATCCACGGCAGCTACAGCCACGCCCGCGTCGGTCATGCCCCCGCCCGCGCCGTGCTGGCGGCGCCGGTGGACGACCGGCTGTTCTTCGCGGGCGAGGCCTGTTCGCGCCACGACTTCTCGACCGCGCATGGCGCCTACCGGACCGGCGTCGATGCCGCCGATGCCATCCTGGGCTTGCTGGCGACCGCGCCCGCCCCGTAAGAAGCGGCGATGATCTCCATCCTCCGCATTTTGTTCAAGGCCGGCCTCGTCTTCGTCGGCGTCAGCGTGCTGTGGGTCGGCATCTACCGCTTCGTGCCGGTGCCCTTCACCTGGACGATGGCGGGCGACCTGCTCGCCGGACGCAGCGTCACCAAGCAATGGATGCCGCTGTCCCGGATGGATCCCGACATGGCACGCGCCGCCATCGCCGGCGAGGATTCGCGTTTCTGCGAACACCATGGCTTCGATTTCCGCGCGATCGCCGGTGCCGCCTATCGCAACGCGCAGGGCGGGCGTATCCGCGGCGGCTCGACGATCAGCCAGCAGACCGCAAAGAACGCCTTCCTGTTCCAGGGCGGCGGCTATGTCCGCAAGGCGTTCGAGGCCTATTTCACCGTCCTGATCGAGACGCTGTGGAGCAAGCGCCGGATCATGGAGGTCTATCTCAACGTCGCCGAGACGGGGATCGGCACCTATGGCGCGGATGCCGCGGCGCTGCGCTATTTCGGACATGACGCGTCCCGGCTGTCGCCGACCGAGGCGGGCCGCATCGCCGCGGTGCTGCCGCTGCCGAAGAAGCGCGCGGCGATCGATCCGCGCGGCTTCGTCCGGCGCCACGGCAACACGCTCGCCCGCTACGTCGGCACGGTGCGCCGCGCCGGACTGGACAGCTGTCTGAAGTAGAGCCGGGAATGTCCCTCTCCCCGGTGGGGAGAGGGAAGACGTCAGAACGGCAGCTTGAAGCCCGGCGGCAGCGGCAGGCCGCTGGTCATCTTCGACATTTCGGCGCCCGACACCGCATCCGCCTTCGTCCGTGCGTCGTTGAACGCCGCCGCCAGCAGGTCTTCGAGCATCTGCTTCTCGGACAATTCGATCAGCGAATCGTCGATCGCGATATTGATGATCCGCCCCTTGGCGCTCGCCTTCACCTTGACGAGGCCGCCGCCAGAGACGCCCTCGACCTCGATCGTGTCGAGCTGGTCCTGTGCCTTCTGTAACTCGCTCTGGACGTTCTGCGCCATCGCGAGGATTTCATCGAGGTTCTTCATGCGATACTCCGTTTGCCGGGCCAGGCTTCCAATTCCGCTTCCGGGAAGGCCGCGAACGCCGCCTTCACCAGCGGCGTGTCGAGGATCGCCTGGCGCGTCGCCTCTTCATCGGCCTTGGCCTGCTCGCGCAAGGTAGGCGCGCCGGGCGCATCCTCCAAGGCGATCTTCCACACATGGCCGGTCGTCTTCTTCAGCGCGTCGGCGACGTCGCGCAGCGTATCTGCCGACATCGGCCGCGATCCGCTCAGGATCAGCTCGGGCGCGGCATAGCGGACGACGCGCGCGCCGTTGCTCAGCTGCGCCGCGACCGCGTGATGGCCGTTATCCTCCAGCAGTTCGACCAGCCCGGCGAAATCGGCGGGCGGGCCCTGCCGCTCGGCCGCGACCGGCGCGGCCGGCGGAGCGGGTGTTGCCACGGCCGCAGGTGCCGCTGCAATCCTGCCGCTCGCGATCTGCCGCGCGAGGTCGCCTGGATCGGGCAGGGTCGAGGCGTGGATGGCGCGCAGCAACGCCATTTCCGCCGCCTCGATCGGCAACGCCGCCTTGGCGACCTCGTCATGCCCCTTCAGGAACAATTGCCACAGGCGGTGCAGCGCGGGGAAGGACAGCTTCGCGGCCCATTCGGCGCGCGCATTGCGCTCCTCGACGGGCTGCGCCGGATCCTCGGCGGTGCCGACCTTGGCGAGGGTGATGCCGTGCACCGTCTCCAGCATCGCGCGCAGCACCGATTGCGGATCGACGCCATAATCATATTGCCGGCGCAGGCTGGCGAGACTGGCCGCCGCGTCGCCCGCGAGCACCAGCCCGAGCAGGTCGCGCACCGCGCCGCGATCGGACAGGCCGAGCATCTGCCGCACCGCCGCGGCGGTGACGCCGCCGCCCTCCAGCCCGGCATGCGCGATGCCCTGGTCGAGGATCGACAGGCCGTCGCGCGCCGATCCTTCCGCCGCCCGCGCGATCAGCATCAGCGCCTCCGGCTCGGCCTCGACGCCTTCCTCCCTGCAGACGAAGGCGAAATGGGCGGCAAGCTGTTCGGCAGAAATACGGCGCAGGTCGAACCGCTGGCAGCGCGACAGCACGGTGATCGGCACCTTGTTCACCTCGGTCGTGGCGAACAGGAACTTCACGTGCGCGGGCGGCTCCTCCAGCGTCTTCAACAGCGCGTTGAAGGCGTTCTTGGACAGCATGTGGACCTCGTCCACGATGTAGATCTTGTAGCGCGCCGACACCGCGGCATAGCGCGCCGCGTCGATGATCTCGCGCACGTCGTCGACGCCGGTGTGACTCGCGGCGTCCATCTCGATCACGTCGATATGGCGCCCCTCGGCGATCGCGCGGCAGGGCTCGCACACCCCGCACGGATCGATCGTCGGGCCGCCGCTGCCGTCCGGGCCGACGCAGTTGAGCGCCTTGGCGATCAGCCGCGCGGTCGACGTCTTGCCGACCCCGCGCACGCCGGTCATCAGAAACGCATGCGCCAGCCGGTCGCGCTTGATCGCATTGCCCAGCGTCGTGACCATCGCATCCTGCCCGATCAACTCGGAAAAGGTCTGCGGACGGTATTTGCGCGCGAGCACGCGATAGGGGCCAGAGGCAGGCGGCGTCGGCACCGCGGGTTGCGGCACTTCGCCCAGGTCAAAGGAATCGGCCATTGCCCCGCATATAGGTGGCGGACGCGCCGCTGTCGAAGGCTGGGTTTGCCGCGGCCGCGCACGTGGCGTATCGACCGCCTGGCGCCAGCCCCGCGCGCACACCGGAAACCCCAGCATCCATGACCCCCGTCCTCGGCGTAACGGAATCGATTCTCGGCCAGCCCTGGCAATGGCGCAGCCTCGCCGCCGACGGGCGCGACGGGTTCGGCACCGACGATCTCGTGACGCAGCTGCTGCTCGCCCGCGGGGCACCACGCGAAGCGCTCGACCAGCATCGCAACCCCTCGATCCGCGCCTTCATGCCCGACCCCTCGATCTTCCGCGACATGGACCGCGCCGCCGAACGGCTCGCCGATGCGGTGCAGGCGCGGGAGAGCATCGCGGTGTTCGGCGACTATGACGTCGATGGCGCGACCTCGGCGGCGCTGCTCATCCTCGTGCTGCGCGATCTCGGCGTCGAGGCGCGGCCCTACATCCCCGATCGCCTGCTGGAGGGGTACGGCCCGTCCGGCGACGCGCTGGTCCGGCTGGCGCGCGAGGGCGCCTCGCTGATCGTCACCGTCGATTGCGGCGCGCAGGCGTTCGAGGCGCTGGCGACCGCCCATGCGCACCCCGTCGACGTCCTCGTCGTCGACCATCACAAATGTGCCGCCGCGCTGCCGCTCGCGCATGCGCTGGTGAACCCCAACCGCCTCGACGAGGACGAGGGCGCCGCGCACGGCCATCTCGCCGCGGTCGGCGTCTGTTTCCTGCTCGCCGCCGCACTCATCCGTACGCTGCGCACCCGCGGCTTCTTCGCCGATCGCGCCGAACCGCGGCTGATCGATCATCTCGATATCGTCGCGCTCGGCACCGTCGCCGACGTCGCGCAGCTGCGCGGGCTCAACCGTGCCTTCGTCGCGCAGGGGCTGAAGGTGATGGCGCAAGGCCGCAACATCGGCCTCACCGCGCTGGTCGCCGCCTCGCGCCTCACCCGTGCGCCGACGTGCAGCGACCTCGGCTTCTCGCTCGGGCCGCGGATCAACGCCGGCGGCCGCGTCGGGCGCGCCGACCTCGGCGTCCGGCTGCTCACCACGCGCGACCCCGACGAGGCGCAGACCATCGCCGAGGAACTCGACCGCCTCAACGAGGAACGCCGCGCGATCGAGATGGAGGTGCAACTCGCCGCCGACACGATGATCGCCGCCGACCGCCGCGTCGCTGTGGTGGCGGGGGAGGGGTGGCACCCGGGCGTGATCGGCATCGTCGCCGGGCGTCTCAAGGAAAAGCTCGGCCGCCCCGCGATCGTCATCGCGATCGGCGAGGACGGGCTCGGCAAGGGGTCGGGCCGCTCGATCGCGGGCGTCGACCTCGGCGCAGCGGTGCTCGCCGCGCGCGAACAGGGCCTGCTCGTCGCCGGCGGCGGCCATGCGATGGCCGCGGGCCTGACGATCGCCGCCGACCGGATCGCCGCCTTCGCCGACTTCCTCGAGGAACGGCTCGCCGCCGGCATCGATCGCGCCATGGGCGAACGCGCGCTGCTGGTCGATGCGGTGCTCGCACCCGGCGGGGTCAATCCGCTGCTGGTCGAATCGCTCGACGTCGGCGGGCCGTATGGCATGGGCTGGCCGGCGCCGCGGATCGCCGCCGGGCCGGTGCGGATCATCAAGGCCGATGTCGTCGGCAACGGCCATGTCCGCGCGGTCGTCGCGGGCGACGACGGCCGCAGTTTCAAGGCGGTAGCCTTCCGCGCCGCCGACACCGCGCTGGGTCAGGCCTTGCTCGGCGCCGCGCCGCACCGCCGGCTGTGGCTCGCGGGCCGTGCGAAGATCGACGACTGGGGCAGCCGCCCCGCCGCCGAACTGCATCTCGAGGATGCGGCATGGGCAAATTGATGAACAGCCCCCTTGACCGATCGCCGACCCTCTTCTAGCAGCACCCCCGCTGGCCCCTTCGTCTAGCGGTTAGGACGCGGCCCTTTCACGGCTGAAGCACGGGTTCGATTCCCGTAGGGGTCACCAGCTTTCACATCGACATGGCGAAAGCTGGTGACCGGCGGTGCGCGATCGCCCGCCCCGGGTCGACCTCCCCAGTAATCCCCCTCCCCAGTAAACGGGGCCTTAACTCCTCCTCCGTCATGACCGCCCGGCAACATCCGGGGACCCATGGACGACCTGCTGCAGGAATTTATCGCCGAGACCCGCGAAACGCTGGAAGCGCTTTCGGGGGAGATCGTCGCGTGGGAAGCCGATCCCACCGATCGCGCGCGTCTCGATGCGATCTTCCGCTTCGTCCACACGGTGAAGGGCAGCTGCGGATTCCTCGACCTGCCGCGGCTCGCGCGGCTCAGCCATGCCGCCGAGGACGTGCTCGCCGCGGTCCGCGACGGCAAGCGCGTTCCCGACACCGCGCTCGTCAACGCCGTCCTGGCGATCGTCGACCGCATCGGCGAGATCGTCGAGGCGATCGATTCGGGCGCGGGGCTCGACGATTCGAGCGAAGACCTGCTGATCGCCGCGCTCGCGGAGGATGCGCGGCCCGCCGCGCCGGCGCATGCCGCCAATGTGCCGCGGGCCAGCAGCCGCTCGGTGCGCCTCAACGTCGATCTGCTCGACCGGATGATGAGCGGCATGTCCGAGATGGTGCTGGCGCGCAACGAACTCGCCCGCCGCCTGCGCGACGAGGCGGTCGATCCGCTGGTCGAGGCGGCGCTGGAGCGGCTGTCGCTGACCGTCGCGGAAATGCGCGACACCGTCACCCGCACGCGCATGCAAAAGATCGACGCGCTGTTCTCCGCCCTGCCGCGCATGGTCCGCGACACCGCCGGCGAACTCGGCAAGCAGGTCGCGCTCAGCATCGACGGGTCGGACGTCGAACTCGACCGCGAGATGATCGAGCTGATGCGCGATCCGCTCGTCCACATCATCCGCAACGCCGTCGACCACGGGATCGAGGCGCCGGCGGACCGCAAGGCGGCGGGCAAGCGCGAGGCGGGCCGGCTGATCGTCTCCGCCCGCCAGTCGGGCAACCAGATCCTGATCGAGATCGCCGACGACGGCCGCGGCATCGACGTCGAGCGGCTGGTGACCAAGGCGCGCCAGCAGAAACTGGTGCCGGAGGCCGACCTCGCCGCGATGGACGCGACCGCGCGGCTCGACCTGATCTTCCACCCCGGCCTGTCGAGCCGCGACACCGTGACCGCCATCTCCGGCCGCGGGGTCGGTATGGACGTCGTGCGGGCGAACATCGAGCATATCGGCGGCCGGATACACCTGTCGAACCAGCCGGGGCGCGGGCTGACGATCGTCATCTACGTGCCGCTGACGCTGTCGATCATGTCGACGATCGTCGTCGGCGTTGGCGACCAGCGCTTCGCGATCGCGCGCCAGTCGGTCGACGAGATCCTGCGCGTGCGCGGCGAATCGGTGCGGATCGACACGATCGGCGATGCGGAGGTGGCGACGGTGCGCGGCCGGCGGCTGCCGCTCGTGTCGCTCGGCCGGCTGCTCGGCATCGGCGCGCCCGACGAGGCGAGCCGGACGCTCGCGATCATCTCGACCCGCCATGGCGAATATGCGCTGGCGATCGACGACGTCATCGATACCGAGGAACTGGTCGTAAAGCCCGCCGCCCCGTCGGTGATGGCGACCGGCGTCTATGCCGGCCAGACCCTGCCCGATTCCGGGCTGCCGATGCTGCTGCTCGACGGATCGGGGATCGCCGCGATCGCCGGTCTGCGCTTCAACCGCATCATCGCGGTCGAGGACGAGGGCGTGGCCGAGGATCGCGTCGAGGCGATCCCCGCGCTGCTCTTCGAGGATCTCGACGGCCAGCGCCGCGCCTTGCCGCTCGCCGCGATCGACCGGGTTGAGCCGGTGTCGACCGACGCCATCCGCCTGACCGCGGGCCAGTGGCGGCTCGCGATCGGCGGCGCGCTGGTGCCGCTCCATTCCGCCGCGCCGATCGGCGATCGCACCGAAGTGCCGGTGCTGCGCCTGACCGACGGGAGCATCGAGATCGCCTATGCGATCGACGAACCGATCGAGATCGTCCAGCTGCCCGCCGAGATTGCACCGCCGCGCGGCCCCGGCCCGATCGCGGGCGTCGTCATCATCGACGGGGAACAGGTCGAATTGCTCGACGCACACGCCCTCTTTGCCGCCGAACTGCAACCGCAGGCGCGCGACCGGCTGTGCTGGTTGCACACGGACGGCAGCGGCTGGATGGAAACCTTCCTGCGGCCAATGCTGGAGGCGTCCGGCTATCGCTGCGTCACCCAGCCGCCGCGCGATGCGCTGGCGGACGTCGTGCTGACGATGGACGCCGCCGCGGTCACCCCGGGCATCGCGCGCCACGTCGTGCGCCTGCGCCGCGATCCGGTCGATCCGGCGGGCGGCGCCAGCATCTACCGTTACGATCGCGCCGCACTGCTCGAAGCGCTGGCGTGCGCCGTGGGGGGGCGCTGAGATGGAATTGTTCCTCATCGCGCAAATCGCCGGCCGCGGCGTCGCGATCGAAACCGGTCAGGTCGATTCGGTGGTCGATATCGCGCAGATCGTCGCGGTGCCGCGCGCCGAGGCGGCGATCCGCGGCCTCGTCGCACTGCGCAGCCGCGTCGTGACCGTGATCGACACCGGCACCGCACTGGGCCTCGACCCCACGCCCGAGGGCGCCCGGCGCGCCGTCATCACCCGCGTCGACGGCCACCCCTATGCCATTCTGGTCGATGCGCTGGAGGATGTCGCGACGTTCGAACGGCAGCCGCTGTCGTCGGGCCTCGCGCTCGACCGCGGCTGGGCTTCGGTCGGCGTCGGCCTGGTCGAGCGCGACGGCGAGCCGCTGCTGGTCGTCGATCTCGCCGCGCTGGTGCCGCAGACGGTGGTGACGGCGGGCGCATCGCCCCAGCCGCTCGCGGCTTAACGCGACGCTTACGCTTCGCTGCCATAGTCCCCTTCCGGCGATCTCCGCTCGTAAAAAGGCCTATCCATGAAGACCTGCCTCGTCGTCGACGATTCGAAAGTGATCCGAAAGGTCGCCCGTCACATCCTGGAAACGCTGGATTTTACGGTGACGGAGGCGTGCGACGGGCGCGAGGCGCTGGACGCGTGCATGGCGTCGGCGCCCGACGTGATCCTGCTCGACTGGAACATGCCGGTGATGAGCGGGATGGATTTCCTGCGCGCGCTACGCGACTCGACGATCGCGTCGCGGCCGAAGGTGGTGTTCTGCACGACCGAAAACGGCATGGCCTATATCCGTGCGGCGATCGAGGCCGGGGCGGACGAATATGTGATGAAGCCGTTCGATCGCGACACGCTGGAATCGAAGCTTCAGATCGTCGGCATGGCCTGACGCGGGAGGTCCGGCGATGGCCCTTGCCGCGCACACGCTTTCCGCCCCCGAAACCGGATCAGCGCGCGTTCTGATCGTCGATGATTCGGCGGTGGCGCGCGCGGTGATGGAACGGATCGTCGGGGCGACCGACCGGTTCGTGGTGGCGGCCAGCGTCAGCACGGCGACCGGCGCGCTGGCGTTTCTGGCGCATAACCGCGTCCAGTTCATCCTGCTCGACGTCGAGATGCCCGGTATCGATGGCATCACCGCGCTGCCCGACCTGATCGCGGCGGGGCAGGGGGCGAGGGTGCTGATCGTCTCCGGCCAGGCGAGCGAGGGCGCGACCACCACGGTGCAGGCACTCGCGCTCGGTGCGGCCGATACGCTGTTCAAGCCTGCCAGCGGCGAACGGCTGGGCGGCTTCGGTGCGGCGCTGGTCGACAAGCTCGTCCGGCTCGCCGACCCGGCGGTGCCGCGTGCATCCGTCGCGACCACCGTCTCGCGCGCGCCCACCGTGGCGCCGTCGCGACCGGTCGTCGTCGGCGAAGAGTTCGACGTCGTCGCGATCGGCGCCTCGACCGGCGGCATCCACGCGCTCAGCCAGCTTTTACGCGCGATCCCGTCCGAATTCCGCTTGCCGATCCTCGTCACCCAGCATCTGCCGGCATCGTTCATGCCCTATTTCGCGGCACAGCTCGCGGTGATCGCCAGCCGCCCGTGCGACGTCGCGGCCGATCATACGCGGCTGCGCCCCGGGCGGATCGTCGTCGCGCCGGGCGATGCGCACATGCGCTGCGTCGCCTTGCCCGACGGGGGCGCGGCGATCCGGCTGAGCGGCGATCCGAGCGCCAGCGGCTGCATGCCGTCGGTCGATCCGATGTTCGCCTCGTTGGCGAGCGTGTTCGGGTCGCGGATGCTCGCGATCGTCTTGAGCGGCATGGGCCGCGATGGCGCGGATGGCGCGGGATACGTCCATCGGGCGGGGGGATGCGTGGTGGTGCAGGATCAGGCAAGTTCGGTGGTCTGGGGCATGCCGGGCGCGGTGGCGGAGACGGGCTGCGCCGATGCGATCCTGTCGCCAGCCGCGATCGGTCGCCTTGCCGCCGCGAGGCAGCGACCGTGACCGCCGCGCAGCAGCCGCTGTCGCCACCGGTCTCGCAGGTCGCGCTCAGCGTGTTCAGCGCGCTGCTCGAGGCGCGCACCGGGCAGCAGATCACCAGCTATCGGTCGTGGCGGATCGATACCGCGCTGAAGCCGCTGCTCCGCGACCACAATCTGCAGACGCTCGACCAGCTCATCACCATGTTGCTCGACGGGCAGGACCAGAAGATCGGCGACCAGATCGTCGACGCGCTCGTCAATCAGGAAACCTCCTTCTTCCGCGACGCCCCGATCTTCGACATGGTGGTCGAGGCGGTCGCCGCGGCGGAGGCCGAGGGACGCCGCGCCCGCATCTGGTGCGCGGGCTGCTCGACGGGGCAGGAACCGCTGTCGCTCGCGATGCTGTTCGCCGAACGCGCCGACGCCGGAAAACCCTTGCCGGAAATCGTCGCCACCGACGTGTCGGACGCCGCGGTCGCCCGCGCGAAGGCCGGTCGCTACACGCAGTTCGAGATTCAGCGCGGTTTGCCGATCCGCCGCATGATGCGCTGGTTCGAGGCGGACGGCAGCGACTGGGTCGCCCGGCCGGACCTCACCCGGCTGGTGACGGTCCGCCGCAACAATCTCGTCGCCGACCGTCCGCCCTCGGGTAAGTTCGACGTCGTCCTGTGCCGCAACGTGCTGCTCTACCTGTCCACTGCGACCAAGGCGGACGTGTTCGCCCGCTTCGCCGACGTGATCCGGCCGGGCGGTACGCTGGTGCTGGGCGCCGGCGAGACGGTGATCGGCCAGACCCGCGCCTTCGAGCCGAGCCGCCGCCTGCGCGGCCTGTACGAACGCGTCGGGCCGACCGGTTCCGCGCGCCGCGCCGCCGCCTGACGCCCCTTACGCCGGGCGCGCGGCTCGGCTAGGATAAGGCATGACCATCCTCGACACGCCCTCGCCGAACTTCGACGAGCGGACGCTGCCGATCAGCATGATCGTGCTGCATTATACCGGCATGCAGGACGGCCCGTCCGCCCTCGCACGGCTGCGCGATCCGGAGGCGAAGGTCTCCGCCCATTATCTGGTCGAGGAGGACGGCACCGTCTGCCGGCTGGTCGCCGAGGACAAGCGCGCCTGGCACGCCGGCCGCTCGCATTGGCGCGGGGTCACCGACGTCAATTCGGCGAGCGTCGGGATCGAGATCGTCAATCCCGGCCACGAATGGGGCTATCGCCCGTTCACCGACGAACAGGTCGATGCGCTCGTGCCGCTGGTCGCGGCGATCAAGGAACGCCACGGCATCACCCGCGGCAACGTCGTCGGCCATTCCGACATCGCGCCGACGCGCAAACGCGATCCGGGCGAACTCTTCCCCTGGGCGCGGTTGGCGAAACTGCGGCTCGCGCTGCCGCGGCCGACGCGCAACCTGATGGACCCGA
The DNA here is from genome assembly GCF_058809195.1 of Sphingomonas sp. GW821-FHT10F09. Taxonomy (NCBI): domain Bacteria; kingdom Pseudomonadati; phylum Pseudomonadota; class Alphaproteobacteria; order Sphingomonadales; family Sphingomonadaceae; genus Sphingomonas; species Sphingomonas sp. GW821-FHT10F09. The sequence goes on along the minus strand of NZ_JBXASI010000003.1, from coordinate 119,063 downwards.
TGTGGACGCAGGGCGGCTTCCTGCTCGCGCTCGAACGCTTCGGCTATGACGTCACCGACACGATGGCGGCGATCATGGCGTTCCAGCGTCGCTTCCGCCCCGAACTGATCGATGGCGAGATCGATGCCGAATGCCGGATGATCCTGCTCGCGCTGCTGCTCCCCAAGCCGCAGGGCGACGGCTAAAATCGAGGCTACGGCTTCCCCGGCGCCCATTCCCGCGCTAGGGCGCCCCTGTCAGAGGGTCGGGCGGCCGCGGGTGCTTTCGAGCGCGCGAGGAAAGTCCGGGCTCCGCGGAACGACGGTGCCGGGTAACGCCCGGCGGGGGCGACCCCAGGGACAGTGCCACAGAGAGCAGACGGCCGGTCTTCGGACCGGTCACGGTGAAAGGGTGCGGTAAGAGCGCACCGCGCGCCTGGCAACAGGGGCGGCACGGCAAACCCCACCGGGAGCAAGACCGAATAGGGGCGGCACATGGGCTTCGTTCCAGCTCGTCGCCCGGGTTGGTTGCTTGAGGCGGCGCGCAAGCGTCGTCCTAGAGGAATGGTCGCCCATCTCCTTCGGGAGTGGACAGAACCCGGCTTACAGACCCTCTGACGTTTTTCCGCCTGCGCGATGGACGTTGCACGCCGCCGTTCAACGCTTATGTGAGCGGCGATGGCGCGCAGCACGATCCGTTCGAACGACTGGGGTTTCCCCCGCTGGCGAGGCTATGGCTCCAGCCGCGACGCGACCACGGTGCGGTTGTGCGACCGCCACGGCTGCGATGCGCCGGGCAATTGCCCCGCGCCCAAATCGCCGAACAGCCCCGATCGCTGGTATTTCTGCGAAACCCATGCCGCCGAATACAATCGCGGCTGGAATTATTTCGAGGGCCTGTCGGCGGAAGAGGCGGCGCAGCGCGAGGCGTCGGAAAGCAGCACCGCCAAGGGCTATGCCAATGCCAGCCATTATGCCTGGGGCGGATCGGGCGACGGCAGCCGTTCGCGCGACGAGATGCGTGCGCTGGAGGCGCTGGGGCTGGAAAGCGACGCCGATTTCGATGCGGTGAAGACGGCATGGCGGCGCATGGCCAAGGAAAACCATCCCGACGTGCGCCCCGGCGACGCCGATGCCGCGGTGCGCTTCCAGACCGTGCAGGCCGCCTATGAGGTGCTGCGATCCGCCGAGGAGCGCCGCGAGTGGCGCCCCAGCTGAAGCGGGTCCGCAGCGACTGGCAGGGTGCGGTGCTGGTCTGCGGCAAATGCTCGAAGAAGCTCGACGGCGGGTTCGGCAAGAAGGGCCGCACCCCGCTTGCCAAGCTGCTGCGCAAGATCCTCGGGCTGAAGAAGGGCCGCAAGGCGACGCTCGGCGTGGTCGAGACGCGCTGCCTCGGCATCTGCCCGCGCGACGGGGTCGCACTGGTCGACGGCCGCCGCCCCGGCGAATGGCTGGTCGTGCCGCGCGAGGCCGATATCGTCGAGCTCGCCGCCCGACTGGAACGCGCGCCTGTCGTGATGGACGACCCGCGCTGAAGGGCCGCATCCGCTATCGCCAGCGCGGCTAAGTAAGTCCGTCATCCCCGCGCAGGCGGGCATCCATAGACGCTACCGTTGCGGCTCCACTTGCGACCTTGGCGTGCCTGTACGCCCGCCCGCGTGAGAATTGACGCCATAAGATCACGGGAAACGATCACGGCCCCGCCGCCGACCGGCCCTAAACGTAGCGCGCCGCCGTCTCGCGGATCAGCGCGATCATATTGGGGATGCCCTGCGTCCGGTTCGAACTGAGTTGCTTGCCGAGATCGAACGGCGCCAGCGCGCCCTCGATGTCCGTCGCCGCGATCGCGACCGGTGCGCAGTCCTGCACGGTCAGCAGCACCAGTGCGATGATCCCCTTGGTGATCGCCGCATTGCTGTCGGCGAGGAAGTGGAGCGTGCCGTCGTCGCGGCGGGTCGGATAGACCCACACCGACGCCGAACACCCCCGCACCAGCGTCGCCTCGGTCTTCAGCGCGTCGGGCATCGGTTCCAGCGCGCGGCCCAGCTCGATCAGCAGGCGATAGCGATCGTCGGGTTCGAGGAAGTCGTATTCGTCGTGGACGTCGGCGATGCTGGTCATGCCCCGCGCGGTACAGCCGGGGCGGGGCGGGGGCAACCGCATCGGGTTGCCCGCCTGTGTCAGAGGTCGACGCCCGCCGCGATCGCTTCCAGCTTCTTGATCCGCTCCTTGAGGTCGGCGATCTCGATCCGCGATCCGGCCGAGCCGACGTTGGGCAACGGATCGGCGGTCTGGTCGAGCTGCTGGTGCTTCAGCGCCAGCCAGCCGCGCCAGCCCGACAGGCCTGCGGTGGTGACCATCGCCAGCCCGGCCAGCGACGACAACGATACGGTCAGATAGACGTTGGGATCGAACATGGTCTGCCTCCTTCCGGCAGGGGTCAGTTGATGGGAAGCCGCGACGGCGCGGTGGTGCGCCCGTCGTGGGTGGTGTCGCGCAGGGCGTCGATTTCCTGCGCCAGGTCGGCGCCGCGATCGGTGACGATGCGTTCGAGCACGCGCACGCGCTCCTCCAGCCGCTCGGTCTGCGCGGCATATTGCGCCGCCTTCTCGGCGACCTTGGTCGCCTCGATCTCCATCCGTCGCTGCTGGAGCGCGAACCAGGGCTTGACGACGATCCCGCCGATGATCGCGACGATCGGGATCAGCAGGGCCAGAACCGGAATGATGAGGGGGGACATGAGCGTGGCTTTCGAAAAGGGGGCGGTCAGCGGACGCGAAGCTGTTCGATCTCGCGGTCCAGCCGGTGCGACCGATCGGTGACGATGCTCTCGATCGTGGCGAGCCGTTCCTGCAGCCGGTCGATCTGGCCGACCCGGCGGGCGTTCTCGGCATCGAGCAGCTCGATGTCGTGCCGCGCGGCAAGGTCGGGGGCGGTGGTCGCCTGCCGCACCTTGCGGCGGGCATACCATTGGATCGCGAGCGTTATCAGCGCGCCTGCGATCATGGAAAAGAAGTGGTCGGGTCCCATCCTGCGTATTCCTTAGCGGTCGCGGAGCGTTTCGATCTGGCGGGCGGTGCGCTCGGCAGGATCGGTGGCGATGCGTTCGAGGACGGCGATCCGGTCCTCCAGATGGCTGACCTGTCCGGTCAGCCGGTCGTTCTCCTGGCTCAGCGTCCGCATCCGGCGCTCGCCTTCGGGGTCGCGCTTCAGCGTCCGACCCCAGTCGTCGCTCGGCGCATAGCCGTGGCGGGCGCGGATCCAGTTGTTGATGAGCCAGCCACCCGTCGAGATGAGGACGAGGGCGACGATGAGGATGGAGCCATCCCAGGACATGGTTTTCTGGTCCTTACCGGTCGCGAAGGGCTTCGATCTCGCGAGCGGTGCGCTCGGCGGGATCGGTGGCGATGCGTTCGAGGACGGCGATCCGTTCCTCAAGGCGGCTGACCTGTCCGGTCAGCTTGTCGTTTTCGTTGGTGAGCAGCATGATCTTGCGCTCCGCCTCGATCCCGTCGCCATCCTGCGTCATGCCGCGCCAGTGGCGGCGGCGGTTGCGGCGGCCCTCGTCATCCAGCGGGTAGCCATGCTTGGCCTTGACCCAGGTGGTGAAGGCGTGGCGCGCCGACACCGCTCCGACGATACCGACCGGCACCATCCAACCCATATCCATCGTATCTCTCCCTCTTGCCGCTCGCGAGCCTCCCCGGCTCAGCGCAGGCTGTCGATTTCCTCGGCCAGCCGGTTGTTGCGGCTGGTGTAATGCAGCTCGATGTCGGCGAGCCGGCGGTCGATGTCGCGGAACTTGCTGCGGACTTCGGCGGTCGAGCGCTTCGGATTGGAGCGCATGCCCTGCCAGAACTTCGCGTCCTCCTGCGTCTCGTACAGGCCGATCGGCTTCTTCGGCGCCAGCCAGCCGGCGGCGAGATAGGCGACGAAGACCCAGCCCGACGTCGCCAGCGTCAGCACGATCATCGCGACCCGGACGAGGGTGATGTCGAAGCCGGTATAGTCGGCGATGCCGGCGCAGACGCCCATCCACTTGGCATCCTGCTTGTCGAGGTAGAATTTGGTGCGGGCGGCCATCTCAATTCCTCCGGTCGAGCTGATAGGTGGTCGGCTGAGCGCTCAGGCTCGGCTTGAAGTCGGGATTGTCGGCGGCGACGATCCGCTCGACGGTGTTGACGCGTTCCTCGAGGCGGCGGGCGAGATTGAACATCTCGTCGAGCAGCTTCTCGTCCTCGTCGGTGATCTTGGGCGCCTGCTTCCACTTGGTGACATAGTGGAAGATCAACCAGGGCAGGCCGATCAGCGCGAGGAAGATCGCCAGGACTCCTTCGAAGTTCATCTCAACCCTCCCCGCCGGTGCCGCGGCCCAGACGCGCCTTCAGCGCGGCGAGTTCGGCGTCGACCTTGTCGCCCTGCCGCAGCTCGGCGATCTCCTCTTCCAGCGTCTTCGGCACGCCCAGTCCCAGCGCCTCGGCGCGGCCCTCGGCATCGTCGACGCGGCGTTCGAGGATGTCGAAGCGGCTGAACGCCTCGTGCGTCTTCGGGCCGGCGTACATCTCGCGCAGGCGGTAGCGGTTGTTCGCGCTTTCCAGCCGGGTCTGTACGTTCGACTGCTTGGCGCGCGCCTCGGACAGCTTCTTCTGGAGCTTGGCGATATCCTCTTCCGACGCGCGCAGCGCATCGTCGAGCACCTTCACCTCGATCATCAGCTGCTCGGCCATGTCGGCCGCCTTCTGCTTCTCGCCGAGCGCGGCCTTGGCGAGGTCCTCGCGGTCCTTGCTCAGCGCCAGTTCGGCCTTTTCCATCCAGTTCGCCTGGAGCTGGTCGAGCTTGTTGATGTGGCGGCGCATTTCCTTCTGGTCGGCGATCGTGCGCGCCGCACTGGCGCGGACCTCGACCAGCGTCTCCTCCATCTCGAGGATGATCATGCGGATCATCTTCGCCGGGTCTTCGGCCTTTTCCAGCAGGTCGGCGAAGTTGGCGGCGACGATATCGCGGGTGCGGGAGAAAATGCCCATCGTGATCTGTGCTCCTGGTAACATGGCCGGGGCGGAGCGAGGGAAATCGGCCCGCCCCGGTTTGGGGCCGCTTATGCCGTGAGGCGGGCGGCCTTGACGACGGTCGCGTCGTTCACGCCGGTCGCCGGACCCACCGCGCCAGCGACGCAGAGCGCGCTGAACAGGGTCGTGCAGACGATGGCGGCGAACTTGCGACCGATCTCGGAATTGAACATGGAAACCTCCTGAATTCTGAACCTTGTCACCACCGTGCGGCGGTATGCCAGTAGCGTTGCATGGGTCGTGCCAATTGCAGGAATGGCGGAAATCCGCCGTTTTCCGGTGTGTTATTTGCATGAACCACGGATGAACGCTTGCGTAACGTTGGTATTTTACGCCAGAAGTTGGCGATGCAGCGGACGACACAGGTTATCGGCCAGTCGGGGGCCTTTCTGGATGCGCTGGAACGCGCCAGCCGCGCGGCGGCGCTCGACCGGCCGGTGCTGGTCATCGGCGAGCGCGGCACCGGCAAGGAACTGGTCGCCGAGCGCCTCCACCGCCTGTCCCCGCGCTGGGACCAGCCGCTAGTCGTGATGAACTGCGCCGCTTTGCCCGAATCGCTGATCGAGGCGGAATTGTTCGGGCATGAGGCCGGCGCCTTCACCGGCGCGACCAAATCGCGCGCCGGCCGGTTCGAGGAGGCGGACGGCGGTACGCTGTTCCTCGACGAACTCGGCACGCTGTCGATGGCGGCGCAGGACCGGCTGCTGCGCGCGGTCGAATATGGCGAGATCAACCGCATCGGCTCGTCGCGGCCGCTGCGCGTCGACGTCCGCATCGTCGCGGCGACCAACGAGCATCTGCCCGACAAGGTCGACGCCCACGAATTTCGCGCCGACCTGCTCGACCGGCTGTCGTTCGAGGTGGTGACGCTGCCCCCCTTGCGCGCGCGGTCCGGCGATATCGCGGTGCTCGCCGACCATTTCGGGCGGCGGATGGCGTCGGAGATCGGCTGGGAGCGCTGGCCCGGCTTCGGTCCGCGCGCGGTCGACCAATTGCTCACCCACCGCTGGCCCGGCAACGTCCGTGAATTGCGCAACGTCGTCGAGCGCGCGGTCTATCGCTGGGAGGGCGATGGCCCGGTCGATTCGATTGAGATCGATCCCTTCGCCTCGCCGTTCCGGCCGACCGGCGGGGCAGGGGGCGGTCCCGCCCGTCCCAAGGCGGATGCGCCCGCGTCTGCTCCCACCGAGCCGCGTCAGGTCGAGGACGATCCCGTCGTCGCCTGCGATGCCGGCCCGTCGGATTTCAAGTCGCGCGTCGCCCGGTTCGAACGCGAGCTGCTGGCGCGGGCGCTTGCCGAACACCGTTTCAACCAGCGCTCGACCGCGGAGGCGCTGGGGCTCAGCTACGACCAGCTCCGCCATGCGCTGCGCCGCCACGACCTCATCAACGCCGGGAACTCATGACGCTTGCGTAACGGCGTGGGAGCGTTAGGCCGCGTTTCGCGTTAACGCGGGGACGACATCGTCCCACCTTCTCGAAAGGAGCCTTTTCCATGGCATTCGAACTTCCGCCGCTGCCGTACGCCTATGACGCGCTGGAGCCGGTCATCTCCAAGGAGACGATGACCTTCCACCACGACAAGCATCACGCCGCCTATACCGCCAAGCTCAACGAGGGCGTCGCCGCCGATCCGAAGCTGGAAGGCAAGTCGATCGAGGACATCCTCGGCATGATCTCGACGCTGCCGCCGCTGGTCCGCAACAATGGCGGCGGCTTCTGGAACCACGATTTCTTCTGGAAGATCATGGGGCCGAAGGGTTCGACCCAGCCGTCGGGCGCGCTCAAGGACGCGATCGACGCCTATGGCGGCCTCGACAAGCTGAAAGACGACTTCAACACCAAGGGCGCCGGCCAGTTCGGCTCGGGCTGGGCCTGGGTCATCAAGGATTCGGGCGGCGCGCTCAAGGTCACCTCGACGCCGAACCAGGACAATCCCCTGATGGACGACGCCAAGGAGCCGGGCACGCCGATCCTCGGTAACGACGTGTGGGAACACGCCTATTACCTGACCTACATGAACGACCGCCCCGGCTATCTGAAGGCGTGGTGGGACGTCGTGAACTGGGACGAAGCCGGCAAGCGTTTCGACGCGGCATAACAAATCCCTCTCCCTGTGGGAGAGGAAGGGAGCGTCCGCAGGACGCGGAAGGGTGAGGACGGCGGATACGTCTTCCTCACCCCATCCCCTCTCCAGGCGGGAGAGGGGTTACCCATTACTCGACCGGTACGTCCGGGGCGTCTCCCACGCTCAACCCGTGGCGCAGTAGCATCGGAATGTTCGCGAAGGCGAACAGCAGGGTCAGTGGGATCGCCCCCCACAGCTTGAACCCGACCCAGAAATCCCAGTTGGTGTTGCGCCACACCGCTTCGTTGAGCGCCGCCATCGCGAGGAAGAACAGCGCCCAGTTGCGCGTCAGCTTGCGCCACCCGTCGGCGGTCAGCCCCGGATAGGCGGTGCCGAGCAGCCCCTGCAGCAGCGGTCGCCCGGTCAGCAGCCCGAACCCCAGCACCGCGGCGAACATGCCGTAGACGAAGCTGGGCTTCATCTGGATGAACCGGGGATCGTGGAAATAGACGGTCAGCCCGCCGAACACGACGACGAACCCCCCGGAAATCCACAGCATCGGCGAGATATGGCCGAGCCGCGTCTTCGACACGACCATCGCGATCACCGTCGCGACGACGAAGGCGGTGGTGGCGACGATCACCTTGGCGATGACCAGCGCGCCCGCACGGTCGAGGTCGGACAGGAAGCTCGTGCCCGATGCGACCAATCGCATCGCGAGCGCCGCGGGAAACAGGAAATTGACCGCGAAGAACACGAGCAGCGGCCCGTATTCCATTCCCATCCGCAGTCCGGGCGACGACGCCGACTGGCCCGGGGCGGTCACTTCCGCCCCCCCGCATCGACGCCGGCGATGATCCGCGCCACCTCGTTGGCATCGAACGGGCGCAGGTCGGTCATGCCTTCGCCGACGCCGATCGCATGGATCGGCAGGCCGTATTTCTCCGCCGCCGCGACCAGCACGCCGCCGCGCGCGGTGCCGTCGAGCTTGGTCATCACCAGCCCGGTGACGCCGGCGACCTCCTTGAACACCTCGATCTGGCTCAGCGCGTTCTGGCCGGTGGTCGCGTCGAGCACCAGCACCACGTCATGCGGGCTCGCCGGGTTGATCCGCCCCAGCACGCGGCGGATCTTGGCGAGCTCGTCCATCAGTTCGCGCTTGTTCTGCAGGCGGCCGGCGGTGTCGACGATCAGCACGTCGATGCCCGTCTCGGTCGCCTTCTTGACCGCGTTCCACACCACGCCCGCGGCGTCGCCGCCCTCCGGCCCGGTGACGATCGGCACGCCGACCCGGTCCGCCCAGGTGCGCAGTTGGCCGATCGCCGCCGCGCGGAACGTGTCGCCCGCCGCCAGCATCACCCCGTAATCCTGCTCCATCAGCAGGTGCGCGAGCTTGGCGATCGTCGTCGTCTTGCCCGATCCGTTGACGCCGATCACCAGGATCACCTGCGGCCGGGGAAAGGCGGTGACCTCCAGCGGCGTCGCGACGCGCTCCAGCGCCTTCTCGACCTCTTCCGCAACGACGAGCCGGATGCCCAGCTCCTCCATGTTGCGCTCGAACGTCCCCTCGGCCAGCCGCGTGCGGATCTTGCCTGCGGTATCCGGCCCCAGGTCGGACGCGATCAGCGCCTCCTCGATATCGTTCAGCGTCTCGTCGTCCAGCCGCGCCCCGCCGAGGCCGGCGAGATTGCCGACCAGCCGGTCCGACGTCTTCCTGAAGCCGCCGAGCAGCCGTTCGTGCCAGGTGGGGGTGGTGCTCATACCGTTGTTCCGATGAGATAGGTGTCTGTCGCGGCCGTGATGCGGACGCCGACGATGTCGCCCGGACGGGCATGGGTGGCCGTGGCGGACGATGCGGGGGCGGACAGGTGTACCTCCGCGAAATTCCCCGCATGGCCGCGGTCGCCGGGCCGTTCCAGCAGCACATCCTGCACACTGCCGACCTGCCGCGCCAGCCATGCCGCCTGGCGCGCCGCCGCCGCCGCGCGGAGCCGCTCGGCCCGCAGCCGGATCGTGCCCGCATCGACCTGCGGCATCCGTGCCGCGGGCGTGCCGGCGCGCGCCGAATAGGGAAAGATATGCGCATGGACGATATCTGCGTCGGCGATCAGCGCCAGCGTCTCCGCCGCCATGCCCTCGTCCTCGGTTGGAAAGCCCGCGATCAGGTCCGCGCCGATCGCGATATCCGGCCGCGCCGCCTGCAACCGCCGCACCGCCTCGACCGCCTGCGCGCGATCGTGGCGCCGCTTCATCCGCTTCAGGATCATGTCGTTGCCCGCCTGGAACGACAGATGGAGGTGCGGCATCACCCGGGCATCGCCGGTGACGATCGCGAACAGCCGGTCGTCGATCTCGATCGAATCGAGCGACGACAGCCGTAACCGCTGCAGCGTCGGCACGTGGCGCAGGATGCGCTCGACCAGCAGCCCCAGCGTCGGCGCGCCGGGCAGATCGTGGCCGTAGCTGGTCAGGTCCACCCCGGTCAGCACCACCTCGCGGTGCCCGGCATCGACCAGCCCGGCGATCCGGTCGACCACCGCCCCGGCCGGCACAGACCGGCTCGGCCCGCGCCCGAACGGAATCGCGCAGAAGGTGCAGCGATGGTCGCAGCCGTTCTGCACCTCGACGAACGCCCGCGCATGGCTGCCGAAGCTCGAGGCGAGGTGCGGCGCGGTGTCGCGCAGCTGCATGATGTCGCCGACCACGACCGCCTCGGCACTGGCCCAGGCGGCGGGCGACAGCTTTTCGCCATTGCCGATCACCCGGTCCACCTCGGGCATCGCGGCGAAGGCGTGCGGATCGATCTGCGCCGCACAGCCGGTGACGACCAGTTCTGCGCCCGGCCGGTCGCGCCGCGCCCGCCGGATCGCGCTGCGCGTCGCCTTCACCGCGGCGTTGGTGACCGCGCAGGAATTGACCACGACCGTATCCCGTCCCGCGATAAGCGCGCGGATCGTTTCGCTCTCGGCGATGTTGAGACGGCAGCCGAGGGAAATCACCTCTGGCGCAGGAGCATGCATGCCGCGCGATCTAATCGACCGACACGGTCAAGTCCATGACATGTCCGCCCCCGTCCTCGACTTTTGGTTCGGGATGACCACCGAACAGCATTTCGCCAAGGACGAGGCGCTCGACCGGACGATCGCGGATCGTTTCGGCGCGGTACGCGACGGCGTGCTGCGCGGCCGGGCAGAGGGCTGGCGCGACGACCCCGACACCTTGCTGGCGGCGATCATCCTGCTCGACCAATTCTCGCGCAACATCCACCGCGGCACGCCCGAAGCCTTCTCCGCCGACGGCCTCGCGGTCGATCTGACCCTCTCGGCGATCGAACGCGGTTGGGAGGATCGCTACCCGCCCGATCGCCGCGTCTTCCTCTACATGCCCCTGATGCATGCCGAGGACCGCACGTTGCAGGATCTGTCGGTCGCCAAATTCGAGGCGCTCGGCATCGAGGACAATATCGCCTTCGCCCGCGACCATCGCGACGTGATTGCGCAATATGGCCGTTTCCCCAGCCGCAACGCAGCGCTCGGGCGGCAATCGACCGACGCGGAACAGGCCTATCTCGCGCAACCGGATGCCGGCTGGTAATCGCAGGAAGCGCTCGCCACGCTTCCAGCGTCACACCGGACGTGCTCCGGCGTGACGCTGGGGTAGGGGGTAGGGGGGGGGGGCACGCCAATCTCTCTCCTCGTCATTCCCGCGAAGGCGGGAATCCAGGCCGGCTGGCCGCGCGGCTCTTTCGGTGAGCGTCGCGACTATGGATCCCCGCCTCCGCGGAGATGGAAAAAACTGGCGCAGACGCGCCCCACCGACAGCCGACCTTGCGTCTGCGGCCGATTTCCCCTAAGCGACCCAAACGTTCCACCACGGAATGCGATCGATGGCGCGCCCACGGGTGCACGCTGGCCGGCGAGGTTTCGCCCGCCGGCGTCTTTTGCGTTGCGGGTATGATGAGGGTCTTGAGGCGATGTTCGACAGTCTGAGCGACCGGCTTGGCGGCGTATTCGACCGCCTTCGCGGCCGTGGCGCGCTGACCGAAGCCGACGTGCGGACCGCGATGCGCGAAGTGCGCGTCGCGCTGCTCGAGGCCGACGTCGCATTGCCCGTCGCGCGCAGCTTCGTCGACAAGGTCACCGAACAGGCGGTCGGCCAGAACGTGCTCCGCTCGGTCACGCCGGGGCAGCAGGTCGTCAAGATCGTCAACGACGCGCTGGTCGAGATGCTCGGCGCCGACGAATCGGAGCTGGAGCTTTCGGTCACCCCGCCCGCGGTCGTGATGATGGTCGGCCTGCAGGGCTCGGGCAAGACCACCACCACCGCCAAGATCGCCAAGCGCCTCGTCGCCCGCGAGCGCAAGAAGGTGCTGATGGCGTCGCTCGACGTCAATCGCCCGAACGCGCAGGAACAGCTCGCGACGCTCGGGCTCCAGATCGAGGTCGCGACGCTGCCGATCGTCGCCGGTCAGCAGCCGGTCGACATCGCCCGCCGCGCGCTCCAGGCGGCGAAGCTGCAGGGCTATGACGTCCTGATGCTCGACACCGCCGGCCGTCTGCACGTCGATCAGGCGCTGATGGACGAGATGAAGGCGGTCGCCGAGATCGCGACGCCGCAGGAGATCCTGCTCGTCGTCGATGCGCTGACCGGTCAGGACGCGGTCAACGTCGCGCAGAACTTCTCGGATCAGGTGCCGCTGACCGGCGTCGTTCTGACCCGGATGGACGGCGACGCCCGCGGCGGCGCGGCGCTGTCGATGCGCGCCGTGACGGGGAAGCCGATCAAGTTCGCAGGTGTCGGCGAAAAGCTCGACGCGCTTGAGGCGTTCCACCCGTCGCGCGTCGCCGGTCGCATCCTCGGCATGGGCGACGTCGTCAGCCTCGTCGAGCGCGCGGCGGAATCGATCCAGCAGGAAGACGCCGAGCGGATGACCGCGCGGCTCGCCAAGGGTCAGTTCGACATGAACGACCTGCGCGGCCAGCTCGCGCAGATGCGCCGCATGGGTGGCCTCGGTGCGCTCGCGGGCATGATGCCGGGGATGAAAAAGGCGCAGGGCGCGCTCGCGACCGCGGGCGGCGACAAGATGCTGATCCACATGGACGCGATGATCGGTTCGATGACCGTGAAGGAGCGCGCCAAGCCCGAGCTCATCAACGCCAAGCGCAAGATCCGCATCGCCAAGGGCTCCGGCACCACGGTGCAGGAGATCAACAAGCTCCTGAAGATGCATCAGGAAATGTCCACCGCCATGAAGAAGATCAAGAAGATGGGCGGTTTGAAGGGCATGATGGCGATGCTCGGCAAGGGTGGCATGGGCGGCCTCGGCAATGCGCTCGGCGGCGCCGGCCTCGGCGACATGATGGAAAAGGCCGGCGGCGGCCTGCCCAAGGGTCTGCCCGGCCTCGGCGGCGGTCAGGACGGCATGCCCAAGCTGCCGCCCGGCTTCGAAAATCTTCTCAAGAAAAAATAATAACCCAACTCAACTGACTTAGAACGAAGGAATATCACATGGCTCTCAGCATTCGTCTGTCGCGTGGCGGCTCCAAGAAGCGTCCCTATTACCGCATCGTCGTCGCCGATGCCCGTTCGCCCCGCGACGGCAAGTTCATCGAGAAAATCGGTAACTACAACCCGCTGCTTGCCAAGGACGCGGAGAACCGCATCGTGCTCGACGCCGAGCGCGCGAAATACTGGCTGCAAAACGGCGCGCAGCCGACCGACCGCGTCGCCCGCTTCCTCGACGTCGCCGGCGTGCGTGAGCGTGCCGCCCGTTCGAACCCGAACAAGGGCAAGCCGGGCGAGAAGGCGACCGAGCGCGCCGAGGAGCGTGCCGAGAAGCTGAAGGCGCAGGAAGAGGCCGCTGCGGCCGCCGCCGCCGCTCCGGCCGTCGTCGAGGAGGCTCCGGCCGACGAGGCGACCGCCGAGACCACCGAGGCGTAAGCATCGGAACCGATCATGGTGCGTTGACCCCTTCCAGACGAAGGAGTTGACGCACCATGGTCACCGAACCCGACCCCCGTACCGCGCCCGACGAGGACGGTACGACCGACGACGCCACCAATCAGGGCGTCTCCAGTACCGAACCCGCGGAAGGTGACGACGATGCCCCCACAGGAGGCGACGGATCGCCCGAACACGCCGGCCGCTAAGGCCGCCGCAGGCGAACCCGCCGTCACGCTGGCCGTGGTGATCGGCGCACACGGCATTCATGGTCAGGTGCGCCTTAAGGTCTTTGCCGAGGACTTCGGCAGCTACAAGAGCTTCAACCACGGCACGCTGACGCTGAAGGCGTCGCAGGCCGGCAACAACGGCACGATCGCCCGTTTCGCCGAGGTCGTCGATCGCAATGCGGCCGAGGCGATGCGCGGCACCGAACTGACGGTCCCGCGCTCCGCCTTGCCGCCGCTCGGCGAGGGCGAATATTATCACGCCGACCTGCTGGGCCTGCCGGTCGTGGCCGACACCGGCGACGCGATCGGCCGCGTCGTGCTGATCGAGAATTTTGGCGCCGGTGACGTTATCGAAATCGAGCGCCCCGACGGTAAGCGGTTCATGGTCCCGATGAACGCCGACGCGGTTCCCGAATGGAATGCCGACCGGCTGGTGGTGAGTGCCAGCTTCGTCGAATGACGCCGGCCTGTGGACTGGCCGCCACGTAAATCACCAGGTCGATAGCGATTGGTAGAGCACGGTCGCGGTTTGCGCTTCGTCTTGTAGTCGCCCTACCGGAAACGACCGGAGTGGATCGTTTCCGGCAAGGTGTTCATGGCGTCCATGTTCACCCGTGGCGCCCTTCACCGCCGGATCGGCTGACGCTCGCTCAGCAGGTTGCGGATCGTCGTTGCGGCGACGCCGGCTTCGCCCATCGCATGGCTGATCTGATCGAGCCCCTTGACCACGTCGCCCGCCGCGAACAGCCCCGGCACGCTGGTGCGCTGGTGGTCGTCCACCTCCAGGCACCCTTCGTCGCTCGCCCGCGCACCCGCCGCGACCGCCAGATGCGACCGTATCCGCGATCCCAGCGCCGGATAGACGCTGTCGAACCGCATCCGCCCCCGCGCCGTATCCAGCGCGAGCTTGTCGCCCTCGATCGCCCAGCCGCCGCACGGCCCCTGCACCCGCACGATCCCCGCCGCGTCCAGCTTGGCGGCACAGGCATCGTCCAGCAGATGCTCCGCCTCGGGGGAGATCAGCGTGACGTCTCGCGTATAGCCCCGCAGGAACAAGGCCTCCCGCGTTCCGTGGTCGCCCGTCCCCACCACGCCGACGCGCTTGTCCGTCACCTCATAGCCGTCGCAGATCGGGCAATAGCGGATCAGCCCGCGTTCCAGCGCCGGGTCGTGCACCTCGGGCAGGATGTTGGGCCGGTGATTGACCACCCCGGTCGCCAGCAGCACCGTCCGCGCCAAGTAGCGGCCGGTATCGGTGACGATCCGGAAGTTCTCGCCATCGGGTTCGATTCCGGTGACCCGCTGCTCCTCGCGATGCGCGCCATATTGTGCCGCCTGCGCCTGCATCAGGCCGAGCAGCGCCTTGCCCGCGATGCCCTCCGGATAGCCGGCATGGTTGCGCGTACACGGGATCATCGCCGCGCGGCTCGACCCGCTGTCGAACAGCCGGATCGAAAGATGGAACCGCGCCAAATAGATCGCCGCGGTCAGCCCCGCCGGCCCCGCGCCGATGATGATGCAATCGTCCATCAGCCTTGCACCGCGAATTTCATGTATATACATCCCGTCTATACGGAGGCAGTCATGGGTAACGAATATCGTGCCAAGGTGTTCAAGTCAGGCAATTCCGTCGCCCTGCGCCTGCCGAAGGCACTGGGGCTGAAGGACGGCGACGAGATGGTGCTGCGCGAGGAGCAGGGCAAATTCGCGTTCGAGCCCGCTCCTGAGCGACGGACGATCGATTTGACCGGCATCTGGGGATCGTGTCCGGGGATCGAGCCGCTGACGCCCGAAGAGCGTCTGTTCGACGATCCGCTCCGCGCCTGGGGCCCTGCCGAGGGGGCACCATATGCCGAGGGCGGGTCGCATTGAGGTTCATGCTGGACACCAACGTGCTGATCGCGATGTTGGGCGGAACGCCCGACGTCCTGTTGGAACGCGTCACCGCGCATGATCCCAGTGACATCGGCATTTCGTCGATCGTGTTCGCAGAGATCGCGCTGGGGAGCTGGAACGGTAAAAGACCGCCGCTCGCGGTACTGGACCAGCTGTCGCGTACGTTCGACATCGCGCCGTTCGATCATCTCGCCGCCCGGATGTATGCCCGGCTTCCGTTTCGCCGGGGCAGCTTCGATCGATTGATCGCAGCGCATGCGCTGGCGCAAGGGGCCATTCTCGTCACCAACAACGAAGCCGACTTCGCCGACATCCCCGGCCTGCGCGTGGAAAACTGGACCTGATGACCTTCGCCGCCACCATCCTGACGCTCTATCCGGAGATGTTTCCCGGTCCGCTCGGCGTGTCGCTCGCCGGGCGGGCCCTGCGGGAAGGGGGCTGGAGCTGCGATCCGGTCCAGATCCGCGACTTCGCCACCGACCGGCACCGCTCGGTTGACGACACGCCCGCCGGCGGCGGCGCCGGCATGGTGCTGCGGGCCGACGTGCTCGCCGCGGCGGTCGACAGCGTCGCCGACGATCGGCCGATCCTCGCCATGACCCCCCGCGGCCGCCCGCTCGGCCAGGCCCGCGTCCGCGAGATTGCGGCGGGCCCCGGCGCGATCATCCTGTGCGGGCGGTTCGAGGGCTTCGACGAGCGCATCTTCGATGGCCGCCGTATCGAGGAAGTGTCGATCGGCGACTATATCCTGTCGGGGGGCGAGATGGGCGCCCTGGTGCTGCTCGACGCTTGCATTCGGCTGCTCCCCGGCGTAATGGGCGCGGCTTCAAGCGGTGTGGACGAGAGCTTCGAAACGGGGCTGCTCGAATATCCGCAATATACCCGACCATATGAATGGGAAGGGCGCACGATCCCCGAAGTGCTGCGATCGGGGGATCATGCGAGGATCGCGGCCTGGCGAAAGCAACAGGCCGAGACCGATACACGGCTACGGAGGCCGGACCTTTGGGAGCGCCATGAGGGCGCTCGGGTCCATCCTCCCTCTGGCGCGCGGCGAACGAAGGACACGAAGTCATGAACCTGATCCAGCAGCTCGAAGCCGAGCAGATCGAAAAGCTGACCGCCAAGCGCGCGATCCCCGAATTCCGTCCCGGCGACACGCTGAAGGTCGGCGTGAAGGTCGTCGAAGGCGAGCGTACCCGCGTCCAGAACTACGAAGGCGTGTGCATCGCGCGGTCGAACAAGGGCATGGGCTCGTCGTTCACCGTCCGAAAGATCAGCTTCGGCGAGGGCGTCGAGCGCGTCTTCCCGCTCTATTCGCCGAACATCGATTCGATCGAGGTCGTCCGCAAGGGCGCCGTCCGTCGCGCGAAGCTGTATTATCTGCGTGGCCGCACCGGCAAGTCGGCGCGTATCGCCGAGCGCCGCGACACGCGTCCTGCCAAGGGCACCGCCGCCGCGGAGTAATCCCGGCCGGTCTTCGGACAGTCGAAAGGGCGCGGGGGGGGGATACCTCCCGCGCCCTTTTTCGTGGCCGCGTGCTGATCTGGATCAGGCGGTTCGTCGGTTCGGGGCGTTGCGGACCCGCGGGCGATATGCTGTCATCGGACGCAGGAGAACGGGCCGATGCTGCTTTGAGGAACGTCAGGCTGGCGACGATGGTCGCGATCACGATGGGCATCGCGGCCGCCCCGGCGTCGGCTCAGAGCGCGCGCGATATCCTGACGCAGGCGTCCTTCGCCGCCCGCAGCAAGGCGGCGGCGCTGCAAGGCATCGCCGAGGCCGAGCGGATCGCCGCGGCGGCGCTGGCCCGGGCTCCGGAGGATCGCGAGGCGCTGCTGATGCAGGCGACCGCGCGCAGCTATCGCGCCAAGATCAACGGCAGCCGTGCTGATGCCATCGCCGCGCGCAGGATGTTCGAGGCGCTGGCGGCGCGAGCGCCGCGCGATCCCGAACCGCAGCTCGGGCTGGGGGCGTGGCATATGGGGGCGGTGTTCAAGCTCGGCGGCATGATCGGCCGTGCCGCGCTGGGCGCCCAGAAGAGCGCCGGCCTGTCGGCGCTGGATCGTGCGGTCGCGGCCGGGGGTGATCGGGCGATCTATCCCGGCGTCGCGGCGCTGCTGCGGCTGGAACAGGATGCAACCGATCCGAAGGGCAGGGCGCTTGCCGAACTCGCCAGCCGCGCCGCGGCCCCGACGATGTTCGATCGTGCGATGCGCAAGGCAGCCGGGCTGATGCTCGCCTCTATCCAGGCAGGGAATGCGGCGGCGACCAAGGCGCTCGCAGCGAGGCTGCTGCCGTTCGGGCAGATCCCCGACTGATCGCGTGATGGTTACAGAGGTACGCTGACAGGGGCGGGAGCATCCTCCCGCCCGTGCCGGTTATTGGTCGAGGAACGAGCGCATCTTGCGGCTGCGGCTCGGGTGTTTGAGCTTGCGCAGCGCCTTCGCCTCGATCTGACGGATGCGTTCGCGGGTGACCGAGAACTGCTGGCCGACCTCTTCGAGCGTGTGATCGGTGTTCATGCCGATGCCGAACCGCATGCGCAGCACGCGCTCCTCGCGCGGGGTCAGGCTCGCAAGGACGCGGGTCACTGTCTCCTTAAGGTTCGCCTGGATCGCCGCATCCACGGGGATGACCGCGTTCTTGTCCTCGATGAAGTCGCCGAGGTGGCTGTCCTCCTCGTCGCCGATCGGCGTTTCGAGGCTGATCGGCTCCTTGGCGATCTTCATCACCTTGCGGACCTTCTCGAGCGGCATCGAGAGGCGCTCCGCCATTTCCTCGGGCGTAGGCTCGCGGCCCTGCTCGTGGAGGAACTGGCGGCTGGTGCGGACCAGCTTGTTGATCGTCTCGATCATATGGACCGGGATGCGGATCGTCCGCGCCTGGTCCGCGATCGAGCGCGTGATCGCCTGCCGGATCCACCACGTCGCATAGGTGCTGAACTTGTAGCCGCGGCGGTATTCGAACTTGTCCACCGCCTTCATCAGGCCGATGTTGCCCTCCTGGATCAGATCCAGGAACTGCAGCCCGCGGTTGGTGTACTTCTTGGCGATCGAGATCACGAGGCGCAGGTTCGCCTCGACCATCTCCTTCTTGGCGATCCGCGCCTCGCGCTCCGCCTTCTGCACCATGTTGACGATGCGGCGGAACTCGGGGAGCGCCATGCCGGTCTGCTGCGAGATCTCGTTGATCTCGCCGCGGATGCGATCGACCGCTTCGCCCTCGTTGGTGGCGAAGGCCGTCCACTTCTTGTCGAGCTTGCCGATCGACTGCAGCCACGTGTCGTCCAGCTCATGGCCGACATAACGGTCGAGGAAGTCCTTGCGGCTGACCTTGTGCCGCTCGGCGAGGCGCAGCATCTGCCCGCCCAGCGCGGTCAGGCGCCGGTTATAGGCATAGAGCTGGTCGACGAGATATTCAATCTTGGCGTTATGGAACTGGACGCTCTCGACCTCGGCGGTCAGCTCCTCGCGCAGCTTGTGGTACTTGCGCTCGTCCGCCGCCGACAGCTCGCCGCCCGCGGTCATCGCATCGAGGCGCGACTGCTGGATCTTGCTGAACTTCTTGTAGAGCGCGGTGATGTTGGCGAACCGCTCCAGCGCCTGCGGCTTGAGCGTCTCCTCCATCTGCGCGAGGCTGAGCGTGTTGTCCTCGTCCTCGTCGTCGGACGGACGCGGCGCGCGCGGCTCACCCGATTCGTCGTCCTCGTCGGCCGACGCTTCCTCGGGCTCGGGCTCGTCCTTGAAGCTCGCGCCGGCGGTCTTTTCGCTGATCTCCGCCGAATCGTCGTCCTCGGCGCCCTCGACCTGCTCGGCTGACGGCCCCTTCGACAGCATCGCGTCGAGATCGAGGATCTCGCGCAGCTGCATCGTGCCTTCGTTGAGCTGCGTCGACCAGTCGATGATCGCGTTGAAGGTGATCGGCGATTCGCACAGGCCGAGGATCATCGTGTCCCGGCCGGCCTCGATCCGCTTGGCGATGGCGATTTCGCCCTCGCGCGACAGCAGCTCGACCGCCCCCATCTCGCGCAGGTACATGCGGACCGGATCGTCGGTGCGATCGACGGTTTCCTTCTTCTTCGTCTCCAGCGCAGGCGCGGCGGTGCCGTCGGCGTCGACCTCGACGGCCTCCGGCTCGTCGTCCTCCGCCTGCTCCTTCTCGTCGCCGTCCTCGCCGGCTTCCTCGTTCTCGACGATGTTCACGCCCATCTCGTTGAGCGCGGACATGATATCCTCGAGCTGGTCGGACGACATCTGGTCCTGCGGCAGCGCCTCGTTGAGCTGGTCGTAGGTGATGTAGCCGCGCTTCTTGGCGCGGGCGACCAGCTTCTTGATATCGGCGTCATTGAGGTCGATCAGCGGCGCGTCGGTCACGTCGCCACCCTCATCGCCACCGTTACCGTTCACTTTAGCCATTAATTGCCCTCGGATCCCAACGCTCGGGCGTCTTCGTTCGACTGCACCAAATTTGCAAGCCGAAGCTCCAACGCCTGTTTCTCTTTCACCAATGCCACCTGCCGTTCGAACGCCTCGTCGGTGAAGTGCGTCTGCATCGAAGCGGTCGCCTCGCCCAACGCCAGATCGACCTCCGGTCGCGCCACCATGATGGCGATCGCCTCGTCGAGGTCGGCTCTGGCGCGGTCCGGATCACCGCCGCTCTGCGTGAACGAATAGGGCATCGTATCGGCTCTCAGCAAATCGCTCGCGACTGAATCGAACCCGCTCCGCGCCAATATGGTGCGCAGGCCGACGCTATCAAGCGCCTGATCCTCGAGTGCGACATCGACCACCGCCTCGAACAGGCGGCCGAGCGGTCCGCCGACCAGTTTCAGGCTGCCGAGCACCTCCATATGCCGGGCGATCTCGACCGGGTGGCGGATCAGGCCGGCGAGGATCGCCTTTGCCAGCACCCTGTCGATGCCGGCGGCGTGGAATGCCTTCACATCCTCGGTCGGCGGAGCGATCGGCTGCTTCCACTGGCCGTCGCTGCCGCGCTTGCCCTGCGGACGGGGCGCATTGGGGGTGAAGGTCCGGCGCTTGGGCGCGAAATGTTCGTAGAAGCGGTTCTTGAAATCGCTCTCATATTCCTTGCGGACAGAGGTGTCGGCGATCGTCGCGGCGAGTTCGGCGAGCCGTTGCTTGAGGCCCGCGCGCTGTTCGGGCGTGTCGAGCGGCCCGGCGGCGACCTCGCTCTGCCACAGGCGGTCGACCAGCGGCTGCGGCTGCTGGAGCAGCGCCTCCATCGCCTGCGCGCCGCCCGCCTTGACCAGATCGTCGGGATCCTGCCCTTGCGGCAGCGTGATGAAGGACAGGCTGCGGCCGTTGCCGAGCAAGGGCATCGCCCGTGCCGCCGCCCGCAACGCCGCCTTTTGCCCGGCGCTGTCGCCGTCGAAGCAGAGGATCGGCACGTCGACCATCCGCCACAGGCGCTCCAGCTGTGCCTCGGTCAGCGCGGTGCCGAGCGGGGCGACGGCTTCGTGGATGCCGGCTTGCGACAGGGCGATGACGTCCATATAGCCTTCGACCACCAGCACGCGCGCCGCCTTGCGCGCGGCGGGGGCGGCGCGGTCGAGATTGTAGAGCGTGCGGCCCTTGTCGAAGAGCGGCGTGTCGGGGGAGTTGAGATATTTCGGCTCGCCTTCGCCGATCACGCGCCCGCCGAACGCGATCGTCCGCCCGCGCGCGTCGCGGATCGGGATCATCAGCCGGCCGCGGAACCGGTCGTACGGGTCCTTGCCCTCGACCTGGATCAGCAGGCCGCATTCGACCAGCGCGGGATCGCCATAGTCCTTCAGCGCGGTCTTGAGCTTGCCGCGGCTGTCGGGGGAAAAGCCCATGCCAAAGGTGCGCGCCGTGTCGGGCGTGATGCCGCGCCTGACCAGCACCGCGCGCGCCTCGCTGCCGCCGATGCCGTTCAGCTGTTCGGTGAACCAGGTCGCGGCGTCGGCCATCGCATCGTGCAGGCCCCTGGCGCGCTCCGCCTTGGCGGCCGAGGCGCGGTCCTGCGCGGGCATGTCCATCCCGGCGGCCTGCGCGAGCTCCTTCACCGCATCGATGAAGGGCAGGCCGCGCTGGTCGGTCATCCACTTGATCGCATCGCCATGCGCCGAGCAGCCGAAGCAGTGATAGAAGCCCTTGTCGTCGTTGACGTAGAAGCTCGGCGTCTTCTCGTTATGGAACGGGCAGCAGCCACGCATCTCGCGCCCGGCCTTCTGCAGCTTCGTCGTCTTGCCGATCAGCGCCGACAGCGATGTGCGGGCGCGGAGTTCGTCCAGAAATTGGGGCGAGAGACTCATGGGCCTATTGTAACATGCTTTGATCGGCGTGTGGGGGCAAAGGTTTTTCGGTCACGCGAACCCTCGACAGTGATCTCGTTCACGCGGCGACGCGGACAAGCTTTGGTTCACGCGAAGGCGCGAAGACGCGAAGAAGATTTGGCGCGCGGAGGCGCGGAGGACGCGGAGAAGTGTGGAGGACGAAGCATCTGGGTCGCCCGGTCCGTCATCCCGACGAACGTCGGGACCCTGGACGCGCTGCCGGTGACGTCGATCCGCACATTCGAACGCATCGCTGCCATGCGTTCCGACTTTCGCCGGAATGACGGCGTTCAAGGGGTGTAAGCAGCGCCAGCCCGTAGCGCAGCATCTCCGCGTCCTCCGCGCCTCCGCGCGCCAAATCTTCTTCGCGCCTTCGCGTCTTCGCGTGAGAAATTACGCCAGCGACGCCTTCACCAGTCCGCTCGCCTTGCTCATGTCGAGGCTCGCCGCGTGGCGCGCCTTCAGTTCCGCCATCACGCGGCCCATGTCCTTCATGCCGCTCGCGCCCAGCTCCGCCTTGATCGCCTCGATCGCCGCGACGGTATCCGCCTCGCTCATCTGCGCGGGGAGGAAGCGTTCGATCACGGCGACCTCCGCGCGTTCCGCGTCGGCCAGTTCCTGCCGGCCGCCGGTTTCGTACATGGTGATCGATTCGCGGCGCTGCTTGACCATCTTCTGCAACACCTCGACCACCACCGCATCGTCGTCCGCGGGCGCGGTGCCGGTGCGCAATTCGATGTCGCGGTTCTTGATCGCGGCCTGAATCAGGCCGATCGCGTTGCGCGCTTCCTTGTCGCCGGCCTTCATGGCGGTGACCTGGGCGGCCTTGATGTCGTCGCGAATCATGGGGAAGCTCTCGAAGATGACGGTGAAGCGGGACAGCCTAGCGGAACATGCGTCCGCCGTGAACCGGTTGACCTGAGGGGGGCGGGGGTCTAGCGGGCGCGGCTTAGCGACATAGACGAAACCTTCAGGAGTGCCCGCCAAGCCATGGCCGACGCCAAGCCCATTGCCATGCCCGCCAAACCCGAGGGTGCGACCGGCGTTCTGGTTCTCGCGAGCGGTGAGGTGGCCTGGGGCCGCGGCTTCGGCGCGGAAGGCGCGGCGGTCGGCGAGGTGTGCTTCCACACCGCGATGACCGGCTATCAGGAGATCATGACCGACCCGTCGTTCGCGGGGCAGATCATCACCTTCACCTTCCCGCATATCGGCAATGTCGGTGCCAACCCCGACGATATCGAGGCGGACGCGCCGCATGCGCTCGGCATGATCGTGCGCGAGGACGTGACAGCTCCGTCGAACTTCCGCGCGGTCGAGCGGCTCGACGGCTGGATGCAGCGGCACGCACGGATCGGCCTGTCGGGGATCGACACCCGGGCGCTGACCCGCCGCATCCGGGCGGGCGGGGCGCCCAACGGCGTCGTCGCGCATTCGGCGGCGGGCGAGTTCGACCTCGACGCGCTGCTGGCGATGGCGCGCGGCTGGCCCGGACTGGAGGGCATGGACCTCGCCAAAGAGGTGTCCACCCAGACGCATTACGCCTGGGGCGAGACGCGCGAAGGCGGCCCGTGGCGGCTCGGCTTCGGTTATGGCGCAGGCGAGGCGGCAGACCGCCCGCACGTCGTCGCGATCGATTACGGCAGCAAGCACAACATCTTCCGCAATCTGGTGCAGGCCGGTGCGAAGGTGACGGTGCTGCCCGCCGAAGCGACGTTCGAGCAGGTCATGGCGCAGGCGCCGGACGGCATCTTCCTCTCCAACGGCCCCGGCGATCCCGCCGCGACCGGCGAATATGCGGTCCCGGTGATCCGCCAGCTGCTCGACACGGGGAAGCCGCTGTTCGGTATTTGTCTCGGCCACCAGCTGCTCGGGCTGGCGGTCGGCGCGACCACGACCAAGATGTTCCAGGGCCATCGCGGCGCCAACCACCCGGTCAAGCGCCTGTCCGACGGCGCGGTCGAGATCACCAGCATGAACCACGGCTTCGCGGTCGAGCGGGACTCGCTGCCGGCGAACGTACGCGAGACGCACGTGTCCCTGTTCGACGGATCGAACGCGGGGTTGGAGCTGACGGATCGGTCGGCGTTCTCGGTGCAGTATCACCCGGAGGCGAGCCCGGGGCCGCAGGACAGTTTCTACCTGTTCGAGAAGTTCGTGGGTGCGCTGGTGAATGCGGCATGAGCCTTCTGTTCGCTCTTGCTGTTCAAGCAGCCACGCAGCAAAGCTCAGCAAAGATCAAGATCAATCAATCTCGCCTTGATGCCATGAGCGATGCCTGCAAGGCTCCGCGCAAATGGTTAAAGCACCGCGGTGGCGATCAGATAGATTTTTCTCCTTCGCCTGACGCAAAATACACTATGGTTGAGTGCGTGCTCAGACGTCTTCGTGGGAGCATGCTTCCAATGAAGCTCGGCTTCATCGGCAACGAACAGCTTTCGGAAGACAAGTGATGCCAAAACGCACCGACATCTCCTCCATCCTCGTCATCGGCGCGGGGCCGATCGTCATCGGGCAGGCGTGCGAGTTCGATTATTCGGGCACGCAGGCGATCAAGGCGTTGAAGGAGGAGGGCTATCGCATCGTCCTCGTCAACTCCAATCCCGCCACGATCATGACCGATCCCGAGCTGGCCGACGCGACCTATGTCGAGCCGATCACCCCGGCGGTGGTCGCAAAGATCATCGAGAAGGAGCGGCCCGACGCCGTCCTGCCGACGATGGGGGGGCAGACCGCGCTCAACACCGCGCTGGCGCTGTTCCACGACGGCACGCTCGAGAAGTTCGGCGTCACGATGATCGGTGCGGATGCCGAGGCGATCGACAAGGCGGAGGACCGGCTGAAATTCAAGGATGCGATGACCAAGATCGGGCTGGAAAGCGCCCGGTCGGCGATCGCGCATACGATCGAGGAGGCGATGGCGGGGCTGGAGATCACCGGCCTGCCCGCGATCATCCGGCCGAGCTTCACCATGGGCGGGTCGGGCGGCGGCATCGTCTACAACCGCTCCGAATTCGTCGACATGGTCCGCAAGGGCCTCGACGCGTCGCCGACCACCGAAGTGCTGATCGAAGAATCGCTCCTCGGCTGGAAGGAGTATGAGATGGAGGTGGTGCGCGACCGCAAGGACAATTGCATCATCATCTGTTCGATCGAGAACGTCGATCCGATGGGCGTCCACACCGGCGATTCGATCACCGTCGCGCCGGCGCTGACGCTGACCGACAAGGAATATCAGATCATGCGCAACGCATCGATCGCGGTACTCCGGGAAATCGGCGTCGAAACCGGCGGTTCCAACGTCCAGTTCGCGGTCAATCCGAAGGACGGCCGCCTCGTCGTCATCGAGATGAACCCGCGCGTGTCGCGGTCCTCGGCGCTGGCGTCGAAGGCGACCGGCTTCCCGATCGCCAAGGTCGCGGCGAAGCTGGCGGTCGGCTATACGCTCGACGAGATCACCAACGACATCACCGGCGCGACACCGGCGTCGTTCGAACCGACGATCGACTATGTCGTCACCAAGATCCCGCGCTTCGCCTTCGAGAAGTTCAAGGGCGCCGAGGCGGTGCTCGGCACGGCGATGAAGAGCGTCGGCGAAGTCATGGCGATCGGCCGCAATATCCACGAGAGCATGCAGAAGGCGTTGCGCGGGCTGGAGACGGGCCTGTCCGGCTTCAACGCGGTCGACCGGCTGGTCGGCGCGCCGCGGGCGGAGATCGAGGCGGCGCTCGCGGTGGCGACGCCGGACCGGCTGCTGGTCGCCGCGCAGGCGCTGCGCGAGGGCTTCACCGTCGCCGAGATCCACGGCATCGCGAAGTTCGATCCCTGGTTCATCGAGCGGTTGGCGGAGATCGTCGCGGCCGAGGAGGAGGTCTGCTCGAACGGCCTGCCGATCGAGGCGGCGGGCCTGCGCCGGCTGAAGTCGATGGGGTTCAGCGACAAGCGGCTCGCCTATCTGGCGCTGAAATCGGCGAACCTGCGCGGTATGGAGCGCGGCATCGCCCGCGGATCGGGCCTGATCCACGACGCGGTCGTGGCGATGACGGGCGGCGTCACCGAGGACGAGGTGCGTGCGCTGCGCCACCGGCTCGGCGTGCGCCCCGTCTTCAAGCGCATCGACACCTGCGCGGCGGAATTCGATGCGAAGACGCCGTACATGTATTCGACCTACGAGGCGCCGTCGTTCGGCGAGCCCGAGGACGAGAGCATGCCGTCCGACCGCCGGAAGGTGGTGATCCTGGGCGGCGGGCCGAACCGGATCGGGCAGGGGATCGAGTTCGATTATTGCTGCTGCCACGCCTGCTTCGCGCTGGCGGACGTCGGCTATGAGACGATCATGGTCAATTGCAATCCGGAGACGGTGAGCACCGATTACGACACGTCGGACCGGCTGTATTTCGAGCCGCTGACCGCGGAGGACGTGCTGGAGATCCTGCATGTCGAGCAGTCGCGCGGCGAATTGGTCGGCGTGATCGTCCAGTTCGGCGGGCAGACGCCGCTCAATCTGGCGCGGGCGCTGGAAAAGGCGGGGATCCCGATCCTCGGCACCAGCCCCGATGCGATCGACCTCGCCGAGGATCGCGAGCGGTTCGCGGCTTTGGTCAACAAGCTGCGCCTCAAGCAGCCGGCCAACGGCCTCGCGCGCAGCCGCGACGAGGCGGTCGCGGCGGCGGAGCGGATCGGCTATCCGGTGCTGATGCGGCCGAGCTACGTGCTCGGCGGGCGGGCGATGGAGATCGTTGATTCGCTCCAGCAGCTCGACGATTACATCCAGACCGCGGTGCAGGTGTCGGGCGACAGTCCGGTGCTGATCGACCAGTATCTGCGCGATGCGATCGAGGTCGACGTCGATGCGATCTGCGATGGCGAGGACGTCGTCGTCGCCGGCCTGTTGCAGCATATCGAGGAGGCGGGCGTCCATTCGGGCGACAGCGCCTGTTCGATCCCGCCCTATTCGCTCAGCGCCGAGACGATCGCCGAGATCGAGCGGCAGACGATCGCACTGGCGCATGCCCTGTCGGTCAAGGGGCTGATGAACATCCAGTTCGCGGTGAAGGCCAATGGCCGCGAGGCCGACGGGAAGGACGAGGTCTATCTGATCGAGGTCAATCCGCGCGCATCGCGGACGGTGCCGTTCGTCGCCAAGGCGATCGGCGTGCCCATCGCCAAGATCGCCGCCCGCGTCATGGCCGGCGAGATGCTGCGCGACCTGCCGCCGATCGACCGCCACATCGATTATTACGCGGTCAAGGAAGCGGTCTTCCCGTTCAACCGCTTCCCCGGCATCGATCCGGTCCTGTCGCCGGAGATGAAGAGCACCGGCGAAGTCATGGGAATCGATCCCGATTTCACCACCGCCTTCGCCAAGTCTCAGCTCGGGGCCGGCACCGTCCTGCCGACCGGCGGCACCGCCTTCGTCAGCGTCAAGGACGGCGACAAGCCGCATATCGTCCCGGCGGTGAAGTCGCTGCTCGCGCATGGCTTCACGGTGCTGGCGACCGGCGGCACGGCGGATTACCTCGAACTCGCCGGCCTCGCGGTCGAAAAGGTCAACAAGGTCGCGCAGGGCAGGCCGCACATCCTCGACCGGATCATGGACGGCGAGGTCACGCTCATCTTCAACACCACCGAAGGCTGGCAAAGCCTGAAGGATTCGAAGCCGATCCGTCAGGCGGCGCTCGCGCAGAAGATCCCGTATTTCACCACGGCGCCCGCCAGCGTGCAGGCGGCGGCGGCAATCGGGGTGACGCATCTTGAAGTCAGGCCGTTGCAATCCTACTATTCGCAGTCGCACAACTGATCCCGACATAATGACATGTGTGCGGGCGGGCCGGGTCGGTCCGCACGGGTAGCGAGAATTGGGGACGTAGATATGGCGACCGTCGAAAAGATGCCGATGCTCCAGGAGGGCTATGAGAAGCTCACCGCGGACCTGAAGCGTCTGAAAGCGGAGCGTCCCCTGATCGTGGATGCGATCGAGGAAGCACGCGCGCACGGCGACCTGTCGGAAAACGCCGAATACCATGCGGCGAAGGAACAGCAGGGCCAGAACGAGGCGACGATCAGCGATATCGAGGACAAATTGTCCCGCGCGCAGATCATCGACCCGCGCGACCTGTCGGGCGACAAGGTCGTGTTCGGCGCGACCGTGACCTTGCTGGACGATGACGACAAGCCGGTGAAATATCAGATCGTCGGCCAGACCGAGGCGGATGCCAAGACCGGGCGGATTTCGTACAACTCGCCGCTGGGCCGGGCACTGATCGGCCGCAAGGTCGACGAGGACGTCGAGGTGTCGGTGCCGGCGGGCGACCGGTATTACGTGGTGTCGAAGATCGAATTCATCTGATCGGACGGCGCGCCTGAACCGCTCCGGAACCGGTTCCGGGGCGGTCGGGGCGTCACTTCAGCGGTACGATGACCTCGTCCGGATGGGCGACGTTGAGTTCCTTGCGGACCATTTCGTCGACCATGTCCGGATTGGCGTGATCCGGGTCGAGCAGCGCCACCCGGTTTTTCAGCACCGCACGCTTCTGGTCCAGCGCTGCGAACTGCTTTTCGCGGCGCACCAGTTGCTTCTTGTAATCGCCATAGGCGAGGATGCCGTTGGGGCCGAGCACCGCATAGGCACCGAAGAACGCCATGATCGTCAGGCCGAGCGCGGGCAGGGCAGCCCGACGCATCGTCCTGCGAAACGCCGATGTCTTCGCTACCCGTGCCATGCCCGCCATCCTCGCCCGCCGCGCGTTTCGGATCAAGCCTTCAGAACGTCGCGGCCGGCATAGCGTGCCGCGTCGCCCAGCTCTTCCTCGATACGGATCAGCTGGTTGTACTTGGCGAGCCGGTCCGACCGGGCCAGCGACCCCGTCTTGATCTGCCCGCAATTGGTCGCGACCGCGAGGTCGGCGATCGTCGCATCCTCGGTCTCGCCCGACCGGTGGCTCATCACCGCGGTGTAGCGCGCGCGCTGCGCCATGTTCACCGCTTCCAGCGTCTCGGTCAGCGTGCCGATCTGGTTGACCTTGACCAGCAGCGAATTGGCGTAGCCGCCGTCGATGCCGCGCTTCAGCCGCTTGGGGTTGGTGACGAACAGATCGTCGCCGACCAGCTGGACCGTGTCGCCGATCAGGTCGGTCAGCGCCTTCCAGCCCTCCCAATCGTCCTCGCTCATGCCGTCCTCGATCGAGAAGATCGGGTAGCGGCGGGTCAGGTCGGCGAGATATTCGGCCATCGCGCCGCTCTCCAGCACCTTGCCCTCGCCCGAGATGTTGTAGCGGCCGTCCTTGTAGAATTCGGTCGCGGCGCAATCGAGCGCCAGCATCACGTCCTCGCCCGGCGTGTAGCCCGCCTTTTCGATGCTCTGCATGATGAAGCCGAGCGCCTCTTCGGTGCTGGCGATATTCGGTGCGAAGCCGCCCTCGTCGCCGACGCCGGTCGCCAGGCCCTTGTCGTGCAGCGCCTTCTTGAGCGTGTGGAAGATCTCCGAACCGCAGCGCACCGCCTCGACGATGTTCTCCGCGCCGACGGGGACGATCATGAATTCCTGGAAATCGATCGGATTGTCGGCATGTTCGCCGCCGTTGATGATGTTCATCATCGGCACCGGCAGGACGTGCGCCGATACGCCGCCGACGTATTTGTACAATGGCATCCCGCGCGCCTCCGCGGCCGCCTTGGCGGCCGCGAGGCTGACGCCGAGGATCGCGTTAGCGCCGAGGCGCCCCTTGTTCTCCGTGCCGTCCAGCTCGATCATCGTGCGGTCGAGGTCGGCCTGATCCTCGGCATCGAGGCCGATCAACGCCTCGACCAGTTCGCCGTTCACCGCCTCGATCGCATCGTCGACGCCCTTGCCGCCCCAGCGGCTCTTGTCGCCGTCGCGCTTCTCGACCGCCTCATGCGCACCCGTCGAGGCGCCCGACGGTACCGCGGCGCGACCGAAGCTGCCGTCCTCCAGCAACACGTCGACCTCCACGGTGGGATTGCCGCGGCTGTCGAGGATCTGGCGGCCATGGATGTCGATGATTGCGGTCACGTAACGATGCTCCTACGTCTTGGGGCTGTGAGGGCGCCTCTACCCTGCCCGATGCGGTGCGGCAATCTCCTGAGCCGTCAGGGAACCGCGCTCGGTCGGCCGGGGTTGAGGGTGTCGAACAACCGAAAAGGGCGCGTCATGGCCGATAACGACCTGAAACCGATCACCGATGGCGACATCACGCCACCGCCAGCCACCACCGATTTCACGCCGGCCGAGCCGCTGAAAAATGCCGGCGTCGAATTCGACCCGGCGACCGGCGGCAAGACCGAGCAGGTGAAGCAGACCGTGAAGGACTATTCGTCCAAATACGGCAGTCAGGCGACCGACAAGATCCGTACCCTCGCCGATACCGGCAAGGAACGCGCCGTCGGCGGGCTCGACCAGCTGTCGCAGATGATTACCGATGCGGCGGGGCAGGTCGACGAGCGGCTGGGCGCGCAATATGGCGAATATGCCCGCTCGGCGGCCGGCCTCGTGTCGGGCTTTTCCGACCAGATCAAGAACAAGGACGTCGACCAGCTGCTGGACGAAGCGCGCGAATTCGTCCGCAAGAGCCCCGGCGTCGCGGTCGGCGTCGCGGCCGCGCTGGGCTTTGCGGTCGCCCGCCTCGTCCAGTCCGGTATCGACGGCGACAAGGCCTGAACCGGCCCATGGCGGTGATCGAGCCGGTGACGGACGACGAGGGCATCGGCGCCCTCGTCTCGCAACTCGTCGACGATGCGCGGGGATTGGCCAGTGCCGAGGTGGCATTGGTCAAGGCGCGCTTCGGCGAACGAACGAGCGCCTACAAGAATGCCGCGATCTTCTTCGTCGTCGCCGGCACATTGGGGCTGGCGGCGCTGATCGCGCTGCTGGTCGGGCTGATCCTCAGCCTCGCGACCTTGATCGGTCCGGGGCTGGCGACGGCCGCGGTGGTGATCGGCACTCTGGCGATCGCCGCGGTGCTGGCGATCATCGGCAAGGGGCGGCTGTCCCCGGGGGCGCCGCAATGAGCGCGCTCGATCCCGCCACCCGGCTGGCGACGGCAGAGCTGGAAGCGGCAGCGGCACGCGAGCGCCTGTCGTCGACGGTGAGCCGGTTGCAGGTGAGGCTCAACCCGCGCACGCTTGCGTTGCAGGCGGCGCGCGACGTCGCCGACAAGGGCGGCGCGGCGGCGCAGGCGAGCCTCGATACCGCGATCCGCAATCCCGGTGCGGTCGCTGGCGCCACCGCGGTCGCCGGGCTGTTCCTCGCGCGGCATCGGATCGCCAGCCTGTTCCGCCGCAAGCCCAAGCACAAGCCCGGCCATCGCGATCACGAACCCGGCCTCGGCCCGCAAGACTAACCTGTAAAAGGACCAGAGATATGAACGCCCATACCCAGGACCGTCTCGACGACGCCAAGCATGCCGCCGGCGATGCGGCGCGGCGCACCGCGGACGCGATCGAATCCAATCCGCTGGCGATCGTCGCGGGCGGCATCGCGATCGGCGCGCTGGCCGGGGCGCTGATCCCGCGCTCCGCAAAGGAAAAGGAATTGCTCGGTCCGGTCGGCCGTACCCTCAGCGAACGCGCGCGCAGCGCCTTCCAGGCCGCGCGCGAGGCGGGCAACAGCGAGCTGCAGAATGCCGGCCTGTCGAAGGACGCGGCAAAGGATCAGGTGAAGTCGCTGTTCCAGGGCATCGCCAAAGCGGCGACCAGCGCGGGGTCGGCCGCGGCCAAGGGCGCAGCCAACAAGGCATGAGGCATGCGGGGGGCGGCCGATGATCGGCAGTTCCCCGTCTTCCGGGGTTCAATATTGCAGCGCAACACGCTAACGCGGCGCCTTGAACCTCTCACCCGGGAACCGCGCATGAGCAAGCTGCACCTCGTCTTCGGCGGTCGCGTCAACGACCCCCGTACCCTCGAATTCGCTGATCCTTCGAAACTGGAGGTCGTCGGCATCTTCGCCGATTACGCCAGTGCGGAAAAGGCGTGGCGCGCCAATGCGCAGCGCACGGTCGACGATGCCGAAATGAAGTTCGTCGTCGTGCATTTGCATCGCCTGCTCGAGCCGGAACTGCTCGCACCCCCGGCCGCCTGATAGCCGACAGGCCCATGTCCGGACGGCGCCGCCCGCCCGGACATGGCGCCGCCCGCCCGGACACGGCACCGTCAGAAGCGGAAGCCCACCTCGGCGCCATAGAAGCGCGGTTCGCCGGCGATATAGGTCGGCACGCCAAAGCCGCCGCCGGTATTGCCCGCATCGATCAGATAGCGCTTGTTGATGAGATTCCGCGCGAACCCCCCGATCGTATAGCGACCATTGTCGATGTCCACGCCGGCGCGCACGTTGACCAGAGTATAGCCGCCCTGCGAAATCGCGGCGCTGTTGGGCAGTTCGAAAAACACCTTTGACCGATAGGTGACGCTGGGCGTCGCATAAAGGACCGCACGATCGGTGACCGGTAGCCGCAGCGTGGCGCCGCCCGATGCGGTATAGGCTGGCTGCAGGCGGAACCGGTTGCCAGCGAACACGCCGTTGCTCGCATCCTCGCCGATGCCGCCATCGATATAGGCGAAGGCGCCGAACAGCGACAGGACGTTGGCGAGCCGCAGATTGCCCTCCAGCTCGACGCCGAGGTTGTTCGCCGATCCGGCGCTTTGCGTGGTCGCCACGCCATTCTGGGTGATCGACACCTGGAAGCCGTCATAGGTCTGGTAGAAGACCGACGCCGCGCCGCTGAACGGACCGACGCGACCCTTGATGCCGCCCTCGTAGTTCCAGACCTTTTCCTCCGCGATCACCTGACGGTTGGGAATCGATCCGGCGTTGGCGACGCTGGTCGGGACGATACGGCTGGCGGCCAACTGGACCACGGGCGAGCGGCGGCCCTTGCTGATCGTGGCATAGACGTTGACGTCGTCGTTGAGCTTTACCAGCGCGTTGAAGCGGGGGAGGATCGCCATGAAGCTCTTTTCCGCCTCGTAGCGCAAGCCTTTGGTGTTGGCGGTGCCGAGCAGGCTGGTGAAGATGCCGAGCCCGGCGAGGATCTGCGAATCGGGCTGGGTGGAGGTGTAGCCGGACTGGCGATCCTCGATCAGGATGCGGGCGCCGGCGGTCAGTTCCAGCGCGGGCGTCGGGATCCAGGTCGCGTCGGCGAAGACCGAATAGGTATCGTTGTTGCCGTAATTGGCGAATTCGGCAGCATAGGGGATGACGGTCGCACGGCCGCCGGTCAGCAGCGCGGTGGCGCGGGTCGCGGGGATGGTGCCGTTGGCGGCGACGCAGGCGGGGCCGGTCGGCACGCCGGCGCGGTTCAAATTCTGCCGGATGGGTGCATAGGCGGCCGTCACCGAACAGGCGAGATACGTTCCCTCCTCGGTCGAGAAGGGCACGCGCTGATAGCCGTTCTCGAAAAAGGCGTTCCAGCCGAAGGCCGCGCGATATTTGGGGCCGTCGAAGGCGAAGCGGCTTTCATGGCTCCACTGGTCGCCCTTCGCATCCTCGGCGAATTCCAGATACCAGGCGGGGCCGCCGTCGGCGTCGAAGGTCTCGAGCGCGTCGAAGCGGCGATAGCCGTTGACGGTGGTGAAGGTGACGCCCGGCGACAGCTCGGCGGTCAGGGTAAAGTTGGCGTCGTAGACGTTGCGGTCGAGGCCGAGCTTGCGCTTGCCGAGCACGCTTTGCGAAAAGGGCGAGCCGGACAGTTCGGCATAACCATAATCGCCGGTCTGGCCGCCGGTGGGGGCGAAGGCGCGGCTCTTGAACGCGGTGCCGGGATTGCGCTGGCCGTCATAGGTGAGGACGAGGTCGGCGGTGATCGTGTCGCTCGGCCGCCAGCGCAGCGAGCCGCGCAGGCCGCGCTGATCCTGCCCGTTGAGATCGTCCTGATCGACCCGGCCCTGATTCTGGTTGGGGACGTTCGGATCGCCGGCGATATTGCGGACATAGCCGTCGCGATATTTGTAGGCGAAGGCGATGCGACCGGCGAGCGTGTCGTTGCCGGCGTTGATGAAGCCCGACACCTGTGTGCGGTCGTAATTGCCGTAGCTGGCGTCGAGTCCGGCATGCGTGCCGGCGACCGGGCGGGCGGAGACGAGGCTGATCGCGCCGACCGCGGCGGCGGTGCCGAACAGCGTCGCCTGCGGCCCCTTCACCACCTCGATCCGTTCGAGGTCGTAGAGGTCCTGCCACGCGCCGCGCGAACGGCTGATGTCGACACCGTTGTAATAGAGGGTGACGCGCGCGCCCTGTTGCGCCGAGCCGGAGTCCGAGGTGATGCCGCGGATGACGAGGCCGGGGTTGTTGGCGCTCTGCTCCTGCACCTGCAGGCCGGGGATGAAGGCGGCGACCTCGTCCAGTTCGGAGACGCCGATCTGCGCCATGCGCGCGCCGGTGAGCGCGGTGACGGTGACCGGCACGTCCTCGATCCGCTGTTCGCGCTTCTGCGCGGTGACGATGATCTCGTTCGCCTCCTCTGCCGCGGGCAGCGGCGGCGCGGCCTGTACGGTCGCCTGCGCCACCGCCGCGGTCGAGCAGGTGGCGGCGAGCCCGGCGAGCGCCAGGCGCGTGACAAAAGGCTTCATCGTTATTCCCCCGTTATTTAGCTGTCGCACTCCGTAGAATGCCGTGATGACGGCAGCGTGACGACTTCGTCTTGCCAGTGTCACGACCAAGTCTTTGAAAAGTCACACGTCGATCCTAACCGCGAAGTAGAGGATGCAGGGGATACCACGATGACGATCAATCGCCGCCAGACGCTCGGGCTGTTCGGTTCGGGCGCGGCGCTCGGCCTGCCCGGCACCATCCTCGCGCAGGGCGGGGCGGCGGTCCGTTTCGATCATGGCGTCGCGAGCGGCGACCCGGCGGCGGACGGCGCCGTATTGTGGACGCGGGCGACGCCGGCGGACGCGGCGGCGGCGGGCGACGTGCCGCTGACCTGGCATGTCGCGCTGGAGGCGGATGGCAAACCGGTGGCGAGCGGCAGGTCGACCGCGCGGTCGGCGCGCGACTTCACCGCCAAGGCGACGCCGACCGGGTTGAAGCCGGGAACCGACTATCATTACTGGTTCGAGGGGCCGGGCGGGCGGCGGTCGCCCGTCGGGCGGTTCCGAACGCTGCCGGTGGGGGCGACCCCCGACCTGACCTTCGCCGTCGTCTCCTGCCAATTGTACGGCGGCGGGCTGTTCAACGTCTATGACGCGATCGCGAAACAGCCGCGGCTCGATGCGGTGCTGCACCTCGGCGATTACATCTACGAATATGGCGCCGACGGCTATGGCGCGGATATCGCGACCAGGATCGGCCGGATCGTCGAGCCGGCGCATGAGATCGTGACGCTGGCCGACTATCGCGCCCGCCATGCGCAGGTGAAGCGCGATGCGAACATGCAGGCAGCGCACGCCCGCGCCGCATTCATCTGCGTATGGGACGATCACGAGGTCGCCAACGACGGCTGGATCGGCGGCGCGGAGAACCACGATCCCGCGAAGGAGGGCGACTGGAAAGCGCGCAAGGCCGCGGCGATGCAGGCCTATTTCGAATGGATGCCGATCCGCGATCCGCTGCCCGGCAAGCCGTGGGAGGCGATCAACCGGTCGTTCGAATTCGGCGATCTCGCCACGCTGGCGATGGTGGAAACACGGCTGCTCGCCCGTTCGCAGCAGGTTGCGGCCAAGGGCGCGGGGATCGCGCCGGCCGATTATGCGCGGATGATGGCGGAACGCACGCTGCCGAAGCGGGAATTGCTCGGCGCGCAGCAGCAAATGTGGCTGGAGGGCGTGCTGGCGACGTCGGTGAAGGCAGGCAAGCCGTGGCAGGTTCTCGGCAATCAGGTGGTGATGGCCAGGGTCGCCGGGCCGGATATCGAACGGCAGCTGGGCGCGGCGCGCTTCGCCGATACGATGGCGAAGCTGCCGCCGATGTGGCGCGACCGGCTGACGGCGTCGATCGCCTCCTATCGCGCCGGCCTGCCGTTCAACCTCGACAGCTGGGACGGCTATCCGCCGGCGCGCGAGCGCCTGTATCAGGCGTTCCGGCGGGCAGGGTCGCAGCCGATCGTCCTGTCCGGCGACAGCCATGCGGCCTGGGCCAACGTTCTCCACGACGCGGCCAAGGCGCCCGTCGCGTGGAGTTCGGCGCGACCGCGGTGACCAGCCCGTCCTATGGATCGCTGCTGCCCGGCATTGGCGCGCTGATCGAGCAGGCGAACGACGAGGTGCTGTTCTGCGACCAGGACCACAAGGGATACGTGCTGCTGACGCTCGACCGGCAGGCGGCAACGGCGGATTTCCGCGTCGTATCGACGGTGCTGGTGCCGCACTACGAGGAGCGCAGCGTCGCGCGCTACCGCAGTACCGTCGCGGCGAAGACCGCGCTGACCCGGGCCTGAGCCGCCCCCGCGCACTTTTCGTTACCGACCGGTACAAAACCCGTTGACGGTCGCCGTCGCTGCTTCTATACCGTCCAGTATAGAAGCTGGCGGCAGCAACCGGTCACGGCTTTTGGGAACATCCGGACGCATGCCGGTCATCGGCGGCAAAAGGGTAGCAACAAACTTCTGGCAGGGCGCGGCATCCGGCGGATGCGGCACGTCCGCCTGCGGTCCGAAAAGGGAGTGACGCCATGGCCTTTCTTGCTTTCGCCGAGCCCGGCAACGCCGGCTATGCGCGGGCGACCGCACCGACCCGTCCGGCGCCCGCGCCGTTGACGCCGGTGCATGACGCGGCGCCCCGTGTCGTCGAAATCGAGGAGGAACGGCCGGTGCTGACGGAACTGGAACGGTCGGTGATCGGGATCGCCCGGCAGGACGGTCTGGCGACGCTGCGCCAGCCGGGTCGCCTGTCGCGCTGGCTGGGCCTCGTGTTCGGCGTGCGGATCAGCCCGCAGCTCGCCGATCCGAAGCTGGAGGCGCTGCGCCGGATCGCGGTGCTGAGCTGGAAGCGCGGCTATTCGATCGCATCGGCCGAAGTGAAGGCGTTCCTCGCGGTCGGCTATTCGCCCGCCTTCTACGAGCTGGTCGTCGATACGATCGCGGCGGCACGTCAGTCCGAGGTGCGGCGCGCGCGCCGCTGAGGCGCGCGGCACGCACGATCGCCCCATGCCGGGGATCGCTGCCTAGACCCGGTCCTCCACCATCGCACGGATGTCGACCCGCGCCTTCAACCGTGCGGCGAGCAGGGCGGTGCCGCTGATCTTGCGCTGGACGAACAGCGTGTCGGCGGGCGGCAGGTGCCAGGTCGACCGATCGCGCGCCATATCCATCCCCTGTTCGCGCACCACGCCGACGAAGGCGCGGTCGCCGAAGTCGAACGGGCCGGGGCGATTGAGGTTGTCGAGGATGACGTCGATCATCGCATCGACCAGCGGCCGGTGCGCCTGCGCGGCGGCGGCGCCGAGGAAGCCGGCACCGATCGCCGCGCCGCGCACCGCATCGCGATCCCCCGACAGGCCGGCGGCGAGCAGGGTGCGATAGCCGTCGGCGGTGGCTGCCGGAATGTCGCGCGCGGCGCCGAAATCGAGCAGGACGATGCGCGCCGTCTCCGGCTGCCAGCGGTAATTGGCGAAATTCGGGTCGGTCTGCATCAGCCGCCAGTCGAGCAATTCCCTCAGGACGAGGCCGATGAGGCTGTGCATCGCGGCATCGCGCACGGACTGGTCGGCATCCTCCAGCGTTTCGATCGGTTCGCCGGCGACATAGGTCATCGCCAGCACGCGCGGCGTCGTGAGATCGGGGTGCAGTTCGGGAACGACGAAGCCGGGCTCGCCGGCGAGCCGGTCGCGATAGCGGGCGAGCATGCCGCCCTCGCGGATATAGTCGGCCTCCTCGTGCAGCTGCCGCTTCGCCTCGCCGAGCAGGGGGGCGATATCGAGTTCCTTCGGCAAAAGGCCGGAGACGCGGAGCAACGTCGCGACATTGTCGACGTCGGCGTCGATGCTCTGCTTGACGCCGGGATATTGCACCTTGATCGCCAGTTCGCGGCCGTCGGGCAGGCGCGCGCGATGGACCTGGCCGATCGAGGCGGCGGCGATCGGATGCGCCTGGAAATGCGCGAAGCGGCGGCGCCAGTCGCGGCCCCATTCCGTCGTCAGCACCTTGTCGAGCTGCTGCGGCGGCATGTGATGCGCCTGGTTGCGCAACCGCGCGAGGATCGCGGACAGTTCGGGCGGCAGCATGTCGCCGGCGTCCATCGAGATCATCTGGCCGAGCTTCATCGCCGCGCCGCGCAGGTGCGCGAGTTGGTCGGCGACACGCATCGCATTGGCGGGGGTGAGCAGCATGTCGCCCATCCGCGGCCGCTCGCCGGCGACGAGCCGGCGCGCGCCCTCCGCGACCACGCCGCCGCCGACGCCCGCGGCAAGCCGTCCGAATGCGCCCAGCCGCGACAGCCGGCCGCTCGGCACGGCACGGCCGCGCGCGTCTCTGTCGTCGGTCATGGTATCAGGTCCTCGGCTGTATCGGAGGGGTGAACGCCCCAGCGACGGCCGAATGTCCCTTATGAATAGGGCGGCTGGTGATAACCCGCAGGGGAGAGCGTGAAGATCTCCGCGCCATCCTCGGTGATGCCGATCGAATGTTCGAACTGCGCCGACAGCGAGCGGTCGCGCGTCACCGCCGTCCAGCCGTCGTCGAGCAGCTTCACGTCGGGGCGGCCGATGTTGATCATCGGTTCGATCGTGAAGATCATGCCGGGGCGCAGCTCCGGACCGGTGCCGGGCTTGCCGACATGAACCACCTCCGGCGCATCGTGGAACAGCCGGCCGAGGCCGTGGCCGCAGAAATCGCGGACGACGCCGTAGCGATGCTTTTCGGCATGGCGCTGGATCGCGTTGGCGACGTCGCCCATATGCGCGCCGGGCTTCGCCTGTTCGATGCCCAGCATCAGGCATTCATAGGTCACCTCGACCAGCCGCCGCGCCTTCAGCGGCACGTCGCCGATCAGGTACATGCGGCTCGAATCGCCATGCCAGCCGTCGACGATCGGGGTGACGTCGACATTAACGATATCGCCCGATTTCATCGTCTTCTCGCTGGGGATGCCGTGGCAGACGACATGGTTGATCGAGATGCAGGTCGAATGCGTATAGCCGCGATAGCCGAGTGTCGCCGGCACGCCGCCCGCGGCGGTGATGAAGTCGTAGATCAGCCGGTCGAGCTCTGCCGTGGAGACGCCCGGCACCATGTGCGGGGTCAGCATGTCGAGCGTTTCGGCGGCGAGGCGGCCGGCCTTGTGCATGCCCGCGAAGGCCGCGGGGCCGTGCAGCTTGATGGCGCCGGTGCGCCCTTCCGGCGCGTCTGAAGTGACGGTCACGTATTCGGTCATGGCGGCGATATAGCATGGCGGCGCCGATTTTGCGAGGCTATGGCAGGGGCATGGAGCAGGGCATCGATCACGACCGTATCTGGACCGCCGCGCTGATCGTGATCGGCGACGAGATCCTGTCGGGGCGGACGCAGGACAAGAACATCGCGCAGCTGGCGAGCTGGCTCAACGTCCAGGGCATCCGCCTCGCCGAGGTGCGGGTGGTGCCGGACCGTGCCGACGCGATCGCCGAGGCGGTGAACATCCTGCGCGCGCGCAACGATTATCTGTTCACCACCGGCGGCATCGGCCCGACGCACGACGACATCACGGTGGACGCGATCGCCGCGGCGCTAGGCGTCGGCGTGGAGCATCATCCCGAGGCGATGGCGGTGCTGGAGCGTTATTATGCGACGCGCGGCGGGTTGACCGAGGCGCGGGCGCGGATGGCGCGGGTGCCGGCGGGGGCGGGGCTGATCCCCAATCGCGTGTCCGGCGCGCCGGGCATCCGGATCGGCAACATCTTCATCATGGCGGGGGTGCCGCACATCACCGCAGGGATGCTCGACGCGCTGACTGGTACGCTGGAGGGCGGGCGCCCGGTCGTCTCCGGCACGATCGGCTGCTGGGTCGCGGAGAGCGAGGTCGCCGACCTGCTGCGCGACGCCGAAAAGAGCCACGAGGGCGTGTCGATCGGCTCCTACCCCTTCTTTCGCGAGGGGCGGACGGGGGCGAATTTCGTCGTGCGCAGCCCGGATGCGGCGCTGGTCGAACGGTGCCTCGCCGACCTGACGCGCGAGCTGGAGACGAGCGGGCGCGCGGTGTTTCCCGAGGGGATCTGACCCGGCCGCGCCGTCACCCCGGTGGTTTGCCGGGGTGACGGGGGCGTGCGTCACCGCACGAAGGCGCCGATGTCCGCGATC
Source organism: Sphingomonas sp. GW821-FHT10F09 (assembly GCF_058809195.1). Taxonomy (NCBI): domain Bacteria; kingdom Pseudomonadati; phylum Pseudomonadota; class Alphaproteobacteria; order Sphingomonadales; family Sphingomonadaceae; genus Sphingomonas; species Sphingomonas sp. GW821-FHT10F09. The sequence continues at coordinate 79,348 of NZ_JBXASI010000003.1, read as the reverse complement.
GCCAGCTTCGCTGCCGGCACCGCGGTCGCCGCGAAGGTCAGGCGCAGGTAGCGCATCGGGCGGGGTGCGGTGAACGGGATGCGCTGCGTCGCGAGCGCATAGGCGATGTTCTGGAACTCGCCGTCCGCCGCCGGGGTCCAGCGGGTGCCGTCGAGGCTGGTTTCGGCGCGATAGCCGCGCGGCGGGGCGCTCTGCTTGTCGGGGTGACGCCAGGGCGTCAGGCTGAAGCCCGCCACCGTCTGCGCCTTGCCGAGGTCGAGCGTGACCGACGCGGGCGTCGCGGCCGGCGCGGGCTGGCTCCACACCGACGAACCGTCGCCGTCGAGCAGCGCCTCGGCCCCGGGGGCGCTGGCGGAGACCACCGTCCAGTCGCGCGGCGACAGGACCGCGGCGTCGGTGCTGCGCGGCGCGGCGACGGCGACGGGCGCGACGCTGCGGAACAGCGCGACCTCGCTGATCGCGGGGCAGGCGGGGGCGTCGAGGATCACCAGCCGGATGCGGCGCGCGACGATCGGCGCGTCGAGGCGGATGATGCGTTGCGCGCCGATACATTCCTTTTCGGCGAGCCGCTGCCAGCGGCCGGCGACCTCCGCCTCGATCGCGAAGCGGGTGACGCGGACGCCGAAGGGAAGATATTCGCGGATGCGGATGAGGTCGAAGCGGCGGTTCGGCGGCAGGTCGAGCGTCAGCGTCGGCGTGGTGACGCCGTCCGGCGTCGACCAATAGGTGTCGCGATTGCCGTCGAGCACCTTCGCAGGGGTGCTGGCGCCGTCGCGGGTCGCGGTGGCGCTGGCGACCGCGCCTTGCGCCAGATCGGTGGCGAAGCTGGCGCGGATCGCGTCGCCGAAGCTCTTGAGCACGGCGACGTCATGGTCGGGGATGCGGCCGCGACGGTCGGGCGGCAGGTTGAGGTGCATGTTGGTGCCGCGCGCGACCGATTCGTCGAAGAAGCGGATCAGCCGCGCCGGGCTCTTCACCTTGGCGTCCTCGTCCGGGTGGTAGAACCAGCCGGGGCGGATCGAGGTGTTGGTTTCCGCGGGCCACCACAGCGGCGCGCCGCGGACGCCGCTGTTCCCCTCCGACTGGACATAGGGATGGTCGGGCATCGTCGGCCAGCACGGATCGCCGGCGATGCCGTCCTCGTTGCCGACCCAGCGGATCTCCGCGCCCAACGGATCGAAGGTGCAGGCCATCGGCTGATGCTGGTGGACGAGCGCGATGATCGAGGGCCAGTCATAATATTTGGGCGCGTCGATCGTCCGCGTCTCGCGCGCGCCGCCATAATAGCCGTCGCCGCCATTGGCGCCGTCGAACCAGAATTCGAACAATTCGCCATAGCGCGTGCAGAGCTCGACCACCTGTTTGCGATAGTAATCGATATAGGCCGGGCGGCCGTATTCGGGATGGTTGCGGTCCCAGGGCGACAGGTACAGGCCGAACGCCATGCCGGCGCGGCGCGTCGCCTGCTCCATCTCGCGGACGATATCGCCCTTGCCCTGCTTGTACGGGCTGTTGCGGATGCAATGTTCGGTCAGCATCGTCGGCCACAGGCAGAAGCCGTCATGATGCTTGGCGGTCAGCACGATGCCGGTCATGCCCCCCGCCTTCGCCGCGGCGACGATCTGGTCGGCGGAGAAATCGGTCGGGTTGAACAGCGTCGGGCTCTCGTCGCCATAGCCCCACTCGCGATCGGTGAAGGTGTTGATCGAGAAATGCACGAAGGCGTAGCGTTCGCGCATATGCCAGGCGAGCTGACGCTTCGAGGGGGTGGCGCCCCACGGTCTTGGCGGCGTGGCGGGCGTGATCGCCAGCGCGGGCGTGGCGCCGGCGGCGAGGCCGGAAGCGATCAGGGTGCGGCGGGTGAGGTCGGTCATCGGTGGTTCCATCGACTTGTCCGGCGCCGGCCGGGGGATAATAGTGACAGCGCCGCCTTCGGCATCTTCTCCCTCTCCCGCCGGGAAAGGGAGGGAGCGGCGCAGCCGCGGAAGGGTGAGGGCAGGTGCGACGTGTTCGCGCAGCGGATCGTCACGCGCCGCGCCCGTGCGAGGGCGGGCGGTCCGCCCTGGCCGCGCCGAAGCTTTTCACCGGGGTCGCGCTCATCGTGAACGTGAGGGTGCCGCCGCGCATCAGGTCGGCGTGGCTGATCCAGTTCTTCGTCCAGGGTTTGCCGTTGCGCAGGACGCTGCGGACGTAGGGCGTGTCGGCGCGGTTGCCGGGGGCCTCGATCGTCAGGCGCCGGCCCGCGGGCAGCGCGATCGTCGCGCGTTCGAACAGCGGCGAGCCGAAGACGTACACCGCCTCGACCGGATCGACCGGGTAGAGACCGAGCGACGACAGCACGAACCACGCGCTCATCTGGCCGCAATCGTCGTTGCCGATGATGCCGTCGGGATCGTTTTTGTACATCTCGACGCAGAGCCGGCGGACCATCGCCTGCGTCTTCCACGCGGCGCCGGCATAAGCGTAGAGATAGGCGACGTGGTGGTTGGGTTCGTTGCCGTGCGCATATTGGCCGACCAGCCCGCTGATGTCGGGCGGGGCGTTGGCGGGCAGGGTCGAGGGCGCGGTGAACAGCGCATCCAGCCGTGCCTCGAACGCCCGATCGCCGCCCATGTGCGCGATGAGGCCATAGACGTCGTGCTGGTTGAGGAAGGTCGCCTGCCAGCCATTGGCTTCGGTATAGTCGCGCCACCAGGGCTTGGGCATATGGCCGAGCTGGATCGGGTCGTAGGGGCTCCACCAGCGGCCGTCGGCGAACTTCGGTTTGGCGAAGCCGGCCTTGCCGTCGATGACGTTACGCCAGTTGCCCGAGCGCTTCATCAGCCGGTCGGCTTCCGCGCCCCTGCCCGCGGCCCGGGCGAGATGGGCCGAGGCCCAGTCGTCATAGGCATATTCCTGCGTCCGGCTGACGCTTTCGAACCAGGCGTCGGCGGGGACATAGCCCTTGGCGTCGTAGAGGTCGCGGCCCTTGCTGTTGTCGAGGTCGGGCGCGGTGAAATCGAACGACCGTCTGGCGATTCCGGGCCAGGCGGCGGCATAATCGGCGGCGATGCCCTTGGCCTGCGCCTCGGCGAGGACGGCGACGCCGTGCCAGCCGATCATGCAGCCCGTCTCGACCCCCTGCAGCGGCCAGACCGGCGGGCCATAGGCGCTCTGCTGCGTCTGGCGGACGATATCGGCGACGAGGCTGCGCACCCGGTCGGGCGCGATGATCGTCAGCAGCGGGTGGAGCGCGCGATACGTGTCCCATAGCGACAGCGTGCTGTAGGCGGCATCGCCGGCGGGGACGCTATGGACCTGCCGGTCGAGCCCGACATAGCGGCCGTCGCTGTCGGAGAAGAGCGTCGGCGCGAGCAACGCATGGTAGAGCGCGGAGGACAGGATCGTGCGCTGGTCGGCGGTGCCGCCCTCGACCGCGATCGCACCGAGTTCGCTCGCCCAGCGGGTGCGTGCGGCGCCGCGGATCGCGTCGAAATCCCACGTCGTCGCCTCGGCCGCCAGATTGGCGCGGGCGCCGGCGACATCGACCGCGGAGATGCCGCAGCGGATCAGGATCGGCGCGGCGCCGGCGTCGTCGTAATGGAGGACGGCTTTCAGCCGCTTGCCGGTGACCGCGCGCGTGCCGGCGGGCTGCGCCGCGTCGCCGTCGCCGTAGAAGACGATCCGGTCCGGCCGGCGCGACAGCTGCATCGCGAAGTGGATGCGCCGCCCCTTCGCCCAGCGGTGGACGGTGCGGCCGCCGGTCAGCGTGCCGTCGGGATCGAGCGTCAGGACCGCATCGGTGACGAGCGGCGCGGCATCGCTCTTGTCGAGGATCAGGTGCGACAGGTCGACGAGGATATGCCCCGCGCCCGTCGGGAAGCTGTAGCGGTGATAGCCGGTGCGTTCGGTGACGGTCAGCTCGGCGCGGACGCCGCTTTCCAGTGCGACGCGGTAATAGCCGGGCTCGGCATGCTCGGCGGAGAAGCGCTGGCGATAGCCCGCGTCGGGATCGTCGAGCGGGCCGGGCAGCAGCTGGACCGGGCCGCGCGTCGGCACCACCAGCACGTCGAGCATGTCGCCGATGCCGGTGCCGCTGAGGTGGGTGTGGCTGAACCCCATGATCGACGTGTCGGTGCGGTGATAGCCCGAGCAGGCGTCCCAGCGCTCGACGTCGGTATCGGGCGAGAGCTGCACCATCCCGAACGGCAGCGTCGCGCCGGGATAGGTGTGGCCATGGCCGCCGGTGCCGATGAACAGGTTGGGCGCCGCCGGAGCGGAAGGCGTCGCCGCGAAGGCGGGAATCGGCAGGCCGATGGCGGCCGTCCCGGCGAGCAGGGTGCGGCGGTTGATCATAGCTCTGCCTTCAGGATAGCGGGGCGGGTCTGCGCGAGATGGACGATCAGTTCGCCGAACAGGCCGTTCGCCCAGGCGAACCACGCGCGGGTGAAGGTGGCGGGATCGTCCCGGTCAAAGCTTTCGTGGATGAAGCCGGTGCCGCCGTCGGTGTCGCGCAGCGTGCGCAGGGCCGCGCGGATCGTCGCGTCGTCGGTCGCGGTCAGCGCGCGGACGATGAGCGACATCGGCCAGATCTGGCCGGCGCCGACATGCGGGCCGCCGATGCCCTCGCCGGCCTTGCCGGTGAAGAACCACGGGTTGGCATCGCTCCACGCCGCCGCCTGCGTCGCCCGCCACAGCGGATCGGCGGGCGATACGCAGCCGAGATAGGCGAGGCCCGACAGCGACGGCACGTTGGCATCGTCCATGAAGACCGCATTGCCATAGCCGTCGACCTCATAGGCCCAGACCTCCCGCCCGTTGCGCAGCCGCATCGTGCCATGCGCCTTCAGCGCCGCCTCGACCTCCGCCGCGAGCGCGGTGGCGTCCTGCGCCAGCGCGGCGTCGCCCCGCGCCTCGCCCGCGACGCGCGCGAGTTCGCGCAGCGCGGTGACCGCGAACAGGTTGCTGGGGATCAGGAACGGATAGAGGCAGGCATCGTCCGAGGGGCGGAAGCCGGAATGGATCAGGCCGACCGGCCGCGTCGGCGCGCCATGGCCCCACAGCAACGTCTCGGTCGGCTGGGGTGCGGACCGGCGGAAGCTGTAGGGGCCGGGACCGTCCTTTCGCTGCTGTTCGCGGAAGGTGCGGACGCTGGCGCGCGCGGCCGCCGCCCAGGTCGCGTCGAAGGGCGCCGTGTCCCCGGTCGCGCGCCAATAGCCGTGGGCGAGGCGCATGGGGTAGCAGAGCGAATCGATCTCCCACTTCCGCTCGGCGACGCCGGGTTTCATCTCCGTCTCGTCCGCCTGCGACCATTCGAGGTTCGATTTCGCCGTCGGGTCCTGCATGAAGGCGTTGGCGTAGGGGTCGATCAGGATGCAGCGCGCCTGTCGCGCGATCAGGCCGCGGAACAGGGTGCGCAATTCGGGCGCCTGCCGCGCGAGGTGCAGATAGGGCTTCACCTGCGCCGAACTGTCGCGCAGCCACAGCGCCTCGATATCGCCGGTGATGACGAAGGCGTCGGGAGCGCCGCCGACCGTGCTCATCCGCACGGTGGTGTCGAGCGTGTTCGGATAGCAATTGCCAAACATCCAGCGCAGCTTCGGATCGGCGATCCGCGACGACACGCGCGCGATCTCGCGCTCGACCGCGGCGCTGGCGAAGCGGCGATCCTTTGGCGCGGGGCGTTTGCTCGGCAGCGACGGCGCGGCGAAGGCAGGGGTGGCGGCCGATGCCGCGATCGCGGCGGTGGTGGCGAGGAAACGGCGGCGATCGAGGGTCATTTCGGCAGCTCCGTGTCGGCGCCGGTGACGGCGAAGTCGAACCATTGCCCGGCGCCGTCGCCCGGCTGGCCACCACCGATCCACAGGCGATAGGCGCCGGGCACGACATGGCGGCGCCCGTCGCGTTCGACGACGCTCATCGCGCGGGGATCGAGCGTGAAGGCGACGTCGGCGGCGGTGCCGTGCCGAACCGCCAAGCGCCGGAACCCGACCAGCTGGCGTTGCAGCACGGGATCGGTGAAGCCGCCGCTTCTGGTCGCGGGCGGCACGAGATAGGCCTGCACCACTTCCTCGCCGTCGCGCGCGCCGGCGTTGGTGACGCGCGCCGTGACGCGCAGGTCGCCGCCGGCCGCGACGCTCGCCGCACCGCGCGGCGCGGCATAGGCGAATCGGGTGTAGCTGAGGCCGTGGCCGAACCCCCATAGCGGCGTGCCGGTGAAATAGCGGTAGGTGCGCTCCTTCATCCCGTAATCGACGAAGGCGGGCAGGTCGTTGGTCGAACGGTAGACCGTCACCGGCAGGCGGCCGGCGGGATTGACGACGCCCGCCAGCACGTCGGCCAGCGCGGTGCCGCCGCTCTCGCCCGCATACCAGTTGGCGAGGATCGCATCCGCCGATGCCGGATCGACCGCCACCGCGCTGCCGCTGGTGAGGACGAGGACGATCGGCTTGCCCGTCGCCTTGAGCGCCTCGAGCAGGCGCTGCTGCACCAGCGGCAAGGCGATGTCGGTGCGGTCGCCGCCGACGAAGCCGGGGACCTGCACCGACAGCGCCTCGCCCTCCAGATCGGGGGACAGGCCGGCGACGACGACCGCGACGTCGGCGTCTTTCGCCGCGGCGACCGCCTGCGCGAGCAGCGGCTCGGCGGGCGGCATCCACAACAGGCGGATGCTCTCGTCCTCCGACCGGTGGTCGAGCGTCAGTTCGATCGGCTGCGCGCTGCCGTCGCTGTCGACGGTCAGCTCGACGCGGCCCTTGGGCAGGTCGCCGTCGTGCAGCGTGCGGCCGCCGAGCGTCAGCCGGGCACGGTCGTGGACGGTGCAATCCTTCCAGCAGGGCGACTGGTCGAGGATCAGGCGGTAGCGGCCGGGACCGGGGGGGACGAATTCGCCGGTCCAGTGCGCGCTATAGCCGGTGACGGGCAGGCCCGGCGCGGGGCTGGCGCGGTTGAGGTCGAAGTCGATCCGGCGGTCCTGCCGGACGACGGTCTTGCCGGCCGCCGTATAGGTGGCGCGCAGGCCCGGCTTGCCGTCGCTGCGCAGGGCGGTTTCGGGCAGCACGACCGCGGCGCCGTCGGCGAGGATCGACCCCTGCGCATAGGTGACGTTGGCGGCGCCGAAGCGGGCGCGGATGCCGTCGAGCGGGGTGACGGGTGCGATCGCGGTGCCGTGATAATTGCCCTGCAACACGCCGAGGTCGTCGGCATCGGCGCCGATGACGGCGATGCGCGCGCCGGGCTTCAGCGGCAGGCGGTCGGCGTCGTTCTTGAGCAGCACGATCGATTTGCGCGCGGCATCGAGCGCCAGCGCGCGATGCGCCGGGGTGGCGACCGCGGTCGGCCTGATCCGCGACCACGGGCTGGTCGCGCCGAAGGCGATGCCGAGCGCCTGTCGGGCCCGCAGCGCGCGGGCGAGTGCGGTATCGACCTCCGCCTGGCTGACGAGGCCCTGCGCCATGGCCTGCGGCAGCGCGGCATAGGCGGTGCCGCAATTGAGGTCGGTCCCACCGCGGACCGACGCCGCGGCGGCGCCCGCGGCATCGAGCCGGTAATGGTGGAAGGCGTGGACGTTCGACACCGCGTCGCAATCCGATACGGTGAAGCCGGTGAAGCCCCAGTCGCGGCGGATACGGTCGTTCATCAGCGGCGACGAGGCGCAGGCGGGGACGCCGTGGATGCTGTTGTACGCGCACATCAGCGACAGCGCCTTGCCCTCGGTCACCGCCCGGCGGAAGGCGGGAAGGTAGGTCGCCTCCATGTCGCGCGGGGAGGGATCGACGTCGAACCCGTCGCGGCCCGCCTCGGGGCCGCTATGGACGGCGAGGTGCTTGGGCGTGGCGATCACGCGTGGGTGGCGCGGGTCGGGGCCCTGCAGCCCGTGGACGAAGGCGACGCCGAGCTTGCCCGTCAGATACGGGTCCTCGCCATAGGTTTCCTGCCCCCGGCCCCAGCGCGGATCGCGGAAGATGTTGATGTTGGGCGACCAGATGGTGAGGCCCTGATAGATGCGGCGATCGGCGGCGGCGGGCTGCGCGTTGAACTTCGCGCGCGCCTCGGTCGACACCACCGTGCCGACGCGTTCGATGAGGTCGGTGTCCCAGGTCGCGGCAAGGCCGATCGCCTGCGGAAAGACGGTGGCATGGCCGTTGCGGGCGAGGCCGTGCAGCCCCTCGTTCCACCAGTCATAGGCGGGCAGGCCGGCTTTGGCGTCGGCGGGCGCGGTGCTCTGGAGCTGCGCGGCCTTTTGCTCGGGCGTCATCGCGGCGATCGCAGTCGCGACCGGGTCGGCGGCCTGCACGAGCAGGAGGAGGGCGGGGATCATGCTGTCGGTCCCGATGGTCTGGAAGAGGATGTTCGCGCGAAGACGCGAAGGCGCGATGGAAGACGGTTTTGGTCACGCGGAGACGCGGAGACGCAGAGAGAAGGAGGCGCGGATCGGGGCGAGCGCAGCGGCGTCTCACGCGGATCGTTCGAGCTGCCGCAGGCTTTCTCGCCATCGTGGTAACGCGTGTCAGGCGTCTCGCGCGCATCCCCTCCGCGTCTCCGCGTCTCCGCGCGAATCCCCCTTCTTCGCGTCTTCGCGCCTTCGCGTGAATATGACCCGTCACCACCCCGGTCGAAGCCAGGGTCCTGTCGGAAAACCACCATCGGCAGATAACTGCGGTCGCCGGACTGGGCCCCGGCCTCCGCCGGGAGAGTAACGAGGGGGGCAGCGATCATGGTGCCAGCGTCCGCAGGACCGGGGTCTGCTTGCCGGTCAGCGTCACCGTGACGCTTTCGCCGGGCAGCAGGTCGAAGCCGCTGTCGCTCGCCTGACCCGGCGTGTCGCCCATGTCGATCATGACCGAGCGCGCGAGGTTCCTGGCGGTGATCGTCGCGCGGTTGCCGGTGCGGCGGAGCGTCAGGCCGGGGTCGGGATAGGCCATGTCCTTCGGCACCAGCCGTTCGACCAGCGTGCGGCTGACGGTGCGGCCGTCGACCAGCAGTTCGGCGACCGCATAGCTTTGCGCGGGATCGGCCGTGCCGAACAGGTCGGCGTCGGGCAGGGTCGCGACCGTGGTGGCGCTGAGCGGGGCGAGCGTCGCGTCCGCGGTGCGCGTGCCGAGCGTCGCGCCGGTCATGGCGCGCACCGTCACCCGCCATTGCGCCGCGACCGGCGTCGTCGCGTCGGACACCAGGGCGATCCGCGTCGCCTGATTGCGATGCTCGGCGACGATCGCCTGCGGGGCGAAGGCGCGCTTCGCCTCATGGTGCAGCAGCTTCCACTGGCCGAGATGGTCGATGCTCGCCCAGCTGATCGAGGGCCAGACGTCGTTGAGCTGCCAGAACAGCGACCCCATCGTCACCGGGCGGCAGGCGCGGTGGTGGCGCGCGGCGAGGCCGATCGCCTGTGCCTGATTGACCTGCGTCAGATAGACGAAATCGGCGAAGTCCTTCGCCGGCCGCAGCCGCTGGTCGAGGTACAATCGCAACCGGGCATTGCCTTCGCCGGCGAGGAACTTCTGGTGCGCCTTCATCACCGGGCTGTCGGGATCGAGCGTGCCCTTGCCCGCGAAGCCGCGGATCGTGGCCATCGTCGGCATCGCCTGAAAGCCATATTCGCTCATGAAGCGCGGGCAGGAATCGAGGTAGTTCTCGACCGGCTTGCTGCCCGACCAGACGTCCCAGAAATGGCGGTCGCCGTTCGCGTCGGTATCGACCGGGCCTTCATAGTCGCTCGACGGCGACCCTGGCATATAGGGCGTGCCGGGGCTGTTCGCGGTGACCGCGCCGCGCAGGACGCGGTCGAACAGCACCGCCATGCCGGTGCCGATCCGTTCCTGCTCGTCCGCGCCGATCGCCTTCTTGTATGCCTTGCGATCGCCCCAATTCTCCCAGCCGGACAGCACTTCGTTGTTGCCCGCCCAGATCACGACCGAGGGATGGTCGCCGATCCGCGCGACCTGTTCGTCCGCCTCCGCGGCGACGCTGGCGCGGAACGCGGCGTCGGGTGGCGTCGCCGATCCGCCGAACATGAAATCCTGCCATACCATCAGCCCCATCCGGTCGGCGGCGGCGTAGAAGGCGTCGTCCAGATAATAGCCGCCGCCCCAGATGCGGACCATGTTCATGTTGGCGTCGCGCGCCGCCCTGAGCAGGCTTTCGGGCTCGGCAGGATCGACGCGGGCGGGGAAGCTGTCGAACGGGATGACGTTCGCGCCCTTGGCGAAGATCGGCAGGCCGTTGACGATCAGCCCGAACGCACCATCCTTGCGGTCGAGCGTCACCGTGCGCAGGCCGATGCTGCGCGTCTGGGTGTCGCCGTCCAGCGTCGTCGTCACCGTGTAGAGAGGCTGCGCGCCATAGCCGACCGGCTGCCAGCGCTGCGGCTTCGCGATCGTCAGCGGGATCGTCACCGGGTTGCTGCCGGGCGCGAGCGTAACCATGCGCTCGACCGTCTGGCGGCTGCCGTCGGGGGCGGTGACGGTGGCGGTCAGCGTGACGCTCTTCGTCACGTCCGCGACGATCGTCGCATGCGCGGTCAGCCGTGCCTCCGCATCCGACAGCGCGTCCTGCGCGATGCGGACCCGATCGAGCCGCGCCGCGTCCCATGCCTCCAGCCGGGCGGGGCGCCACAGGCCGGTGGTGACGATGCGCGGGCCCCAGTCCCAGCCGTACTGGTACTTCGGCTTGCGGATATAGGGGCTGGTCTGGACGCCCTTCGGCTCGTCGCCGAACGCGCTGTCATATTCGCCGGGCAGCGGGTGCGGGTCCTTGAGCACCATCGGCTGCAGCGTCCGGATGGGCGAGGCGATGCTGACCAGCACCTCGTTGCGGCCGGCGCGCAGCAGCGGCTTCGCATCGGCGCGCCAGCGGCGGTGGGCGTTGTCCGCCGTGAGCAGCGGCTGGCCGTTGACGGTGACGGTCGCGAACGTGTCGAGCCCGTCGAACACCAGATCGAGGTGCCCGTGCGCGAGCATCGCCGGGGTGACGATCAGCATCGTGCGGAACTGCCACGCCGACAGGCCCGCCCACTGGATCGCGCCTTCGTTGGTGCCGATGAACGGATCGGGGACGCGTTTCGCGCGGATCAGGTCCTGCTGGACGCTGCCGGGTACCTGCGCCGGAAACCATGCGGCCTCGCGGGGGTGCGCCCTGGTCGCGGCGGTGTCGGCGGGATCGAGCCGGACCTGCCAGTCGCGGTCCAGCGGGACGGTGTCGCGCGCCGCCAGCGGGGCGGCGGAGAGGAGCAGCGCGAGCGCGAACGCGTGCCTCATCGACCCGCCTCCGTCAGCTGGACGCGCTCGACCGTGTAGAAAGGGTCCTTGATCGGCGCGGTGAACTGGAAGCAGACGTCCCGGTCGCCCGCGATCGCCGGCAGCGTGCCGCGGAAGGTGAAGCGCTGCGGCGCGGTGCGCGGATCGGGCAGGGGAAAGGCGCCCGCCGCGATCGGCCGGGCGGTCTTGTCGCCCGCGGCGCGTGCCTTGGCGGCGGCGATGCAGCCGACCTGGACGAGCAATTCGCCGTGATCGGAGACGTTGTAATGCTCCTTCACCATCCGCGCCTCATGCGCGAGCCCGTAATGGCGGGCGAGGCGGGCGACGTCGACGGTATAGCCGCGGGCGACGTCGAGCGGCGCGTCGGGGTAGAGCGTGCAGGTGTCGAACAGGTTGATGTTGAACGCCGGCGCATTCTCGCGCGATTCCGACGTCAGCGGCACGCGCAGGCCGAGGTCGCCGGCGGGGCAGGCGGCCATGTCCGAACTGGTCCGCGCCAGCAGGGCGGCGCGCGACGTGTCGAATCTGCGCACCGCGGCGGTCGCGCTGCCGCGCGCGTCGAAGGCGGCGGCGCGGACGGTGGTGCCCGGCTTCAGCGACAGCGGCCCGGCATAGGCGCGCGACGTCGCGGTCGGCGTGCTGCCGTCGGTCGTGTAGCGGATCGTGCCATAGGGCACCTGCGTCGCCAGCGTCAGCGGCACGCGGTTGCGGCGCAGCGCATCGCCGCGCGTGCCGTCGACCTGCATATCGACCGCGAAGGCGCTGTCGGCGACGTGCATGCCGCCGCGGCTCCAGCGGTCGCCCTGGCGCTGCACCCGCGGCAGGAAGCCGGCGAAGTCGCGCTTGTCCTTCGGCGACCAGCTGATCTCCGCCACCGCGCCCGCGCGCGGGAAGATCAGATGCTGGAGCTGGTAGGGCGTGACGATATATTCGCTCCACAGATTGCCCTGCGCGCCGAGCACGTGCTTGGCCTTGTCCGCCGGAATGCCCGCCGGCATCGGATCGTAGCGATAGACCATCTCCAGCGTCATCGGCGCGAAGCGACCCGGCGGCTCGTCGGCGAGGCGGCTCTGCGAATAATTGAGGTACAGCGGCGTGCCGGGCGACAGCACGACGTCATGCCCCTGATTGGCGGCGTCGACCGCGCCCTGTTCGCCGCGCCACGACATGATCGAGGCGGAGGCGGGCAGGCCGCCCTCGAGGATCTCGTCCCAGCCGATCAGGCGCCGGCCCTTCGATTGCAGGTAGGTGCCGAACTGGTCGATCATCCAGCTTTGCAGGCCGTTCTCGTCCTTGATGCCGAGCGCCTTCATCTGCGCCTGCACCTCGGGGCTGCGCTGCCACTGGTCCTTCACCGCCTCGTCGCCGCCGAGATGGATATAGGTGCCGGGGAAGACCTGCATCAGTTCGTCGAGCACGTCCTTGACGAAGGCGATGCCCTTCGGCCCCGGATTGAACAGATAGGGCATGATGCCCCAATTGTTGCTGACCGCGGGCGCGTCGCCGAGGATGCCGAGTTCGGGATAGGCGGCGACCAGCGCCTGCGCATGGCCGGGCAGGTCGATCTCCGGCACGATCGTGATCCCACGCTCCCCGGCATAGGCGACGAGCTCGCGGAGTTCGGCCTGCGTGTAGAAGCCGCCGACCTTTTCGGTCGGTTGCGCGCCGCCGGTCCAGGGCGGCACGCGCCAGCCGCCGACGCTGGTCAGCTTCGGATATTTGCGGATCTCGACCCGCCAGCCCTGATCGTCGGTGAGGTGGAGGTGGAGCGTGTTGAGCTTCACCGACGCCATCTGGTCGACGATCGCGCGCAGCGCCGGCATGGGGAGGAAATGGCGCGCGGGATCGATCATCAGCCCGCGCCAGGCGAAGCGCGGCGCATCGGTGATGGACAGCGCCGGCACCGCGACCGGCTTGCCGAAGGCGGCGTCGGGGCTGATCAATTGCGCCAGCGTCATCGCGCCATGGACGAGGCCGCGGTCGCCCGAGGCGGCGATGGTGATGCCCTGCGGCGTCACCGCGAGCCGATAGGCTTCGTCGCCGGCGACCGCGGCGTCGCGGACGAACCGGATCGCGCCGGTCGTGCCGGGAGTGAGGGCGAGGCCGCGCTCGGCCTTGACGTGGGCGGCGAGCAGGCGGGCCGCGGCGGTGGCGCCGGCATCGGCGGCGGCGATCCCCGCGCCGTCGCGAACCGTGAAGCTGCCCGCGGCGCGCGTGACCGACTGGGGCAGGGGAAGCAGCGGCAGTGCGTCCTGCGCCGGTGCGGCGGTGGGCGCAAGCAGGGCGAGCGCCGCTCCCCCGACGATGGTCGCGATACCGGCGTTCTGCGTCATGACAGCCCCTTGGTTCTGTTTTGGTATTGAAGGTATCTTGCAGGAGCGATCCGGCGACGTCCATGCCCGATGCACAAAAAAAGACCCCGGCGCCGCGATGGGGGCTGCCGGGGCCGAGGGCCGGGACGCGGATCAGGGGAGGATGCGTCCATCGGGGAACCGGCCGGCGGGCGGACCCGCCGGGAACGCACGTCGTCGCCCGGACCGGGTCCGGGACGACGACGGCGGGACTACATGCGGAACGACAGCGCCGCCGAGAAGGTGCGGCCGTTCTTGTAGAAGGCGGTCGGACGATCCTTGGTGGCGTTATACTGGAGGTAGGTCTCGTCGAGCAGGTTCTGCGCGTTGACGCTGAGGATGATGCCCTTGGTGATCGCCAGCGAGGCCGATGCGTCGAGCTGGTTGTACGGCGCCACCATCTCGCGCGAGCCGAGACGGCCGATCGTGCGGAAATAGGCGGTACGGTAATTGTAGCTCAGTCGCGCCTGGAACGGTCCGCTCTCGAAATAGGGGATCACGTTGACGGTATGCTTCGACAGATACGGCAGGTTGAGCGCCGCGCCGCTGACGTCGACCGACGAGGTGTCGCTGTCCTGGTACGAATAGTTCGCCTGCAGGCCGAACCCGCCCCAGAGTTCCGCCTGGCCCGACACCAGCACGCCGTTGACCTTCGCCTTGGCGCCGTTGACCGGCTGGCTGACGTTGTACGTCGTGATCCGGTTCTGCAGCGCGTTGAAATAGTCGACGTTCTGACGGAAGTTGATGATGTAGTTCTTGATGTCGCGACGGAACAGCTCGACCGCCAGCAACGTGCCGCCGCGCGGATACCATTCCGCGGTCAGTTCGTAGTTGGTCGATTCGTACGGCTTCAGGTTCGGGTTGCCGCCGCCGCCGTCGAGCGTGATGTCGTTGAGCGAGGTCGCGGCCGCCAGATCCTGATAGCGCGGACGCGAGATCACCTTGGCCACCGCACCGCGGACGATGAACTGCGGGGCGATCGTGTACGCGATGTTCAGGCTGGGCAGGAACTTCAGGTAGTCGGTCGAGGTGCGGGTCGGCACCGGCTGCGGATTGGCGACGGCGCTGGGCGTCGTCGCGAAGTTCGACACGTCGCGCGTGTAGACCAGACGTCCGCCGATGTTGCCCCGCAGGCCGCCCTGATCGAAGTTCGCCTGGACGTAGCTTGCCGCCACCGTCTCGCGCACCTTGGTCGAGGCGCCGATCTTGGTGACCAGCGGGCTGTTGATCGCATTGGCGAGGATGTCGATCACCGCCTGGTCGGGCAGGTTCAGATACTTGGTAGCGTTGCCGCTGCCGCCGCTGCCGTCGAACGTGCCGTCCGGCGTGGTCAGCGTGGTGACGCCCAGCTGCGATCCGTTGAGCGAGCTGCGCAGATAGGTGTTGATGCCGCGGGCATCGACGCGATTTTCGTGATCGGTGACGCGGCTGCCGAGCAGGATTTCCTTGAACGGACCGAAGTCGACCGGGATCGTCGCATCATAGCCGCCGAACACGTCGCGGTCGGTGGTGACGCTATAGTCGAGTCCGCCGATCTGCGCGGCGTTGAGCTGCGTGCCGTTGATGACGACCGGGCGCCCTTCGATCTGCGCCGGATTGTTGTTCGGGTTGGTAAAGTAATTGGCGGGGTTGGTCAGGTCGCCGGTGAAGTTCACCTCGGCCGAATTGCCGGTGAAGGCATAGCTGAACGGCAGGCGAGTCTGCACGTTGAACAGATATTCGGGGTTGCGACCGCCGGTCGCCTTCGACCAGCCGCCGGCGAAGGCCACCTTGGCGCCATTGTCGCCTTCCCAGTCGGCGAACAGGTTGACGTTGTCGGTCTTCAGCTTGGTGCGGCGGACCAGCGTGTCGAGCTGCGCGCTCTGGCTGGGTGCCGTGCCGAAGGAGGCGGCGGTGACGACGCCGTTGCTGACCGTCGCGGACTGCAGCACGCTGCCGGTCCAGGCACCGGGGATGGTGTACATCGACTGGCTGTAATTGTTGTAGTTGCCGTCGATGTGCAGGCCGTTGAGCGTGAAGGTCAGCTCGCTGGTCGGGCGGAACTGCACCGTGCCCGACACGCTCTTGCGCTCGCGCTGCTGCTGGAAATAGGCGTAGTTGATGCCGAACGGCGAGGCCGCCCGGTACAGGTCGGCGATCGTGCCGCCGGTGATCGTCGCGGCGGGGTTCTTGAGGCTGAGCGCGCCGTTGGCGGCGCGGTTGACGAACGGGCTGTTGTAGGTGCCGTCCGCGTTCGGCGCGACATTGTCGTAGCCGAAGAATTCGACGCCGGCGCGGGTCAGGTTCTGCTTGTCATAGGTGGCGGCGACGAGGACGCCGAAGGTCTCGTCGGCGTTCTTCCAGCTGTACAGGCCCGATCCGCGGACGTTGCCCTTCTCCGACCGGTCGTTGTACGAATAGCCGCCCGAGGCGAAGATCGAATTGGCCGGCAGTTCGAGCGGGCGACGGGTGCGCACGATCACGGTGCCGCCGAGGCTGCCTTCCTCGATGCGCGGCTCGGGCGACTTGTACACCTCGAGGCGGTCGACCAGCTCGGGCGCGAGCAGCGAATAGTTGAAGGTACGGCTGGACGGATCGTTGTCGTTGCCGCCCCAGTCGGCCGAGGCGAGCGCGTGGCCGTCGAGCAGCATGCGGTTGAGCGCCGGGTCGGTGCCGAGGATCGCGACCTTCTCGCCTTCGCCGAAGCGACGGTCGATGCTGACGCCCGGGATGTGCGACAGCGATTCGGCGACGTTGCGGTCGGGGAACTTGCCGACGTCCTCGGCGGTGATGACGTCGACGACGGCATTGGCGTTGCGCTTGACGTTGATCGCCTCGCGCAGCGAGCCGCGGTAGCCGGTGACGAGGATGTCGTCGCCCGTCTCGGTCGCGTCCTGTGCGGTCGCGGTGCCGGACGGCGCGGTGGCGGTGGGGGCTTCCTGCGCGTTAGCGCTACCGGCGAAGCCCGCGAGGGCGGTGCTGACGAGGATCACGTGGCGCAAGCGCATAGGACATTCCTTTTTCGGAACACGCCCGGTCGCATGTCCCCCCCAACCCGAACCTGCCGCGAAGCCGGCGACAGACCGCAACGACGGACCCTGGATAGGCCTCGTGTCGCTGTCGATAGTTTTCCTATAACCAATCCATACCCAATGACCTATAAAAAATTTGTCACAATCGTTTTTTCATGGAACCACTGCCGTTCCACGAGGTAAGCTTGTGTCGTGGGGCGCCGTTCCGGCGATCGAAACGGGTAGCAGAGGGGGCTTTGCGCGCCATTGATGGCCAATCGAACGAATCATGACCGTCGCGTGACACTGGAGATCTGCGTCGAGTCGCCGGCCGGCGCCGCGGCGGCGATCGCGGGTGGATGCGACCGGATCGAATTGTGCGCGACGCTGGCGATGGGCGGCCTGACGCCCTCCGCCGGGCTGGTCGCGGCGGTGCTGGCGCACGCGCGGCCGGCGGGCATACCGGTCCATGCGATGGTCCGGCCGCGCCCGGGCGGGTTCGACTATGACGCCGACACATGGGCGCTCGCGGTAGCGGAGGCACAGGCGCTGGCCGCGGCGGGGGTGCAGGGGCTGGTGTTCGGCGCGACGGACGGCGGCGCGCTGGATGTGGCCGGTCTGGCGGACTGGATTGCCGCGCTCGGGCCGGATCGCCCGGTGCTGACGCTCCACCGGGCGATCGACGTCGTCGACGATCCGGT
Organism: Sphingomonas sp. GW821-FHT10F09; assembly: GCF_058809195.1. NCBI lineage: Bacteria > Pseudomonadati > Pseudomonadota > Alphaproteobacteria > Sphingomonadales > Sphingomonadaceae > Sphingomonas > Sphingomonas sp. GW821-FHT10F09. The sequence goes on along the minus strand of NZ_JBXASI010000003.1, from coordinate 62,072 downwards.
CGCGGCGGTGGAGCAGGCGGTGGCGCTGGGCTTCGACCATATCCTCACCTCGGGCGGGGCGCACAGTGCTGCGGAGGGCGCCGCGACGATCGCGCGGATGGTCGCGCGCGCGGACGGGCGCTGCGCGGTGATCGCGGGTGCCGGCGTCCGTGCGGATAACGTCGCCACCCTGATCGCGGAGACGCGCGTCCCGGCGGTGCATGGCTCGGCCAGCGTGCCGGCCGAGGAGAGCGCGGAGGACCGGTTCGGCTTCGGACCGCTGCCGCGCCGGACGAGCGCGCCGCTGGTACGAGAATTGCGCGGGGTAATTGACCACAAGTCCAATCTAGGACAATTGTAGATCAAGGCGCCGCTGGCGCTGCTCCGCGGACCGTGGCACCGAAGGTCGCAACGGTTTGTGGAAGAGGGAGTCGATGATGAGTTTCGTGAGCAGGGTAGGGCGTTTCCGCACCGACAATCCCTCGCCGCTCTATCTGCAACTGCAACAACTCATCCGCGATGCGATCGGTGGTGAGGTGATTACGCGCGGCGACGCGATTCCAGCCGAACGCGATCTGGCGATCGACTATGGCGTCTCGCGCATCACCGTACGCAAGGCGATCGAGGGGCTGGTCGAGGAGGGGTTGCTGACCCGTCGTCGCGGCGCGGGTACCTTCGTCGCGGGGCGCGTCGAAAAGAATTTCAGCAAGCTGTCGTCGTTCACCGAGGACATGATCGCCCGCGGCCGGGTGCCGAGCAGCGCCTGGATCTCACGCGCGGAGGGAACGGTCAGCCCTGAGGAGTCGATGGCGCTGGCGCTGTCGCCGAGTGCGCCGGTCTACCGGTTCCAGCGGCTGCGCTTTGCCGACGAGGTGCCGATGGCGCTCGAACTGTCGACGATCGCGGGCTTCTGCCTGCCGTCGCTCGATGCGGTCGACACCTCGCTCTATACCGCGCTGACCGCTGCCGGGCATCGCCCGGTGCGCGCGTTGCAGCGGCTGCGCGCGGTGCCGTTCGGCGGCGACCATGCACGGATGCTGGGGGTCGATCCCGGCTCGCCCGGGCTGCTGATCGAGCGGCGCGGCTTCCTGCGCGACGGCCGTGCCGTCGAATTCACCCGATCCTATTACCGGGGCGACAGCTACGATTTCGTGGCCGAGCTCGCGGACACCTGACACCGCCTGGGGGGCGCGATTTGTGACGAGCGATATGACGACGACCGATACGTTGATGCGGGCCGAAACGCTGGAGGCGGGGGCGACCGTCGCACGCCTGCTGGCGCGCAATGGCGCGGCCTTGCAGGCGCTCGGCGAACGGCTGCGCAGCGCGGCGCCCGACGTCGTCGTCACCTGCGCGCGCGGCTCGTCCGACCATGCGGCGATGTACGGCAAGTATCTGATCGAGACGATGGTCGGCGTACCGGTCGCTTCCGCCGCGCCCTCGGTGGTGTCATTATTCGACGCCCCGGTGACGACGCGGAGGGCGTTGTGCATCGCCATCTCACAATCCGGCCGCAGCCCTGACCTGCTCGCCACGGTCGAGGCGCATGCGAAGGGCGGCGCCGAGGTGGTGGCGCTGGTCAATGACGAGACGTCGCCGCTCGCCGCCATGGCGGACACGCTGCTAGCCCTAAGCGCGGGACCGGAGAAATCGGTCGCGGCGACCAAGTCGTGCATCGCGGCGATGGCGGGGCTGGCGGCGATCGTCGCGGCCTGGTCGGGCGATGCGGCGTTGGAGGCCGCGGTCGAGGCGCTGCCGGCGCAGCTGGACGAGGCGGTCGGGCTCGACTGGAGTGCCGGCGTCGAGCCGCTCGCCGGGGCGAGCCAGATGTTCGTGATCGGACGCGGTTATGGCTTCGGCGTTGCGCAGGAATGCGCGCTCAAGCTCAAGGAAACGTGTCAGGTCCAGGCCGAACCGTTCAGCGCCGCCGAAGTGCGCCACGGCCCGATGGCGATCGTCGGCGAGGGCTTTCCGGTGCTCGCGCTGGCGACCAGCGATGCCGCGGGCGATGACGTGATGGCGGTGGTCGAGACCTTCGCCGGGCGCGGCGCGACGGTGCTCGCGGCGCATGCCGACGATGCGCGCGCGATCCTGCCGGCGCTAGACGCGCATCCCGCGGTGCAGCCGATCCTGATGCTGGCGAGCTTCTACGGCCTCGCCGAGGCCTTGTCTCGGCGACGCGGGCTCGATCCCGATACGCCGCCCCATCTCGCCAAGGTGACGCGCACGCTATGAGTGAGGCGCATCGGTTCACCAACGGCCACGTTGTCGTGGCCGGCGAGGTCTGGCGTGGCGCGGAGATCGTCGTCACCGGCACCCGGATTGCCAGCATCCGCTCGCTCGACGGCGATGCCGCCGACGGCATCGACCTCGACGGTGGCTGGGTGATGCCCGGCTTTATCGACACGCAGGTCAATGGTGGCGGCGGCGTGCTGTTCAACGACGCGACCAGCGTCGACGGCATCGCCGCGATCACCGCGGCGCATGCGCGCTATGGCACGACGGCGCTGCTGCCGACGCTCATCAGCGATTCGCCCGACCGGATCGCGGCGGCACTGGACGCGGTCGACGCGGCGATCGAGGCGGGCGTGCCCGGCGTCATCGGCGTGCATATCGAGGGGCCGTTCCTCAACGTCGCCCGCAAGGGCATCCACGATGCCGGGCGCTTCCGGCTGCTCGACGATGCGATGGTCGAGCTGTTGTCGCGGCCGCGGCGCGGCCGGGTGATGGTGACGCTGGCGCCCGAGCTGGCGCATATCGACGATATCGCCCGCCTCGCCCAAGCCGGCGTGCGGGTGAGCGCCGGGCATAGCGAGGCGCCCTACGAAACCGCGCTGGCGGCGTTCGACGCGGGGCTGTGCGGCATCACGCATCTGTTTAACGCGATGCCGCCGATGGTGCAGCGCACCCCCGGCCTCGTCGGCGCGGCGCTCGACGATCCGCGGCCGTGGTGCGGCCTGATCGTCGACGGCGTCCACGTCGCGCCCGCGGTGCTGCGCATCGCGCTGCGTGCCCGCGGGATCGAGCGGATGATGCTGGTCACCGACGCGATGTCGTCGGTCGGCGCCGAGACCAAGGATTTCGTGCTGCAAGGGCGGCAGATCCGCGTCAGCGACGGCATCTGTTCCTACGAGGACGGCACGCTGGCGGGATCGGACCTCGACATGGCGGCTGCGGTCGCCAATGCGATGGGCATGCTCGGGCTGGAACCGGCGGTGGCGGCACGGCTGGCGGCGGGCAATCCCGCGGCCTTCCTGGGGCTGGAGGCGGAGCGCGGCACGCTAGCGGTTGGGCTGTGCGCCGACTGGGTGCAACTGACCGCCGCGATGGCGCCGGTCGCGACCTGCATCGGCGGCTCGCCGGCATGACGATCGACCGGCGGCGATTTCTGGGGTCCGCCGGTGCCGGACTGGCGATCACGTTGCCGGGGGCGATGGCGGGGGCGATGGCGGGGGAGGCGCTGGCGGCGACGCCGGCGCGCTACGGTGCGCTGCCGATGCCTCAGCCGGGGGACGCACTGCCGCAGCCGCTGCCGGTGGTCGATCCGTCGCGGACGGGCTTCGACCAAGGCTGGCTGTTCCACGCGGGCGACATCCCCGTGCCGCCGGCGACGACGCACGAGGAAACCTACATCCGCGCCAAGGCCGGCAATGCCAAGGGCGCGGCGGCGATGGATCACGACGACAGCGACTGGTCGCCGGTAACGCTGCCGCACGACTGGGCGAGCTCCCAGCCCTTCGTCGAGACCGGCAATCCGTCGCAAGGCTATCGCCCGCGCGGCATCGGCTGGTATCGCCGCACCTTCCGCCTCGATCTCGCGGACGAGGGCCGGTATCTGGAGGTACAGCTCGACGGGATCGCCACCAACGCGACGATCTGGGTCAACGGCAGCATCGTCGCGCACAATTGGTCGGGCTATAACAGCGTCTATATCGACATCACGCCCTTCGCGCGCTTTGGCGAGCGGACCAACGTGATCGCGATCCGCGTCGATGCCGACGCGATGGAGGGCTGGTGGTACGAAGGTGCCGGCCTGTATCGTCATGCATGGCTGGCGAAGCACGCGCCCGTCGCGATTATCACCGACGGCGTGCATTGCAACCCGCGGCTGGCGAACGGCGCCTGGACGGTGCCCGTCACGGTCACCGCACGGTCGATCGAGACGGCCCAGGCGGCAGTGGTCGCCGTCGCCAGCCTGATCGACCCAGCGGGGCGCAGCATTGCGATCGTCCGTTCCGCGTCCGTGACCGTGGCGCCGCTCGAACAGGCGGACCTTTCCGTGTCGATTCCGGTGCCGGCCCCGAAGTTGTGGTCGGTCGAGACGCCGATCCTCTACACCGTCGCGGTGACGCTGGAGCGCGATGGCGCGGCGGTCGATGCGCGCCGCGTATCGGTCGGTTTCCGCACCATCCGCTTCGATTCCGCGCAAGGCCTGTTCGTCAACGACCAGCCGGTGAAGCTGAAGGGCGTGTGCCTGCACCTCGACCATGCCGGCGTCGGCACCGCGGTGCCGGATGCGCTGCTCGCCTGGCGGCTGGAGCGACTGAAGGAGCTCGGCTGCAACGCGATCCGCTGTTCGCACAACGCGCCCGCCACCGCCTTCCTCGACCTGTGCGACCGGATGGGCTTCCTCGTCATGGACGAGAACCGCAACTTCAATCCGGCGCCCGATTATATGGCGCAGCTCGAATGGCTGGTGCGGCGCGACCGCAACCATGCCAGCGTCATCCTGTGGTCGGTGTTCAACGAGGAGCCGATGCAGGGCACCGAGGCGGGCGTGCAGATGGTGCGGCGGATGGCGGCGGCGGTGAAGCGGCTCGACGACAGCCGCCCAGTGACCGCGGCGATGAACGGATCGTTCTTCAATCCCGCCAACGTCTCGAGCGTCGTCGATGTCGTCGGGTTCAACTATTACCCGGGTGATTATGACAAATTCCACGCCCTCAACCCCGCCAAGCCGATCACCAGTTCGGAGGATACCAGCGCGTTCATGACGCGTGGCGCCTATGCGACCGATGCCGCGGCGCACGTCATCTCGTCGATGGACGACGAGGCGGCGGGCTGGGGCGAGACGCATCGCAAGGGCTGGGCGAAGATCGCCGCGCGTCCCTTCGTCGCCGGCGGGTTCGTCTGGACCGGCTTCGACTATCACGGCGAACCGACGCCGCACGCCTGGCCGACGATATCGAGCTTCTTCGGCATCCTCGACCTCTGCGGGTTCCGCAAGACCGCCTATGACATCCACCGTGCCGGCTGGATCGACGATGCGGCGGTGGTCGGCATCGCCCCTCACTGGACGTGGCCGGGGCGGGAGGGGCAGCCGATCCCGGTGCTGGTCACCAGCAATGCCGAGCGGATCGTGCTGACGCTTAACGGCCGCATCGTCGGCGAGGCGGCGGTCGACCAACTGCTGGGCAACGGCTTTTCCGTGCCCTATGCCCCGGGAACGCTGGAGGTGATCGCCTATCGCGGCGGCCGCGTGGTGGCGCGGGCGGGGCATGAGACCGCCGGGCCGCCGGTCGCGCTGCGGCTGACGCCGGCGCGGCGGGTGATGGCGGGCGACGGTGAGGACGTGCAGCCGGTCACCGTCGACGCGATCGACGCGCGCGGGCGCCACGTGCCGACCGCGAACCTGCCGGTGCGCTTCGCGATCGCCGGCGCGACGATCATCGGCCTCGGAAACGGCGATCCCAACAGCCACGAGCCCGAAAAGGGCGACGCCCGGTCGTTGTTCAACGGCCTCGCGCAGGTCATCGTCCAGGCGGATGCGGCGGGACGCGGCACCATCCTTCTGCGCGCAAGCGCGCCCGGACTGACGCCCGCGGTGCTGCGTATCGACCGGATCGCACGGACGTCCGCGCCACAGATAGCGCCTGCGCAGGCGCCGCGGACGATCGACGGATGGCGCCGCTCGCCGCTGCTGCCGCCTCGTCCGGATCCGGCGCTGGCACCGGCGGATGGCGACAACAACAGCTGGGCGTTCGTGCGCAGCGGCACCGTGACTCCCGCAGAACCGGCCGCCGGCTGGCAGCTCTACCGCGCGCGGGTGACGCCGGTGCGCGCGGTCGCGGCGCAGGGTGGCCGGATCGTCTTCGCCGGCATCGCGGGCCGCGCTGAACTTTGGGTCGACGGGCGCCGGCTCGCCGATAAGCCTGCGGCGGCACCTGGACCACTCGAGGCCGCGCTGCCGCCCGGCGCGGGCGAACGAACGGTCGTGCTGATCGTGCGGCCGGAGCCCGGACAGCCGTCGGGTATCGTCGCGCCGGTTACCGTACAACGCTGACCCTTGGCCGGTCGGGCGCGATCGTCGGTCGGTTTCGGGGCGCAGGCGATTTGGGTCGCGCAGAGGCGCAGAGGCGCGGAGGACGCATAGGGGTATCCCTTGAAGCGGATCGAACTTTCGCGGTGATGGCTTGGATTGTTCGCCACACCTCGTGCCGTTATTCTTGCCAAGGCTGGAGATCGTACACGCGAGCCTTCGAAACTGCCGAAGCGGTAGCGTATATGGTTTCCCGCCTGCGCGGGAATGACTAGTGGGGTTGGCGTCGTTGAATATCGATGGCGCTCATGATCGCCTGTGATGGCAACGCGGCCCGTTACCTATTTGGCGGATGGGGCGTATTCCGTACGGGCAGCGCAGCACCTCCGCGTCCTCTGCGCGACCTCATCCTCTCCTCGAAATGTCCACTGAAATCCTTGCTATGCCTCCCCCACGTCCGCCGCGTGACACCAAATCGTCACACGTTCGACACGAAATGGTATGCAATAGGTATTGTCAGCCCGCGCCGGTGCGATAGACTGGGTGGTGGATGACGGGGATGGGAATGCAAATGGCCGACGTGCAGCTGGTGGCGCCACTCGCAGGATGGGTCCTGCCGCTCGCCGCCGTGCCCGATCCGGTCTTTGCCGAGGGGATGATGGGGCCGGGGATCGCGATCGATCCGACCGGCGATACTTTGCACGCCCCCTGTGATGCCATTGTGCTGACGGTCCACGCCGCCGGCCACGCCGTGACGCTGGATGCGGGCGGCGGCGTGTCGCTGCTGATGCACATCGGCGTCGATACCGTCGCGCTCAACGGGCAGGGGTTTGCGGTGCTGGTCGCGCCGGGGGACCGGGTGCGGGCGGGCGATCCGCTGATCCGCTTCGATCTCGACGGCGTCGTGCAGGCGGCACCGTCCGCCGTGACCCCGGTGATCGTGATCGAAGGCGAGGGTGTCACGCTCGCCGACCTCGCCCCCGAAGGGCTGGTCGCGGTCGGCGATCCGCTGCTGCGCATCGTCGGTACGGCGCGCGCTGGGGTGGCGGAGGACGTCGCCGGCGCCATGGTCAGCCGCGATGCGATCGTGCGCCTGCCGCATGGCCTGCATGCCCGGCCCGCCGCGCGGATCGTCGCCGCGGTGCGCGCGAGCGGCACCGAGGTGACGGTGCGCAGCGAGGATCGTTCGGCATCGGCGGCGAGCCCGGTCGCTCTGCTCTCGCTCGGGCTGGCGTGCGGCACGCCGGTGACGATCCAGGCGCGTGGCGACGGGGCGGAGGCGGTGATCGACGCGATCGTCGCGCTGCTGACCGCGGAGGTCGACGCTGCGCCGACACCGCCCCCGGCCGCACCCGTGCGGCGCGCGCCCGCCGCGCTGGAACCGGGGGCGATCGGCGGCGTCGCCGCCGCGCCCGGGCTGGCGATCGGCCCGGCCTATTGGCTGCACGTCGCGGTGCCGGACCTGCCGGCGAGCGGCGAGGGCGTCGCGGTCGAGACGGCGCGGCTGGCGGGCGGCCTGGCGTCGGTGGCCGAGGCACTGACGGCCGCGGCGGCGCGGCCGGGGCAGCTCGCCGGCGTGCTCGAAGCGCATCGCGCGATCCTCGACGATCCCGATCTGCGCGCGCGCGCCGATGCGGCGATCGCCAACGGCATGAGCGCGGCGGCGGCGATGATGACCGCGGCCGAGACGCAGGAGGCGCAGCTGCGCGCCTCGGGCAACGCCCGCATCGCGGAGCGTGCCGACGACATTCGCGACGTCGCGCTGCGCGTCGTCCATGCGATCCTCCGTACCGAGCCGGCCGCGCTCAGCGTCCCCGCGGGCGCGATCGTGCTGGCGCACGACCTGCTGCCGTCGCAACTCGCGGCGCTGTCCGCGGTGCAGGTCGGCGGCTTTGCGGTCGCGGGCGGCGGGCCGACCTCGCACGTCGCGATCCTCGCGGCGGGCATGGGCGTGCCGATGGTCGTCGCGTTCGGCGATGCGATCCGCGCGGTCGACGACGGCGTCACGCTGATCCTCGATGCCGATGCCGGCACCCTGGTCGTCGATCCCGCACCCCCGCGGCAGGCGGCGGTCCATGCGACGATGGCGACCCGCGCGGCGGCGGAGGCGGCGGCGCTCGCCGCCGGCGACCGCCCCGCCGCCACAGCGGACGGGGTGACGGTCCATGTCTATGCCAATCTCGGCTCGGTGTCGGATGCCGGCGCGGCGGCGGCGATGGGTGCGGAGGGCTGCGGCCTGCTGCGCACCGAATTCCTCTTCCTCGACCGGACGACCCCGCCCGACGCCGCCGAACAGGCGACCGAATATCGCGGCGTCGTCGCGGCGCTGCCCGACCGGCCGGTGGTCATCCGCCTGCTCGACGTCGGCGGCGACAAGCCCGCACCCTATCTGGCGATCCCCGCGGAGGAAAATCCGGCGCTCGGCCTGCGCGGCATCCGCGTCGCGCTGGCGCGGCCGGAGATCCTCGATGCGCAGCTGCGCGGCATCCTCGCGGTGCCGGAGGTCGACCGCTGCCGGATCATGGTGCCGATGGTCGCCAGCGTCGACGAGATGATCGCGGTGCGCGCCGCGCTCGACGCCCTGCGCGGCGAACTCGGCATCGGCCCGGTGCAGCTCGGCGCGATGATCGAGACGCCCGCCGCCGCCGCGACCGCCGACCTGATCGCGGCGCATGCCGACTTCCTGTCGATCGGCAGCAACGACCTCACCCAATATGTGCTGGCGATGGACCGCGGCAATCCGGCGCTCGCCGCCGGGATCGACGGGCTGCATCCCGCGGTGCTGCGCCTGATCCGCATGACCTGCGACGGCGCCGCGACGCGCGGCGTGCCGGTCAGCGTCTGCGGCGGCCTCGCCGCCGATCCGCTCGCGGCCCCCATCCTCATCGGGCTCGGCGTCCGTACTCTTTCCGTCCCACCGGCGCGGGTGCCGGCGACCAAGGCGCTGGTCGCCGGGCTGACGCTCGCCGCCGCGCAGGACCTGGCGGCGCAGGCGCTCGCCGCCGCCAGCGCCGCGGGAGTGCGCGACCTCGCCCGCCGTTTCGCCCAGGAGACCAGCCGATGACCGCCGCCCGTTTTTCGGTGATGTCCTTCCTCCAGCCGCTCGGCCGCGCGCTGATGCTGCCGATCGCGGTGCTGCCGATCGCCGGCCTGCTGCTGCGGCTCGGCCAGCCCGACCTGCTCGACATCGCCTTCCTCAGCGCGGCCGGCGACGCGATGTTCGCCAATCTCGGCCTGCTGTTCGCGGTCGGCGTCGCCACCGGCTTCGCGCGCGACGGCAATGGCGCGGCGGCGATGGCGGGGGTGGTCTGCTACCTCGTGTCGGTCAACGGTGCGCAGGTGTTCCTGCTGGTGCCGCCGGCGACGCTCGCCAACGTGCCGGACGCGCTGGTCGCGGGCGTGTCGACGGCATGGAAGGCCGCGGCGATCGACCGGCTGGAGGTGCCGATCGGCATCGTCTCGGGCCTCGTCGGCGGGCTGTTCTACAACCGCTTCGCGACGTTCAAGCTGCCGGATTACCTGGCCTTCTTCGGCGGGCGCCGGTTCGTGCCGATCATCGCCGGCATCGCCGGGCTGGTCATCGCGCTGGTGCTGGGGCTGAGCTATGCGCCGATCAACGCCGGCATGGACGCCTTGAGCAACGGCGTCGTCGCGGCGGGCGGGTTCGGCCTGTTCGCCTTCGGCGTGCTCAACCGGCTGCTGCTCGTCACCGGCCTGCATCACATCCTCAACAACGTCGCCTATTTCGTCGTCGGCGATTACCAGGGCAAGACCGGCGACCTGACGCGCTTCTTCGCGGGCGATCCGACCGCGGGCGGGTTCATGAGCGGCTTCTTCCCGGTGATGATGTTCGGCCTGCCCGCCGCCTGTCTCGCCATGTATCACGCCGCCGCGCCCGACCGGCGCAAGGCGGTCGGCGGCATGCTGTTCAGCCTCGCGTTGACCTCGTTCCTGACCGGCGTCACCGAACCGATCGAATTCAGCTTCATGTTTCTCGCGCCGGTGCTCTACGCGATCCATGCGGTGCTGACCGGCCTGTCGGAGGCGCTGATGAACGCGCTGGGCGTCAAGCTCGGCTACGGCTTCTCCGCCGGCCTGTTCGACTATGTGCTGAACTACGGCAAGGCGACCAAGCCGCTGCTGCTGATCCCGATCGGCGCGGTCTATGCCGCGGTCTATTACGGCCTGTTCCGCTGGACGATCGTCCGGTTCAACCTGCCGACGCCGGGTCGCGAGGCGGTGGATGCCACCGCCGCCGCCGGCCCGGTGGTGACCGCGGATGCGAAGGCCGCGGCCTTCGTCGCGGCGCTGGGCGGGCGGGCGAACCTGCGCGCGATCGACGCCTGCGCGACCCGGCTGCGGCTGGCGGTGGTCGACGCGACCGCGATCGACGAGCCGCGGTTGCGCCAGCTGGGCGCGCGCGGCGTGCTGCGGCCATCGCCGACGGCGGTGCAGGTGATCGTCGGCGGCATCGCGGACGGCCTCGCCATGGACATGCGCGCCGCGATCGATGCGGGGGAGGGCACACCGGCGGCCCCCGCGGCCCCCGCACCGGCGGCCGAAGCCGCGACCGTACCGCCCGCGCTGCTTGCCGCGCTCGGCGGGCAGGCGAATATCGGCGCGGTGTCGCGCCACGGCGGCCGCCTGCGCGTGGTCGTCGCCGACCGGGCGGAGGTCGACGATACGCGGCTTGCCGACGGCGTCCGTGCCGCGGCGTGGGTCAAGGCGGACACGCTGCACCTGCTGATGCCGGCCTGACGCGCAACAGCCCTTGCATCCCCGCGCGGCTGCGATTAGGCGATCCGCTCAGCCGCGCGGATGCCGGCCGTGCGGGTGTAGCTCAATGGTAGAGCAGAAGCTTCCCAAGCTTACGACGAGGGTTCGATTCCCTTCACCCGCTCCACCGATCCTCCAGAAAATCGCGATTAAACAGAGATTCATTAAGGCGGGTTTCGGGTTCGAGAGAAACCAACCCTCCTTGCCAATCTCTCAAATTCCGAAAATCCGGAGGGATGAGCTGGCGGTCCGTCGGTTTTTTGGCCAACAGCCGTGCAGCCGCTTTGGCCTCCTCGTACTCAATTTCTCGCGCACTCGCGCAAGCGCTTTGACGAAATCGATCATCGCTTCGCTCGGCGAGGCGCGGTCTGGATGAGCGTCGGTGCCGTTTGCTTCGGCTTTTGGTCGCAAGATATATCTCAAAGGTGCGGATGTCGCGATCATTACCTGACGATCGTAAATTGGCTGAGGACCACCACCCGCGCTCTATTCTTTCTGCGCGATCCGACCGTGCAGTCGGGTGTGCCATTCGGTAGGTTGACCGTATGTGTTCAGAAAAACCTCAGCTTCACGTCGTCTTCGGCGCCTCCGCAGCGGGGACTTTGCGGCAGGCGCTAAAGGTTACCAAGCGAGCGGGATTGGTAATCGCCCCATTGGACGATTTCAGCTTTGGCCCTATAGAAACCGACGACGCCGAGGTGCGTGCTCGCTGGGTCGAAAGCGAGCTAGGCTATTCTGCCTGGGAAGAGTTTTCCGATGAAAGCGTGCCAGTTCTGAAAGCATCCCAAGAAGCTACCGAGCCGCTTATCGCGTGGGTTTCTCCAGATAGCGCCCATAGCGTCGCGGGTTTTCTCTGGTGGCTTTCGTTTATGGCAGACAAACCCTGCTTGGTGCTGGACGTGCCGCTTTTGAGCCTGCTCGGTCCTGATGCCTTGGGCGAGTTGCTCGACAAAGCCGAACCTTTATCGGACGCTAGACGGGCGAACGAACTCGTCCTGTGGAAGCAGCTTAAGCGCGAGAATGCACCCTTACGCATCTTGAGCGAAGGCAAGCTGATTTCGGCGCCGATGGACTATTTCGACAGCGCTTTATTCGGCCATATCACGGAAAAGTGGCAAAAAATGGCGATGATTGTAGGTCGCACACTTGTCGAGTTCAGTCAGTCGGGCGTGTTCCAGACAGGCGATCTTGTCCTCGCCGCTCGCCTCGTCAGGCTTGCCGAGACCGGCATACTGGAATGGCAGGGAGACTTGCACAATATGCAATCCTGCGAACTGCGACGACCCACTTGACAGCCGAAAGGTGCCAAGATGCCATCGTAAAGCTATGGTTTTACAGAAATTCGCGCTTCGCAGCCGGACGGGTGATCTAGGGAAATTCCCTTCACCCGCTCCACTGTAGAGTGGCCAGCCCCCATCGATAGCACGACGGCAGATGGTCAGATCGAGCGCGGCGTTCGATAGGGCCGGCTCAGCAGCCGTGCGACCACCGCCTCCCGAACATCGTCCTGCGGTGCGCCCTATAAAAACCGGATCAGCATCAGCAGCAGACCGGCGATGGACAGCAGCCAGGCGAGGCTGCGCACATAGGCGATGCCGAGGAGGTACAGCGGGATATAGGCGATGCGTGCGGCGAACCACAGGATCGCACCGGCCGCGCCCAGCCCGCCGGTGTGGCCGGTGACGGCGAGGCCGAGCGCCAGCGCGATGAAGATCGGGTAGCTTTCCTGGAAGTTCGTCAGCGCGCGGGCGGCGCGTCCGGCGAGCGGACCGAGCGGCGGCCGGGCGCCGTCGCGGGCGCCGGCATTCCAGTCGAGGCCGCGCTCGCGGGTCGCGGCCTGGGCCTGGATCATGATGTGGGCGAAGGACAGGATGGTCGATGCGCCCAGCACCAGCAGTTCGGTCGGCATGTCCGGCCCCCGGTTCATAGGGTTAGCGCCCCAGCAGGATCGCCAGTTCGTAGAAGGCCGCACCAATCAGCCCGGCGGCGGGCAGGGTGACGACCCAGGCGACGACGATGCGGCTGGCGACGTTCCAGCGCACAGCGCTGAGGCGGCGGGCCGAGCCAACGCCGACGATCGCGCCGGTGATCGTGTGGGTCGAGGAGACGGGAATGCCGCCCATCGTCGCCATGAACAGCGTGATCGCGCCGCCGGTTTCGGCGCAGAAGCCCTGCGCCGGGGTGAGGCGGGTGATCTTCGACCCCATCGTATGGACGATCTTCCACCCGCCCGACATCGTGCCGAGCGCCATCGCCGCCTGACACGACAGCACCACCCAGAAGGGTACGTGGAATTCGCCGCCGAGCATGCCCTGCGAATAGAGCAACACGGCGATGATCCCCATCGTCTTCTGCGCGTCGTTGCCGCCGTGGCCGAGGCTGTAGAGCGCGGCAGAGATCAGCTGCAATTTGCGGAAGCGCTTGTCGACGCCCATCGGCGTCAGCTTCAGCGAACTCCACGCCACCGCGAGCACCAGCAGCAGGGCGAGGACCAGGCCGACGGTGGGGGACAGGAAGATCGCCGCGACGGTCTTGCCGACGCCGACCCAGACGACCGCGGAGAAACCCGCCTTGGACATGCCCGCGCCGAGCAGCCCGCCGATCAGCGCATGGCTGGAACTGGACGGGATGCCGTAGCGCCAGGTGATGACGTTCCACGCGATCGCGCCCATCAGCGCGCCGAAGATGACCTGTGGATCGATGATCTGCGCATCGACGATCCCCTTGCCCACCGTCTGGGCGACGTGGAGGCCGAAGACGGCGAAGGCGATGAAGTTGAAGAATGCGGCCCAGAGCACCGCGTGATGCGGTTTGAGGACTCGGGTGGAGACCACGGTCGCGATCGAATTGGCGGCATCGTGCAGGCCGTTCAGGAAGTCGAACAGCAGCGCCACGCCGATCAACGCGACCAGCAGCGTGAAGGAGATGGTCATGGCCTAGGCGTGATCGATCACGAGACCCTGGATCTCGTTCGCGATGTCCTCGAACCGGTCCGCGGTGCGTTCCAGATGGCTGTAGATCTCGCGCTCGACGATGAAGCGCATGGGATTGTCGGGGCCGCACGCCTTGAACAGCGCCTTCAGCCCGCGGGCGTGGCATTCGTCGGCCTGTCCCTCGAGCGACACGAGCCGCGCGGTGAGGTCGTGAAGGCGACCGGCGTTGGCGTCGAGCTTGCGCAGCAGCGGGATAGCCTCCGCGGTCACCCGGGCGGCCTCGACCACCAGATCGACCATCGCGCGCATGTCGGGCGCGAATTCGGACACCTCGTACAGTTCGATGGTGGTCGCGGTCTGGTTCATCTGGTCGATCGAATCGTCCATGACGCCGATCAGGTCAGTGATCGCGGACCGGTCGAACGGCGTCACGAACACCCGGCGCACGTCCTGCAGCACGTCGCGGGTGATGTCGTCGGCCTCATGCTCCCGATCGACGATCTCCGCGATATGCTGTGCGATCGCACCGTCGCCGCTGAACAGCTTCTGCAAGGCGTCGGCGCCCTTGACCAGCGTGGCGGCATGCGCCTCGAACTGATCGAAGAAACGACCTTGCTTCGGCATCAGCGCCTGGAACCAGGCAACCATAAGAGACCTTTCGTTGATGGCGCGGCGCGCATGGGGCCCGGCGGACCGGCGTGCAAGCCGATTCTGCCGGTTGCGCCGGACCGTAGTGGACCGGCCACGCTCTCGCGGCGTTCCGATCCAGGGGAATGGAGACTGACCATGGCGAGCACGCATGACGATAGCATGACTGTGGGCGGCGCGAACAGCGGCGCGGTGGACCGCACCGCCTGAGCGCCGCCGGCCACCCCCTCGACAGCATCGGGCCGGCGGGGCAGGGGACATTCATGTCCTTCGTTCAACAGCTTCGCGCCGCGACCGCCGGCGATCACGACACCGTCGACGCGGCGTTCGGCGGCTTCGCGCTGGACGATGCTGCCGGCTATCGCCGCTTTCTGCTGGCGCATGCGCGCGCCCTGCCGGCGGTCGAGGCGGCGCTGGCGACGGCGGCGGCCGACGATGCCTTGCCGGCCTGGCGATCGCGCACGCCCGCGCTGGCCGGTGATCTTCAGGCGATGGAGGCGGCGATGCCGGAGCCCTTCGCGTTCGACGCGACCGGCGATGCCGCGCGATGGGGTGCGCTCTATGTGATCGAGGGCTCGCGGCTCGGCGGGCAGTTGCTGGCGCGGACGGTGCCGGCGGGGCTGCCCGCGGCCTATCTGGCGGCGCGGCACCAGCCGGGCGAATGGCGGCGCCTGCTCGCCGCGCTCGATGCGCGTGCGGCGGCCTGCGGCGCGGCGTGGTGCGAGGCGGCGCTGGCGGGGGCGCGTGCGACCTTCGCGCTCTACGCGCGGGCTGCCGCGGCCTAGGATCTAGCCGACGTCGTCCGCCGGAGGGAAGGCGATACGGTCCTTGCCGGCGCGCTTGGCGGCATAGAGCGCGGCATCGGCGGCGCGCATCGCGGTGCCGGGGTCGTCGCCGAGGCTGGCGACGCCGGCCGAGAAGGTGATGCGGCCGATGCCGTTCCCCGTCGTCTGGTTGACGAGGATGCGCCCGCCCAGCGTCTCGCGCGCCGCGTCGAGCAGCTCGAACGCGACCTCCGGCGTGCAATCCTCGAACAGGCAGGCGAATTCCTCGCCGCCATGGCGCGCGACCAGCACGGCGATGCCGAGTTCGTTGGTCAGGTGGCGGGCGATGAGCTTCAGCACGCGGTCGCCGGTGTCGTGGCCGTGGCCATCGTTGATCGCCTTGAAATCGTCGATGTCGCACAGGGCGACGCAATGCGGGGCGCCGCCGTCCTGCGTCGCGGGCAGGGCGTTCAGCCGCCGATCGAAGCAGCGGCGGTTGGGCAGGCCAGTCAGGTGATCCTCGTCCGCGGCGCGGCGGGCGTCGTGCAGGTTGCGGCGCAGCTGGTTGGTTTCGCGATGCGTTTCCTCCAGCCGGTCGGCGAGCTGGCGGTTGCGCGCGATCGCCTGCGTCGTCAGCGCCAGCAGGCGTTTGACGGTGCCGTCCGGGTCGCTGCCGACCGAACCAGCCTCGACCGTCAGCGCCTGTTCGTAGTCGCGCGCGGAATCATGGCTCTGGCGGAACGTGCATTCGGTTTCGGTCAGCCGCGCCGCCAGCGCATCCGCCATGTCCGCGATCCGTTCGGGAGAGAGGGGATCGTGCGACGGCCGGCTGGTCAGCCGGTGCAGGAAGGCCGCATCGATCGTGCCGCCGGCGCACAGGCGGTCGTCGATCGAGCGCGACAGCTGATGGCTTTCGCGCAGGATGTAGGTGCGGGCGATCTGGTAATGGGCGACGCTGGGTTCCAGCGCATGCCGGTCGAGGAACGCGCCGATATCGGCGAACAGCGCGCGATGGCCGTCGCGGTTCGGATCGGGCATCAGCCCGGCGTCGTCGGCATCGGCGATCGCCGCGCCGCCGATCCAGGCGGACAACCGCGACATGCGCGAGGTGATGAACGGTACCGCGGCACCGCGGCCGTCGCTGCCGTCCTTCGCTGCCATCGCCGCATGCATCGCCCTGGTCCCGCCAATCCCCGTCATACGGCGGCGATAGCGCAAGGCGATGAAGCTTTCCTTATGACGATGTCGTTCTGCCGAGGAAACGACTCCAACATATTTGCCGGCGAGCCGGCGCGACCGTCAGTCCGCGATCGGTGCGGTCATGATCGCACGCAGGCCGGGATGGTTGTCGCCATATTCGATCGTGCCGTCGAGCCGCTGCACCATCGCGCTCATCATGCGGCTGCCGAAGCCTTCGCCGTCGCCCTTGCCGCGGCCATCGTCGGCGACGATCAGCCGCAGCTTCGCGCCATGCTGTTCCAGCGCGATCGCGATCGGGCCGGGACCGCCGCCATAGGCATATTTGCTCGCATTGATGACCAGCTCGGTGAGGATCAGGCCGATGTTCACCGCACGATCGGTCGGCACGAGGATCGGCGCGAGGTCGAGGCGGATGTGCCGGCCCCATTCCGCGCCCAGCGAGGTGCGCATGTCGGCGACCAGTTCGTCGATGTAGCGCGACAGGTCGACGCTCTCGACCTGGTCGTCGCGGTACAGCCGACGATGGACCAGCGCCACCGCGGCGAGCCGCGCCTGCGCCTCCGCCAGATGGTCGGCGACGGTGCCGCCCGCGGTCTTCGCCTGCAGTCGCAGGAACGAGGCGACCAGCTGCAGGCTGTTCTGCACCCGGTGGTTGACCTCCTTCATCAGGACGTCCTTCTGCGCGAGCAGGGCGTCCTTCTCCGCCAGCGTCCTGTTGAGTTCGCGGTTGAGGATGCGGACCTGCAGATGCTGGCGCGCCTCGTGGAAACGGCGGCGCAGGCGATGCGCGGCCTCGATCTGTTCGAGCGTCCAGCGCCGCGACCGGCCGCGCACCGTCTCCGCATAGCTGTCGAACGAGGCGCGCGGGGTCAGCGTCTCGCCGGGGACGAGACCGACCGATTTGTGCGGATTGCCCGCCCAGGCGATCGTTTCGACATGCTCGGCGCGCAACCACAGCAGCATCGCGTTCTCGTCGTGCAGCGGCAGCGCGAGCAGGCCGCTGGCATGGCCGATATGATCGCGCGCCGCGGGGAAGAGCGCGGACAGTTCGTGCGTCGCGACCGGTTCGGTGCCGCGGCCGCGCACCCAGCGGGCGATGGCGATCAGCGTGCGCGCATCGGGGCAATGGCCGACCAATTCGACCTGATTGCCCGCGACCATCGCAAAGCCGTCCGCGTCGAGCATCGTCCGCAGCTCTTCCTTCACCGCGATCACCGCCTCGCGCAGCGGCTCCTCGCTGTTGAGGCGCGGCACGACGCTGTCCTCCGCGGCGCGGAGCGCGATACGCTCGCGATAGGCGGCGGCCTCCTCCTTGGCGCGGATCTGGCGGGCGAGGCCGCTGGCCAGCGTCGCGGCGGCGCTGCGCACGTCCGGCGGCAGCAGGCGCGGGCCGTTGTGGTGGCAGGCGACGAGGCCCCACAACAGGCCGTCCATGACGATCGAGATCGACGCCGACGCGCCGACGCCCATGTTGCGCAGATACTGGAGGTGGATCGGCGACACGTGCCGCAGCGCGACGTCGCTGAGGTCACAGGCGGCAAAGCCCGCCGGACGCAGCGGGGCGGGGACATAGTCGAGCTGCGGGATCGCGCGCGCGCGGTTGCGGACGTACAGCGCACGCGCCTGTTTCGGAATGTCCGAGGCGGGGAAATGATGGTTGCGGAAGGTGTCGAGCGCGGGATCGCGATCCTCCGCGACGACCCGGCCGGCATCGTCGTCGAGGAAGCGATAGATCATCACCCGGTCGAACCCGGTCAGCGTGCGGAAGGCGACGGCGGCGCGATCGAACAGCGTCTGCGTGTCCATCGCCCGTTCGAACGTGCCGGCCGCCGCGTCGAGCCAGGCGAGCATCGCGGTCGCGGTCATCGGCTCGCTGACGATCGGCTCCAGTTCGACCAGCAGGCGGTCGCCGCTGCGGTGCACGGTCGCGACGAAGCGTTCGTCGATCCCCGCGACCGGCTCCGGAATCGGTGCGGTCGGCCCGACCGCGGCATGCAACGCGCGATCCACGTCCTGCCCGAGCAGGGCGGCGAGCGGGCGGTCGAGCCAGTCGGGCGACAGCCGCGCCTCGAGGTCGCCGGCCCCTGCGATCACACGATGCGCGTCCGCGGCGTCGGCGATGAGCAGCAGGCCGTGCGGCTGGATGGCTCCCGGAATATGGATCGGCTCGCGGTCGCATGCGGTCAAGTCGAGCGTCGGGTCGGTCGTCGTCGGTATCGCCATCGTCACTCTTGATAGTGGTTGCAGCGAGCATGGGCCGGGCGGACCCGCATTACAATCAGGCGCTGACTGATTTCGATCAACCCGCGGCGGCGGAACGGCTCGGCCGGCCACGGGTTGGGCGACGGGTGCACTTGCCGAACCATTGCGTGCGGGCCTAGCAGCGTGCCGACGACTATCGCGTCCGCGGGCGCATCCGGGGGATCATGATAAGGCTGTTTCACGTCAGCGACGTTCATTTCGGTGCGGAAGACCCCGAGGCAATCGCCTGGTTCGGCGAGCGGGTCGCGGCGGAACGGCCCGATGCCGTCATCATGACCGGCGACCTGACGATGCGAGCGACACGCGACGAGTTCCAGCGCGGCGGCGACTGGCTGCGCAGCCTGGGCGTGCCGGTGACGCTGGAGGTCGGCAACCACGACATTCCCTATTACTGGGACCCGTTCCGCCGCCTGTTCGCCCCCTATCAGCGCTATGCGGCGGTCGAGCGGATGATCGAGCGCGAACTCGACCTGCCCGAGGTGACGATCGTGCCGCTCAAGACGACGGCGCGTGCGCAATGGCGGTGGAACTGGTCGAAGGGGCGGGTCAGCCCCGGGTCGCTGCGCCGCGCGCTTGCGATGATCGAACAGGCGCCGCCGGGGCGGCTGATCTTCGTCGCCGCGCACCATCCGCTGATCGAGGGCGGTACGAAGGGGACGGCGAAGACCCGCCATGGCGACGGCGCGCTCACCGCGCTGGCGCAGGCCGGGGCGCATGCGGTGCTCTCCGGCCATGTCCACGACCCGTTCGACGTACCGGTCGAGCGCGAGGGGCGGACGGTGCGGATGATCGGTGCGGGTACCCTGTCGAAGCGGGTGCGCAACTCGCCGCCGGCGTTCAACGAGATCCGCATCCGCGACGGCCGGTTCGAAACCATCGCGCGGACGATGGATGAAGTGCGGGGGGATGAAGTGCGGGGGGCCGAGGGACAGGGGGAAGAGGCGACGCGCGGCCGCCCGATCAGCGAGGACAGCGCCCGCCCGCACGTGTGACGCCGCGGGCCGCCGTTCCGCGTCGGGACGGTCATTCCCCGGCGCTGGTCCTTTCACATTTTCCCTAACGAGATTAAGGTGATAGCGACCGGTCGTAACAGGGTGTGAGATCATGAAGCTGAATCTGCATCCGGACGCGGCGGCGCTGGACATCGTCCGGGTGCATGTCGTCGACGAGGATGGGGCGGCATTCCGGCGGATATCCGATGCGCTGACGCGGCGGGCGTTCGTCGTCCAGCCATGGCCGTCGGTGGCCGACTTTACCGACGGATGCGACGCGGCGGATGCGGGCTGCGTCGTGATCGACCCGTTCGTGGGGGACGTCGACGTCGCGGGCCTGCAGGCGCGGCTGGCCAGTCCCGCGATCGGCATGCCGTGCGTGATCGCGACGGCCCGCGCCGATATGGAAACCGCGGTGGCGGCGATGCGGCGCGGCGCGATCGACGTCATGCCCAAGCCGATCGACGAAGGCCGCCTGTACGAGGCGATGGGTGTCGCCCGCTATCGCCTGAAGCAGGCGCAGCGCCGGGCCGCGACGATGCGCCGGGTGCAGGCTGCGCTCGATCAGCTCAGCGGCCGCGAGCGCGAGGTGCTCGAGGGCCTGACCCGGGGCTGGTCGAACAAGGAGATCGCGCGCCGCCTCGCCATCTCCGCCCGCACGGTCGAGATCCATCGCGCCAACGTGATGGCCAAGCTCGACGCGCAATCGCTGTCGCAGGCGTTGCGGATCGCCTTCATCGCGCAGGTGTGCAGCATGGTGAACCCGGCGCTGCACGTCGACTGAGCGCGGTGCGCCCGGGATCAGTTGAGCAGGGGGACTCCCTCCCAGACCGGATTGTCGGTCTGGTTGCAGATCGCGGTCATCGCTTCGGCGATGCGGATCGCGGTGAAATCTAGTCCGAGTTCATCGGCGATCCCGATGGCCTCGCCGAGCAGGGCGCCCAGTTTTTGCAGCGCCGCTGCGTCGTTATGAACAGACTGCATTTCCGGAGACATAGCGACGTTCGCTTTCCATGCTGTGGCGATCACCGGTCTATAATATTATAGCCGTCATTAATATACGTTATGGTCCGTAATGGGTGATGAAAGAGCCGATCGGTCAATCCGGTCCCGTGGGGGCGGGGCGGGGCGGGGCGGGGCGGGGCGGGGCCGCCGCCGGCTTGCCGGGACCGTGCCGATCGCCGGGAGGGCGTGCGCGCAAAAAGAAACCGCCGCCCGGTTGCCCGGACGGCGGCTCCTTCATGCGATCAGGCCGTAGCCCGAACCGGGATCACTCCTGGTTCAGATACTCGCCGGCAGCGGCATCGCTGCCGTCGCCCGAGGGCGTGACCTCGGCGAGCGGGTCGGGACCCGTGCCGGTGTCCTCGCGCTTCGAACGCTGCGCCTCGGCGGCGCGGAGTTCCGCGGCCGATGCCGGTGCGACGATCGCCGCGGCGAGCGAACGCTGCTGCGCACGGAGCGCCGCGTCACGCGACGAGGCCGCGACGCGCAGGCGGTTCATGCCCGCACCCGTGCCCGCCGGGATCAGGCGACCGACGATCACGTTCTCCTTCAGGCCCATCAGCGTGTCCTGTTTGCCCTGGACCGCCGCCTCGGTGAGGACGCGGGTGGTTTCCTGGAACGACGCCGCCGAGATGAAGCTGCGGGTCTGCAGCGACGCCTTGGTGATGCCGAGCAGGACGGGCTTGCCGTGCGCGGGGGCCTCGTTCGCGCCCAGCTTCTCGTTGGTCGCGTCCATTTCCTCGCGATCGACCTGCTCGCCCTTCAGCAGCGTGGTGTCGCCGCCGTCGGTGATCTCGACCTTCTGCAGCATCTGACGAACGATCGTCTCGATGTGCTTGTCGTTGATCTTCACGCCCTGCAGTCGATAGACTTCCTGGATTTCGCTGACGAGATATTCGGCCAGCGGCTCGATCCCCATCGTCTCCAGGATGTCGTGCGGGTTCGGCGAACCGCCGATCAGGTTGTCGCCACGCTTGACGTAGTCGCCTTCCTGAACGTCGATCACCTTCGACTTCGGCACCAGATATTCGACGACGTCGCCGCCGTCCTCTGGCTGGATGCCGATCTTGCGCTTCGCCTTATAGTCCTTGCCGAACACGACCCGGCCGGAAACCTTGGCGATGATCGCCGCTTCCTTGGGGATGCGCGCCTCGAACAGTTCGGCGACCCGCGGCAGACCGCCGGTGATGTCGCGGGTCTTCGCGCTCTCGCGCGACACGCGCGCCAGCACGTCGCCGGCCTGGACCTGCGCATTGTCGTCGACCGACAACACCGCGCCGGTGGTCAGCATATAGCGGGCCGCCTCGCCGTCCTCGGTCGTGGTGAGGGTCAGGCGCGGACGCAGATCCTCCTTCGACTTGGACGAGGTGCGGTATTCGATGACGACGCGCTGGGCGATACCGGTCGCTTCGTCGGTCTGCTCGGTGAGCGTCTTGCCCTCGGTCAGATCGACATATTTCACGATACCCGAGTTCTCCGTGATCACCGGCATGGTGAACGGGTCCCACTCGGCCATGCGATCGCCCTTCGACAGCACGTGGCCGTCGTCGAACATCACATAGGCACCGTACGGGATGCGGTGCGTCGAGAGCTCACGGCCGTCCATGTCGACGATCGCGATCTCGCCCGAACGCGACAGCGTCACGCGGCGGCCACGCTGATCGACGATCAGGCGCAGGTCGCGGAACTCCGCCTTGCCGTCCACCGGCGCTTCCAGGTTCGACTGCTCGTTGAGCTGCGCCGCGCCACCGATGTGGAACGTGCGCATCGTCAGCTGCGTGCCCGGCTCGCCGATCGACTGCGCCGCGATCACGCCGACCGCCTCGCCGATGTTGACCGGCGTACCGCGGGCGAGGTCGCGCCCGTAGCACTTGCCGCAGACGCCGATCTTGCTCTCGCAGACCAGCGGCGAGCGGATCTTCATCCCCTGGATGCCGATCTTCTCGATCTGCGCGATCATCGGCTCGTCCAGCAGCGTGCCGGTCGGGATGAGGACCGCGTTGGTCTTCGGATCGACCACGTCCTCCGCCGTCGTGCGGCCGAGGATGCGCTCGCCGAGCGAGGCGATGGTCGAACCGCCCTGCACGATCGCCTTCATCTCCAGCGCGCGCTCGGTCCCGCAATCCTCCTCGACGATGACGCAATCCTGCGACACGTCGACGAGGCGGCGGGTGAGGTAGCCCGAGTTGGCCGTCTTCAAGGCCGTATCCGCGAGGCCCTTGCGGGCGCCGTGGGTGGAGTTGAAGTATTCGAGGACGGTCAGGCCCTCCTTGAAGTTCGAGATGATCGGCGTCTCGATGATCTCGCCCGACGGCTTGGCCATCAGCCCGCGCATGCCGGCGAGCTGCTTGATCTGCGCCTGCGAACCACGGGCACCGGAGTGGGCCATCATGTAGATCGAGTTGATGTCCTTCTCACGGCCCTTGTTGGGACCGTCTTCGTAATGACGGACAGCCTTGATCTCGTTCATCATCGAGTTCGCGACCTGGTCGCCGCAACGGCTCCAGGCGTCGATCACCTTGTTGTACTTCTCCTGCTGCGTGATCAGGCCGTCCTGATACTGCTGCTCGAAGTCCTTCACCTGATCGCGCGTCTCATCGACCAGCTTGTCCTTGTCCGGCGCAATGATCATGTCGTCCTTGCCGAACGAGATGCCGGCGCGGAACGCGTGACGGAAGCCCAGTGCCATGATCGCGTCGGCGAACAGCACGGTCTCCTTCTGGCCGGTGTGACGATAGACCTCGTCGATCACGTCGCCCACGTCCTTCTTGGTGAGCAGGCGGTTGACGGTTTCGAACGGCACCTTGTGGCTGTGCGGCAGCGTCTCGCCGAGCAGCATGCGGCCCGGCGTCGTCTCGTAGCGCTTGAGGTACTGGTTGCCGGCCTCGTCGGTCTGCGGAACGCGGCTGATGATCTTGGTGTGCAGCGTCACCGCCTGCGCGTTGAGCGCCTGATGCACCTCGGCCATGTCGCCGAGCAGCATGCCTTCGCCCGGCTCGCCTTCCTTCATCATCGACAGATAATAGAGGCCCAGCACCATGTCCTGCGACGGCACGATGATCGGCTTGCCGTTCGCGGGCGACAGGATGTTGTTGGTCGACATCATCAGGACGCGCGCTTCCAGCTGTGCCTCGAGGCTCAGCGGGACGTGCACGGCCATCTGGTCGCCGTCGAAGTCGGCGTTGAACGCCGAGCAGACCAGCGGGTGCAGCTGGATCGCCTTGCCCTCGATCAGCACCGGCTCGAACGCCTGGATGCCGAGACGGTGGAGCGTCGGTGCGCGGTTCAGCATCACTGGATGCTCGCGGATCACCTCGTCCAGGATGTCCCAGACTTCCTTGCGCTCCTTCTCGACCCACTTCTTCGCCTGCTTGAGCGTCATGCTCAGGCCCTTGGCGTCGAGGCGCGCGTAGATGAACGGCTTGAACAGCTCGAGCGCCATCTTCTTCGGCAGGCCGCACTGGTGCAGCTTGAGCTCCGGACCGGTCACGATGACCGAGCGGCCCGAATAGTCGACGCGCTTGCCGAGAAGGTTCTGACGGAAGCGGCCCTGCTTGCCCTTGAGCATGTCGGACAGCGACTTGAGCGGACGCTTGTTGGCACCCGTGATCGTCCGGCCGCGACGGCCGTTGTCGAACAGCGCGTCAACGGCTTCCTGCAGCATGCGCTTTTCGTTGCGGACGATGATGTCCGGCGCGCGCAGCTCCATCAGCCGCTTGAGGCGGTTGTTGCGGTTGATGACGCGGCGGTACAGATCGTTGAGATCCGACGTCGCGAAGCGACCGCCGTCCAGCGGCACCAGCGGGCGCAGCTCGGGCGGGATGACCGGCACGACCTCGAGGATCATCCACTCCGGACGGTTGCCCGATTCGAGGAAGCTCTCGACGACCTTCAGCCGCTTGATGATCTTCTTCGGCTTCAGCTCCGACTTGGTCGTCGCCAGCTCTTCGAGCAGCGCGACCTTCTCGCCTTCGAGGTCGAGGCTTTCGAGCATGATGCGCACGGCCTCGGCGCCGATACCGGCCGAGAAGGCGTCCTCACCATATTGATCCTGCGCCTCGAGGAGCTCGTCCTCGGTCATCAGTTGGAACTTCTCGAGCGGGGTCAGGCCCGGCTCGATGACGATATACGCCTCGAAGTACAGCACGCGCTCGAGCTGCTTGAGCTGCATGTCGAGCAGCAGGCCGATGCGCGACGGCAGCGACTTCAGGAACCAGATGTGCGCGACCGGGGCGGCGAGCTCGATATGGCCCATCCGCTCGCGGCGGACCTTCGACACGGTGACTTCGACACCGCACTTCTCGCAGACGATACCCTTGTACTTCATGCGCTTGTACTTGCCGCACAGGCACTCGTAATCCTTGATCGGACCAAAGATGCGCGCGCAGAACAGGCCGTCACGCTCGGGCTTGAACGTGCGATAGTTGATGGTTTCGGGCTTCTTGATCTCGCCGAACGACCACGAACGGATCTTGTCGGGCGAGGCGATGCCGATCTGGATCTGGTCGAAGGTCTCAGGCTTTGCGATCGGGTTCGCGAAGTTGGTCAGTTCGTTCATGGGGATGAACCTCTCAGAATTCTTTTCTCCTCTCCCAACGGGAGAGGAAGGGGCCCGCCAGCGAAGCTGGTGGGAAGGTGAGGGCAGGGCAGCGAACCGTCCTCACCCTTCCGCGGCCTGCGGCCGCTCCCTCCCTCTCCTGACGGGAGAGGGAGAGGGGTGGCTTACTCCGCCGCGATCGCGATGCCGCCCTCGTCGTCCACGTCCTGCATGGTCTTGAGGTCGACGTTGAGGCCGAGGCTGCGCATTTCCTTGACGAGCACGTTGAAGCTCTCCGGGATGCCGGCCTCGAACGTGTCGTCGCCCTTGACGATCGCCTCATAGACCTTGGTGCGGCCGACGACGTCGTCGGACTTCACCGTCAGCATTTCCTGGAGCGTGTACGCCGCGCCATAGGCCTGGAGCGCCCAGACCTCCATCTCGCCGAAGCGCTGGCCGCCGAACTGCGCCTTGCCGCCCAGCGGCTGCTGGGTGACCAACGAATACGGCCCGATCGAACGCGCATGGATCTTGTCGTCCACCAGGTGGTGCAGCTTGAGCATGTAGATGATGCCCACCGTCACCTTGCGGTCGAACTTGTCGCCCGTGCGGCCGTCGAACAGCTCCGACTGGCCCGACGTGTCGAGGCCCGCCAGCTCCAGCATCGCCGACACGTCGCTCTCGCGCGCGCCGTCGAACACCGGGGTGCCCATCGGAATGCCGGTACGGATGTTGTGCACCAGCTCGACGATCTCGTCCGGATCGCGGCTCTGGATGTCCTCGGCATAATGATCGCCATAGACCTCGATCAGCCGCGCCTTGACCGCGTCGGGCATCTCGCCCGCCTTGGCGTCCGGATTGGCGTCACGCCAGTCCTCGAGCGCACTGGCGACTTGCATGCCAAGGTTACGGGCAGCCCAGCCGAGATGCGTTTCGAAGATCTGCCCGACGTTCATGCGGCTCGGCACGCCCAGCGGGTTGAGCACGAGGTCGACCGGCGTCCCGTCGGCGAGGAACGGCATGTCCTCCGCCGGCAGGATGCGGCTGATGACGCCCTTGTTGCCGTGACGGCCGGCCATCTTGTCGCCCGGCTGCAGCTTGCGCTTCACCGCGACGAAGACCTTGACCATCTTGAGCACGCCGGGCGGCAACTCGTCGCCCCGCTCCAGCTTCTCGCGACGGTCGTGGAACTTGTCCGTGATCCGCTTTGCCGCCTCGTCATACTGCTGCTTGACGGCTTCTAGGTCGGCCTGGACCTTGTCGTCCTGCACCGCGAACTTCCACCATTCGTGGCGGTCGACGCTGTCGAGCAGGTCCATGTCGATCGTCGAGCCCTTCTTCAGGCCCTTCGGCACGGCGGTCGCCACCTGATCGAGCAGCATCTCGCGCAGACGCGACCATGTGGCACGGTTCAGGATGGTGCGCTCGTCGTCCGAGTCCTTCTTCAGGCGCTCGATCTCCTCGCGCTCGATCGCCATCGCGCGCTCGTCCTTGTCGATGCCGTGGCGATTGAAGACGCGGACGTCGACGATCGTACCGGCGACGCCCGGCGGCAGACGCAGCGAGGTGTCGCGCACGTCGCTCGCCTTTTCGCCGAAGATGGCGCGGAGCAGCTTCTCCTCGGGCGTCATCGGCGATTCGCCCTTCGGCGTGATCTTGCCGACGAGGATATCGCCCGGCTCGACCTCGGCGCCGACATAGACGATGCCCGCCTCGTCGAGGTTGCGAAGCGCTTCCTCGCCGACGTTGGGGATGTCGCGCGTAATGTCCTCCGGCCCGAGCTTGGTGTCGCGGGCCATCACCTCGAACTCGTCGATGTGGATCGACGTGAACACGTCGTCCTTCACGATCCGCTCGCTGATGAGGATCGAATCCTCATAGTTGTAGCCGTTCCAGGGCATGAACGCGACGAGCGCGTTGCGACCCAGCGCCAGCTCGCCGAACTCGGTCGAGGGGCCGTCGGCGATGACGTCGCCGGCGTTGACCACGTCGCCCACCTTCACCAGCGGACGCTGGTTGATGCAGGTCGACTGGTTCGAACGCTGGAACTTCATCAGCGTGTAGATGTCGACGCCCGACTTGGCCGAATCGACCTCACCGGTGGCGCGCACGACGATGCGGCTGGCATCGACCTGGTCGACGATGCCGGCGCGCTTGGCGGCGATCGCGGCGCCTGAATCGCGCGCCACGGTCTCTTCCATGCCGGTGCCGACGAACGGCGCTTCCGCCTTCACCAGCGGCACGGCCTGACGCTGCATGTTCGAGCCCATCAGCGCGCGGTTGGCGTCATCGTTTTCCAGGAACGGAATGAGCGACGCGGCGACCGAGACCAACTGCTTCGGGCTAACGTCCATCAGCGTGATCGTCTCGGGCAGCGCCATCAGGAATTCGCCGGCCTGACGCGCGGACACGAGCTCCTCGGCGAAGCTGCTGTCGTCCTTCAGTTCGGCCGAAGCCTGCGCGATCGTGTGCTTGGCCTCTTCCATCGCCGACAGATAGACGACGTCGTCGGTTACCTTGCCGTCGATGATCTTGCGGTACGGCGTCTCGATGAAGCCGTATTTGTTGACCCGGCTGAACGAGGCGAGGCTGTTGATGAGGCCGATGTTCGGGCCTTCCGGCGTCTCGATCGGGCAGATGCGGCCATAATGTGTCGGATGAACGTCGCGGACCTCGAAGCCCGCACGCTCACGCGTCAGACCGCCCGGCCCGAGCGCTGAGACGCGACGCTTGTGCGTCACTTCGGACAGCGGATTGGTCTGGTCCATGAACTGCGACAGCTGCGACGAGCCGAAGAATTCACGCACCGCGGCCACCGCCGGCTTGGCGTTGATGAGGTCGTTCGGCATCACCGTCGACACGTCGACCGAGGACATGCGCTCCTTCACGGCGCGCTCCATGCGGAGCAGGCCGACGCGATACTGGTTCTCGAGCAGCTCGCCCACCGAACGCACGCGGCGGTTGCCAAGGTTGTCGATGTCGTCGATCTCGCCCTTGCCGTCCTTCAGGCCGACCAGCGTCTTGATGACGGCGAGGATATCCTCGCTGCGCAGCGTCGTCACCGTATCCTCGGCGTCGAGGTCGAGGCGCATGTTGAGCTTGACGCGGCCGACGGCCGACAGGTCGTAGCGGTCCGGATCGAAGAACAGGCCGGCGAACAGCGCTTCGGCCGTCTCCAGCGTCGGCGGCTCGCCGGGACGCATGACGCGATAGATGTCGGACAGCGCCTGCTCGCGCTCCTCGGCCTTGTCGGCCTTGAGCGTGTTGCGGATCCACGCGCCGGTCGAGACATGGTCGATGTCGAGCAGCTCGATCGTGTCGATGCCCGCCTTGTCGAGCGCCTCGAGGTTCTCGGCGCCGATTTCGTCGCCGGCCTCGACGTAGATCTCGCCCGTCGTCTCGTTGATGAGGTCATAGGCCGAATAGCGACCGAAGATCTCCTCGGTCGGGATCAGCAGTTGGGTGAGGCCGTCCTTGGCCGCCTTGTTGGCGGCGCGGGGGCTGATCTTCTGCTGCGCGGCGAACACCACTTCGCCCGACGAGGCGTCGACGATGTCGAACAGCGGCTTCACGCCGCGCCAGTTTTCGGCGGCGAAGGGGATGATCCAGCCACCCTGGCCGCGGACGTAGGTAACGCGGTTGTAGAAGTGGTTGAGGATGTCCTCGCTGGTCATGCCGAGCGCATAGAGCAGCGCCGTCACCGGCAGCTTGCGCTTGCGATCGATGCGGACGTTGACGATGTCCTTGGCGTCGAATTCGAAGTCGAGCCACGAGCCGCGATAGGGGATGACGCGGGCGGCGAACAGATACTTGCCCGATGCGTGGGTCTTGCCTCGGTCATGGTCGAACAGCACGCCCGGCGACCGGTGCATCTGGCTGACGATCACGCGCTCGGTGCCGTTGATGAAGAAGGTGCCGTTCTCGGTCATGAGCGGCATGTCGCCCATGTAGACGTCCTGCTCCTTGATATCGATGACCGACTTGGCCTCGGTATCCGGATCGACCTCGAACGCGGTCAGGCGCAGCGTGACGCGCATCGGCGCGGCATAGGTGATGCCCCGCTGGCGGCATTCCTCGACGTCGAACTTCGGCGGCTCGAGGACGTAATCGTCGAAGTCGAGATAGGCGGTGCCGGCGAAATCCTGGATCGGGAAGACGCTGCGCAGCGTCTTCTCGAGGCCCGACACATGGCCGGTGCTCTTGTCCGAGCGCAGGAACTGCTCGTAGCTTTCGCGCTGAACCTCGATCAGGTTCGGCATCTGGATGACTTCGTGGATGTCCCCGAAGATCTTGCGGATGCGCCGCTTTGCGGTGCTGCCCTGGATCGCCTTGGTGGCCATGATCGTTATGCCCTCAGTCGTGGCCTGCCCGCGAACGCGGGTGCGGCCGGAATATCGTGCCCGGAAACCTCCGGAGCGGGACGCGAGCAGCGACGCAAAAAAGCCGATCGCATCGCAGTGCGTCGGCCTTCAGCGTCTATGAAACCGCGGCTCCCTATTCGTACGATGCACTGCGCGACGGCGCATCATGTCCCGAAAGCGGTGGTGAAAGGCGGATATAGGACCAGTGTTGGTGCCTGTCAAAGGGGGAGGGGCCAACGCCGGTCCAACGGCGTGCCTCGCCCTGCCGACCCGGCGGGGCGTTTCGTCGCAGCACGGATGGCGGCGTGGCGCGGTTCACTAAGGAGCGCGCAAAGGCTTTCGGGTGAGTACAGGGTCCATGAACATTTCGCGGCGCGCGCGTACAGGCGCGATCGCCATGCTGCTGGCGGGAACGGCGACCGGCGCCGCGGCGCAGACGTCGGGGGGCACGCCGCCCCAGACGATCCCAGGCCTCGACGGGTTCAGCCTGCCCTCCTCGCAGCCGACCCCCACGCCGGTGCCGAGCCCCGAGACGACGCCCGCCCCGACACCGACCCCCGCCGCGACCCCGGCACCGCGCCCGACCCCGACGGCGCGGGCGACGCCGCGGGTCGAGGTGCGCCCGACGCCGACGGCGACCGCATCTCCCACATCCCGCGCGACGCCGACGCCCGCGCCGAGCGCGACGCCGGTCCTCGCACCAGCACCCGAGGCGTCCCCGACCGCGACCGCGACCGCGACCGCGACGCTCGTCCCGGCAGCCGTCCCGCCGGAAAGCGGGGACGGCTGGCCGCTCTGGCCGATCGGCGGTGTCGTGCTGGCGGCCGCGGCGGGCGTCTGGTGGTATCGCGCGCGCGGTCGCGTCGCGGTCCCCCTGCTGGCGCCGTCGGTCGAGCCCGACCCCGTCGTTCCGCCGGTCGCGCCCGCTCCGGCGCCGGTCGCTGCGGATCGTGCACGGCTCGCGCTGGAACTCCAGCCGCGGCGCGCCGGCCTCAACCTGCTCAGCGCGACGGTGGAGGGCGAACTGCTGGTCCGCAACGACGGGGTCGTGCCGGCGACCGGCATCCGCATCGGTGCCGTGCTGATCGGTGCCTCGGCCGGACCGCCGGGCGATGTCGCTGCCGTGTTCGCGCAGCCGGTGGCGCGCCCGGTCACGCCCCCCTTCGCGCTCGCCCCCGGCGAGGAGCGCCGCGTGCGGATCGTCGTCGCGCTTCCGCGCGCCGATATCCGGCCATTGGATGCCGGCGGGCGGGCGATGTTCGTGCCGGTCGTCGCGGTCAATGCGCTTTACGATGCCGGCGTGGCGGACGGGCAGGCGGCGCAGGCGTTCGCAATCGGCGTCGAGCGCGTCGACAGCGCCAAGCTGGCGCCGCTGTGGCTCGACCAGCCGGCGCGCATGTACGATGCGCTCGGCACGCGCCCCTATGCGGCGGCGATCGCTCGCTGAGGGGAGGGGCGCCGGGGCCGCGCGGCATCTTTCGTAAACGCAAAAAAGGGCGGCTTCCCTCGCGGGAGCCGCCCTTTTTCGTGTCGCTTGGCTGGCTGGGCCGGTCATGGGCAAAGCCCATGACGTCGGACGCGGCTTCTGGCCGCGCCGGCCGGCCTTGTATCGGGGCTTGCGCGAGCGAGCCCCGATACTGCGGCTTACTTCAGCTCGACGGTCGCGCCGGCGTCTTCGAGCTGCTTCTTGACCTTCTCGGCCTCGTCCTTGTTCACGCCTTCCTTGACGGCCTTCGGCGCGCCCTCGACGAGAGCCTTCGCTTCGGTCAGGCCCAGGCCGGTGATCGCGCGGACTTCCTTGATCACGTTGATCTTCTTGCCACCGTCGCCGGTCAGGATGACGTCGAATTCGGTCTTCTCTTCAGCGGCCGGAGCGGCTGCGCCACCGCCGGCTGCCGGTGCTGCGACCGCTGCTGCGGCCGAAACGCCCCACTTCTCTTCGAGCAGCTTCGACAGCTCGGCTGCTTCGAGGACGGTCAGTTCGCTCAGGCTCTCAACGAGCGCGTTCAGGTCTGCCATGGTACTTCCTTCATATGTCGGGGCATGCGCCCCACAGTGTCAGTTGAAATTCGCTTGTCCAAAAGCGCCTGAAATTCAGGCGGCTTCCTTCTCGGCATAAGCCGACAGCACGCGCGCGATCTGCGCCGCGGGAGCCTGGGTGATGGTCGCGAGCTTCGTTGCCGGAGCAACGATGAGGCCGACGATCTTCGCCCGGAGTTCATCCAGCGAGGGCAGGGTAGCGAGCGCTTGCACGCCAGCGAGGTCGAGAGGGGTCGCACCCATCGCTCCGCCCACGATTTCGAACTTGTCGTTCGTCTTCGCGAATTCGACCGCAACCTTCGCTGCGGCGACCGGATCGATCGAGGTGGCGAGGCCGACGGGGCCCGTGAGCATGTCGCCCACCGAACCGTAATCGGTGCCATCCAGTGCGATCTTGGCAAGCTTGTTCTTCGAGACCTTGTAGGTCGCGCCGGCATCACGCATCGCGTTGCGCAGTCGGGTGGACTGGGCAACCGTCATTCCGTTGTTGCGGGTGACAACCACCACGCCGACCTCGGAAAAGGTGCGATTCAACTCGGCAACGGCCGCGGCCTTTTGAGCACGATCCATGCCATTCTCCACGTTTGAACGGACTGCGCAAACAGCCCACCCGGTTACAAACCGGTGGGGAAAACCCCGCCGGGGTTGTCCATCGATGGGGAAGGCACCCGTGAAGGGCGGCAGACCCGCGCGCGATCGTCTCGCGGTGCGGATCGTGAATTCCTGTCCCCGTCTCGGCAGGACATTAAGCTGCGGCATATTCCGCGGCACCTGCTGTCTCGGACGGATGCACGGCGGGCGAACCCGTCGGCAAGGCCGCGCTCATAGCGGAAAGCGGCGGCAAGTCAACCGGCACGGGTGCCTGCCCGGCACCGTCTCCGATCCGTCATCTCCGCTTCATCGTCCCGTCATCCGGGTGCAACCGGAATGCCGCTTTCTCCCTGCAAAGCAACGGCATCGGCGGCGCGCTGCCGCAAAAAATCCGGGGGAAAAATCATGACCATGCCGACCCAGCCGACGATCGGCTACGACGATGGCGACATCGATACCAACCAGACCGCCAACCCGCATATCGCCGATCTGATCGCCTCGCGCTATTCGCGCCGCCAGACGCTGCACGGCGGCCTGTCGGCGATGACCGCGGCGGTGTTCGGCAGCACGATGCTGACCGCCTGCGACAAGGACGACGATCGCCGCGCCACTACCGTCACCGCCGGGTCGGCGATCACCACCTCGGCCGGCAAGACCGTGACGCTCAGCGGTGCGGTGACCAGCGGCAATTCCTCGGCCGCCAGCTGGACGCAGATCGGCGGCCCGATCGTGACGCTGACCAACGGCGCCACCGGCACCGCCAGCTTCACCGCCCCCGCGGTCACCGCATCGACGGTGCTCAGCTTCCGGTTCAGCAGCCGCTCGTCGGACGGCATTACCTCGACCGCCGACACCACCGTCACCGTCGCGCCCGCCACGCTCGATTTCACCGCCGTGCCCAAGAGCCTCGCGGATATCGTCGCCGTGCCGTCGGGCTATCAGGTGACCGTGCTCTACCGCCTCGGCGATCCGATCAACGCCAGCGTCGGCGCCTATGCCAACGACGGCAGCGACACGACCTTCTCGGCGCGCGCCGGCGATCATCATGACGGCATGAGCTTCTTCGGCCTCGCCGCGACCGGCACCACCCCCGATGCCAACAACAGCAGCCGCGGCCTGTTGGTGATGAACCACGAGAACATCACCGAAAGCTATCTGCACCCGAACGGCCCGACCAACCTCGCCGACGGCCCGCGCCCGACCGCCGAGGCGCTCAAGGAGATCGAGGCGCACGGCGTCAGCGTCATCGAGATCACGCGCGGCACCACCGGCTGGTCCTATGTACCGGCCAGCGGCCTCAACCGTCGCATCACCCCGTTCACGCCGATGAGCTTCTCGGGCCCGGTCGCGGGCAATGCCCTGCTGTTCACCGCCTTCTCGCCCACGGGACGCGCAGGCCGCGGCACGATCAACAATTGCGCCAACGGCACGATGCCGTGGATGACCTATTGCACCGCCGAGGAAAACTGGGCCGGCTATTACCGGCGCGAGGCGGGTGACAACGCCCGCCGCACGACGGCGCTCGGTGCGCGTTCGGTCGTCGCATTCAACCGCTACGGGCTCGGCATGAGCAGCGGCGACACCCTGCGCAAGGGCAATTACGTCTGGGCGACCGCGACGGCCCCGGCGGCAGGCGACACCCGCATCGCCAAGTTCAACGCGACGCTCGACCCGGCGCAGCCCGCCAGCGGCACCGGCGATTTCCGCAACGAGCCCAACCAGTACGGCTGGATCGTCGAGATCGATCCGTTC
The DNA here is from genome assembly GCF_058809195.1 of Sphingomonas sp. GW821-FHT10F09. Lineage (NCBI taxonomy): Bacteria > Pseudomonadati > Pseudomonadota > Alphaproteobacteria > Sphingomonadales > Sphingomonadaceae > Sphingomonas > Sphingomonas sp. GW821-FHT10F09. The sequence continues at coordinate 27,976 of NZ_JBXASI010000003.1, read as the reverse complement.
GATCCCGCCTCGACCCCGCGCAAGCGCACCGCGCTCGGCCGGATGAACCACGAGGGCGTCGTGCCGGGCCGGATGGTGCCGGGGATCCGGCCCGCCTTCTACATGGGCGACGATGCGCAGAACGAATATGTCTACAAGTTCGTCTCCGCGACGCCCTGGGCCGCAGCGGATGCAACCGCCGCCAATCGCCTCGCGATCGGCGACAAATATCTGGACAGCGGCACGCTCTACGTGGCGAAGATGAATGCCGATGGCAGCGGGCAGTGGCTGCCGCTGACCTTCGGCACCGCGCCGCTGACGGGCGCCAATGCCGCTTATGCCTTTGCTGACCAGGCCGACGTGCTCACCCACGCCCGCCTCGCCGGCGACGCGCTGGGCGCGACCCGCATGGATCGCCCGGAATGGACCGCGGTCAATCCGGTTAACGGCGAGATGTACCTGACGCTGACCAACAATTCCTCGCGCACCGTCGCCACCACCGACGCGGCGAATCCGCGGGCCTATAGTGATCCCAAGACCACCGGCGGCGCGACCAACGGCAATGCCAACGGCCATGTCTTCCGCCTTCGCGAAACCGGGGACAGCAGCGAATCGCTCAGCTTCACCTGGGACATCTATGCCTTTGGTGCGGGCAGCGACCTCAACCCCGCCAACATCAACCTGTCGAACCTCGATGCCACTAACGACTTCTCGTCGCCGGACGGCCTGTGGTTCGCGCGTCCGACCAATGTCGCGGGGCAGGGGACGCCGTTGCTGTGGATCCAGACCGACGACGGCGCCTATACCGACGTCACCAATTGCATGATGCTGGCCGCGATCCCGGGCAGTGTCGGCGACGGCGGCACGCGGACGATCACCAACAGCCTCAACGGCGCGGTCGGATCGCAGACGACGCGGATCGGCAAGGCGCCGGGTGCGGCGCTGAAGCGCTTCCTCGTCGGGCCGAAACAGTGCGAGATCACCGGCATCGATTCGACGCCGGACGGCCGTACCCTGTTCGTCAACATCCAGCATCCGGGTGAAGGCGGCGGCCCAACCAATATCACCAGCAACTGGCCGCAGAGCCAGGCGACGGGGACCGGCACCGGTCGCCCGCGCTCGGCGACGATCGTCATTACCAAGACGGATGGCGGTATCGTCGGTCTGTAAGGCCCACAGGCTGCCGGGGACGTCGATGCGTCCCCGGCACGCCCATTGGCGACACCTGTCCATTCCGGTCCGACTTACCCGCTGTTAACCTCTCCCGTGCATGACGTTGCGATGACGTCCGCCATGCTCATCACCGATCGCGCTTGCGCCGGACGGCGTTGGTGAAGCAGCGGGAACCCCGTCGCAAGGTCATGCTGCGCGCCCGCATGCGCTGCGGCGCGGACTGGGGCGACGTGCTGATCCATAACATGTCGTCGCGCGGGCTGCTCGCCACCGCCGACACGCCGTGTCCGCGCGGGACGGTGATCGAGATCCGCCGCATCCATCACGTCATCATCGGCCGTGTTGTCTGGCAGAAGGGCGCCTATTTCGGCGTCCGCACGCAGGACCGGATCGATATCGACGGCATCCTCGCCGCCAAGCCGCCGACCGACAAGCCCGCGCCCTCGCAGGACGATCGTCGCGCGGCCGACCGGCCCTCCGCGTCGATCGCCGATCGCGAGGCGCGCAGCCGGTACGTCGCGCGCATGGTCCAGTTTGCAGTGATGATCGCGGTCGTCGGCACCGCCGCGCTGCTGATGGCGAGCGAGATCGGCAGCGTGCTGTCGCGCCCGTTCGCGACCATCGGCGCGAATCTCGACGGCAGCGCCACGCACGGCGCGGATCAGGCGACGCCCTGATCCAGGCCTGACCGGCACGGGCATGCCGGGGGAACCGGGCGCGGGGCTGCGGCATTGCTGCGGCATCCGTCCTTCTTCCCAAGGTGAAATCGCATGACGTTACCCACCGATCCCGTGTGGCTCATCACCGGCTGTTCGACCGGCTTCGGCCGCGACCTCGCGCGGCTGGTGCTGGATCGCGGCTGGCGCGCCGTGGTGACGGCGCGCGATGCGGCGCGCGTCGCCGATCTGGTCGAGGGACATGGGGATCGCGCGCTGGCGCTCGCACTCGACGTCACCGATGCGCCCGGCGTCACCCGCGCGGTGGCCGCGGCGGAGGATCGCTTCGGGCGGATCGACGTGCTCGTCAACAATGCCGGCTACGGCTATCAGGCCAGCGTCGAGGAAGGGCAGGAGGATGCGATCCGCGCCCAGTTCGACACCAACGTCTTCGGCCTCTTCGCGCTCACCCGTGCCGCCCTGCCCGGCATGCGCACGCGGCGGCAGGGGCATATCGTCAACTTCACCTCCGTCGCTGGCCTCGTCGGCTTTCCCGGCTCGGGCTATTATGCCGCGTCGAAACATGCGGTCGAGGGCTGGTCGGACAGTCTCGCCGCCGAGGTGGGGCCGCTCGGCATCGCGGTCACCTGCGTCGAACCGGGGCCGTTCCGCACCGACTGGGCAGGGCGTTCGTTGCAGCAGACGCCGGTGACGATCGTCGACTATGCCGACACCGCCGGTGCGCGGCTCGACAGCACGCGCGGCTATAGCGGCGAGCAGCCCGGCGACCCGGTCCGCGCCGGCGAGGCGATCATCGCGGTGACGGAGGAGCCCAATCCGCCGCGCCATCTGGTGCTCGGCCAGTTCGGCTATGACGCCGTCACGGGCAAGTTGAAGGAGCGGCTGGCCGAGATCGAAAGCCGCCGCGAACAGGCGCTGGGGGCGGACTTTCCGGCATAGCCATCGTCGTCGCGGGCGATGCACGCAAAAAGGGCCGGGATCGCTCCCGGCCCTTTTCATGTCGTCGTGAGCCTGGAACGCTTACGCGCCAGCCACCTCGGCGGTGTCGACGCGGATGCCCGGGCCCATCGTCGAGCTGACGGCGACCTTGCGGACATACTTGCCCTTGGCGCCCGACGGCTTGGCCTTCACGACCGCGTCGACCAGCGCGTCGAAGTTGCGACGCAGGTCTTCCTGCGTGAACGACGCCTTGCCGATGCCGGAATGGATGATGCCGGCCTTCTCGACGCGATACTCGACCTGGCCGCCCTTGGCCGCCTTGACGGCTTCGGCGACGTTCATCGTCACGGTGCCGAGCTTCGGGTTCGGCATCAGGCCCTTGGGACCCAGCACCTTGCCGAGGCGACCGACGACGCCCATCATGTCCGGGGTCGCGATGCAGCGATCGAAGTCGATCGTGCCGCCCTGGATCGTCTCCATCAGGTCTTCCGCACCGACGACGTCGGCACCGGCTGCCAGCGCTTCCTCGGCCTTCGCACCGCGGGCGAAGACGCCGACGCGGACGGTCTTGCCGGTGCCGGCGGGCAGCGTCACGACGCCGCGGACCATCTGGTCGGCATGGCGCGGATCGACGCCCAGGTTCAGCGCGACCTCGATGGTCTCGTCGAACTTGGCGGTGGCATTCTGCTTGGCGAGGCTGATCGCCTGATCGACGCCGTGCAGCGTCTCAGGATTGATCGCGTTGCTCTTCTGCTTCTTGGTCAGCTTGGCCATGATCTCAGCCCTCCGTCACTTCGAGGCCCATCGCGCGGGCGGAGCCTTCGATGATCTTGGTCGCTGCCTCGATGTCGTTGGCGTTCAGGTCCTTCATCTTGGTCTGGGCGATCTCGGCGAGCTTGCTGCGCGCGATCTTGCCGGCGACGACCTTGCCCGGCTCCTTCGAGCCCGACTTCAGGCCGGCGGCCTTCTTGATGAGGAACGAGGCCGGTGGCGTCTTGATCTCGAACGAGAACGACCGGTCGGCATAGACGGTGATCTTCGTGGGCAGGGGCGTGCCCTTGTCCATGTCGGTCGTCTGCGCGTTGAACGCCTTGCAGAATTCCATGATGTTCACGCCGCGCTGACCCAGCGCCGGGCCGATCGGCGGGGCGGGCTTCGCGTCGCCTGCAGGAACCTGCAGGTTGATGTAACCTGTGATTTTCTTTGCCATGTCACTCTCGTTTCAAGTTTAGCGGTCCAGACGGGCGCCGTGGCACCCTCCCGCAAGCATCCAGCCATGAGCGTGGAAGCGCGGGCCCTTAGCCGCAATCCGGCCCGCGGGCAAGAGCGCGGGCGGAAGCGGCAACATGGACAACATGAACACCTTGGCGAAAACAATCCCATCCGATCGTTTCCATATCTGCGACACAGGAACACGCGACCGGTCGACCGATCCGCCTAGCGACGCCCGGGCGCGTAGGACAGGCCCGGCAATATCGTGCAGCGACGTCAGCGCGTTACGGGTGGTCGCGTCCTACGCCGCCGCTTCGCGGGTCGATTCGTAAGCGGGTTCGCGCAGATAGGGGGCGACGATGTCGCTGGCGCGGTAGCGGTCCTGCACCTCGGCGGGCAGCAGCGCGAAGGCGCGGACGACGCCGCGACACTGCGGGCTGCCGCAGGCGCAGAGCATCGACCAGTTGGCATCCGCCAGCGTCGTCGAATAGTCCCACGCGATCTCCTCCCCCGGCGCGATGGCGCGCAGCGCGATCAGGAACACGCCGCCGTCGGTGAAGCGGAGGCCGGCGTTGGGGGAGCAGCTGTGGTTGATGAGGTCGTCTATGCGTCCCGACGGGCCCATGTAGCGGTCGCGCGCGACCTGGAGGAAGCGGTCGGTCGCGCCGCTGAGGCCGCGCGGCAACCGCGACGCCGGGACGGTCCGCCCGGAAAAGCGCACGATCGTCTCGCCCGCGGCGAAGCCCTGCGCCGCGAACACCGCCTTGCCCAGATGCGTCTCCGCGACCGCGAAAGGATTGGCGAGCAGATAGGCGTCGAGCACGCGCAGCCCGCCCTCGCGCCGCCCGAACGAGCGCAGCGGGTTGAGCGTCGCCAGCCCGACCATCAGCCACACGCTGGCGTGGCAGAGCAGCTCGACCATCACATAGGCATATTCGCCGACCCCGGACCCGCTGCTGCGCGTCGCGACGATCAGCGTGGCAAGGTCGCCGAGCGTCCACAATCCCCAGGCCGGCGAGCGTTCGCGGGCGCGATCCTCCCACACGCTCGCCCAGGTCGGCCAAAAGCCGAGCGGCACCGCCGCGACGACCAGCATATGCGCCCAGAACGTCTCCTCGAGCAGCAGCCACAGCACGATCGCGACGAAGCTCGCCGCCATGCAGATGGTTTCAGTGGGAGAGGGGGCGGTCCAGCGCGATCGCCGCCACATCGCCAGCGTCACCACGATGCACGCCATCGCCGAGATCGCGAAGACGAGGCCCTGCGGTTCGCCGGGATTGACCGCCAGATAGGTCGCGGCCTCCACCCCGGTCGCCACCGCCCAGATCAGCCAGGAGGCGCGGCTCGGCTCGACCAGATGACGGCGCAGCCCGGCGAGGTAGAGGCCATAGCCCGCCAGGCCGAGCACCATCGCCGCAATGAACCACGCCTCGCCCGTCATGCCCCCACCCGCTTGGTTAACGATCGGTAACCGACAATCAGCGGCCCGTCGAGGGGAGGGGATTCAGAGCGGCAGGCTGGGTTGCACCTCATCCGCGTCGGGGGCGTCGCCGAGGATGCCGGACAGCGTCAGCCCGAGCAGCCGCACACCGTCGGGCACCGGCAGCTGCGCGTCGAGCAGGTCGATTCCCGCCGCCAGAAACGCCGCCTCGTCCGCGACCGGCAGGGTGAAGGAGCGCGCCCGCGTGATCGTGTGGAAATCGGCGTGGCGCAGCTTCAGCGTCACCGTCCGCCCGCGCGTGCCGGACCGGTCGATCCGCACCCATGCCGCCTCCGCGACGCGGGCGAGCGCGGCGTGCAGATCGGCGCGGTCGGACAAATTGGTCTCGAACGTCCGTTCCGCCCCGACCGACTTCGACTGGCGGTGCGCGCGGACCGGCCGGTGGTCCTCGCCGCGCGCCGCGCGGAACAGATAGTCGGCATAGGAGCCGAAATGCGCCTGCAGGAACGCGAGCGGCCGGTCGCGCAGGTCGGCGCCGCTGAGGATGCCGAGCGATTCCATCTTCTTGGCGGTCACCGGTCCGACGCCGTGGAAACGCTTGACCGGCAGCGACGCGACGAAGGCCGCACCCTTGTGCGGCGGGATCACGCAGATGCCGTCGGGCTTGTTCTGGTCCGAGGCGAGCTTGGCGATGAACTTGTTGTAGCTCACCCCGGCCGAGGCGGTGAGGCCGGTATCGGCGCGGATGCGGGCGCGGATCTCCTCGGCGATCGCCTTCGCCGAGCCCAGTTTGCGCAGGTCGGTGGTGACGTCGAGATAGGCCTCGTCGAGCGACAGCGGCTCAATCAGGTCGGTGTAATCGGCGAAGATCGCCCGGATCTGCCGCGACACCCCACTGTAGACGTCGAACCGCGGCCGCACGAAGACGAGGTCAGGGCAGCGCCGGATCGCGGTGACCGAGGGCATCGCGCTGCGTACCCCGAAGGCGCGCGCCTCGTAACTCGCTGCCGCGACCACGCCGCGGGCGCGCGACCCGCCGACCGCGACTGGTCGTCCCCGCAGCGTCGGGTCGTCGCGCTGTTCGACCGACGCATAGAAAGCGTCCATGTCGACATGGATCACCTTTCTCTGCGGCGGCGCTTCGTCATCGGCCATGTCCCCGTTTCGTTCCATTTGCGTCGCGGATCAAGGGCTTGGGATATGCGTCGGGCTGACGACAACTGACCGGACCGTTACCCCGTCCTCACCCTTCGCCGCCTTCGGCGTCTTTCCCTCTCCCAACGGGAGAGGGAGGGAGCCGCGTAGCGGCGGAAGGGTGAGGGCAGAGCAACTCAGGACTGCGATTGCACCGGACGCAATCGTGCCAAGCCATATTGCAATTGCGGCACTAACCTCCCGGCAACATATGCGGGGCTAATGTTGCATTGCAGCAATCCTCCCCGGGAGCCCGATATGTTCAGCCTAATCGCCGCCGTCATTTCCTATCGCCGCCAGACCACCGCCGCGGCCCGCATCGCCGCGCCGATGCAGCCGACGCGCACCGTTGCCAATGATCGTGCCGATGCCGTGCGGTTCGCCCGCGCCGCATAATCCTTTCCGCATCGACCGACCGAAAGGGGCTGGACGGTTGCCGTCCGGCCCCTTCGTCGTTTCGGATACCGGTCGCGCTATTCGGCCGGCTGTTCCGCGTCGGCGCCGGCGAGCGCGGCCTCGACCTCCGCCTCGGTGATGCCGAATGCGCCGGCGAGGCCCGACACCGACGCGCCGCGCCTAGCGAGTTCGCGCATCCGCCCGATGTCGACGATGGTCGTATAGCCGCGGGTGTCGCGCTGTTCACGCACCACGTCCTTGCGCCCCGAGCCGCGGCGACGCTGCGCGGCGGCGGCATGGGGATCACCCTCCGCCTTGCGCTCTTCCTCGATCCGGCGGGCGGTGCGTGCCTCTTCGCGGGCACGGATATCGGCCTCGCGCTCGACCGCGCGGGTTTCCAGCCGCTGTTCCATCGCCGCGGCGCGTTCGCGGCTGCGGTCCTCGCGGGCACGGGCGCGTTCGGCGGCGCGCTGGTCGGGGCTGTCATTGGTCCTGACGCGGAACGGCGGCGTCGACGGGGCGGCGCCCCAGCTCTTGTCGACCAAAGCGGCGGCTCCGGCTAATGATTCTAGAAGATGGTGCGCCCGGAACGATTCGAACGTCCGACCCTCAGATTCGTAGTCTGATGCTCTATCCAGCTGAGCTACGGGCGCATGGCGGAGCGGTTCGGGCACCGCCCCTGATGTACCAGGCAATCCACTGCCGAAGCAGTGGAAATGGTCGGGAAGAGAGGATTCGAACCTCCGGCCCCTGCCTCCCGAAGACAGTGCTCTACCAGGCTGAGCTACTCCCCGACGGAGTTCGGTCACTGCCCTTTCAAAGGGGCGACCGTGCTTGGAGGCGCGCCTATAGCCACGCCCGAAACGGGATGCAAGCACCGGATGTGCGGTCTTGCGAAAAGCGCGCGCATCGCTTTAGGCAGGCATGGTGAACACGGTCCCCGACTTCGTCGAACCCCTCGCCGCCGCGCTGGTCGTGGTCAATGTCGCGCTCGTCGCGCGGCGCGACATGTGGAACTTCCCGGTCGCGCTGGTCGCGGTCGCGATCTACGCCTGGGTCTTCGCCGGTGCGCGGCTCTACAGCGACATGCTGCTGCAGGGCTTCTTCTTCGCCGCCAATCTTTACGGCTGGGCGAACTGGACGCGCAGCCGGGCGCAGGCGGGGGAGGTGGTGGTCGAGCGGCTCGATCCCGCCGCGCGGGCCGTGTGGCTGGCCGGCGGGATCGCGACCTGCGCGCTGTGGGGCATGCTGATGCACCGCTACACCGACGCCTCCTATCCGTGGTGGGATGCGGCGATCGCCATCGCCTCGGTCGCGGCGCAGCTGTTGCAGGCGCGCCGCAGGATCGAAAGCTGGTGGCTGTGGATCGCGGTCGATGTCGCGAGCATGCCGCTCTACGCCGCCAAGGGCCTGTGGTTCACCTGTGCGCTCTATGGCGTGCTGCTGGCGCTGTCGCTCTACGGCCTGTCCGGCTGGCGGCGCGCGCAGGCACAGACGCGGACGCTGGTGCCGGCATGACGCCGCGTTCGATCTGCCTGCACGGGCCGGAGAGCAGCGGCAAGTCGACGATGATGCCCCGGCTCGCGCAGCATTTCGGCGGCGTGCCCAGCGTCGCCGAATTCGGCCGCACCTATTGCGAGGCATTCGGCACCGACCTGACGATGGCCGACCTGGTCGAGATCGGGAAGGGGCATGACGCCAAGACGCGCAGCGCGCTCGCCGAGCGGCATTATCCCGTGATCCTCGATACCGATCCGCTGATGACCGCGGTGTGGGCGGACATGATGTTCGGCCGGCGCGATCCGTGGTTCGCGACCTGGACGAACACCGCGGACCTGTACCTGCTGTTCGACATCGACCTGCCCTGGGTCGAGGACGGCACCCGCATGTTCGGATCAGCGCGGGACCGGCGGCGCTTCTTCGACCTCAGCCGAGCGATCCTGGAGGAACGCGGCGTGCCGTGGGCGCTCGTCTCCGGCGAAGGTTCGGTGCGCTACCTCAACGCGCTGCGGGCGATCGAGCAGCTGACCCGCTGACCCCCTTTGGCAAGCCCGCGACACCCTGCTAGGGGCCGCGCATGACGACCCCGCTTTCCACGATCCGTAACTTTTCGATCATCGCCCATATTGACCATGGCAAGTCGACGCTCGCCGACCGGCTGATCCAGCGCACCGGCGGCCTGACCGACCGCGAGATGTCGAGCCAGGTGCTCGACAATATGGATATCGAGAAGGAGCGCGGCATCACGATCAAGGCGCAGACCGTGCGCCTGTCCTATCCGGCCAAGGACGGCATCACCTATACGCTCAACCTGATGGACACGCCGGGCCACGTCGACTTCGCCTATGAGGTCAGCCGCAGCCTCGCCGCCTGCGAGGGCGCGCTGCTGGTGGTCGATGCGGCGCAGGGGGTCGAGGCGCAGACGCTCGCCAACGTCTATCAGTCGATCGAGCACGACCATGAGATCGTGCCGGTCATCAACAAGATCGACCTGCCCGCCGCCGAACCCGAGATGGTGCGCAAGGAGATCGAGGACGTCATCGGCCTCGACGCGTCGCAGGCGGTGCTGGCCAGCGCCAAGTCGGGGATCGGCATTGACGAGATCCTCGAGGCGATCGTCACGCGCATTCCGGCGCCCAAGGGCGATGCGACCGCGCCGTTGAAGGCGATGCTGGTCGACAGCTGGTACGACCCCTATCTGGGCGTCGTCATCCTCGTCCGCGTCATGGAGGGCGTGCTGAAGAAGGGGCAGCAGGTCAGCTTCATGCAGGCCGGCACCACGCATCTGGTCGACCGCGTCGGCTGTTTCCGGCCCAAGATCGAGCAGCTGACCGACCTCGGCCCCGGCGAGATCGGCTTCATCACCGCGCAGATCAAGGACGTCGCGCAGGCGCGCGTCGGTGACACGCTGACCGACACCAAGAAGCCCGCCGCCGAGGCGCTGCCGGGCTTCAAGGAGGTCCAGCCGGTGGTGTTCTGCGGCCTGTTCCCGGTCGACGCCAACGACTTCGAGAAGCTGCGCGAGAGCATCAGCAAGCTTCGCCTCAACGACGCGAGCTTCAGCTTCGAGATGGAGACGTCGGCGGCATTGGGCTTCGGCTTCCGCTGCGGCTTCCTCGGGCTGCTGCATCTGGAGATCATCCAGGAGCGGCTGACCCGCGAATACGACCTCGATCTCATCACCACCGCGCCGTCGGTGGTCTACCAGATCGAGCTGACCCATCCCGATCCGGCCGGGATCACGCAGATCGACCTGCACAATCCCGCCGACATGCCTGACGTCAACAAGATCAAGACGATCAGCGAGCCGTGGATCAACGCGACGATCTACGTTCCCGACGAATATCTCGGCTCGATCCTGAAGCTGTGCCAGGACCGTCGCGGCATCCAGCAGAACCTGACCTATGTCGGCGGGCGTGCGCAGGCGACCTACGAACTGCCGCTCAACGAGGTCGTGTTCGACTTCTATGACCGGCTAAAATCGCTGTCGAAGGGCTATGCCAGCTTCGACTATACCCAGATCGGCTATCGCGAGGGCGACCTCGTCAAGATGAGCATCCTCGTCAACGAGGAGCCGGTCGACGCGCTGAGCATGATCGTCCACCGCGGCACCGCGGAGACGCGCGGCCGCGGCATGGTGGAGCGGTTGAAGGAACTGATCCCGCGCCACCTGTTCAAGATCCCGATCCAGGCGGCGATAGGCGGCAAGGTGATCGCGCGCGAGACGATCAGCGCGATGCGCAAGGACGTCACCGCCAAATGCTACGGCGGCGACGCCACCCGCAAGCGCAAGCTGCTCGACAAGCAGAAGAAGGGCAAGGCGAAGATGCGCGAATACGGCTCGGTCAGTATCCCGCAGGAAGCCTTCATCGCCGCGCTGCGCATGGGGGATGAGGGGTAGTCATTCTGTTGTGCGGTAAAAGTGTCCGCTTGGTAGGTAGTTTGCTGCATGATGGGGCCATTATTGCTTAGTCATGCTGCAAAGTTTCTCTGCCAATATCACGCAGTTGAACTTGCGGCCTGCCCTGCAAATTCCGCGATACGTGAGGCGATTTGCTGTTCGAGTTTGTAGATGTCGGTAACTGCTTGGACGGGATGCCGGGTCTCGTTCTTTCCTTCGAACGTTCCGACGTAACGTGTAGTTGGACTGTTAAAGTACAGTCGTACTAATGTTCGACGATTGTTATCATCTAGAAGTACGGCACAATAGGATTTTGAGTCACGAATGACGACGCGTTTTGGGTCCACGTGTCTCGACGCAATTGCCTGTACAATGCGGAATCCTGCAATTTCATCTTCGGTAGTGATGATGCCGTCAGCGTTCGACATGTCATCTGACCCGCCGTCCTCAATGGGTTCCGCGGGAGGATTTGCGACGTTGAGCGCGGATGTAATGCGTTCATTCACTCGGTCGCGTACAATGGCAGCTATGGATGCTGCCAAAGTCGTTTGAAATTGTTCTTTCGCTATTGCCGTGAGCCTTCCCGGCAAAACCCGCGCGGCTATCATGCGGACGAACTCTTCGGACGGAGAAGCGAATTCCTTTTCCAGTTCGGTTCGGGTCAACGATTCCGTTTTGAGACGGCCAGCTTCGGCAACGATTCCTTCAATGCTAAACGCGCTTGGCGAAAACCGTTCAAGCGTTGTTGGATCGCTTCGCTTTATTGCATCAAGTGAAAAGACGTAAAATGGCTTCTCGTCCATTTTATTCGGTTGTTCGGTGTCTGAGTAGAATTGATACACTACGCCATTGGTGAGCACCGCGACGCGAGCATCCGTTGTCGCGAAGTACCGAAAAAGCTGAGATGCATGCTTGAGGTCTAGATCTACAGATGATGGCTTGCATTCGACGAGAATGCTCAAGCGGCCGTCTATGCACAAAGCGTAGTCGACCTTCTCTCCCTTCTTTATCCCAACATCGGCTGTGAATTCCGGGACGACCTCGTGAGGATTGAAGACGTCATATCCCAATGCCTGCAAGAATGGCATGACGAGGGCCGTTTTTGCGGCCTCTTCTGTCAGTAGTAATTCTCGATGCTGGCTGGTCCGTTTTTCCAATTCAACGAGTTTGGTCGATAAATCCATCGTCATTTGCCTCTCAGCCATGATGGACCGGTAGACTGACGACATTTTTTCAGTTGGCAAGAGGTGTCGTGTCACTTCTCACCATTGATTGATTACGATGAAACTGGCCGCGTGAGGAAGACTACGGTAAAACGCGGCCCAACCGCGCCAGCGCCGTGTCCAGCGCCTGCAGGAACCGGCTGCGATCCGCGGCGGCGAAAGGTTTGGGGCCGCCGAGCTGGTCGCCGCCCGCGCGCAGGTCGGCCATGATCGCGCGGGTCGCGATCGCGCCGCCGATCGAGGCGGTGGTGAACGGCTTGCCGGTCGGGCTTAGCACGGTCGCGCCGGCCTTCAGCGCGCGGTCGGCGAGCAGGATGTCGGCGGTGACCACCACCGCGCTCGCATCCGCCGCCGCCGCGATCCAGTCGTCGGCGGCGTCGAAGCCGTCGCTCACCACCACGCGGGTGATGAGCGGATGGACCGGCACGCGGAAGTGGCTGTTGCTGACGATCGTCACCGGCACCTCGCGGCGCCAGGCGACCTTGTAGATCTCGTCCTTGACCGGGCAGGCGTCCGCGTCGACCAGGATACGGACGCCCACGGCCATCGTCAGCCCCGCGGGCCCTTGCGATAGGGCTTCGCCTGATGCCGGACCGGCGCGCCGCCGGTACGCGGCGGGCGGGCGGCATTGTCGCGCGGCGCGCGCGGGCCACGGGGGGCGCCGCCGCCGCTGCCGCCGGCCTCGCGCGGGTTGCCGGTGAACGGAATGATCTGGAGGCTGCCCTCGTCATTCTCGGGGTTCGCCGTGCGCTGCACGCTGGCGAGCACGCGGTCGGCGACGGTGCGCGGCACCTCGAAGATCGTGTCGTTCGGGTTGATGCGGATCGCGCCGATCTCCGCCTTGGTGATGTGACCGCGGCGGCAGATCAGCGGCAGCAGCCAGCGCGGATCGGCATTCTGGCGGCGACCGATATCCATCTGGAACCAGACGGTATCCTCGAAGCCCGGGCGGTGGCCCTGGGTGCGATCCGACTGCTGCGGCGCGGCCGAATCAAGCAGATCCTCGGCCTGCGGCATCGACGCGCGATGGGCATGGACCAGCGCGGCCGCGATATCCTCCACCGACTTCTCGGCGATCAGGCGCGTCGCCAGTTCGCGATCCTCGTCGTCGAACTCGATCGGCGCGAGCAAGGTCGCGATCAACCGCTCGCGGTCCTGCTTGCGGATGTCGTCCGCGGAGGGGGCGGGGATCCAGTCGCAGGCGATCTTGGCCTGCTTCAGCATCATGTCGACGCGGCGGCGGCGCGGATAGGGGACGATGAGGACCGCGGTCCCCTTCTTGCCCGCGCGGCCGGTGCGGCCCGAACGGTGCTGCAGCGTCTCGGCATCGCGCGGCATCTCGACATGGACGACGAGGCTGAGCGAGGGCAGGTCGATGCCGCGCGCGGCGACGTCGGTGGCGACGCAGACGCGGGCGCGGCGGTCGCGCAGCGCCTGCAGCGCCGAGTTGCGCTCGCTCTGGCTATGCTCGCCCGACAGCGCGACCGCCGCGAAGCCGCGCTCGACGAGGCTGGCGTGCAGGTGGCGGACGTTGTCGCGGGTGGCGCAGAACAGCATTGCCGTCTCCGCCTCGTGGAAGCGGAGCAGGTTGATGACGGCATGTTCGATATCGGCTGGCGCGACGGTGACCGCCTGATAGGCGATGTCGCCATGGCCGCGATCCTCGCCGACGGTCGAGATGCGCAGCGCGTCGCGCTGGTAGCGCTTGGCGAGCGCCACGATCGGCCGTGGCATCGTCGCCGAGAACATCAGCGTGCGGCGTTCGGTCGGTGAGGCGTCGAGGATGCCCTCGAGGTCCTCGCGGAAGCCCATGTCGAGCATCTCGTCGGCCTCGTCGAGCACCGCGACGCGCAGCGCCGACAGGTCGAGCGCGCCGCGCTCCAGATGGTCGCGCAGGCGGCCGGGGGTGCCGACGACGATATGCGCGCCGTGGCTGAGCGAGCGGCGCTCCTTGCTGGCGTCCATGCCGCCGACGCAGGTGGCGATGCGGGCATGCGCGCCCTTGTACAGCCACATCAGCTCGCGGCTGACCTGCAACGCGAGTTCGCGGGTCGGCGCGATGATGAGCGCGAGCGGCAGGCCAGGCGGGGGCAGGGTGCCGTCCGCCATCAGCTCGCCGGCCATGGCGAGGCCGAAGGCGACTGTCTTGCCCGACCCGGTCTGGGCGGACACGACGAGGTCGCGGCCCGTCGCCTCGGGTTCGATGACGGAGGCCTGGACGGCGGTGGGCGCTTCATAGCCACGGGCAACGAGCGCTTCGGCGAGAAGCGGGGGCAGGGAGGAAAAGGGCATGGGGTAACCTAGAATACGGCGACGCCCCCGAAGCCGCGGCCTTGGGCCAGGGCGGGAACGCAGCAGGGACAACAGAGTCGCGATGGCAAAATCGCGGGCCAGTGCGGGCGGCAATACGGGCGCAATGTGGCGCTTGTATCCGCGCATCATGGCCGTGACCGTGACCCCAGAGACCCTGCGTCGCCTAATCCGCGAAGCCGAGGCCGAGCGAGGCCGCGCCGCAGCTCCTACGCTGAATCGCGCGTTCGCGCAACTCGCCGCCGGATACCGGCTGCAATTGCAGCGGATGACGGGCGGTCGGGAACCCGCGGTCGCCGCCGATCCGCCACCACAGCAATGGTTCGCAACATAATTCCGGCCGGGCCGGATCGATTGTGCGAATGGCCGGTTGAGCCGCGACGCGAGCGGATGTCCATCGTGGACCGACCCCGCGACGGAGCGACGACCCGATGGCCAGCCTTGCCCCGCCTGCACCGCTGCACCCGCCGGGGAACACGCCCGGTCATCATGCCGGCGGCACGCTGGATGCGCTCAATTTCTTCCTCGCCGACGTGCGCGACGGGCTGGGGCCGTATCTCGCCATCTACCTGCTGGCGGTGCGCGGCCCGGCGCATGGCTGGAACGAGGCGACCGTCGGGCTGGTGCTGACGATCGCCGGCATCGTCGGGCTGGTGTCGCAGACGCCGGCCGGCGGCCTGATCGACCGCAGCCGCAACAAGCCGCGCATCGTCATCATCGCGGCGATCCTGGTGACGCTCAGCAGCGTGTCGCTGCCCTTCGTCAGCGGGTTCGCGGTGGTGACCGCGACGCAGTCGATCGCGGCGGTGGCGGGCGCGGTGTTCGCGCCGGCGATCAGCGCGATCACGCTTGGCCTGTTCGGACCGAAGTTGTTTTCGAAGCGGGTCGGCCGCAACGAGGCGTTCAACCATGCCGGCAACGCGGTGTCCGCCGCACTGGCGGGCGCGCTGGCGTGGAATTTCGGGCCGGTCGTGGTGTTCTGGCTGATGGGCGCGCTGACCGTGGCAAGCGTCTTCGCCGCGCTGCGCGTGCGCAACGGCGACATCGACAATGCGGTTGCGCGGGGGCTCGACTGCGAACCCGAGGAGGGCTGCGACGAGCCCGGCGGCTGGCGGGTGCTGGTCGAGAACCGGCCGCTGCTGCTGTTCGCCGCCATCGCCTTCCTCTTCCACCTCGCCAATGCGGCGATGCTGACCTCGGTCAGCCAGTTGCTCGCCAAGACTGTCGGCAAGGATTCGGCGACCTCGCTGACCGCGGCGTGCATCGTCGCGGCGCAGCTGGTGATGGTGCCGGTCGCGGTCATCGTCGGGCGCAACGTCGACGCCTGGGGCCGCAAGCCGTTGTTCCTCGTCGCGTTCGGCGTGCTCGCGGCGCGCGGTGCGCTCTATACGCTGTCGAACGATCCATGGTGGCTCGTCGGCGTGCAGGCGCTGGACGGGGTCGGCGCGGGCATCTTCGGCGCGCTCTTCCCGGTGGTGATCGCCGATCTCACCAAGGGCACCGGCCGGTTCAACGTCAGCCAGGGTGCGGTCGCGACGGCGCAGGGTCTCGGCGCCGCGCTCAGCGCGACGCTGGCGGGGACGATCATCGTCTGGGCTGGCTATGGCGCGAGCTTCATGACGCTTGCGGCAATCGCCGGTGTCGGGCTCGGCCTCTACGCGGTCGCGATGCCGGAGACGAAGCCGGCGTGATGGGTGGCGGTGATGCCATAACGCCCTCCACCCCGCGGCGAGGGGCAGTGTTCGTGCATTCAGCAGTGCCCCCGGCAGCCCGGTCGACCCGGGAACGAGTTCGGGGTGACGGAGGGGAAAGCCCACCCCCGCATCCGCATCGCGCGCCCGCCCGATGATCGCCACGGTCGCCATCTGCGCCGCCGCAACCGCCGGCGTCATCGTCCGCCCGTATCGCTGGCCGGAGGCGGTGTGGGCGGTGCTCGGCGCGGCGCTGCTGCTCGTTACCGGGCTGATCGCGCCGCCGGCCGCCTGGGCGGCAGTGCTGAAGGGCGGCGACGTCTATCTGTTCCTGATCGGCATGATGCTCCTGTCCGAAGCGGCGCGCGGACACGGCCTGTTCGACTGGGTCGCGCATCGCGCCGCCGCGGGCGCGCGCGGATCGGCGGCGCGACTGTTCACGCTGGTGTTCCTCGTCGGCGTGGTGGTGACCGCCTTCCTGTCGAACGATGCGACCGCGGTGGTGCTCACCCCCGCCGTCTATGCGGTGGCGCGACAGGCGAAGGTCGCGCCTTTGCCTTTGCTGTTCGCCTGCGCGCTGGTGGCGAACGCCGCGAGCTTCCTGTTGCCGATCTCCAACCCGGCCAACCTCGTGCTCTATGCCAGCGACCTGCCGCGGCTCGGCGCATGGCTGGCGGCCTTCGCCCTGCCGTCGGTGATGGCGATCGGAGCGACATGGCTGGCGCTGCGCTGGCTGTTCCGCGCCGATCTGTCGGGGCCGGCCGAGCAGGGCGCTGCGGTCGCGCTCAGCGGGGGCGGCCGGATGGCGCTGGCCGGGATCGGGGCGACCGCGGCGCTGCTGACGCTGGCGTCGGCGCTGGGCTGGGACCTTGGCTGGCCGACCTTCGTTGCCGGCGTGGCGACGGCCCTCGTCGTGCAGTGGCGCGCCGGCGCCTCGCCGCTGCCGCTCGTCCGTGCGGTGTCCTGGTCGGTGCTGCTGCTCGTCGCCGGGCTGTTCGTGATGGTCGAGGCGCTGGCGGGGACCGGGCTGATCGGCTGGCTCGCCGTGCGCCTGTCCGGCGGCGCGGCGAGCGATCCGCGCACGACCGCGGCGGTGGCGGGCGGGCTGCTCGCGGTCGGCAGCAACCTCGTCAACAACCTGCCCGCCGGCCTGATCGCGGCGCAGACGATCGCGGCGGCGCATCCGCCCGCGGTCGTCGTCGATGCGCTGCTGATCGGTGTCGACCTCGGCCCGAACCTGTCGATCACCGGATCGCTGGCGACGATCCTGTGGCTGATCGCGATCCGCCGCGAGGGGGAGGATGTCACCTTCCTCCAGTTCCTGCGCGTCGGCGTGGTGACGACCGTCCCGGCGCTGGTGCTGGCGATCGGCGTGCGGGTGCTGATCGGGTGATTACAGCGCCTGCGCCGCCGCCCAGCCGCTCGCCCATGCCCATTGGAAATTATAGCCGCCCAGCCAGCCGGTGACGTCGACCGCCTCGCCGATCGCATGCAGACCCGGCACCCGCCGCGCCTCCAGCGTCTGCGAGGAGAGGTCGGCGGTGCTGATCCCGCCCGCGGTCACCTCCGCCTTGGCATAGCCTTCGCTGCCATTGGGGGTGAAGCGCCACGCCGACAGCTGCCGCGCCGCCTCGTCCAGCCGGCGGTCCGGGGCGTTGGCGAGTTCGCCCGTCACCGCCAGCCGCTCGGCCAGCGCCTCGGCGAGCCGGTCGGGCAGGGTGGCGGCCAGCGCCCGGCGCAGCGTGGTGCGGGGCTGCGTGCGCTTCGCCTCGACCAGCCAGTGCGCGGCGGCGTCGGGCACGAAGTCGATCGTGATCGGCTCGCGCGCGCGCCAGTAGCTCGACACCTGCAGGATCGCCGGGCCGGACAGGCCGCGATGCGTGAACAGCGCGGCCTCGCGGAACCGCGCCTTGCCCGCGCTGGCGACGACATCCGCGGCGACGCCGGACAGCGTGCGGAACAGCGCCTCCTCGCCGCCCAGCGCCAGCGGCACCAATGCCGGCCGCGGCTCGACCACCTTCAGCCCGAACCGGCGCGCAAGGTCATAGGCGAAGCCGGTCGCGCCCATTTTAGGGATCGACGGCCCGCCGGTGGCGATCACCAGCCGCGGCGCGGTGACGCTGCGGCCGGGGAGGGCGACGGTGAAGCCGTTGCCGTCATGTCCGACCTCGCGGATCGCGGACGACAGCGCGAGCTCGACCCGCCCCATCTCGCATTCGCCGAGCAGCATCGCGACGATCTGCCGCGCGGATCCGTCGCAGAAGAGCTGCCCCAGCGTCTTCTCGTGCCAGCGGATGCCGTGGCGCTCGACCAGGCCGAGGAAATCGGTGGCGGTGTAGCGGCCGAGCGCCGATTTGGCGAAATGCGGGTTGGCGGACAGATAGCGGTCGGGTGCGGTGTGGATGTTGGTGAAGTTGCAGCGGCCGCCGCCCGAGATCAGGATCTTCTTGCCCGCCTCGTCGGCATGGTCGACCAGCAGCACGCGCCGGCCGCGCTGGCCCGCGACGGCGGCGCACATCAGGCCAGCGGCACCGGCGCCGAGGACGATCGCATCATAAGGGGCAGGATAAGGGGCAGGCGGCATGGCGGCGGCGTGTAGCGGTTCGCCGCGCGCTTGTCTTGCATCCTCCCGGCACGCTACGCCCTGACGTCGAGGAGAATGCCATGCGGTTGAGGTCCCTGCTGTTCGTGCCCGGCGACCGCCCCGAACGCTTCGCCAAGGCGGCGGACAGCGGCGCGGATGCGGTGATCCTCGACCTTGAGGATTCGGTCGCTGCCGCCGCGCGTCCGGCGGCGCGCGAGGCGGTGGCGAGGTGGCTGCGCGAGCCGGCGGCGGTGACGCGCTTCGTCCGCGTCAATCCCCTCGGCAGCGACGGGCTGGCGGACGACCTCGCGGCGGCGCGCAGCGCGGACGGCGTGATGCTGCCCAAGGCCGGATCCGCCGCCGACGTCGCGACGCTGGTCGCGGCGATGGGTGCACACGTCGTCCCGGTGCTGCCGGTCGCGACCGAAACGCCGCTCGCGGTGTTCGGCCTCGGCGGCTATCGCGCGGTGGCGGAGCGGCTGGCCGGGCTGACCTGGGGCGCGGAGGACCTGCCCGCCGCGATCGGCGCATCGACCGCGCGCGAGGCGGACGGCCGCTATACCCCGCCCTACGAACTGGTCCGCACCCTCGCGCTGATGGGCGCGCATGCCGCCGGCGTCGCGGCGATCGAGACGGTCTATCCGGCGATCAAGGACCTCGCGGGCCTATCCGCCTATGCCGCACGGGGCGCGCGCGACGGCTTTACGGGGATGATGGCGATCCACCCGGCGCAGGTCGCCGCGATCAACGCCGCTTTCTCCCCCACCGCTGACGCGCTCGCCGAGGCGGAGCGGATCGTCGCCGCCTTTGCCGCCCACCCCGGCGCGGGTGCGCTGCAGCTCGACGGGCGGATGATCGATGCACCGCATCTCAAGCAGGCGCGCGCCCTGCTCGCCCGCGCGGGCGGCTAGCCGATGCTGTCGCTCCTGCTGCTCGCCGCCGCGCAACCGGTCGCCACCGCCCGCGTGACCTTCGACCGCAACGGCATCGTCACCGCCACGGCGAGCGGCCTCGCCGACGTGGCGCAGCGCCGGGCGATGCGCCCCGACGATCCCGTCCGCGTCGCCTCGATCTCCAAGCTGGTCACCGCGATCGGCGTGCTGCGGCTGGTCGAGGCGAAGCGGCTCGACCTCGATGCCGACGTCTCCGCGCTGCTCGGCTGGCGGCTGCGCAACCCGGCGCATCCCGACGTGCCGATCACGCTGCGCCTGCTACTGTCGCACCGGTCGAGCCTGACCGACCGGATCGACTATGTCCTGCCGCTCGATGCCGACATGCGGGCGACGCTCGCCGACCCCGCGGCCTGGGACGCCGACCACGCACCGGGGACGTATTTCCGCTACACCAACTTCAACTTCCCCGTCATCGCCGCGGTAATGGAGCGCGCCACCGGCGAACGCTTCGACCGGCTGATGGACCGGCTGGTGCTCCGCCCGCTCGGGCTCGACGCCTGTTTCAACTGGGCGGCGTGCAGGCGCGCGACGGTGGCGCGCGCGGTCGTGCTGTACCGCGACGGCCAGCCGGTGAAGGACGCCGCCGCCGCCACCACCTGCCCGGTCACCCCCGCGCGCGACGGATCGTGCGACCTCGACCGCTGGCTACCGGGCGTCAACGGCGCGATCTTCGCACCGCAGGGCGGCCTGCGCATCTCGGCAAGGGGCCTCGCGACGATCGGCCGGCTGCTGCTCGGCCGCGGCACCGTCGACGGCGTGCGGCTGCTCTCACCGCGCACCGCCGCGCTGCTCGCGACCCCGCTGTGGCGGCAGGACGGCGGCAACGGCACCAGCGAGAATGGCTTCACCTGCCGCTACGGCCTCGCGGTCGCCTTCCTCGCGACCGAGGCGCCGGGTTGCCACGACGATCCGTTCGGCGACGGCCGGCAGCGGTTCGGCCATGCCGGCGAGGCGTATGGCTTGCGATCCGGCCTGTGGGTCGATCCCGCCGCCGGCACCGGCGTCGCCTATGTCGCGACCGACGTGTCCGCCGCGCCGGGTGCGCATTCCGCCTATACCGCGACCGAAGAACGGCTGGCGGCCGGGCGATGAGGCAGGCCGCAATCCTCGTCGCGCTTGCCGCGCTCGGTGTCGCCCCCGCGCCGGAGCGCGTCGACCTCCTCATCCGCGGCGGCACCGTCTTCACCGGGTCCGACGCGCCCTTCGTCGGCGACGTCGCCATCCGCGGCGACCGGATCGTCGCGGTGGGTCCGCGTCCGGTGACCGCCCGCCGCACGATCGATGCGCGCGGCCTGATCGTTGCGCCCGGCTTCATCGATCCTCACACCCATGTCGAGGTGATGCTCGCCGATGTCGATCCGCGCCGCCGGCTGGTCGTGCCGTTCCTGATGCAGGGCGTCACCACCGCCTTCATCGGCAACGACGGCGGCGGCGATCCCGATGTCGCGCGGGTGCTCGCCGGCGCCCGGAGCCGCCCGGTCGGGATCAATTACGGCGCCTATGTCGGCTTCGGCGCGGTGCGCACCGCGGTGATCGGCGAGGCGCGGCGCGCGCCGACCGCGGCGGAACTGACGGCGATGCGCGCCCTGGTTGCGAAGGGCATGTGCGGCGGCGGCCTCGGCCTGTCGACCGGACTGTTCTATGCTCCGCAGAGCTTCGCCACCACCGCGGAGGTCGTCGCGTTGGCGCGCGAGGCGGCGCGGCGCGGCGGCGTCTACGACAGCCACATCCGCGACGAATCGAGCTATACCGTCGGCCTTGCCGCCGCGATCGACGAGGCAATCCAGATCGGCCGCGACGCCGGCCTGCCGGTCCACATCAGCCACATCAAGGCGCTCGGCGTGGACGTGCAGGGCCGCGCGCCCGCGATCATCGCGCAGGTGGAGTCGGCACGCCGCACGGGGCAGGCGGTCACCGCCGATCAATATCCGTGGAGCGCCTCGGGCACGAGCCTCGTCGCGTCGCTGGTGCCGTTATGGGCGCAGGACGGCGGCCGCCCGGCCCTGCTCGCGCGCTTCGCCGATTCGGCGCTGGCGGCGCGGCTGCGCACCGACATGGTCGAGAACCTGCGCAAGCGCGGCGGCGCGGCAGCGCTGCTTATCACCGAAGGCGCGGAAAAGGGCCGCACGCTCGCCGCGGTCGCCGCCGCGCGGGGCACCGACGCGATTGCCGCAGCGATCGCAGTGATCCGCGTCGCCGATCCCGCGGTCGCCTCGTTCAACCAGAGCGAGACGGACATCGCCGCCTTCATGCGTCGCCCCTGGGTGATGACCGGCTCCGACGCCTCGACCGGCCATCCGCGCGTCTACGGCACCTTCGCCCGCAAATATGCGAAATACGTCGTCGCCGACCGGGTGCTGCCGCTGCGCGCCTTCATCGAGCGCAGCAGCGCGCTGACCGCCGACACCTTTGGCCTCGAGGGCCGCGGCCGCCTGCGCCCCGGCGCGTTCGCCGACGTCGTGGTGTTCGATCCTCGCCGCTATGCGGCCCGCGCCACCTACGAACAGCCCGAACGGCCCGCGGCGGGCGTCCGCACGGTCGTCGTCAACGGCGTGATCGCGGTCGACAACGGCCGCCTCACCGGCGCCGCCGCCGGCCGCGCCCTGCCGCACCACACGCCAAGGGGCTGCGACTGAAGCGGCTGGAGAATATCCGTCATTCCCCATCAACGTCGTCGGGGTACGCCGCGCCCTGAAAAGAAGAATGTGTTCGCGCGGAGGCGCGGAGGGCGCAGAGGTGTTGCGCGCGGGGCAGCTAAGCACCTGTCATCTCTCCGGTATAAGAAGAAGACCTCCGGTCCGGCGAGTGCGACACCTCCGCGTCCTCCGCGCCTCTGCGCGAACTAACCCCCGCCGGGCTACCGGTAGAAGCGCAGATCCCCCAGCTGCAGCCAGGCCCGCCCGCCCGGCTCGCCTTCCAACCGGAACACGAGCGCGCGCAGCGCCGCCACATTCAGCCGCGCCGAGCCGTCGCCGCTGGCGAACGCCGCGAACGGGAGTCGCACCTTCGCCTCGTCCGCGCCCGCGGCGAAGCTCGCGCGGAACGGGCTGGCCAGCCCGTAACCGTCCAGCGTCAGTCGGTATCGCCCCATCCCGCGCGCGCGAAACGCCACCCCGGTGAACCCGCGCGCATCCGCCCGCAGGATCGCACCGCGGGTCAGCGGCACGACCAGTTGCGCATAGGGCCGGCTCGCCGCCCCCAGCCGCGCGACCGCGAACAGCCGCCGCGCGGCGCTGTCGTCGGGGCGGACGATGTCGAGATGGCTGTGGTCGATCCCCGGTTCGGTGCTGTCGACCGGCAGCGTGTCGAGGTCGGTGCGTCCGTCGCCGCGCATGCCCGTATCGATCGGCCCGGTCATCCGCACCGCCGGCAGCGGCGAGGGCGGGTCGCCGTCGACCAGCCGCCGCAGTGGTGGCAGCGCGACCTCGCGCCCGGACAGGAAGACGCGCGCCACCTTGTGCAGGTCGTCGAGCCGCACGTCGGGCCGGCCGTCGACCAGGATCAGGTCCGCCCGCTGCCCGATCGCGATGCGGCCGGCATCGGTGCGGCGCATGATCCGCGCCGACACGGCGGTCGCCGCCGCCAGCGCCTGCCGCGGCGACAGGCCGGACCGTCCGAGCAGCCGGACCTCGCGCACCGTCGACCAGCCATGATAGACGCCGCCGACCCCCGCATCGGTGCCGACGCCGATCGGGATGCCCGCATCGCGCAGCCGGGCGACGTTCGCCTGCATGATCGTCCAGCGCCGGCTATCCAGCGCCGGGACCGGTTCCGGTGCCGCCGCTATCCGCGCGGCCTCGCCCTCGCGTTCGGGCGGGCGCAGCGCCTGCCATTCTGCGGGCACGAACGTCCGGTCCTCCTGTGGTTCGTAGACGACCAGCGTCGGGATATAGGCGGTGCCGCCCGCCCGCATCGCCGCGATCAGCGCATCGTCGACCATCGCGTCGCCGACGCCGTGGCCGACCGCATCGACCCCCGCGGCGGCGGCGATCTTCGCGCCCGTCAGCGTCACCGTATGCGTGATGACCGGGATCCCCGCGGCATGCGCGTCGTGGACGATCGCCGCCAGCGTCGGCGTGTTCATGTCGCCGAGGTCGGGCGACCGGCCATATCGCCAGCCGTCCGCGAACACCTTGATGACGTCGGGGCGGTAGGACAGGGCCGTGCGCATCGCGAGATGCGCGGCGCGCGGCGTCGCTGCCTGCAAGGTGAAGGCGCTGCCCCAGCCGAATTCGGTGCCATGCCCGCCCGGCACCCCCAGTCGCACCGCCAATGCCAGATGCGGCGCGGGGACGCTGCCGTCGCCGGTCATCGCGCGGATGGGCGCGAGCATCTCGCCGCTCAGCGAATAATCGTTCGCGTCGGTCACCCCGGCGAGCAGATAGGCGGCATAGGCCTTGCCAAGGTCGTCCGCCGCGTAAAATCCCGGCGCACGCATATGCGTGTGCAGGTCGTGCAGCCCCGGCAGCAGCGTCATGCCCCGGCCCTCGACGATGCGGGTGCCGCGCGGCCGGGCGAGGCGCGTGCCGATCGCCGCGATCCGGTCGCCGCGGACCAGCACGTCGGCGACGAAGACCGCGGCGCCGCTGCCGTCGAACACCCGCACGCCGCGGATCAGCATGATGTCTCCGGGTGCGGGCGATGCCGCCGCGACCAGCAGCGCCATCAGCATCGCGACGAGAGTGCGGATCATGCCGGCGTTCCTTCCTGCATCGTAGGCGACAGTCGCAGCAGCGGACGGCAACGGGCAAGCACTTTATGGCGTGCCATTGGCGCGCGTGATCCAATCTGTCGCCCCGCAGCCACGGCACGCAAAAAATGGTGCGCCGCCGCGTTTCTGCGCTGGCGTTTCGTGACGTTTTCGTTGCTAATCCGTCAACGCCGTCGGGGGACGGTATCAGGGGGCAGAAAAACACATGGCGAACAACGCGTTGCGGCGTATCTTGATGAGCGGGTGCGGACTCGCGCTGGTTTGTGGCGGCGCCGGTGCGGCCGTCGCGCAGGGCGTCGATACGCAGACGACGACGCCCGATGCCGCGACCCCGACCGGGGCGGCGACGCCCGCCACCGGAGCGGGCATCACCAACGTCCCCGCGGCGGACGGCGACATCCTCGTCACCGGCTCCCGCATCAAGCAGGATCCCAACAACAGCGCGTTACCGCTCCAGATCATCACCAATCAGGAACTGACCCGCAACGGCATCAGCAATCCCGAACAATTGATCGCCTTCCTGACCACCAACGGCAGCGGTGCGGACAATCTCGCCTCCAACGCCGACGTCACCTCGGGTGCGCAACGCGGCACCAACGGCCTGTCGGCGGCGAATCTGCGCGGGCAGGGGTCGGCAGCGACGCTGGTGCTGCTCAACGGCCGGCGCGTCGCGGCGCACGGCCTGTCCGGCGCGGCGGTCGACGTCAACCAGATACCCTTCGCCGCGATAGAGCGGGTCGAGGTGCTGAAGGACGGCGCCTCGGCGATTTATGGCACCGATGCGATCGGCGGCGTCATCAATTTCATCACGCGCAAGGATTACCGGGGGCTGGGGCTCCAGGCGTTCAACGACATCACCGAAGCGGGCGGCGGCAACATCTATCGCCTGTCCGGCATCGCCGGTTACGGCGATCTCGCCGAACAGGGCTTCAACGTGATGGGTGCGGTCAGCTACAGCTGGAACAACATCCTGCGCGGGTCGGATCGCGACTTCGTCAACGGCAACCAGCCCAATCGCGGCCTGTCGATCGACACCCGCGGCACGCCGATCGCCACCGCCTTCGCGCTCAACAACGGCGCCTTCCTGCCGCGCGGGCCGGCGGGGCAGATCGGCACGCTGCTCGGCGGCACCACGGGAACCCTGGGGGCAGGGGGCGCGACCAACACCGCGCCGCTCGCCGGGCTGCAGGTGCCGGGACTGACCACGACCTATGGCGCTGGCGGCATCAACCTCCTCAACCTGCCCGGCGGGGCGGGGTGCGAGACGATGGACGGCGGCATGGCCTATGACGCCGCGCTGTGGAATGCGCCCAACGCGCGCTATGCCTGCGCCTGGGATACCGGCCGCGCCGCGGTGATCCAGCAGCCGATCAGGACGCTGACCTATTATGCCCGCGGCGTCGTGCGGATCGCGCAGGAGCACGAGCTGTCGCTGGAGGTGACCGGCTCGGACGCCAAATCGGCGAAGAGCTTCTCCAATGCGCAGGTGTCGAGCAACACCTCGAACTTCCAGGTCGCCTATCCGCTCAATGCGCTGACCGCGTCGAGCTACAATGCGGTCTACAATGCGATCGCGGCGCAATTCCCCGGCGTCGCCGCCAATTACGGCAAGCCGATCGCCTTCCGCTGGCGCTGCATCGCCTGCGGTCCGCGCGAATACAGGACCGAGACGAAGACGATCCGCGTCGCCGCGGCGATGGAGGGGCCGCTGTGGACCGGCTGGGACTATCGGGCCGGCGCCTCCTATGCGCGCAGCGAGGCGGCGTCCGTGCTCGGCACCGGCTATTACTACCGCGGCACGCTGGCCAGCGGCGCCTACGACCCGTCGGCGCCGACCGCGCCGGGGGCGGCGGGGCCGGGTCTCGCGGGGCTCATAAACGCCGGCCTGCTCAACCCGTTCAGCCTGACGCAGAGCGATGCGGGTCTTGCCGGCCTGCAGGCGGTGTCGGCGTTCGGCCAGACGCTGTACGGCGGCCAGTATGAGGTGAAGCAGTTCGATTACTCGGTGTCCGGCCCGCTCGTCCGCCTCTGGGGCGACCAGTCGGTGCAACTTGCCGCCGGCATCGACTACCGCCGCGAAATCTACAGTTTCAACGGCTCGGATGCAGCGGCCGCCACCGCGCCTGTGATCTTCCTCGCCGCCTTCGACAACGTCAACGCGCTGCGGAAGCAGACGCGGACGGTGAAGGCGGCGTATGCCGAAATGCTGGTGCCGATCCTGCCCGGGCTCGACGTCACTGGCGCGGTGCGCGTCGACGATTACACCGGCTTCGGCACCACGACCAATCCCAAGGTATCGATCAAGTTTCGCCCGTGGGAACCGCTGCTGTTCCGCGCCTCCTACAACACCGGCTTCCGCGTTCCCTCCTTCAACCAGATCTTCAATGGCCTCACGGAATCTCCCTATTTGGGTAGCGACCTAGCCGATCCGACCCGGTGCCCCGGCGGCGTCCCCAACACGGCCAATCCGGCCTGCGTGCTGATCCGGCCGAACATCCTGACGGGCGGCAACCGGACGCTCGGTCCGGAAACCGCGCGTCAGTTCAGTGCCGGCGTGGTCATCCAGCCTTCGCCACGCTTCAGTGCATCGGTCGACTGGTGGAAGATCGACGTCGACGACACGATCCAGACGCTGACGTTGCGGCAGCTGATCGACAATGCGGCGCTGTTCACCGACCGCTTCCTCCGCGATTCCGCAATCAACGAGATCGTCGCGATCGACGATACATGGATCAACGCTGGCTCGCGCCGAACACAGGGCCTCGAAGTCGCTGCGCGCGGCGGGGTGGAGGCCCTGGGCGGCGTTGTCTCGACCGGCATCGATGGCACGTTGCTGCTCAAGAAGCGCGAGAAGCTGACCCCGACCTCGCCTTATGGTGCCAGTCTGATCGGCGTGTTCACCTTCGCAGGCGACCTCGGCGTGCGCTGGAAGCACAACGCCTTCGTCAATTATGCGAACGACGACGTCGTACTGTCGCTCACCCAGATTTTCCGAAAGGGCTACAGGAACTTCGCGCTGCCCGGCATCGCGGCGGGAACGATCACCCGGCCCGACTACAACACGAACGTGGACGACTATACCATCTACAACGCGTCGGTCAGCTATATCGGTCTGCCGGGGTTCAAGATCACCGCGGGCGTGCGCAACCTGTTCGACACCGATCCGCCGTTTGCCGTCACCTATGACGGCAACACCGGGGCGGGCGGTTCATGGGAACCGAGGATCGCGGATCCGCGCGGGCGCTCGTTCACGATGAGCGCGGAGGTGAAGTTCTGAGCCTCGCAGCGAGGTGGGGCAGGGTCATGCTTTGGCATGGCCCTTGATGCCCCGGAGTGGGCTGTTGAGGGGTTGGTTTGGGTGTTTTGCCAAAAAACTGTAATTTGGAGTTGACGGGTGTTGGGTGTGGGCCTAGATGGGTGTCACCGCAGCGGTGGCCGGATGGTCGCTGAGGCAGTCACAACAGACCTGGCGCGCTGACCGCCCCGAGAAAAAGGGGTAAGGGAGCTGTGCCGGTGTTTTTGTCGGCTCTTTGACATTGTTGATTGATGAAGGGACATGTGGGCGGCGGCTTGCGGTCTGCGGCGTATTCAA
>NZ_JBXASI010000002.1:0-525263 GCF_058809195.1 Sphingomonas sp. GW821-FHT10F09 | reverse complement strand
TCGAACAGCAGGTCCTCCACGTTCCGCAGCGATAACGGAAAACGGACGTACATCAGCACCACCAGCCGGATCACCTCAGGCGATGAGTTGAAATAGCGGAATGGCGTGGCTGGCTTGTGCGGTCGGGGCATGTCACAGCCCTACACTGCCCTGATTACCAGCCGGTGCATTTGCGCTGACAATGCCCGGCCGCTTGTTCATCGTCGCAAACGACCAGCTTGCTACTCCGGCCATCCGCTGACGAATGTCGTGATCTGGTGGAAAGCAGACATTCGGCTTACCTTCCCGTGCGACTACGAGCCGTGTCACGGGCAAAGAACAGGGGAGCTACGCCATGTTTGAGTTAACGATGGCAGGGTTCGTCGCGGCGCTGGTGCAGCTATCGCTGCCGACGCAGTTCGATACGAAGCAATTATGCGCGATTGGCTATGTCGCGATGCAGGACCTTCTAACCGCGATCCCGCCTGATCCCGGCTATGATGCTTACTTCAATGTCAGGCCTAATCTGTACAATCCAACGTTATTGGATGTCTGCCCCCAGTTACAAAATGCGATCCCGAAAAGCTTTAAGATAGCAACCGAAGCAGATCAGGAAATAGCGGATAGCAAGGCCGGACCACTCCGCTTTATCTACACAATTACCGTGCCCCAGGTTGATGCGAATGGAAATCGCGCCACGATTGGTATGGGCTTCAAATGCAAAGTCATGTGCGGCGCAGGATACCAAGTTAGTTACAGACGGACGAAGAACGGTTGGAAGATGGAGGGGGCTCCTCGCCGCACCGTCGTGTCGTAAGGCTGGTCGACCAGCCAACGCGGGTATTGAACAGCAGGTGCAAACGTACGCAAGCAAGCGAAGTCGGCTATTCGACAGCCGATGCCACGAATGTCTGCTCTTGGGCGTGAGCGGACGATAAGCTGAACTAAGTTCGTGCTTTCGAGTATCAGATCTCCGGCATGAGCTGTGGCTTCCACGACCCAGTTACAGACGCTCATGCCTCATCACCAGTGCTCCGAGAAGCGGACATAGGTTCATACTCGTTCGCGTGAACAGTTTGCGGCTTCTGTGCGGCCTTAAACCGCCGGCTGGTTGCATCTGCCCGGCGCCAACGATGCCGCCGGGTCTTCGCAGACGTGTCGCTACTGTGCTGTAGCACTCATCCGTTCGGCGCAACGTGCGACCCAGTCGCGGATTGCCGGATCCGCGGGCATCATATCGGCGAACCAGAAGAACGGCGAACTGCACAGCATGTCAGCCGCGGAGAAGCGCTCCCCGAGGAGCCACGGGCCACGACGCAGCGGCTCGGCCAGCCGTTCGATCATCGTGTCGAAGTCGCGCAGCCCGGCGGTGAGCGCCGGATGCGTGACGTTCGCCCACTTTAGGATGAGCACCGGTTCCATGACGCCCTGATAGTAGAACAACCAGGACAGATAGGCGCCACGCCCCGCCTCGCCCGGCAGCGGGCCAAGACCTGCCGCGGGATAAGCATCGGTCAGATAAAGCATGATCGCGCCACGCTCGCGTACCGCGTCCTCGCCATCGGTCAGATAGGGTACCTTGCCTTCCGGGTGAGGGTTGGCGGGATCGCGCTCACCCGACCCGTCCTGCCGCGGGATCGTCACCTCGCGTAGCGCGATATCGGCGGAAAGCATGCGCACCAGAGCAACGACGGTGTCCGACCGGGAATTGGGCGAGTAATAGAGGGTGCGCATTTGTTGCTCCTTGCTTTGGGTGTCATCGTCCTTCTAAGAGGTAGCTCCTGACAATTTCGGGCAGCAGGAATGGCACGATCGGATCGCCTCATGCGGTTGCTCGACACGCTGCGGCGACTGCCCCAACCGGTGACGGCGACCCGCCTCGCGGCGGAGACAGAGGTTTCGACGCGGCAACTGTATCGTGACATTGCAACGCTGCGCGCGGGCGGAGTGCTGATCGACGGGGCGGCGGGCTACGGCTACACCCTGACCGAGGACCCGGCGTTACCGCCGCAGAGTTTTTCCCGCCTTGAGATAGAGGCCTTGATGCTCGGCATCGCCAGCCTCCGCGACTTCGGTGACGACGCGCTGACGGCGGCAGGACGCGACGCGCTCGCCCGGATCGTAGCCACCTTGCCTGATCGGCAGGCGCGGCAGGCGGCGCACGCGACGATGCGGTCCTGGCGCGCGCCCGAGCCGCGTGCCGCTATCACGATCGATCTTAATCTCCTGCGCCAGGCCTGTTGGGACGAGTTCAGCGTGCGGATCTTCTATCGCGACGCGAAGGGGCAGCGAACCGAACGCGAGATCCTGCCGCTCGGCATGTCCTACAGCCCCAAGACCCTGATGCTGGTGGCTTGGTGCCTGATGCGGGCATCCCATCGGACGTTCGAGGTACCCCGGATCGGAACGCTCGAGCGGATCGGACACAGCTTCCGGCCGCGCCGGGTGCAGCTTCTGCGCGACTATGTCGCGCTGCGCACTGCCGAATGGAGGAGAAGCGAACAACAGTCGGCAAGGCCTTCCTGACGATCGGCCTCTCGACGCCTCTCGCGTCTCTGAAACGAACGCCGGTTCAGTAAGTTAAAGCTGGAACATCCAAGGATGGATCGCACGATGCGCCTGATCGCGATTGAAGAGCATGTCCTGCCAGGGTTCGTGCGCGATGCATGGAACGCCGCGCCGCCGCCACATGATCCCGTATCCGCCTTCGCCGATGGCGGTGAGAATGGGCGCCGCCTCGCTGACCTCGGGGAAGGCCGGATCGCGCTGATGGACGAACAGGGCGTCGACGTGCAGGTGCTGTCGCTCACCACGCCCGGCCTTCACAACCTCCCGGCTGCCACCGCGAACTCGACGGCACGACGCGTCAACGACCTGATCGCCGAGGCGTGCGTGCGTCATCCCAGCCGATTTCAGGGCCTCGCCGCACTGCCGACCTCCGATCCCGACGCGGCACCATGGGAACTCGAGCGCGCCGTCCGCGAGCTTGGCCTGAAGGGTGCGCTGCTCTGCGGGCGGACGCGCGAGCGCCACCTCGATCATTTGGCGCTGCGCCCGATGCTGGCCAAGGCAGCCGAACTCGGCGTTCCGCTCTTCATCCATCCGCAAACGCCGCCTCCCGCGGTGCGCGAGGCGAGTTACTCCGGGATGGGCGATAGTGCGGACATTGCGCTCGCGGCCTTCGGCTTGGGTTGGCATTACGAGGCGGGATTGGCCTGGGTCCGGCTCGCCGCAGCGGGTGTCTTCGATGAGCTGCCGACGCTGCAGATCATCCTCGGTCATTGGGGTGAGGTCGTGCTCTTCTATCTCGAGCGCACCGCGACGGTGCTCGGCCGCGCCCTTCCCCTGCAACGCTCGCTCTTCGACTATGCTCGGCAGAACCTCTACGTCACCGGCAGCGGCATGTGGAGCGATGACTATCTGCGACGCTGCATCGCGATCGTCGGTCCGGAGCGGCTGCTGTTCTCCACCGACTTCCCCTATCAGTACAGGGAGGGTGGCGAACCACGACGGTTCCTGGAAACGGCACCGCTCGACGAGACGAGCCGCATTGGCCTCGCGCATGCCAATTGGGAACGCCTGACCGGGCAGTGAGATGATCGTCGTCGCTGTTCGATGCGCTACCAGCCCACCGCACCCGCCGCGATCTCCCGATTGCGCGCGGTTAGTTCGGCCTCATCGGCTGGACACATGGTCGACATGCCCTCGGTCGCGGCGCGCTCCTGAACCTGTTCGACGAACGGCCGCAGTTCCTCCTCATAGTCCTTGAATGCCAGCGTCAGGTCGTCGGGGTACCGCTCCAGCGCGTCCGCCAGGCGACCCGCGCCGATGATCGCCATCGATCCGCCAAGTCCTGCAAGCGGCGAAACGCAATAGCCCGCATCGCCGACCAGCACGACCCGCCCCCGCGACCAGCAAGGCATCCGGATCTGGTTGATCCGGTCGAAATAGAAGTCGTCGTCCCCGTCTGATGCCGCGAGCATCGCTGGCACCTTCCAACCCAAATCGGCGAACCGGTCGTAGATCATTCGACACTGCTGCATCCGGTCACGGTAGTCATAGTCGATCTCGCCGTCCGTCCGAAAGCCGAAGCCGATGTCGGTGCGATCGTCATACCCGTTGAGCATCGCCATCCGCCCGGGCGTGCGGAACACCTCCGTCGTGTTGGCATCGAGAAGGTCGGTTTGCGGCACCACCTTCAGAAAGAAGTAGCCGCCCATGAAATGCGTGAATTGATCGCCGCCGCCGAACACCAGCTTGCGCGTGTTGGACCGATTGCCATCACAGCCGACGACAAGGGCGAAATTGCGCCGCTCTCCGTTATCGAAGGTCACCGACACGCCACCGGCCTGCTCTTCGATACCTGCGATAGACCAGCCGAACAGCAGATCGACCGTATCCGCAACCGCGCCAGACAGGACGTCGAGCAGATCGTCGCGATGAATTTCGTACCGCTCATGGGAGGCATGATCGCCGCTGGTCCCGATCGCGCCCAGAGTGCCATCGTCCGCAACCTTGAACGCGAAGCGGCGCGAAGGCAGTGCCTTGGCCCGGACGCAATCGACGAGGCCCATTCGCCTCAGGATGTCGATCGTCTCGCCCTCGATGTCTACCGGGGTTCCACCACGACGCAGCGCGGGAGCCGTCTCGACCACGGTGACGTGATACCCTAGCCGATTCAGCCAGAAGGCAGTCGCAAGGCCGGCGAAGCTGGCGCCGCTGACCAGGGCGGTGCCACGATCGGCCTCGCCATTCTTCAGCGCACGGGTTGACGACAGCATGTCAGCATCTCCAGAATAGACAGGCCACCTATATGTACCGGGTACATATATGTATGCAATCCAGAAAGAGAATCCGGATTTGGATCGAAGAACCCGCAAGCGATTGGCCACCCGGCAAACGATATCAGATGTCGCAACGCGTCTGTTCATGTCGCGCGGCTTTGATCAGGTGACCATCGACGAAATTGCCGATGCCGCTGATGTCGGCCGCATGACGGTCTTCAATCATTTCCCGCGCAAAGAGGACATGTTCTTCGACCGCGAGGACGAGATGCGCAATCTGGCGTTCGACACCATTCGCTCGCGCCCGTCCAGCATGTCGCCGATCCAGGCGCTGGCGACGCTCGCACACCAGATCATCGCTGAGCCGTCCAACGTCTTCGCACCGTTCAAGCATACGCGCACTTTCTTCGAGACGGCGCAGGCCAGCGAGACGTTGAAAGCCCGCGCGCGTCAGATGCGGGACGACTTCGCAAAGGATCTGGCCCTTCTGTTGAGGGATGAAGTGGGTGAGGAGGAGGATGGGACGAACGCACATCTGGCGGCCGCGCTTGTCACAGCGACGTGGAGCACCGCATTCCTGCAAGCGCATGCCGAGTTGCAGAGGAAAGGCGACACCAAGGCGGCAAAGACGATTTTTCTGGACACAATCGATCGCGGCACCATGGGCACACTCGCGGCCCTCGAAGGAACGCCACTCGGAACGGTAATGTGACCCAGAATCAGTCGCTCAGGCCGCCCTCTCCACCTCCTACCTCCTGCCATTCGTTAACTTGAAATTAGCGGGGCAACCAGTCGACTGGGAGTGAACAAGTGGCCGCAGGAACGGGAGAGTAGGTCAGGCGCCCTGTGTACCCGATGATCGACGGGACCCGTGCGTCGCAATCGGTGCCTGGAGAGGGGTTGGACGACGACCCGAACGATGTTCGCCACGCTACCGATCGTCGTGGACACAAAAAGATACAATCCGTGTTATTGCCGCTGGGTCGGCACCGGGTCGTCCCCTCGTACTGGGGTGTCCCCGCATGGATCAGACTGCCTTCATTATTGGCTTCACCGTCATGTCGCTTGGTTCGCTGGCGATCTACGCGACCGGCAAGAAGACGCATCCGTCAGGCCACCATACGCTGCTGCACGCCAGCGTGCCGTTCATTGCGGCGACCGCCTATCTAACCATGGCCTTCGGTATCGGGACGCTAGTCAAGTTCGATGGCTCGGTCACCTATCTTGCACGCTATCTCGACTGGTCAGTGACGACCCCGATCCTGCTGTCGAGCCTCGTCCTCCTGGCCTTCCACGAGCATGGGCGCACCGGCGAGGTCGGTGGGCATCTCACGGCGATCATCGTCCTCGACGTATTGATGATCATCGCCGGTCTGGTTTCATCGCTGGCCGCGCCCTCGCTGGCCAAATGGATTTGGTATGCCTGGTCGTGCGCCGCGTTCCTCGGCGTCCTTTATCTCCTGTGGGGCCCGTTGCGCACGCTCGCGGCGAGCCGTGGTACGGCGCTGGGTGCCGCCTACAAGAAGAACGTCGGCTTCCTCACCGTCGTCTGGTTTCTGTACCCGATCGTCTTCCTGATCGGCCCCGAGGGGATGAATATCATCACCGATCCGACATCAGTCTGGGCGATCCTCATCATGGATGTCGTCGCGAAGGTCGTCTACGCCTTCTATGCGGCCGCCAATGTCGACAAAGCGCTGGCGCAGCACGACGACGCACGCGGGTTGCGGTCGTGAAGATGCGCGCTCCAGCCATCGGCTGGGGTGCCCTGCTGGCGGTGGCCGGGGCCGCCGCCTTTGGCGGGCTGGCCATCCAGCTTGCCTTTGCCGTCATCGCGATTGGGATGATCGGCATGGCGCATGGCGCCAGCGACCTGGCGATCGTAGCGCCCGCGCGCCGTGCATCGTTCATCGCATTGTACGGCCTCGTCGGCGCAACCTGTCTGTGGTGGTGGGTCGCTGATCCCGCCATTGCGCTCCCGGCCTTCCTTATCGCCTCCGCGGTCCATTTCGGGCTGGAGGATGCCTCCGAGGACAGGCCATTCGAGAGGATCGCGCGCGGCATCAGTCTCGTCACCACACCCGCGACGCTTCACTTGGGGGCCCTGGCCGACATCCTTCGCCTTGCCGGGACTACTAGCGCCGTGGCGATGGCTGCGACCATGGCTGTCGCCGGCGGTGCGGCCTCGGCTTGGCTTTTGGCATGCGCGGTCCGGCGCCGAGACGCGCGTCTACTCACGGGAACGGTGTCGCTGCTCGTGCTGCCGCCGCTCATCGGCTTCTCTGTCGGCTTCCTGATGCTGCACGCGGTGCCTCAGACGATCGAGCGGCGTATTCGGCTCGGCTGTTTCACCACCGCCGCCTATTTACGTGCGACTGCACCGGTGCTCGTTGCCGCGCTCGTCCTGGTTGCGCTGACGGGGGGCCTGCTCCTTCGCTGGGACCCATCTGGTGTGCGGCCGCTATTCGCCGGAATCGCCGCGCTCGCCGTCCCGCATTTGCTCATCACGCCCTGGTTCGAGCACGCCGCGTACGCCCGGTCACATTCCGATGCACGGACCGCGACATCCATCCAAGCTAGCGTCTGACCAGACACACTGCAGGACGTGTCGAGACGTTCGATGTGTAGACGGCTTCCCCGGCAGAAACAGATTTTGAACGAGCGCACTTGCGACGTGCCGATCATGAGTCAGGGCCTGCTGCAAGCGGGTGAGGTCTTTGCATCGCCAGTATAGACGACCCAATTTCGGTCACCCAGACGGCTCGATTCACTTCCTTCAACCGGTCGTTCGTTCATCGCAGTCGCCTTCAGGCACTGCGCCTTGATCCCGGGTGTTGTGCTCAGGTCGAGTCATCGTGTCGGCCGGCCTTTTGGCGCAGCCTTTTGACACCTTCGAATGCCCGAGATTGCGTGGGTGAGGCAGGGGTGTCACAACCGGACGGTTCTGACACCGCGGAGGCGCGCCTGACCAATGCGGATAGTCGCATGCTGGCGTCGGCCACCCCGTCGCTGCTTGTCATGACGCCGTGACGTACCCGGCCATGATGCGGTTCCTGCTGCCGACGTGACCGGGTTGTTGCTCTCGGCAGCTAGCGACACTAATCCCGAATCGCTGCGAAAAACGTTGGTGGGATCGCTTCTCGCCCTCGCGCGCACGTCGGCCGTTGGCCGTCCAGCAGCTCCACGAAACTCGGTGCGGGCACCATCCGTGCCGGACAAGGAGCGCGTGTTATAACAGAAGCCGTCACCATCGTCGGCGCGGGGCTTAGTGGGCTGGTGCTGGCTGGGATGCTGCACCGCCACGGCATCCCGGCTGTGATCTATGAGGGAGAGGCGTCGGCAACGGCACGGGCGCAAGGCGGCCTTCTAGATCTGCATGAGGAGAGCGGCCAATGCGCGCTACGCGAACTAGGGCTGTTCGACGCGTTTCTAGCGCTCGTCCGTCCCGGCGAGGACGCCAAGCGGATCATGGACCAGGCGGCGACCGTGTTGCTCGATCGGCCGGGCGATCCGGGGTCGGCCCGCCCGGAGATTGATCGCGGCGACCTGCGCCGGCTGCTGCTCGACGCGCTGCCTGCGGGTGCGGTGCGGTGGGACCACAAGGTTGTGGCCATTCGGCCAAGCGGTCCTGGCCGTCACGTTCTGTCGTTCGCTCACGGTCCGTCCGTGGAGACGACGCTGCTGGTGGGCGCGGACGGTGCTTGGTCGCGGGTACGCCCGCTGTTGTCGGATGTTCGTCCGATCTATTCCGGCACCTGCTTCCTCGAACTTATGCTGCCCGCCGGCGACAGCCGCGCCACGGCTGCTTCCGGTATCATCGGCACGGGCACGCTGATGGCGGTCGCACCCGGTCAGGGCATCCTGGCGCATAGAAACGCCGATGGCAGCATCCACACCTATGTAGCGGTAAACCGGCCCGAGGCGTGGCTCGATGGCGATCCCGGCACCGCGGTGGAGCAGTTGCGCGCCCTGTTCGCCAATTGGGCGCCATCGCTGCGCGCCCTGATCGTCGGAGCCGACAGCGCTCCCGTGCTCCGCCCCATCTACGCTCTTCCGGTTGGTATGACGTGGCCACCCAAGGCGGGCGTGACGCTCCTCGGCGACGCGGCGCATTTGATGTCGCCGTTTGCCGGCGAGGGCGCCAACCTCGCCATGCTCGATGGCCTCCAACTTGCCCACGCCATTATCGACTATCCCGGTGCCCCGGATGCCGCGCTCACAACATATGAACGCGACCTCTTCACGCGCAGCACACGAGTGGCAGAGGCCAGTGCCGTCAACCTTTGCCGCTTCTTCGGACCTGATGCGCCGAACAGCGTCGTTAATCTGTTCTGCGGTCGATAGCGGGTATCGCAACCGAACGGTTCTGACGCTAACATGATGCAATCAGGACGTGGCAAGTAAGGTGCTATGACTGGATCGGCGGTGCTACGGCCTCCTCGATTCCCCAAGCCGCCTGTCGCTGGAGAAGATCTGCCACCGATTGACTGTCCTCATTGGCGTCGATCGAAACGGCCTTGCCCCAACGCATCTCTACGACGTGGACGCCGTGGTTCTCATAAGGCTGCCCATCAAGAGGTATCCCGGTTGAGGTCCACCGCACGATAGCCGTCGTCTTCCACGGGCCGCCCTTCACCCATATGTCTTCGATAGTCAGGGTAAGGCTCGGAACGACGCGACCCAACCGTTCAAACCAGCGTTGCAGGTCATCACGGTTGTTACGGATGCCTCCCAGCGCGTGAGACCCGCCGAAGCGGTGAGTGATATGCGGATCGCACATCGACAGCAGGACCTCGTAGTTCCGCTCATTGACGGCGACGAATGCCTTACGGCAGATGCGCTCAACGATTTTCGTATACATCCCCATGCGTAACTCATTGCGCCTGCAACCGTCACCTATGCGATGATCGGATCAGAAATACTCGGCAGTTCCTTATGGAATTGGAGCGATAGCACGAAAGGTGGCAACCAACGCCCGATCATCCACCGGCTTGTGCAGGACTCGCATTGCCGGCGATTGAGGCTGAAAAGCTCGGGGTTCGCCGGTCACAAACAAGACGGGCCGCTCGCCAAGCGCAGCGACGATCCGCTTGACCGCATCCGGGCCGTTCCCGCCCGCCTTTAGATTGACGTCTGAAATAATCACCTCGGGCGGATGAGAGAGCGCCTGCGCGACAGCATCGTCCTCGGTATCAGCCATGTCGACCGAACTCGCACCAGCAGCTTCGATCAGCTGGGCGATATGATCGGCGATCAGCCAATCATCCTCGATGATGAGCACATGACACATGGTCGTGCATCAATGCTTCAGCGCGAAGGGGGTTCGTTTAACGGCCGCTTTAATCTCGATCATGGTATATCTGCCACGAGATCAGCATCAGATCAAAGCTTCGATCTCGAACCGAACGCCGCTCTCCAGATAATGAATCGCCGCACCACCACGCACATGGCGACGCAGCACGCGCTCGATCATGCGTGTGCCGAACCCAGTCCTGGTAGGCGGCGTCACGGGTGGGCAGTCATGCTCGGCCCAGCAAAAAAACAGCCGGCGCTCGCCGTCCTGACGCTTGATCGACCATTCGATAGCGACCCGCCCCTCCGGTACCGACAGCGCGCCGTATTTGATCGCATTGGTCGCCAGTTCGTGAAGCGTCATCGCAAGCGCCAAGGTCACCTCGGGCAGAAGCCGGACGGACGGACCATGCGACGCGAAACGCGCACCGTCACGGTCCTTGAAGGGCAGCAGCGCGCGATCAACGATATCGCCGATCGTGGCACCTTCGACCTCGTCCTGGATCAGCAGCTCATGCGCGGCACCCAGGCTGGCTATCCTGCCTGATACAGCGATTGCGGCATCCTCAAGCGATGACGCATCACGCAAGGTCTGACTGACTACCGCGTTCACCGTCGCCAGTGTGTTCTTGACCCGGTGAGTTAGTTCGCGAGCCAGGACGGCCCGATGCTCTTCGGCAATCTTGCGATCCGAAATGTCGGTCGAGAAGCCGGACATCGCCAGCGGCGTACCGTCTGCGCGATACTGAAGATCGCCCTGCACCGATACCCAGCGCTGCTCGCCTGCCGGGGTCAGAATGCGGTACTCGATGTGATAGGGATCGCCGTGCTGGATCGTCCGCAGAACTGCGGCCTGCATCGCAGGACGATCCTCGGGATGGATCGATGCCACCAACTCGTCATAGGTAAAGGGCTCGGCGATCGGACGCCCGAA
The DNA here is from genome assembly GCF_058809195.1 of Sphingomonas sp. GW821-FHT10F09. Lineage (NCBI taxonomy): Bacteria > Pseudomonadati > Pseudomonadota > Alphaproteobacteria > Sphingomonadales > Sphingomonadaceae > Sphingomonas > Sphingomonas sp. GW821-FHT10F09. The sequence goes on along the minus strand of NZ_JBXASI010000002.1, from coordinate 514,274 downwards.
GATGCGCTTGCACCCTGACGAGGCCGTCAGAACCAACTCGGGCAAGTCGACCGTCCAGGTGCCCAAGGCACCCGCCTTCAAGGCTAGCCGCAGCCGTGTGTTGTGCTGCGTCAGATCGGCATCCCGTTGTGCCACCTCAGCGGCCAGCGCCTCGCGATCGTGCTCCAGCTCCAGCACGCGGTGCCGTTCGATCGTGACGTCGATCTGCGAAGCGACGAAATAGCGGAGCGATCCGTCCTCGCAGAAGACCGGTGCCACCATCAAACGGTTCCAGAACGGCGTCCCGTCCCGACGATGGTTCAGCAGGTCGAGTTCGATCGGCTCGCGCCGGGCGATTGCGGCTTTGAGGCAGGCTACGTCGTCAGGGTCTGTAAGCGGCCCCTGCATGAAACGGCAATTGCGTCCCAGAACCTCAGCGGCAGGGAAGCCAGTCAGTCGCTCGAACGCTTCGTTGACGTAGATCAGCGGGCAGTCAGGCAGGGTCGGATCGCTGACCACCATCGCGACCGGAGTCATCTTGAAGCCGATCTGCATCGGATCGCAAGCGTTCAGTCCACGCGCATAGGCGTCGATCGCCGCCCGAACTTCAGGCGACGGCTCGAAAGGTTGAAGCGGAATAGGGGCGAGCGGTTGCCGGTCCAAAACAGGAACGATTTAGCGAAGGATTGTTACGGTCGCAATCTGCTCTAGCATCATGCTCTTACCGCCTGTTTGATCTGCGTATGGCGGGCCGCCCGCTCCGCCATGACCAGCCACGCTGCTTCGGATCGCCTGCATCTGGCGACGACGTTCGGTAATGTCGTGGATGCGGCCTGCTCGGCACACATCAATGCCTGATCGCGGTAGTAACTCTCCATGCCTCACCCCCCGTGCGTGCCGATCCCGGTCGGTCCTTCCAAAACCTGACGTACCTTCGTCGCCAGCTCGCTGCGCTTATAAGGCTTCTGGATCAGATCGAACTCGGCGCCGCGGGCATCCACGCGTTCGATCGATGATTCCGCATAGCCGGTGGTCAGCAACACGCGCATCTTCGGTCGACGCCGCTTCACCTCACGCGCCAGCATGACGCCGTTCATGCCACCTGGCATGATGAGGTCACTGAACAACAGATCGATATGCCCGGAGCCGTCGAGCAACGTCAGCGCTTCGTTAGCATTGTCGGCGCGCAGCACTGTATAGCCGAACTCCGACAGCACCGTCTCGGCATAGTCGCCGACATCGACCTGGTCCTCGACCACCAACACGGTTTCTGTGCCGCGCTTGTCGGCCAGTGATCGTGACGGCTGCGCGCCCGATGGATCGGCTTTAGCATTCTCGCACGGAAAGAGCATCCTCACGGTCGTGCCGTGCCCTTCCTCGGAATAAAGCCTCAGCGACCCGCCCGATTGTTTCATGAAGCCGTAAACCATCGAAAGGCCGAGACCCGTGCCCTTGCCCTGATCCTTGGTCGTGAAGAACGGCTCGGCTACGCGTGCCAGCACCTCGGGCGACATGCCAGTGCCCTCGTCAGTGATCGTCACCGCGACGTAATTGCCAGCCTCCAGCTCGCCAAAGCCCTTGTCACCCGCCTCGATCGACCGGTTCTTGATCTCGATGACGATGTTGCCACCGTTCGGCATCGCGTCCCGGGCATTAAGCAGGATATTGATGATCGCCAGCTCAGCCTGTGTCGGATCGATGCGGGCGTTGCAGGTCGATTCCTGGTGAACGATCCTCACCTTCACCATGCCGCCTGCCGTTCGCTCGATCAGCGGCTGCAACTCATCGATCATGTCGATCAGGTTCACGACCCGGCCTTGCAGCTTCTGGCGTCGCGAGAAGGCAAGAAGCTGCTGAGTCAGCGTGGCGCCCCGCTCGGCCGCCTGAAGAACGGCGTTGATCGAACGTGTCGCCCGCCTGCGATCGAACTCGCCTTCGCCCTCGATCTGGCTCTTCAGCACGTCGCCGAAGCCCTGAATGACAGTCAGTAGATTGTTGAAGTCATGGGCCACGCCGCCCGTCAGCTGTCCGACCGCCTCCATTTTCTGCGCCTGGCGCAGCCCCTCCTCGGCATCGCGGCGACGTGTGACGTCCAACTGCGACGCAAAGAAATAGATGAGGTTGTTATCGGCGTCGAACACTGGCGAGATGAACAAGGCGTTCCAGAAGCCTGCGCCGTTCTTCTTGTAATTGTAAATTTCGACCGTCGTCTCCCGACGCTGCTCAATCGCCTGACGTACCTCTGCCACCGTATCGCGATCGGTGTCCGGACCTTGGAGCAGGCGGCAATTGGTGCCGATCAACTCGTCGCTACTATAGCCGGTCATTCCCATGAACGCCGGGTTGGCGAATACGATAGGGTTATCGGGCTGATTGGGATCGGTGACAATCATCGGCATGCGTGTCGTCTTCACTGCCGCGAAGAAGATGCTGTTGCTGTCGTCCGTCATGTCGGGGTTCGCGCCTCCTGCCAGATGCGGGGGCGGAGCGCTGGGAAGCGTCTCGGAAGGTTCGTTTGCCATAAAGACCCGGCGCTAGAGAGGGGCTTGCCCCGAAGCGCCGGCCGTTGGGCCGTTAACTGCCGATAACCCCCTTTGTTCCAGCGAACAGGGCACGTTTAGCGCTGATTGGTCAGAACCGAACGGTTGTGAAGCCTACGGCTCTCCCGCTCGCTGCTACAATGACCCAATAAAGTGACATTGAAGCCCCCTGAGTCACGCCCCAAGACCCGCCACTTGTTCAGGTTCGCTTGCGGCTTTGCCGCTAGATAACTGTCAGGTATCAGAAGGCTGTGACGGCGAGTGTCAGTGCGCCCGATATGAACCCCAGCGCGTTCTCCTATCGACACCGACTGGTCAGGAAACGCGATGACGACATATCCCTTGAGTGAGCCTGCGACGATTTATTCGGTCGATGCGTCTGGTGACGTGACCGCAGACGCGCTCGGACAAGGAACGCTGGAAGACTGCGTTGAAATTATCGCCGGTCTGTCCGCAGATAGACAAAAAGCCATATCCATTCGTATGGATGGCCTTGCCCTAACGTTTGGACCGAAAGAAGTTGGCGAATTCTTGCACTTCCTGCACGAGGAAGGCGCGGGTCTTTCAAACAACGAAATTACAGACATCAAGAGTACCGAACGGTAATTGCCCATTTTGGGGGTATCGCACGGCTTCGCCATAGCGGTAGGCGGATCCTCTGATTACCGGATCAGTCGACGTCCGCGCCGACCCAATAGTCGACATTCAGCGGCGTTGAATGGCCTCCTGAAAGCAGCCTTTCATTCAGGTGATTTGGGCCAATTCGATTCCTTGCGGCTCGCTGTGTTCCCGCATGCCCGCGACGATGCTGGCCCCGCGACTGACGGCGCAAGCGTCGCTGGCGGTACTGATAGGAGCTATGTTCGCCTTCGCGCCGAAACGCCCGCTCCGACGTTGTGCCGGTAATTGCCGTCGCGGCCATGGAGATCCGATGAAGACAGTCACGCTGAAGGATGGGGAAAGCGTGCCGGCCATGGGTCAGGGCACGTGGATGATGGGTGAGCGCCCCGACCAACGCGCCGACGAAATCGCGGCCCTTCGTCTTGGTATGGAGCTCGGCATGACGCTCATCGACACCGCAGAGATGTATGGCGACGGGGCGGCGGAGAGACTCATCGGCGACGCACTGAGTGATGTGCGCAACGAGGTGTTCCTCGTCAGCAAGGCCTATCCGCAGAACGCGTCGCGTAGGCGGCTGGCAGAGGCTTGCGAGGCGAGCCTGAGGCGGCTCAGGACCGACCGGCTCGACCTCTATCTACTCCACTGGCGCGGATCAGTCCCGCTCGCCGAGACGGTCGAGGCGATGGAGGCGCTGAGGTCGGCGGGCAAGATCCGCCATTGGGGCGTGAGCAACCTGGACACGGCCGACATGGCTGAACTTGTCGGCGCCGGCGGTGATGGCTGCGTCACCGACCAGATCCTCTACAACCTCACCCGCCGCGGACCGGAGCACGACCTGCTGCCATGGCTGGCGGATCATGCCATGCCCGTGATGGCCTATAGCCCGGTCGAGCAGGGCCGGCTGATCGCCTACCCCGCGCTCGCCCGTGTCGCGGAGACGATCGGCGCCACGCCGGCGCAGGTGGCGCTCGCCTGGACCCTGCGGCGCGATGGCACGATCGCGATCCCGAAGGCCGGCACTGAGGCGCACGTCCGCGATAATCGCGCCGCCGCCGACCTGATCCTGTCCGACGCCGATCTCGCGGCGCTTGACGCCGCGTTCCCGCGCCCGCGCGGTCGCGGTCCGCTCGAGATGCTGTGACGGGCCGCGATGACGCTGTTCTTCACCGCAGACACGCACTTCGGCGACCACCGCACGATCAACATCCAGCGTCGTCCCTTCGCGAGCGTCGCCGAAATGGACGAGATGCTCGTTGCCGGTTGGAACGAGGCGGTGGCGCCAACCGACGAGGTCTGGCACCTCGGCGACGTCGCGCGCCGATCGTCCGACGTGGCGAGCCTGCTCACGAGGCTGAACGGCACCAAGCACTTGGTGCGCGGCAACAACGACGAGCCTGCGACGGGGGAAGCGGCGGGCTGGTCGAGCGTTCGAGATTATGCCGAGCTGACGGTCGACGGGACCCTGCTAGTGCTCTGCCACTATCCGTTCAGGAGCTGGAACGGCCAGCACCGGCGCTCGATCAATCTGCATGGTCACAGCCATGGCAAGCTCAAGCCGATGCCGCGCCAGTTCGACGTTGGCGTAGACGCGCGGCGCTTTCGCCCGACGACGCTGGAGGCACTGCTTCCGTCCGGCACGGGATCGTCGAGCATTAGGGGTGGCGCATGAACATAGACCCGCTCCCCGAGCTGCCGGCTGGCGCCTTTGCCAAGCAGGACGCAGACGACGATCTCGCCTTCTACGCGCCGCCGCGGCTCGTAACGCACATCGATGAGGTCGCGGTCGCCGCGCTGACCGCGCGATATGGTGACGTGATCCCGCAACGCGCTCGCGTGCTGGACCTGATGTCGAGCTGGATCAGCCATCTGCCGTCCGACCGCGTGTATGCCGAAGTCGTGGGCCAAGGGATGAACGCCGAGGAGCTCGCCGCCAATGCGCGGCTCGACCATTGGTTCGTGCAGGACCTGAACCGCGATGCCGCATTGCCGCTGGCGAACAAGTTGTTCGATGCGGCGCTGTGCTGCGTCGGAGTGCAGTATCTCCAGCAGCCTGTGAGCGTATTCTCCGAGGTGCGCCGCGCGCTGACGGCCGACGCTCCGTTCGTCGTCAGCTTTTCAAATCGCTGCTTCCCGACCAAGGCGGTCGCAATCTGGCGCTCGCTCGACACCACGGGACATGCCGCCTTGGTCCAGCTCTATCTGGAGCGGGCGGGCTTCGGGAGAATCACGGTCGAGATGCTGGCGGACGGCAGGGCGGGCGACCCGTTGATCGCCGTCATCGGTCGGGCCTAGTCGGACGCGCGAAGCGTCACAGGGCGATCTGGTAGAGCGCCTTCGCGAGTTCGTCCGACATCGCGGGCCCGTCATCCTTCGGCGTATACCGATTAAGGACGGTCCGCACCCGCGTCTGCGCGACCTGCAGCGTCTTGTGCCGCACCTCGCGGGTCGCGTTGGTTCGCCACGACGGGCTCTCGCCGAGCAGCGCCGCCCACTTTGCCTCTTCCGCCGCCAGGACCGCGAGCGCGAGCCGCAAGCCGTCCCGCCGGCCATGCGCATAGTCCTCCACCATCAAGCTGACTTCACACGATGCGGCAGTCTCCAATTGGGCCGCACGAAGTGGCAGGTGTACCCGTTCGGCTTGCGCTCGAGATAGTCCTGATGCTCCGGTTCCGCCTCCCAGAAGTCGCCGGCTGGGGAAAGTTCGGTGACGACCCTGCCGGGCCACAGGCCCGACGCCTCGACGTCGGCGATCGTGTCCTCTGCGACGGCCTTTTGCGCCTCGTCGGTGTAGAAGATCGCCGATCGGTAGCTCTTGCCGCGGTCGTTGCCCTGCCGGTCCCGCGTAGTCGGATCATGGATCTGGAAGAAGAACTCGAGCAGCGTACGGAAATCGGTGCGCGCTGGATCGACCACGATCTCGATCGTTTCCGCATGGGTGCCGTGGTTACGATAGGTGGCATTCGCGTTGGTCCCGCCCGAATAGCCGACGCGCGTGGAGACGACGCCCGGCAGCTTGCGGATCAGGTCCTGCATTCCCCAGAAGCAGCCGCCGGCGAGGACGGCCCGCTCTGTGCGGGCTGGAACGGCGACCTCCTCGATCTGATGAAGATAGGCGCCATACCCCTGATCGGCCATGTCCGCACGGGCGACGAAGCGAAGCGACGCCGAGTTGATGCAGTAGCGCAGACCCCCGCGATCGCGCGGTCCGTCCTTGAACACGTGGCCGAGATGGCTGTCACCGTGTGCGGATCGCACCTCGGTGCGAGGGATCAGCATCGACCAGTCGCGCGTCGCCTTCACGTTCGCTGGCTCGATCGGCCTGGTGAAGCTCGGCCAGCCGCAGCCGGACTCGTACTTATCGGTGCTGGCGAACAGCGGCTCGCCGGACACCACGTCCACATAGATGCCGGCGTCCTTGTTTCGCAGCAGCGGACCGGTGCCGGGACGCTCGGTCCCATTCTTCTGCGTCACGCGGAACTGCTCCGGCGTGAGCGCGGCAATCGCGTCCTCGGTCTTGCGGTAGGTGATCATGTCGAAACCCTCGTGGTCACCAGCCGATATGGTGTCTACCGCCGTCGACTTCGAGATGATGACCGAGTGCTTCCCTGTTTGGCCCGGCCGCGCGACGAATTATCGACGTGAGGAACGGCGGCGACCAAGCTGTGGAAACCAAAGCACGGTCATACCGGAGATGACTCAGATACCGACGGTGGCAGACCTAACTACAAGTATCGGGATTACGACTGATCATTTTCCGCATTGCCGCGCTGCGGTTAATCGACCGCTGGGCGGCCGTGTAGACCCAGAGCCGGCCATTCAGACGATCCAACCCGCTTCTCCAAAGCGGTCACTCGTCCATACCGACCGCCTTCGGCTGCTGAGCCTTAATCCCGGCCGTTGGGCTTTTGATGGATTACCTTTTCGGCAGACGATGAAGAAAGCATTCAACAACTTTCGATCCGCGAAGCTGCGTGGGTCAGCCGGGGGTGCTACAACCGGATAGTTGTGCCACTTAGGGCCTATCTCGAACCGTCCTCTTCAACATAATCTTGCAGGTCTCTGAACACTTGCTGCCGAAGGACACCAAAACGCACAGGCCGCTTGCTACTCGACACCACCCGGTGCATTGGTAAGGTAATACACTGGTTGGTAGGCTATGAGCAAATCAGTTCGAGTAGCGTACATGATGGCCCTGCTGCCCATCCCCGCAACAGCCCAACAGGCTGCTTCCACGCCATCTAAGATCGCTGTGGTCGAGCAGGGGCTGACGTCGGCCGTTGTGCTGGCAGGTGCACCAGCACCGCATCGCACGATCGAAACGGAGATGCGACGGCTGAATGTGCCTGGGGTCAGCGTGGCAGTCTTGCATGGCGGCGCCATTGAATGGTCCAAGGGGTACGGGATCACTTGAGCAGGTGGCCCAGCCGTAACGCCATCTACGCTGTTCCAGGCTGGCTCGATCAGCAAGCCGGTCACGGCGCTGGCTGCGTTGCGCCTCGTCCAGCAGCACCGCTTGACGCTGGACGGCGATGTCAACGCGCAACTCAGGGGATGGCAGCTGCCGACGCCACCCGGTGAACAGGTCAGCTTACGCGAATTACTGTCGCATACGGTGGGAACCGCGGTGCATGGCTTCCCCGGCTACGCTGCTGGGGTTGCGGTGCCGAGCGTCGACGACGTGCTTGCCGGCCATGCCCCCGCAAACACCAAACCGGTTGTCGTGGATACGAAGCCCGGGACGACGTGGCGCTATTCCGGTGGTGGCTTTACGGTCATTCAGAAACTGATTGGCGATGTGACGGGTAAGCCATTCGCAGCGGTTCTCCACGACCAAGTGCTTCGACCCGCCGGCATGGCGCGCAGCAGTTTCGCCCAGCCGCTCGACGCCGCTTCGCTGGCGACCGCCGCCTGGCCACATGACGGGTCGGGCAAGCCCGTGCCCGGCGGACCTCACACCTATCCAGAGCTGCCTGCCGCTGGTCTGTGGAGCACGCCAAGCGATCTGCTGCGCTACGCGATCGCCGTGCGCGACAGTGCGCGTGGCAAGAAAGGAAGCATTCTCGATCAATCGCTGGCAACCGCAATGCTGACACCCGGCAAGGGGGAATGGGGCCTCGGTCTTGAAGTGCATCCGACACCTGCCGATCGCGCGTTCGCGCATGGCGGCAGCAACGAGGGATACGAGAATTTCCTGGTCGCCTATACCGGGTCGGGCGATGGGGTGGCGGTCATGACGAACGGTGCCCAGGGTGCCGAACTGGGATCGGAAATTACCCGCAGCGTGGCCGCCGCCTATGGCTGGCCTAGCTACCACAGCATCGAGCGCGCGAGCGTACCGATCCCGGCCGACACCCGCGCTCGCCTGATCGGAACCTACGCCGTCTCCGATCTCGGCTCCTTCTGGATCACCGCGAACGGATCGGGCTTGGCTATCGCGCTTAAGGAGGGTGTCAGCGAACCGCTCTATGCGTCGGCGCCGGACAGTTATTTCATCCTTTCAACCGACTTGGTGCTGCGTATGGGCCGCGAGCCTGAGGTCACTGGGCGGCTCGTCATGGGATCTTTCGACTGGCCGTTCGCGAGAGATACGGATGCTAAGCCCTGAATTCTGATCTTCCGATTGGCGGCGGTAAACGGAACAATCCTCCTCCTCAAAAGGGATCCTGCTCCAGGAATGACTGGGCTTGGTCAAAGGTGCCGCCCTGCCCTATTGCTTCAACGACCAAAAAGCAGACATCTAATCGGCCCCTCCTGGCGCCCAGCTTCGTCCGTTCATCCACACACCTGAACTAAGCGCAAAAAGCTTGCTCGACAGCAGGAAGCCACCTCTCAGATTGCGGCGATCGCGCACGCGCGTGCGGAGCGGAACATGAAAAGCCTTATAATGGTTTAGTTCACGCAAGGGAGTTCGGCTGTCAGCGCGTCTCCATGGAGGCGTGATGAACCAGCGGGACGATTGGCATCTGACGGAGGCGATCGACTACGAGCATGGGCGAGCAGACCCGTTCGCCGCTGCGGTGCGGGCAACGCGTATGCCGATGGTCATCACCGACCCTTCGGAGCCCGACAATCCCATCGTGTTCTGCAACGAAGCCTTTCAAAAGCTTACGGGCTACAAACGCAATGAAATTATAGGTCGCAACTGCCGCTTTCTGCAGGGACCGGAGACGAACTGTGCCGAGGTCGCCAAGGTTCGAACCGCGATTGAGGCCCATACCGATATCGCCGTTGACCTGCTGAACTATCGCAAGGATGGCTCGACCTTCTGGAACGCCCTCTACCTCAGTCCTGTGCGCAACGATGCGGGGGATGTGGTGTTCTTCTTTGCGTCACAGCTCGACGTTACCGAACGGGTGCAGGCGCAATCCATGATTGCCGAGCAGAAATTAGCCATGGAGCGCGAGGTCGAAGCGCGAACGGCTGACCTGAAGGCGGCGCTGGAAGCCAAGACATTGCTGCTTCACGAGGTGGACCATCGGGTCAAAAATAACCTCACGATGATTGGTTCGTTACTCCGCCTCCAAGCGCGCGGCATTGCCGATCCCGTGATCACCGCGAAGCTCGAGACCATGCTCGAACGCGTGGATGCCTTGGCGACGGTTCATCGTCGCCTATACCAATCCGATGATATTACCAGGTTCGACGTCGGCGCTTTCGCTGAGAACCTTGTCGCCGACGTCGTCGGCGCAAGTGGCCGCACGGACATTCTCATCAAAACTGACATCACGCCGATTGAAGTTCCGTCGAGCAAGGCCGCGGCACTGGGCCTGATCCTCAATGAAATAACGACCAATGCGATTAAACATGCCTTCACCGATGGCAGAGCGGGCATGATCACTATCCGCGCCGGTATAGACAAGAGTGATGCGGTCATTGAAATCAGCGACGACGGCCATGGTTTGCCAATGCAACAAGCAAAGCCAGACGGGATGGGCAAGACGCTGATCACCCGCCTGGCTCGACAGGTGAATGCGGATGTCCGCTGGTCGGATACCGCACCTGGCGCGCGCGTGACCGTATCCTTTCCGGTAAACGAACAATGACGAACCGTCCCCATGCCCCGCTCAGCGTTCTGATTGTCGAGGACGAGGCATTGCTTGCCATGGATATCGAGGCGATGGTGGAAGATGCCGGGCATCAGGTGATCGGCGAGGTGGCGTCGCTTGGTGAGGTGCAGGACTTGCCTGGATCACTGCGCCCCGATCTGGCCTTCGTCGATATTCAGCTTGCCAAAGGCTCCAGCGGATTGGACGTTTGCGCGATCATTCGGAAACGCTGGGTGGACGCAATCGTCGTGTTCGTCACGGCGAACCCGCTCAAGATTCCTGCGGACTTCGCCGGAGGACATGGCGTGATCCCGAAGCCGTTTTCCCGCACCGGGCTTATCTCCGCAATGCGATACATCGAGGAAGGGGTATGCGATCCCCCGCCCCTGTCGCCACAGCCCGCCAGCTTTATCGCCGCGCCGGCCTTCGCTGCGCTATGGTCGTGACGAAGACGCATGGCATAGAAGAGCGTCTGCCATCCCCACGGGCGACGCGCGCGCAGCCATGGCATATGCTATGCAAGATTCCTCGATCAGCGCCTTACCGCTAGTCCGTTCCTATTTTGGATCGCAAGCCGCTTCCTTTCGCGCCAAGCAAACCGTTCGATGCCCCACTTGCGGTGCGCCGGGCATTGAAAGCGTTCGCGCGCCGGGTAGATGGCAGTGATCCGTTCGTTGCGGCGTTCGATCATTGCATTACACCAATGGTCGTCAGTGACCCCACCTTACCTGACAACCCGCTGGTCTACGTCAACCAGGCGTTCGAGCAGCTGACCGGCTTTTCGGCGGCAGAGGTGGTGGGCCGGAACTGCCGTTTCATGCAGGGCCCGCTGACTGACCTAACCGACGTGGATAGCTTGCGTCTTGCGATTGCCCGCCGCGAACGCATCGACATCGATTTGCTCAATCACCGTCGTGACGGTACGCCATTCTGGAACCGGCTGATGGTCGCCCCGGTATTCGATACCGGCGGCATCCTGCGCTATTTCGTTGCGTCGCAGCTCGACGTCACGCTGGAAAGACACCAGTTGCAGCAACTGGAACGCGACCGCGATAACCTGAGTGCCGAAGTCGTCCGACGTGAAGTGGCGCTTGCGGAACGAGAAGCGCGGCTAGCACTCGCCTTGGACGCCGGCGGTCTCGGCACCTGGACGATCGACTTACCGGAGTGGCGGCTCAGCTATTCGACAAGTTGCCTTGCTAACTTCGGGCGGCCCGCCAGCGACGTCCTGTCGATCAACGACGTGCTGGCCTGTGTGCACCCGGACGACCGCGACCTGATGAAGTCATCGCTGAACGCCGCAATTGAACAAGACATTCGATACGATATTGAATACCGCATTCTGACGCCCGAGGGCGAGCAGCGCTGGATCCATTCGCAAGGATCACTGCAGCGGCGGGCCGATGGATCGCCGCTGGCGATATCGGGCTTCTCCAGCAATATCTCGGCACGCAAGTTCGCGGAGGAACAGCGCAGCGTCCTGGCACAGGAGTTGACCCACCGGGTGAAGAACACGCTGGCGACGGTTAGCGCGGTGGTCGGTCAAACACTTCGCGATGCTGAGTCTCTCGAAGGGGCACGCGATGCAGTGTCTGGCAGAATAGCGAGTTTGGCGTCAGCCCACGAGTTGCTGCTAAAGGACGAGATCGAAGGGGCCGTGATCGGTGATATCGTGGGTCGCGTGTTGAGCCCGTTCATGGATCGCGGTGGCAAACGCTTTTCGGCTGACGGTCCTACGATCCGGCTGACGCCCGAGGTGACACTGGCGCTTTCCATGGCACTGCATGAACTGGCGACCAATGCGATCAAATATGGCGCCTTGTCGGTGCCCGATGGCCACGTCGAGATACGTTGGGCAATCAATGGTAGCGCGGCGGAACGTCGGTTCGGCTTCACTTGGGTTGAGGTGGACGGTCCGCCGGTCATACAACCTACCCGAGTAGGATTCGGTACGCGGATGATCGAACGGGTGCTTTCACGGCATGTGAAGGGCAAAGCTGAGATTAGATATCTGTCGGAAGGGGTACGCTTTGAAATTGAAGCTCCGATTTAATCTATCCCCGCTTGCGCAGAATAATGGTAGCCAACGGACACATCGGTTGATCCCACTGGTTGAATAGTAAATTATCCGGGATCACCATCATGTGCCATGTGCTCGTCATCGAGGACGATTTCCTCATCGCCGACCACATCATCCAGTTGATCGGAACGGCGGGCGCGACGTCTTTCGCGCAAGCGGGTTCGCAGAATGAGGCGATCGCCAAGGCACGTTTGCGTCCCCCCGCCTTCATCATGTCAGACGTCATTCTGACCGCCGGCACCGGCCCGGACGCCGTGCGCATGATCATCGCCGAACATGGCGTGACACCGGTCATCTTCGTGACGGGAACGCCGGCAGCGTGTCACCCTTGCCCCGCGCCGATGGTGATCCTGGAGAAGCCGATCAACGAACGTATCCTGAAGGACACGTTCCGTCGCCTCGCACCACATTGAGCTTCACCCGCTACCGACGGTTACCGCATCATCGAGTGCCTCGGTCATGCTCGTCATCCCAGGCACTTCCGCAAGCTGTCGTAGATCGCTGAACCCGCCGCGCTCTTCCCGATAGCGCACGATCTCGAACCCATGACCCTTGAGAGCGGGCACGGCGTTCAGCTCGTCGGCACTGGCGGTATTGATGTCGACACGGCGTTGGTCAGTCACAGGTTTGCCTGCTCCTCAAGAGGAAGGTCCGCATCGGGGCCATAGTAGAGCGTGGCGCATTCCTCGGCCAGGCAACCGCCCTCGATCACGATGTCGTCGCGATAGGCGTCGGCGATGAACGACACTGTGTCGACGTGCTTCGCCTCGAAGTACATCGGATGCACGTCGCCGCGGCCAGCGCCGTAAACCACCCGGCCGACCTTGGACCAGATCGATGCCATCGTGCACATGCCGCATGGCTGCAACGTCGAGTAGAGCGTGGCGCCGCGAAGCTCGAGTTGGCCGATCCCTTCGCAGGCCCGCCGGATCGCCATCATTTCAGCATGCGCGGTCGCATCAGGCAGTTCGTGCGTCTGATTCCGTTCGGCCGCTACCACCTTGCCATCGAGTACGATCACGCACCCGAGCGGAGAAGTAGAAGGATCCGACCCCTTCGACCGCGCGACTGCGATCGCCTTGCGCATCCATGCCTCGTCCTCTTCGCTCGCCATCGATCTCTCCGCTACGCCAGCCCAACGCGGGATACGGGCGGAAAGACGCGTGCAGATCGTGAAGATCGACGCGCGACAAGGTCGACGCCCGACGCTTCTTTGTTCCGGCCAACCGGCGCGCAATCACAGCAATGCAGATCGATCATAAATATTAAGCGGTTGTAATCGCGGACCATGAACAAGCCGCCTGAATGGACGTTCATCCGGTATAACCCAAGATAAGGCTTGCCGGTATGCTCGACACGATCTCCGTCGTCGCTGAACCATCGTGTTCGCCCGCCGCCTTGGGCCATGTGCTGCCGCGATATGGCGGAGTCGCCGCGCTCGTCGATCCTGGCCGCCCCTGGGGTCACGAGCATGATCGGTCATCGCGCGATCGGCTGCTCGAACGGATCGCCGCCTATCTCGACACGGACCATCTTCCCGCCAGCGAGGGCGACGCATCGGCATATGGGGTGCTGCTTGTGCCGGGCGACACGCTCGACCAGTCGCAGAGCCGCTACACCACAGAGGGTGTCGAGATATTGGGTGGCGTCGTCCCAGCCATGTTCATCGGCACCAAGGCGATCACGCATCCACTGGTCGACGACGAGGCGGATCGCCCCGCCGCCTGGTCGAGCGTCATGGCCGACATGATGGGCGACGCCGCGCTGACCGGTTTCACCGCGTTCAGCTTCCGTGACGCCGCACGGGCCGGCCGCCTGCTTCTCGCCGACGGCCCCGTCAGGCTGAAGGACGTCTGCGGCAAGGCGGGCCTCGGCCAGACGGTCGTGAATGACGTAACGTCGCTCGATGAAATGCTGATGCAGGAAGATGCCGCGGCATTGGCGCAGTGCGGAATCGTCCTGGAAGCCAATTTGACCGATGTGATCACCTACAGCGTCGGATTGGTGCAGCTGGGCGAGGACAGCATCAGTTATTGGGGCAGCCAGACCCTCACCGTCGATCATCAGGGTCGCGAGGTCTATGGCGGCTCCGACCTGTGCGCAGTCCGCGGCAGCTTCGACGCGCTTGCCGCGCTTGACCTGCCCGCCTCGGTTGTCCGCGCGATCGAATGCGCCGCCACGTTCGATCGTTCCGCGCACCTCGCTTATCCTGACATCCGACTGACGCGGCGCAATTACGACGTCATCGAGGGCACCGATCACGCAGGACTACGCCGTATCGGGGTCCTGGAACAATCCTGGCGCGTCGGCGGCGCGAGCGGTGCGGAGATCGCGGCGTTCGAGGCACTGCGGGACGAACCCGATACGACGTCGGTTCGATGCTCGACCGTCGAGGTCTATGACCTCGTCACTCCACCGGTGGGTGCGATCCTATATTATCAGGGCGACGACCCCGCCGTCGGCCCGATGACCAAATATGCGGTGAGGCTGGCGTGAGCGATCCGGCCAAGATAGATGAAGGCAAGGTATCGTTGCAGGTCGGCGGTCAAACGGTCGCGGGAACGCTGCTGAGCCCGGAGGCTCCGGTACCGGGTTTCCTGTTCATCCACGGCTGGGGTGGCGATCAGGCAGAAGACCTGGGCCATGCCGAAGAACTGGCGCGGCTCGGATGCATTTGCTTCACCTTCGACCTGCGCGGTCATGCCGAAAGCGGCGCAGACAAGGAGCGGATCACGCGGCAGGACAGCCTCGACGACGTGCTCGCCGCCTACGACTATCTGGCCGCCCAACCGCTGATCGATGGTGCTTCGATCGGCGTCGTCGGCACCAGCTACGGCGGTTATCTGGCGATGCTCTTAACGGCACTGCGTCCCGTGCGGTGGCTCGCGATGCGCGTTCCCGCGCTGTATCCCGACGAACATTGGGACACGCCGAAGGCAAAGCTCGATAAGCAGATCGTCCGGACGTATCGGCAGCAGCCGCATGGCGCGGGCGGTGACCGCGCGCTGACCGCCTGCGCCGAGTTCCGCGGTGACGTGCTCATCGTGGAGTCGGAAAGGGACGAACAAATCCCGCGTGAGGCGCTGCTGTCGATGCAGGCGGCGTTTCGGCAGGCGAACTCGCTCAGCCATCGGATCATACAGGGCGCGACGCACGCCATGCGCGATGTCCAGCATCAGCGGGTCTATTCCACGCTGCTGACCGGATGGATCGGAGAGATGGTCCGTGCGAGCCGGCTGACCTACCGTTGATCCATCGAAGCCGCGGCCTGCCAGGGATGGCGCACGCAAGCGTCCCTTCGTCCGCCGGACGACCGCCGCATCCGCAAGGCCTCATGCCAGTCCTGCCCACTTTCCTCGGAGAACGATATTGAACGAGCGCAATTGCGATGTGGCGATCATCGGGGCGGGCACTGCCGGACTGAAAGCCTATAAGGCCGCAGTCGCACGTGGCGGTGATGTGGTGATCGTGGAGCGTGGCGCCGGCGGCTCGACCTGTACCCGGGTCGGCTGCATGCCGTCCAAGTTGCTGCTCGCGGCGGGCCGGGTCGCGCATCAGGCCCGGAATGCTGCCGAATTCGGCATCATCACCGGCCCCGTCGTCGTGGACGCCGGAAAGCTATGGGAACGCGTCCGCCGCCAGCGCGATCGGTTCGTCGCCTCCGTGCTGGAGGAATATCACGCCATCCCCGCAGACTGCGTGGTTCACGGCAGCGCGCGGTTCGACGGCCCCGAAGCGATCGTCGCGGGCGAGATACGCATCACCGCTGCCAAGGGCATCATCGTCGCTACCGGCGGACATCCGATCATACCCGAGCCGCTCGGCCCCGTGGGCCACCTCGTCCACACGCACGAGACCATCTTCGAGCTGGACGGCTTGCCAAAGGCGATGGCGGTCCTAGGAGCTGGCCCGCTTGGGCTGGAACTCGCGCAGGCCTTCGCCCGCCTTGGCGTCGACATGACCGTCATCGATGACAGCGACTTGATCGGCGGACTGCACGATCCCACGACGAACAAAGCGGCGATCGAGGCCCTGTCGAAGGACATGACGCTTGTGCTTGGCGTCGAAGCTTCGGCGACGCTCGATGAGGATGGCAGGGCTCATCTCGGCTGGCCGGGGGGCTCGGTGACCGTAGATTGCATCCTTGCCGCAACCGGCCGCCCGCCCGCGCTGGAAGGCCTGGATCTCGAAAGCACCGGCCTGACGCTCGACGATCATGGCACGCCGCTGTTCGACCAAGCCACCAGACGATGCGGCGACAGCAATATCTTCCTTGCAGGAGATGCCACCGCTTGGCGCCCGGTCCTGCACGAAGCGGCACGAGGCGGACGCGTCGCGGGCGAGGTGGCCATGGGCGGCGGGGCGGCCAAGCCGCTTCCCGCCTTCGCCGTCGCCTTTACCGAGCCAAATCTGGTGGAGGTTGGCGCGCCTTTCGACGCACTCCCGGAGGACGCACAGCTTGGCGAAGCCGCAGTTGCCGACAACGGCAGGGCCGCAGCCGATGGCGACCACTTCGGAATCGTTCGCCTTTATGCCGATGTCGACGGCATGCTGCTCGGCGCATCGATCGTCTCGCCCGACGGCGAACACCTTGGCCATCTGGTCGCCTTGGCGATCGAACAGGGGATGGATGTGACAGCGTTCGAAGATCAGGCTTGGTATCATCCCACCTTGGAGGAACTCCTGCAAACTGCCGCACGGGACATGCTTCGGTCAAAAAGATGAGTTGACCTAGATGCGGTTATTCCAGCCCCCCTGCCCGCTTCCCCACTTCAGACATGCGTTCATGACGTCCTCGGGGCGGCATGAGTTGGCTTGAGGATCGGGATGCTGCAGATGATTTGAAGCGAGTTCTCCTCTTTTGGGACAAAGGGTGCCATATAATATTGAAGGCCCCGATCAGTATGGACAGACCGGGGCTTTTCATTGTCAGGCGACGCCAGCACCACCAGTGACGCCATACACCTCGCCACTAATGTAGCTGCCTTCCTGGCTCGCCAGCAGCACATAGACAGGCGCGATCTCGACAGGCTGACCCGGGCGGCCATACTGGCTTTCCGAACCGAACTTCATCACCGCTTCAGGCGGCTGACCACCAGATGCCTGGAGCGGCGTCCAGAACGGGCCAGGAGCCACGACATTGGCGCGGATGCCCTTCTCCAGGAGCTGCTTGGCGAGCGCCTTGGTGTAGGCGACGATCCCAGCCTTGGTCGTGGCGTAGTCGAGCAGGATCGTTGACGGCTCATAGGCCTGCACCGAGGCGGTGGTGATGACCGAGCCGCCTGCCGGCAGGTGCGGCACGGCCGCCTGTGCGATCCAGTGCATCGCGTAGAGGTTTGTCTTCATGGTCTTGTCGAAATCCTCCGACGTGACCTTCGAGATGTCCTCACGGTTCTGCTGCCGTCCGGCGTTGATGACGAGGATGTCGAGCCCGCCAAGCTTTTCGACAGCCTGCGCTACGAGTGTCTTGCACCACTCCTCGTCGGTGATGTCACCGGGCAGGTCGACGGCGGTGCGCCCCTCTGCCTCGATCAGCTGGATGACCTCGTCCGCGTCGTTCTTCTCGGACTCGAGATACGACAGGGCAACGTCGGCGCCCTCACGTGCGAACGCGATAGCAGCCGCACGACCGATGCCGCTGTCCGCGCCTGTGATGAGCGCCCTGCGCCCGGCAAGCTTGCCTGAACCCTTATAGCTCGTTTCGCCATGGTCGGGCACGGGATCCATCTTCGACGCTTCGCCGGGGACGGGCTGCGGCTGTCGCGGGAAAGGCGGCTGCGGGTACTGCGAGCGAGGATCCTGCATAGTCAGACGGTCGGTCATGCTTATCTCCATTGCGATAGAATCAGAGTCAGTTGCAGGCCGCTGCCTCGTCCAGGACGGACAGCGCCATGATGTGCGCTAGGTGGCTGAGACCCTGAGGAAGGTTGCCGAGGAACGCGCCACTCGCCGGATCGATCATCTCGGCAAGGATGCCGTGTCCGTGAGACAATGCTTTGTTCAACCTATCGAACCGCTGGCGCGCTTCAGGCCGTTGACCAAGTTCCGCCCGGGCCTCTACCATCCAGAAGGAACAGGCGAGGAAGCACCCTTCTTCCTTTTCCATGCCGGTATAGCGGTAGTGAAAAGCACCGCTACCGAGCTCAAGATCGATCGCATCCAACGTCGCCAGCAGGCGATCATGACCATCAAAGCCGAAGCGGACAGCAAGCGCCAGCGAGGCATCGAGCTTGTCGGTACCCGGGTACATGACGAAGGCCTGCTTCTTCTCCGACCAGCATTCGCCTTCGATCCAGTCCTTAATGCGGTCGCGTTCGCGCGACCAGCGTTCCCGGCACGTGGTCGGCAGCTGACCTTGGTCCGCCAATTCCACGGCGCGGGCCAGAGCCTGCCAGCAGCTGACTTTGGACATCGTGTAATGCTGCGCCTCCTCCAGTTCCCACATGCCTGCATCGGGCAGACGCCAACGATCAGCACATTCGTCGGCAAGGTGCGAAAGCAGTTCCGCACTCGCGGGGTCGAGTATGTTGCCGCAGCCAACGAAGCAGGCGGCCGTTTCGAAGATGTCGCCGTAGACGCCGTGCTGACTTTGGTCGGTAGCCTGATTGCCGGTACGGACTGGGGTTGATCCGCGATACCCTGGCATGGCCCATTCGGACACGCCGGGCACGACCTTGCCATCAAGCGTATAAACCACGCGTGTGCCGACGCTGCGAAGCTGATCAAGCAGCCAGCTGAACGCAGCCTTCGCCTCGGCTTCAAGGCCTGCCGTCAGGAACGCCTTGATCGTGTAGCCGGCATCCCTGATCCAGGCGTAGCGATAGTCATAATTCTTGGCACCGCCGATACCTTCCGGAATCGACGTTGTGGCTGCGGCCGCGATGGCGCCAGACGGCGAGTAGAGTAGCAGCTTCAGCGCCAGTGCACTGCGTAGAAATGCCTCGCGGTCTTCACCGGAGTAGGAGACATGCTCGCTCCAGTCTCGCCATTCTTGGTCCGATATGTCGATGCGTGCATCGATCTGCTCAATCGTTGGGGCCACCAGCGGCTCGTCACGTCCAGCCACGACCGCGACGGTCTGACGTTCGCCAGCAGCCACCGTTACTTCGCCCGTGATGCCTTCGTCGGCCCAGTCACAATGTACCGTGTCGCTGTGAACGAAGAGACCAAGGACGCGCTCGACATGGAAAACCGTATGGCCACCGATCTTCGAGTGGTACGGACTGACCATATCGCCTCGCCGACCGGGCTTCATAGTCAGGTTAAAGCGGACGGTTCCGTCCAGCCCATCGACCCGCCGCGCCAGCTCGGCCCATGGCAGACGCCCCGCCGTGCCACTGTTGAGAGACTCCGTCAGTTTGGCTCGCCCACTCGGCGTCGTAAAGATCGTCTCAAGTACGTTACTACCTGGGCGATACTGGCGCTCGACGGTGAAGGGGCGATCGGGCTGTAGCGTAAAGCACCCACCATTCTCGCCATCGAGTAATCGGTCGAACAATGGAGGCGAGTCCATGTTCGGCACGCACCACCAGTCGATCGATCCATCGGCACCGGAAAGTGCGACGGATCGGCCATCCCCAAGCGCGCCATATTGCTCAAGCGGCAGATAGCCGTCCTTGCGAACGCCGAGTTCGATACGCTCATGATGCTGCGGCAGCAGCCGCGCTAGCACCCCGGTCAACGAAGAAGACGCGGCAGCGCGCGTGACGCACCAACGCCCATTAAAGCCCCCGCACCCAGCAGACCACCCACTACGCCTACCTTCAGCATATCGCGCTGACGGCTCGTAAAGAACTCGCGGCGGCTGCCCTTCGCCCGGTTGGTACTATTTCCGTCGATCTGCGCCGGTCCCAGAACCGCCTCGTCAAGATTGCCAGCGCGATCGGGCATCGGATCGCCCTGCTGCTTGTCGAGCATTCCAGCTGCCTCACGATCGGAGAAGCCTGGTGCGACCGACTGCCCGAGCGCCATCATCAGTGTCGAACGCCCAACCCAGAACTCACGTTGAGGATCGTGCGCTGCGGTCCAAATCGCTTCGGCGCAAAGGCGCGGGTCGAAGAGTGGATCGGGAATGATTTGCTCACGGCCAGTGTGAGTGCGTGCCCAGCTCGTCTGCGGCGTATTAACACCGGGCAGATACACAACGCTGAGCGTAATCTTTGATTTGTCCGAGATCAGCTCCGAGCGCAGCGAGTCCGTAAAGCCGCCCACCGCAGCCTTCGCGCCACAATACGCGGCCTGCAAGGGGGCGGCCCGGATCGCAAGCCCGGACGACACCTGGATGATCGTACCCTGATCCCGCGCACGCATGTGACGCAGCGCGGCGAGCGTTCCGTAGACCTGCGACAGGTAGGTTGTGCCGGTGACGCGGGCATATTCGTCTGACGTTATGTCGTGCGCGCGAGCAACCACCGTCGACATGGCGTTGTTGACCCATGCGTCGATCGCGCCAAATTCGGCGACCACCTTATAGGCGGCCTCGTCGACGGCTTTCGCATCGGCAACGTCGACTGAGATCGCCAGCACTTTACCGCCATGCTGCTCAAGCATCGTCTTGGCTTCGCCGAGACGTGCCAGATCCCTTGCGATGATCGCCACCTGCCATCCGCTACGCGCGAAACGATCTGCAGTCGCGAGGCCGATGCCGGCGCTCGCGCCTGTTACCACAACCGTCTTCATAAGGTTTGTCTCATTCTTAATTAGAAGCTTGCTTGATCGCTAAACGCGTAATTGGCAAACTGGTCGCACCTTTTGCTTTGCTATCCAGTCAAAAAATGCGCTGACGTCGTTATTTTCGATCAATTGACCGAAAATGGCGCGTAACCGTCAAGTAATGGGACCGATGTGATTAGCGACTAGGTTAAGCTGCGAGTCAATAGGAACTCGGACGGTTGCCGCGACCCTCGTTCGGCCATTCCTGCGCTTCCTCGTTGCTCACACTCTGGATATCTGCTCGTCTCTAATCTCCCTTGTATGGGACGTGGCGCACACGGAGATTACGTGTGCGCCACCCGCTAAGGCTTATGCGTTGGGACGCACCAGCTCGGTTGCCGCAAGATGTTCCGCCAAGAACCAGACTTGCGGCTCGCCGGTGCGAATGATGTTGCTGACCAGCAGATCGTTCGTGCCGTCGTCGCCGGACTCGTCCGCGGCTTCCGCGCCTTCATGTGCCTGACGCAGGATGATTTCGTGCGCTTCAAGTAGACGCGCGAGCTGTGACGGAACATCTTCGCGTCCCTTGGGAGGGCGAGGAATGCGGGTCATCTCGGCCACGTCAGGCGCCATGGCGATGCTGATGCCGCCCAACGCCATGATCCGCTCCGCAATCATGTCGACCAGATCGGACTGCTCCTCGAAATGCTTATCAAGCAGTAGATGCAGTTGGTAGAAGGTCGCGCCGGACATTTGCCAATGGTGCTTCTTGTACAAGTCGCGCAGGGTGATCGTATCGACCAGAATCTGGTTCAGGATCTCCACGCTCTGGGCACGCGCATTATCTTCAAGCGCGATCGGCAGGTCTTTCAACGTACCGTACGGCTGGATTTCACGATAATCAACGGCGTAACGCGGCTGCGCTTCGTCCGTGGACGCGTTACTCGCTTTGGACGGCTTTTTGGCCATGAGGTTCAGCTCCGATATTGCATGAGGATCGTGCGTCCCCACAACAAGGGACCGGCCCGAAGGGTCCCGATGAGGGGAGCTGTGATCCTTTAAGGCTGGTCGCCGGAGGGCGGGGCCGGCGAGCGCATTGGAACGGTTTCCACCGTTCTTTCGGCAAAGGGTGCATGCCTTCGGAACTGACCTTCCTTTGCAACGTCGGGCATGCAGTTGACTTTGCGAGGCCTGATGACCGGACCAACGTTGGTGTTTCTTCACGCACTTGGCGCAAGCGCGAAAGAGTGGAAACCTGTTCTCCACTATCTACCAGGGCGTGATTGCGTCGCGCTCGACCTGCCAGGCTTTGGGGCGGCCGCACCATGCGGCTATCTGAACGTTGCTGCGGTGGCGGATTGGCTAGCGGACGAGATACGGTCTCGCGCCCTGTCTTCGTGCGTGCTCGTCGGCCATAGCATGGGAGGCAAGATCGCAACGCTTGTCGCTGCACGAGCCGCGCGGGGGGAGATCGGATTGTCCGCAATCCTCGGCGTCGTTCTGGTTGCCGCATCGCCCCCCTCGCCCGAACCTATGGACGAGAATCGTCGCGCCGAGATGATCGGCTGGTTCGCCAAAGAGCAGGCGTCACACGCCGAAGCCGCAACGTTCGTCGACGCCAACACCGCGGCACGATTGCCGCCCCCCTTGCGCGACGCGGCGATCGACGACGTACGGCGTTCGAGCCGCGAGGCGTGGCTCGGATGGCTGGAGCGCGGAAGTCGGGAGGATTGGAGCGCCGAGGCGGGTATTATCTCAATACCTGCCCTGATCCTCGCCGGCGCGGACGATGGCGATCTGGGTGAGGATGCCCAGCGTCGGCTTAACCTGCCGCATTACGTGACGGCCGATGTTCAGGTCGTGCAGGGGGCGGCACATCTTATCCCCTACGAACAGCCGCAGGCGCTCGCCGCATTGATCGAAGGCCATGTCGCGAACGTCACCCAAGCCGAATTGCCCGCCGATTTCGCGACGCTGCTCGGTTCCGATCGCGTCAGCCGCAGGACCCGCGCTGCCCTGCTGGACCGCCTGCGTCCTCCTGCCCCCGCTGCGATCTGGACGGCGGAAAACCGCACCACGGCAACGGCTCTGGTCGCGCAGATCCTACCCGATGCTGACGGCGCGGCCATTCTGGCGGATCGCATCCTGAGCGGCATCGCGGACGGAACCGGGGATGGCTGGCGCTTCGCGATACTGCCGCCCGACCGTGAAGCATGGCAGCGCGGGTTTGCGACGATGGCGGCCTATGGTTTCGCCTCCCTCGACCTCGGCGCGCAGACCCGCTTGCTCGAACGTGTGGCCGCCGGCGAGGTCGGCAACCGTGAGGATGAGGCACAGCTCTCTCCCGAACAGATGGCGTTGTGGTTCGAGGACGTGCGCGCCGAAACGGTGCGCATCTGGATGTCGCTGCCGGCGACGATGGCAGCGATCGGCTATGACGGCTTCGCGGTCGGTGGCGATGGTCGCCGCAAGCAGGGATACACGCGCACCGGCGCCGACGACTTGGAAGCCTGGCAACTGACGGTGGAGCGCGCCTCGTGACGTCGAAATATTACGGCGCGCATGAGGTCGTCGATGCCGTGGTGATCGGCACGGGCGCAGGTGGCGCACCGCTTATCTCCCGGCTTGCGCAGGCAGGCCTGTCGGTGGTGGCGCTGGAGGCGGGCCGACCGTTCCGCCCCGACGACCACGTCGCCGATGAGGTCGCCGCCGACATCTACTGGATGGAGGAGCGGCTGAGCGGCGGGGCGACCCCGACGGCGTTCGGCTCAAACAATTCGGGAATGGGCGTCGGCGGGTCGACCCTACACTGGGGCGCTTTCTGCCCCCGCCCCGATCCGCGCGACCTGCAACTGAAGACGATGACCGGCGAGGGTGCCGACTGGCCCATCGATCACGCCGAATTGATTCGCTACATCGCGGAGGTGGAGCAGTGTACCGGCGTATCCGGACCGGACGACTACCCATGGGACGCAACCCGTCGCTATGCCTATCCGCCGGTCGCGCGCAACGCCGCGGCTGACGCAATGGCCCGCGGCTGTGCGGCGGTCGGCATGACCGCCACCGATGCGCCTGCCGCCTTGGTTTCACGCGATCGGGACCAGCCGCACTGGGGGCAGCGTCAAGCCTGCGTCAACTGCGGCACCTGCCACCAGGGCTGTCGGACCGCGGCGAAGACCAGCATGGATACGACCTACCTGCCGCTTGCCGTCGCGCATGGGACCGAGATCCGCGCCGGGGCGCGCGTGGTGTCGTTCGAGTTCGACGGCAGCGGACGGATCAGCGCAGTCGTGTATCGACAGGACGGCGAGGAGCACCGCCAGCGTTGTTCGACGGTCTTCCTGTGCGCCGGCGGGGTCGAGACACCGCGGCTGTTGCTCAATCTCGGCATCGCCAATTCAAGCGGTCAGGTCGGCCGCAACTTCATGGCGCACGTCGCGACACAGATCTGGGGCCGGTTCGACGCCGACATGCGGATGAACCGCGGCTATCCTTCATCGCTGATCAGCGAGGACATGATGCGGCCCGGCGATGCGGGCTGCGCGGGCGGCTATCTCATCCAGAGCCTCGGCGTGCTGCCCGTCAACCTCGCCACCGGCCTTGCGCGTGGGGCCGGCATGTGGGGCGAGCGGCTTCAGGCCCTTCTTCGCGGGTACAATCAGATGGCGGGGATCGGGATCAACGGCGAGTGCCTGCCCCATGCCGACAACCGTCTGATGCTCGCCGACGAGGTCGACGCCTACGGCCACCGCAAGGCGCGGATCGACTTCAGCTATCACGCCAACGAGCAAGCGATCGACCGTCATGCGCGGCGCACGCTTACCCGGATCTGGGAGGCGGCCGGTGCGAGGGACATCGTCGCGGTCGACCGCTCCGCCCATACGATCGGCACATGTCGCATGGGGACGGATAGCGACGCCGCTGTGGTCGACCCCCACGGTCGCAGCTTCGATGTGCCAAATCTGCTGATCTGCGACAATTCCGTCTTTCCCAGCGCGCTGGCCGCCAATCCCGCACTGACCATCATGGCGTTGTCGCTGCGTACCGCCGACCGTTTTCTCGCATCCAAGCGTTGAGGAGTTCATCATGGATTTGGGTATCAAGAACCGCATCGCGCTTATCAGTGGCGCGGATTCCGGCATGGGACGGGAAACGGCACGCCTGCTGCTCGAGGCGGGGGTCCGCGTTGCGATCACCGATCGGCCCGATGGTACGCTGGACGAGGCGATCGCGGACCTTGACTCACTCGGCGAGGTCATCGCCGTCACGGGCGACGTGACCAATGCCGACGACGTGCGGTCGATCTGGGCGCAGGTGCGCGACAGGCTCGGCAACCCGGACATCTACGTCAACGCCGCAGGCGTGACGGGAGCGACGGGCGACTTCCTCGATGTCGACGATGCAGGCTGGCAGGATACGCTCGACATCAATTTGATGGGCGCGGTTCGGATGTGCCGGGAAGCCATTCCGGCAATGCGCGAGAATGGCTGGGGCCGGATCGTCTTGTTCGCCTCCGAAGATGCGGTCCAGCCCTACATCGACGAATTGGCCTATTGCGCATCCAAGGCAGGTATTCTCGCCCTCGCGAAGGGGCTGTCCAAGGCCTATGGCGGCGACAACGTACTGGTCAACACCGTTTCGCCCGCGTTCATCGCGACACCAATGACGGACACGATGATGCGCAAACGGGCGGAGGAACGCGGCGAGAGCTTCGATGAGGCGATCGCGAGTTTTCTCGAAGAGGAGCGGCCGGGCATGGTACTTAAGCGACGTGGGCGGGCCGAAGAGGTGGCCGCAGCGGTCGCTTTCCTGTGCTCCGAGCAGGCGAGTTTCATCAATGGCGCCGGCATCAGAGTCGATTCCGGTTCGGTCTCTACCATCGCCGGATAACGGTTAGCCGCGGTATCGTTCATACCGCGGCATTCATCGGCCGCTGTCGCAGTTGCCCGATCAGATAGCGGAGGCACTACCCGACGGTAGCGTCTGGCGTAGGCTTTTTGGCATTCGCGGACGTCGTGCTGTTTCACAACCGCACGGTGGTGACCCAACGCTGACAGCCAACGGCTCGCCACCTCGACCCACTTAACGACATTCGGAGGCGCTTTGCTTACTGCCACAAGCGGACGTTCGTTCACGTGGCTAGCTGACCGATGCACGATGCCGCTGAGAACCCGCCGACCGTCCACCCGAGGCCTGCCGTCGCTTTTGGGAAGACCGGACGCAGCCGCTCCATCTGCTCGTCGCTTAACTAAAACAGGTCGCTTATCTCGGTCTCGCCGAGCCTGAGTCAGATCACCACGCTCACATCAATGGCTGCTGACCCTGATAAATCGATCCCGGAATAGAATTGGATGACACGATCCACGATTAGTCGACCCGATCGACGTACAGCTTATATTCGCGCGCGTCGAAAGACGCCTGCTTAACCTCGATCGGTGCCTGACGCTGATCAATCAAGGCCCTGAGTTGAGCCACAAATTGCGGCTTCGCTGCAGCGCCAAGTATAATGGATGTGAGCGTTGAAGGCTCAAAGGAGACCAGGCCAGCGCCGACGCGAAAGTATCGCCACTCGTTCTCATATTGCCAGAATCTTGCCTTACACAGCAGAACGCGTTCGATCAGATCGCTGCGATCGGCCATCATTGGCCTGAATACAGGACGCGCTTCATCGTATCTAACCTTGGCCGCGGTTAGGAACGGTTTGACATCCGTCGCGAACTCGAGGCACACCCCGGTATGGTTCTCAGCGTAATGGCTCCACATCAGGATATCCGTCGGATCGGTGGTCAGTGCGATAATACCGAACTGGGAGATCGACTCGCGGAAGGTCGCTTCCGGACTCTCTTCCATTAGGCTGATGAAACCGTCACGCTCGATTTGCTTTGCAAGCGCGTGCTGGTTTTCTTCGGATATGGTTTGTCCAGTACGGGCGATCCGTAAGGCCATCCAGGCTCGCGCTTCGTCGTACGTGCCGGTCAGATCGATGTGTGGGTAGCAGTCGAACGGATCGTTGAACGTCGTCGGATCTGCTGCCCACATCTGATTAAGCAGCAGAATGTCTACCATCCGGCCTATGTCGGGCGTTCGGTACTTGTAAAGCCGAGAGGGGATTTGGGTGGCCATCTTTTACCTATAACACCGCCTCCTGCCAGAGGCAGGACCCAATTGCAGACATTCGGCGCGACATTGACGCGTCCTGATTTCTGCCATTCGTTCACTTTGGGAAAGGTGCCTCTTCCTCCGCAAAATTGAATGACCGAACGTCCGCCTTTTGTGGAGAGCTGAACAACCGCTTAGGGGAACGCCGGTGGCGGTAGCCGACATAGCGCGGCACCGTTTGTCTTGAAAACGATCGAATAACGGGAATGGCGGGGTCGGGAGCGCTTGAGACAGTCGGCAATGATTATGGTGTCTTTTCGAGCGGCATCCGACGATCCCATGCCGTGCGCTGATGTTCCTGCGCGGCTAAAGTTGGAACATTACTGGCCTTGCGAATTGCATCGGACAGTAGGCCGCGTTGATACGGCTCCTGTGTAAAATCTGTAGCTGGCCGGGTAAACTGCGTGCCGTATATTTGCGGGCGACCGCTGTACTGAAGATAGCGATCGAGGGTTGCCGCTCCAATCCACGTCGCGTCTGGGCGTCCGCGTGCAATAGCGATCATCGCCAGCGCGTGTGCCCTCATAAAGTCATCGGGCTTATCACCATGCTGAAAAACAAACGCTGCATGATAAAAGTCATCGCCACTCGACAATGACCCGCTATCTAGCAGTGCTTGCGTCTGTTCTCTCCGGGCACGATCGAAAAGGGAGACAACTTTCCAGTTGATGTGCGCCGGATCGAGGCGGTCGGCTTGATCAGCATCGAAAATGGCCGTCATAGCGGGGCTGGTCGATCGGACCATGTCAGGGACATACCCTCGATCAACCTGCCACGGACCTAACCCGGTCCGGGACGCCATCCGCGTCAATTTATATCGTGTCGAATTGAACGCTGCCCACTGCATGCTGGCGTGACCCGCCTCACTTACATGAATGATGATATGATCCGGCGCTCCCCCACGCCAAGGATTATCGAAGACAAGCTCGACGCCATCTTCGATGTTATGCGCCTCGCGAGAGCGTCGAACGGTAGTGTCAGCTTTGATATCGTTGAAGTACTCGCCATTAGTGTCGTACGCGCTTGGCTGCGTCCACGATCCGGCCCAACCATCGTGGCTCCGCGACACTTCGAAAAGCATTAGCGTAGAGCCTTGCGCCCGGAGCGCCCATATACCGGCAACCTCCGCTGCACATGCGGGTGTGACAGCGCCGATCAACATAGAAACGGCAATACAGAACCAGACGATCATTCTCATAGTGTAAATCTCGGGCGAGATATCATGGCCGTCAATATCAATGCATCGCTGCTATCTCGCTCGGTAAGACTGCTAATCACCGCTCTCGGCATCCTTCCATAAGCTGGTTCGGCCGGAAACGCCCGAGAGCGACTGAACGGCATTGCCGATTAGGAACGGTCTGCGAGACGGCCGGGCGTTCCCACGGGGATCGGGAAAAGAGAATGTGTCGGCCTTCTCGTAACCGCGAAACAACAGGTTTTGGGACAGCAGACTGATCGGGTCAGCGCACCTTGCAGACAGATGAGCCGATCGCTTCGTTTGCTGCCACTCGAACCGCCGACACCGGATCAGGAACCTTCGACAGTTCTGGTGCCTCAACCCTAAGGTGTTCGACACCGCTACCCCATTGTTGACGCCACCATTTGCTACCGGCGCGTGAGTCTACCCGAGGAAGCATGCTGCGGGCATAGCGAAGCAGGTCGTCGGGCGAGATCAAGGCTCGACCATCGGCAATTGCGTGCGACAAGTGCTTCGCCAGATCGACGTTCGCGACCTTCGGCATGTCTGCTGTACGACGGCTCAGATCAGCCATGAGGTCGCGCTTGGCGGCGTCCCACTCCTCCGCCGTAAAACCCGACGTAGCGAGGTCACATGTGACCTGTCGCAAACTCGTCACCGCCAGTTCCCAGCGGCCATCCGAGAAATTGTCCCAGAGCATGATCTGGCGCTGACCATGCTCACCATTGTCGATGAACATGCCCACTTTTCCGTGCGGGCTGTTTGCCTGAAGCGCGGAGAGGCGCAGGTTGATCGCGCGTGTAACCAGAAGGTCCATGAGATCATCGCGCGCCTGGTGGTTTTGTGATGATGGCGGGGTCAGCGCTGGCATCACGACCGTCATCAACGCCGTTCGACGCCCCTGCGGCAGCGTGGAGAAACTGATCGGCCGAATGCGACTGCGATCGAATAACGGAACGGGTACGGGGCGTGTTGCTGGATCCGCAGGCTGCCAGTCTCCGAAACGCTTTTCGATGATTGCCCTCATGACGTCGGGTTTCACGTTGCCGACGATGACGATCATCATGTTTTTGGGACGGTAGAGACGTTGATAAAGGGCGCGGATGGTGTCGACGCTCGCGACCGGCACATCGTCCGAGTTCTGCGCGTCGATCACGTCGTTCGGCGAGCCGGGTGCGATGGCGGCGATGTAGCTGGCGTAGATGTCGTTCCCGGCCTTTTTATCGGCCATTTCCCGCATGACTTCGCCGCGCGAGGCGTCGACTGCATCCGCGCGAAGGGTCATCCCCGTGGCGGCATCCCTGAACAGGGTCAGCAACACATCGATGTCATTTGGAGCCGTTGTCTTGGTCGAGAGATAGTAATTGGTCTCGCGCCATGACGTGGAGCCTGCATTCGGTGCCGGCAACGTCAGCTGGATGCCGATGCGCTTCAAATGATCCAAGTCGTCCGGGGCGGCGACCGTCGGACTATGAAACGCGATATGTTCGATCAGATGCGCCAGTCCTCGTTCGCCGGGCCGACGTTCGACGATGAAGCCGCCCTCGTTGCGCATAAGCAGCGCGACGCCAGGCTCCCGGCCTTGCCGTGGCAAGATCGCAAACCTCACGCCATTCGCAAGACGTCCGATCGAGGGAGTTCCCCAATCGGAAGCCGGTACGTCCTTGGGTTCTGCGCTGCCCCTACCAAGAGGGGATGCCCTATCTTGGGTGAGTCCGGGGGAAGAGAATGCGAGCACAGGAGCGAGGATCGAAAGTAGCACCGATTTGCCGTTGTTTCGCATGTACGCCTCTCGACTTGGCTGACCGTCTGCTTGGTGCCACCACCAGCACGCAGGATCATGAGTGTGCGTTCTTTGAGGCAGAATGGTGACTGGTACTTCGCGCACGCGACGCTGATCGACTTTCCCGTTTGGGAAGGTTTAGAGGGACAGCATCGGCGAGCTCGGGCTCCAGATGCCTCCCGATCCAGCCGTTTTCCCAAAACCTTTTCCCGATTGTATTTTCCCGAAACGGCCCGTCGGAGATGGAAAAACGGGACCGCCGCAAGAAGTTGAAACGGCTTGCTCCGGGATGCCGCGCCGATATGCTAACAGGGCAAACGACGGATCGGTCTTGCTCGTCAGTTTGAGACGGCGACGACCCACAAGTCGCCGTCCAGGCGGCTGACTGCGCTGCCCGGAAGCAGACGCTTGTTCAGCGGTGCAATTGCATCGATGGTTCAATGCCTCTCCTCCCCACCGCCATCGTTGACGCCGCCCAAGCGAGAGGAATCGCCGTGACGATATTCAACAAGGACATGATTCAGCTGACCACCAAGAACGAGCTTGGCAAAAGGAAGTGTACCGCGACGCCAAGGTCCAAATCGTTCTGATGAGTATCCCCGCCGGCGAGGAGATCGGCATGGAGACTCATTCTGCCGACCAGACTACCTTCATCGTCGAGGGCGAAGCGCAGGTGACGATCGACGGCAGCCATACCAAGGCCGGTCCCAACCACCTCGTGGTTGTTCCTAAGGGCGCTGAGCACAACATCGTCAACAAGGGCTCGTCGGCGCTCAAGCTTTACTCGGTTTACGCCCCACCCGCAGAGCCAGAAGGCGCCGCGTTCCGGACCAAAGAGGAGGCCGAGGAGGCGGAGAAAGGTCTGCTGAGCAAGCTAGCGGAAAAGGCCAAGGACGCCGTGTCAGGCTGATCGCGAGAACGTCGGCGTGCCGCTGTCGCCGCGCAGCCAAACCTCAGCGCGGCAGCGATATCTCACCGCCGACACCAATGCCGCGCAGCGGCTTCGTGCTGTGGGCGTGAGCAGACATCAAATTAAGCTGAGTTAGCCGTTAGCCCGAATGAATGCGCTGGGCCTGTAAGTTGATCCGCAGGCCACCAGCATTGAACTATCGCTGAGTTACGCCCTATTCTTGCACCATCGTACCGGCCAGTACTTGCGCTTTCGCAGCCGCGTGCCGCGGCCAAAGCTGTGCGGATGGCCTTGCCCGAAACTCTACCTCTTGGCTGACGTACCAAGGTGGGATTCCCGACCCGATCCGTCATGGCATGCCCGTTGCTCGCCACTGCCGGCATGGTCATGGTCGAACAACGCTCTGCCCGGTTGCTCGTCACTCCCGCCGGCAGGGCGACCATTATCAGTCGCTAGCCGTTCTCGTCGGAAACACCGGGCCGCGCACCGTCATTTTGTCGGCCGGGTAAGGCTGCTGGAGCGCCACCACGTCGTCGTAGCTGCCGCGGAGCCATCGATCCCAATCCGCCTCGTGCAGGATGGCGATCATCGCCTTCGGATGGATCGGCGTGACAAGCTCGTTCGGGTTACAGGTGACCATCGTGAACCCCGCCCCCTTCACAGTCTGCTGCCAGAACCCCGCGACAGCGAATACCGGCTGATCCGGCACGTCGAACCACATCTCGCCTTTGATGGGCGGGCCATCACCAACCTTGTGCTTGTCGGGCGTCCACTCGCAGAACTCGGTCAGCGGCACGAGGCACCGATTGTGCGGTTCGGCAGCCAGTCGCCGCCACTGGGGCAGGCTCAGGTTGCGGACGTTGGTCATCGGCCAGGCCGCGCCACCGCCGAGCACGTCCCACAGCATGAGGTCGACAGCACGCCGACCGTTCTCATCCCGAACGATGAACGCCTTGCTCTTCGGGAACAGCTCGACCGGGTCCTTGTTTGGCCGGACCACGTCCTGAGCCCAGCTGGCGCCGAAGCGCTCGAACAGCGTCTCTGGTTCACTCGACAGGCGGGCACGGTTACACATCAGGCATCGATCTCGTCATCCTCATCTGCGGAGGATGTCAGTCCCCGTGCGGCCAAAGCGTCCTTCAGCTGACGTTGGATAGTCGAGCCATTCAGATGACCATGGACACCGTCGTGCCCTTCGGCAGTGAGTTGCGTGCGAATGTCCGCGACGGAATGGCACGCGCCGGACCGAGCGAGTTGGAATGCCCGCTCGATCGTGCCGATCTCGTTGTCCTTGCTCATGCCCGGCCTACCTTGTCGATCTCGGTCAACAGCCTTGTGCGCTCGGCGTTTGCTTGCGCCTCCGCCTGCCGCTCTGCCTCGGCACGGTCGGCATATCCGTCTGCCAAGTCCTCATGCGCGGTACGCGCCATGCAGGCGGCGTCTTCGGCGGCGGCTCGCTCATCCGCTTCTCGCTGGCGCAGATATTCAATGTTATCCGATTCTTGAGTCGGTTCGCCGTTCGTCATGGGGAGCTTATGCGGAGGCCCGGCGAAAACGTCGAGCGCCGACTACTCGCACCCGACCCCATCGCCATCCCGATCGAGCTTGCGAGAATAGCCAGGCTGCCCCGATCGCACCGGCGCAGCGCCGGCGGCCCGCGCCGCAGCGCAATTGGCATAGTAGGAGGCACCACCGCCCCCTCCGGCGTAGGCATAGCTCGCGCCCGACCGGATGCGACGGGCTTTTGTCGAACCATAGTTTCGGCTGTAGCCGCCTCCGCGGCCCCGGCGGGCGTCAGCTTCTTCAGCGATTGCCACCGTGACGAAAATCGCCGCGGTCGCGGCCACCATCAAGTTCAGCACAACCGCCCCCTGCGATCATCGATTCGTTTGGTGAGTATTCCTGACCTGCCTGTCAGAGTCGACCGGCCAAACAGCGTCTGGTGCTACCTGTTGCGGGCTGGGCTTTTGCGCGCATCGCGCATGTTGCGCATTTCGGCGCCGATCACCGTCAGGTTGGCAGCAATAAAACCGGACATAGCGACGTAGAATGCCATCGTGCTTCTCCCTTCGCCAACATGGCTGCTTGCGATGGGTGTATCGTTGGTCGAGGAGAGGTTGACGCCGTGTGAGCAACGGGCCGCCGATCTGTGATCCTGCGGCGATCTGTGCATTCCCTGAGGTCATTATCGACGCTGCTGCGGTAATCGAGGGCGCGTAGACCAAGGGTGGGCAGAGTTCAGCTCGATGCCTTCACCGTCGGCACCTCGGCAATGCTGGTCGTCCATGCCGGCGAGCGGTTCTCCGAGCGCAGCTTCCATTCGCGCCTGAATCCCTGCGATGCCGTCACAGCGGTCCACTTACCGAACCTGCCGTTGATCTCGTCCAGGGCGCTCATCAACCGATCGCGCTTGCCCGTGTCGTCCTCGAACAACGTTCGTGGTCGCATGTCCGCGGCGACAAGGTCGTCGAGCATAATGCCCGCCTTCGTGTACGCGTAACCGTCTCGCCACGCCCGTTCAGCGCCACGACGGGCGGCGGCGATCAGCTCAAGGCTGTCATTCGTCATCGGGTGCAGGGTCACCGTGCGCGATCCTGCGTATTGCGGCCGGTCGGGCTTGTGACGGTTGGTGTGGAAGAAGGCGGTTAGCCTGGCGGCGACGAGGCCATGCTCCCGCAACTTCTCGCCAGCGCGCAGGGCATATTGGCTGAGCGCGCCCATCAGCCCGTCGAACGTGGTCACCGGTGTCCCGAAGGACCGCGTCACGGCCATGCCCTTGCGCTGGGGCGCGACCATCTCGACGGCGGCCGACGGGACACCGCGCAGCTCGGCGACAAGACGTTCGAGCACAACTGTGCCAACCGCGCGCGCCTGCTTCATCGGCATGTCGCGGAGTGTCCCGGCAGTGGTGATGCCGAGGTCCGTCAGCTTGCGGGCCGTGGCACCGCCAACGCCCCAGACATCCCCGACCGGGAAGGCATGCATCACCTCATGCCGGACGCCGTCGTCGCGGAGATCAGCCACCCCGTTGAAGCCGGGGCTCGTCTTGGCAGCCGCGTTGGCCAATTTCGCCAGCGTCTTGGTGTTCGCTATGCCCACACACGTCGGAATCGTCGTCCATCGGCGAACCTGATCCCGCATCTCGTGGGCATGTGCGACAAGATCGCGATCCTCGAAGCCGGCGAGGTCGAGGAAGGTCTCGTCGATCGAATAGATCTCGAAGTCGCGGGCGAACGCCTCGCAGGCGGCGATCACCCGACGCTGCATGTCGCCATAGAGCGTGTAGTTCGACGACAGGACCCGGATATGGTGCGCCTTCACCTTGTCGCGCAGATGATGGATCGGATCACCCATCTTGATGCCCAGCGCCTTCGCCTCGGCCGATCGAGCTATGGCGCAGCCGTCGTTATTGGAAAGAACGATCACCGGCACACCGACAAGGCTGGCGTCGAACGCCCGCTCGCAGGAGACATAGTAGTTGTTGCAGTCGATCAGCGCGATCGGCGTAGTCATGCCATCTTGCGGGCGACACCCACCACGACGCCCCAGATCTCGACATGCTCATCGACCAGGATGTGCGAATAGCCCTCTGCCTCAGGAATCAGCCAGTGCCGACCGTCCATGTGGCGCAGGCGCTTCAGCGTGCGGTCGCCATGCACCAGCGCCACGACGATGGCACCAGATCGCGGCGTCTTCGCGCGGTTCACGACGATGAGGTCACCGTCGTTAATCCCGGCGCCCGCCATCGACTGACCATCCACCCGCATGATGTAGCTGGCGGCAGGATGTTCCACCAACCAGGCGCCGAGGTCGATCGGCTCTTCCATGTCGTCCTGGGCAGGCGACGGAAAGCCGGCAGGCGTGCGGCACAGGAAGAACGGCACCTCGCGCGGCACCAGTTCGTACGGAATTTCGTGCAGCCGCAACGTGTTCATCTCGATTCCCTCGGTCGCGCGCATTGTAACGCTCCCAAGAACGAAAGAGGAACACGGAATCTGACGCGGTTCGTCGCATGATCGAATTTGTAGCTGTGAATGCGCTGCCGCTCTCGCTGAAGCTAAAGGGCCTTTACCGGAACCGTGGTACACGTGCCCCCGCCATTGGGATGGCGGTGCAGCGGATAGATAACCGTCGCTTAACCACCTAGACGGTATCAGAATGGACCTGTCGGAAAGTTGGTCATGCCGCGTCGTATTCGCTCTTTGTTACAATCGCTGAGCAACGAAGTGACGGCTCATGCGACCAAAGCGGAAACGATTGCCGGACAGACAAACCTACTGGCGCTGAATGCGACGATCGAGGCGGCGCGCGCCGGCGATGCCGGCAGGGGCTTTTCTGTCGTGGCGCAGGAAGTAAAAAATCTTGCTGGGCTGGCGAAGACATCTGCTTCAAGTTTCCGTGATGAAGTGCTCGCTTACCTTCAACATGGAACCATCATTGCAGACGAGCTTGCCCGCGACATCGAAGGTGGCCGGCTCGCCGATCTCGCACAATCTATTGCTGATACCCTCGCCCGCACCTTATACGACCGCTCAATCGACATAAGGATGCTAGCCACAGACTATTGCGTGTCCGAGGCCTTGATGCTCAATCACGCGTCGGAACGAGCCGAGGCAAGAGCTTTGAGCCGATTGCGCGCGCTCCTGCAGTGTTCCCCATATTTCCTGAACGCCTTTGTCGTGGATGCCGAAGGTGACGTCGCGGTGTGCGCGCATGACAATGCTGCCGTCCGAGCCGTGAACTTCAAGGGCTATGTGCAGTATCAGCGGGTCATGGCTGCGCCACCGCAGGTCGACTGGATGACCGATGAAGTCTGGAAAAACCCCTGGTCGAACGACAGAAAGGTGCTGGTATATGTAGCGCCGGTCCGCATGGACGGAGCTACAATCGGGGCGTGTTATCTGGAGTACGACTTTGAGGGCCAAGTCGCCGGCATGATGAAAGTCGTGAACCGCGCGGCGGGCAACGCGGTCGCTTCAATTATCGACTCGATAGGTCGGGTGGTCGCGACGACTGGCAAATATCAATACCACGAGCGCTATCCACACAGGATCGACGGGACCGTGGCGTCCGAATCCATGGATGGCCTGAACATCGCACACGCTGCAATAAAGGCAGAGTACGGCATCAGCGGACTCGATCTGCAATGTGTCATTGAAGAGCACGTCGCTACGGAACAAGAGATAGCTCAGACGTTGCTCGGGAGAGCCCGCGCCAGTTGACGACGAGAGGTATTGGGACTGCAGCACCCCGCACGATGGTCAAAGAAACGGGCGGGGTGCCGGCCACCGGAATGGTGGCAGTCAGCGTTTGCCAATATTGCGCATCAGCCTCCAATTCTAAAATCCTATCGAACGCATCGAGGGGATCGATCAATACGAGCTCACCCGTTTCGGACATGACGTGATCGTCATTTGACGTGGTGCAGACGGAAACGCAGCATTGATCAGCCCGATCTCCGGGCGGGAGGATGTCGATGCGCAAACTTCTATTCGCCGCGGCCAGCGTGGGCCTGCTGGCGACCGCCACACCGTCGATTGCCGCACCGTGCAAGGACGCGAAAGGCAAGTTCATCAAATGCCCGCCCAAGGCGCCGATGAAAGCGACGCGGTGCAAGGCCGCCAATGGGAAGTTCGCCAAGTGCGGCACGCCCGGCGCCAAGCCGATCTGAATCCCAAGATACGGATGGTCCACGGTTCGCGCGGATCAGCCGTTCGCAGGAGATGAGCTGGACCTAGCTCTTGGCGGTGAGTGGCACCGAAGCACGAGCTGGGGGCCGCGACGCGCTCTGTTCGCCACGGTCGACCTGTGCAGCCTGCCGCGTGTCGTATAGCCGACGTAGGATCATTGCGAGATCGCGCTCAGTCAGCTGCGACGCCGGATCGATCACTGCGCCTTCAGGCAGCGGTTCGACGAACGCCGCTAACCGATTGCAGGCCGCACCAAGGTCGGGATCGAAGGTGTCATCGAAGGCAGCCATCGATTGAATTTATGCCTTATGCTAACGTTTGCAAGATCATAGATCGTTGGCATGCAGGAACTTACCCTTGCCGTCGTTGGGATCGACTTCCCGAACGCGGACGGCAGCAATCGCCGATCCGAAGCGATGATGACGCTGCCCGGCGAGCCGATCGAGTTGATCCCTGAGCCGAAAAACAAGCACGATAGCAACGCTATCGCGGTGATGAGCCCGCGTGGCGTGCAACTTGGCTACATCAAGGCCGAGAGGGCGCCGTACATCGGCGGGCGTATGTCCCGCGGTGAGGATGTCGAGGCGATCTTTCAGGCGCTCGATGGCGGGTCGGCATTCATCCGGGTTCGGTTTGGGGGTGGCGCGCCGACGTTGCCGCCGCCGTTGGACAAGCCGCCTTCACCCCCCGCGGCCACCACGGCCACAGCGGCGATCGGAGCCGTACGACCCGCATGCATTCTGTCCGGACGAGGACGGCCCGGAATGGGGGGCGTGATGATGCCGTCAGGCGTGAAGGGCGGGCGCCACGTTCACTCGGCGAGATCATTCTGTCGTCGCATTGCCAGTCTGCGCGGATGAACAAGAGGCGGTTGGCGAAGAGTCACCTCCTGGAATTGTCCAGTTTATGGGCTTACGCGCCCCCTTCCCGCTCGGGGTGAAGACCCAAATGCGGTCATTCGCGGCTTGTTCCCCGCCGCCCAACTTCGGTCGCTCGTTCAGGAGGGCAAAACATGCTCCACTCAGCGATGCCGGGCGGATCGGCCGATCTCTTTGCCTACTGGAGACCGACAACGCTGATCGCGCGGTGCAGCCAATCCGCGGCGTTGGGTGCCGCCCGTTCATCTGGATACACCTGTCGCATGCCTCCATCGAGGCAAAGTTCAGTACCGAAGATAAAGCTGCCTTCGTCGCTGAGGCGGAAGACGGCAGCGGCAGCAACCTCGTAGGCGCGTGCCATGCGCCCGAGCGGAATGGGCTCGATGAACATCTGCCGCATCTCCTCAGATACCGCAGCCGTCATGTCGGTATAGGTCGGTCCCGGCGCGACGACATTGACGCGGATGTCGCGGCGCGAGCTCGGCCGCCCGGCTGCGCGCATACCCGATCAACAATCTCGATACGATCGATCGTATGACTACTCGCTACGCCTGCCGCTGGTTTAATAATCTCGTCTGACATCACGGCCCCGCTTGAACAGCCGCCATCAACCGGTTGATCGCTCCGCCTACAAGGCGACCTTCGGACCACACGTACGCTCAGCTAAACTTAACGCAGCTTAAAGCCGACACTCTACGGCGCGATCCCAACTTCTTCACGCATAGGTGGCGACACGATGGCTCGGACTCTGAAGAGATGCGCGTCAACGTTTTCAAGCCTCGACGGCAGACTTGGCCGCCATTTGACCGCAAAGGCACTTGAAGTCATGCGTCTTCACTAGCTCGAAATCGTGGTCCCATACCTCGCCGGAGTGTTGTAGCTAGCGAGCTCGTGGTCTGCATCGACTTCGGCCTGCCGATCTCGCGATCGAGCTTCGTCCTCCGCAATTTCAATCGTAAGATTGAGAAGACTCTCAATGCCCGCGATGAACGCGAAGAACCGCAGGATCAGGAAGACGATCAGAAACGTCACGAGTGCGAGGTAGGCGGAGCTTAGATAAAACGCGATCCGCGGACCGTGTTGAATAGGCGGCACCGGAAATCTCCAGCCGGCGATCTTCCCCGCAATGAGCACTACACATGCCGAAAGGGCGTAGAAAAGCAATCCCCCGAACATCCTAATCTGTCGCCGGATGGCGCCCCCCAGGTCCTTTATCTTCTTGATCGAGAAGCTGCCCCCGCGGAGGGCCGTAGCGGCGAGCACCATCGCCGGGACAAAGGCCGCCATGAGGAAACCGAGGACCGTCACGATCTCAGAAACCGACGAACTGTAGAAGTCGGCGGGCATGGATGCGGCCGCGACTACGCCCACGCCTAGGGCGGTCCACGTCTCCCAGCCTGCTAGGGCCTTGCTCATTCGATCAGCCCGGCGTTTCGGTAGGACCGCGCCGCCTCCGAAAGGGCTCTCCACGCGGCCTTTCGGTCCAGTATGTTACCTCTACGCTCGACATCGACCTGTCCGCTCAGATGCTCGTAGACTCCCCGGTTGCGGCGCACGCCATCGCCGATGAGCACCAGGTCGTCCTCAGGCACGTTTCGCAGAAGCGAGATCGCATCATCCCCGGTGATCCTGAGCGTTGACCTGCCGGCCTTCAGCGAAACGGTTAAGTTCATCTCGAGTGAGCTGCCATTGTCGCGCAGGAGCCGCTCAAGCACCGCCGTATCGAAATGCGCGGCCTTGAGAATGCTCAGCACGTCTGTGGCCGGTTCACTATCAAGCGAGCCAGAGAAGCTAGCCGCGCTCCTGCCTAGATCGAGCTCGTCAGCTCTAACTGGGCCTGGCTTGAGCCGGATCATCCTCACGTTCGGCATTTGATCGAGCTCGTCGGTCAGAAAGACCCTAGGGATGAGCTGAATGCGGGCGTTGCTCTGGGAAAGCCCAGTCTGCGTGACGATCAGCCATCGGAGGTATCGCTCCATAATCGAGTTGGACAAATCCTGTTCGATGACGATGACGTGGTCGGCCCTGAGCAAGAAGAAGCTCATCCCCCGCAACACCTCGGCATCATTGGGCTTGACCAATTCCCTCACCTCAAGCTCGTCGCGCGACGCTGAACTTTGCATCAAGAGGGGTATGTTCGTCTCCGGGTCGAAGCGCACGAGCTCGCCGTAAACATCGCCGTTCGCGGCTCTAAACCGTCCATTCAGGATGACGCTTCCGAAGTCCGGATCAGTGTACGTTCGTAACTGGACATCAGCGTCCAGCTGAACGCCGTCTACCTCATGGCTCAGTGCCGCAGAGACGGCCTCCGCGAGCGAAGCAACAATGCAGGGAGCCGAGCCTCGATGGTAGTGGCGATAATGAACCCGTACTCGCTTCGAAGGCATTTCGATCGTCTCCCCCCGCTACAATGAGCGCAGCAGGGGCGCGTCGTCTAGCCGCTTGGTTCAGATGGTATCCCACAGAACCGTGGAGCGATCGGCATTGACGGGTAAACAGCTGTCACCCAACGTTCGGCGTCGCTGACCGGACCGCGAGCAAGATCAGTTCAGCTCGAGCGCGGCATCTGGTTGCCGCACGCTCGAAACTTGGGCCTGATGTCACGTGGCCGATTGCTGCATCGTCGCGGGTGCAGACTAACTGGAGGGACCGCGAACGTGGTTGGACGTATCAGCTGAACTTTAACGACCTAGGCAGGGTCACCTCATCAATCGCCACGGCGAAAAGAAGCCCAGGAACTGGTCACGCCATCGATTTGGCCCCGTGTTTGGTCATGTCGAGCGGTTCCGAGGAACAGTGAGCGGATAGACAAATGGTACCGCCGTCCGCCAGGATGTCGCCTATGAGCGAAGCGAACGAACAATCCTTGATGGGCACGGTGTTCCGAGTCGACGGCACTTGGTACATTCGCCTCCTCGGTGAGGGCGGTACGCTCCTGCCGTTGCAAGCCGATAGCGAGGTGCAAGCCCAGCTCCGAGTCGGTTCTTTGATTACGATTACCGACGGCTATGTGTCGCGCGACCAAAGCGGTCGCGCGCAGGCTTGCTTTGCGAAGGCGGCCACCATCACCGGCGAAGGCGAAACGCCCAATTCGCCCGACGATCGCGATGATGCGCCGTCATGGGTCAGGGAGGTCAGCGAGGAGCTCAAGAAGGACAACCCCGACTGGCGCCTGATCGAGGCAGCCAGCCGTGCCGCGGTCGATAACGATCCCGACGCTATTCGCTTCTCAGTCGATGCGGCGCATATCCAGCGGCTGGGCGAGCAACTTGTCAGCAAGCAGGAGACAGCGCTCTCCGAGCTCATTAAGAACGCCTATGATGCCGACGCCACTGAAGTGACGCTGAGCTTCACGCGCCATGCGCAGATTGGTGGCACGCTCAGAATCGCAGACAACGGCACTGGAATGACCGAGGCAATCATTCGCTCGTCCTGGATGCGCATCTCGACCAACCTCAAAGAGGACGAACCCCGCTCGCCTGTCTTCGGACGGACCCGCGCCGGTCGCAAGGGTATCGGGCGGTTCTCGGTGCAAAGGCTCGGGCAGCGTCTGGATTTCACATCCAAGCCTGCCGGCCAGCCGGTTGGCTACCGGGTCCGCTTCAATTGGGACGAGGCGTTTCGACCGGGCGTGTCCCTGTCCGATGTCTTCAGCCGCATTGAGCGCTTTGACAAGGATCCGGACGATCAAGGCACGACGCTCGAGATCGTCGACCTGCGTGACGCTTGGTCCCAAGCCGCGATTGAGCGGGTCTGGAAGGCAGTCGTGCTGCTGCAAACCCCTTTCCCGCTAGCCACAATCGCCCGTGCCGCGCCCGATCAGCTCGAGCATGCGATCTCCGATCCAGGATTTCACGTCGTCATTAACGACGTGACACAGGCGATGCAGACTGAATTGTTCTCGATCGAGCGCTCGTTTCTCGACAAGGCGACGGCAACGATCGAAGCGGGGGTCGATGCGAATGGCGTCGGGTTTGTCCGCGTCAGATCGGCGAAGCTGGATATCGATGAGCGTGAGGAGAGCTTAACGCACTACTTAGCAACGGGCGCGTTCAGCCTCGAAAGTCGCTACTTCATCTTTGAAACCTCACTGTTAGGTGGAATGTCGCAGGCGGCCGCTGCCGGAATGGGACGTGAGTTCGGCGGTGTCCGCATCTACCGTAATGGCTTTCGTGTGCAGCCCTACGGCGAGGCGAGCGACGACTGGCTGAGGCTTGCGTACGACACGAGCCGGCGCAACCTGCTTGTTCCCGCCAACAACCTCAACTTCTTCGGCCACGTCGCACTTTCCTCGGACGCGAACCCGCTGCTGGAAGAGACGAGTAGTCGCGAAGGCCTGATCGAGAACGAGGCGTTCGAGGAACTGCGCCACTTCACCCGTTGGGCGCTGGAATGGGCGGCATTGCGGGTGGCGGCAAATCGGCAGCGTAAACAGCGCGCGGGTGAGAAGGGTTTTACCTCCACACGGGTGCGTCCCTCAGTCTTGGTTGAGCAAATGCTCCGCCGGCACGGCGCGACCGATGACAGCACCGGCTTGGCTAATGAAGAGACGCGCGGCGAGGATCTGCACCAGTTGGCGCAGGCAGTGCGCGACTATGAGGCCGACGTGGAAGCTAAGATCGCTGCGTCGCTCGAATATGAGGAGATGCTCCGTATTCTTGCCTCGCTAGGCCTCTCGATCAGCGTGTTCGGTCATGAGGTGAAGGGCGCGGAGAGTGCGATCCAGGCTGATCTCCTGCTTCTCGACGATTTCATCAGTGAGTTGCCCGGCGATCGGCTCAAGCGCGATCTCCAGGCACAACATGCCGATCTGCAGCGAACTGCCGGTCGCCTGTTCGACATCGGTGGCTATATCGGCGCGCTGATGTCGCGTACCGAAAGTCGCGAGCTACGCGATCTGTCGGTGAAAGGCGCGATCGATCGGTTCACCCGTCAGTTCGCCAGCTACATGGCCAAGCAACGCGTTACCTTTGATGTCGATGTGCAACCGGTGGAGATGCGCACGGCGCCGATGCACGCGGCCGAACTCGACTCCGTGCTCCTCAACTTCCTGACCAATTCGATCAAGTCGATGAAGCGCGCCCGGGTCGACGAGCGCCGTGTTCGCATCGAGGCCCGTCGCCAGGGGCGGCATGTTGCGGTGGCTTTCGAGGACAATGGCACCGGCATTCCCGATGAGCTGCACGAGCGGATCTTCGACCCCTTCTTCACCACGACGATGGGCGAGGATGACGGCGTCGCCGGACCCGGCACGGGGCTCGGCCTCAAGATCGTGTCCGACATCGCGGAAAGCTACGGCGGCGATGTGTCAGTCGGTCTCGCAAGCGATGGATATACCTGCAGAATAGAGTTCAGCGTGAAGGCAGCCGAATGAACGACACCGCAATGGCTGAGAAGGGCATCTTCATCGATGATGAGGACAAGCAGTTCGCCATTCACCTTAGTACCCGCGGCGTCCTGGAGTTTGAGTACCATGCAGTGGTGCCAATCACCGATCAGGCGCTCGCGATCAGACAGTCGATGCCGACCGTCGTCGCGCTGGACTTTCGTCTTGATGAAGTGACCCCCAATATCGCTGCGGGTCACACGTTCAAGGGCAGTAGCCTCGCGCAGCTGCTGCGCGACGAAGCGTTAGCCGATCCGGCGCAGGATTTCGGAATAGTACTCGTCAGCAACGACTACAAGCTTGAGGCCTATTATGCGCCGGACCGGACCGCGCACGATCTTTTCGATCTCGTCTTCGCCAAGGAGACGGTGACCGCGGATCGACCGCGCATCCGCCAGGAGCTCTGCGCGCTTAGCAACGGCTACCTGCTCCTCCGCGGCCTCGCGAAGGCCTACGACCCCGTCATGCTGCTCAACGCATCCGAGGCGGAGCATGACCGCGTTAGGGTCCAGGATATCATGACCGTGCTTGGCAGTGCATCGGCACCACACATCGCGGCCAAGTTCGTGTTACATGCGATCATCAAGCGTCCCGGGCTTTTGGTCGACGATCATGACGCGGCCGCGCTACTTGGGCTTGATCGCACAAGTTTCGATGCCCTCGTTCCGATGCTGCTGGAGGCCGGGCTAGGCTATACCGGCGTGTTCGGCGATGGGTGGCGACGGTGGTGGGCGAGCCGCATCGAGGATTGGG
Organism: Sphingomonas sp. GW821-FHT10F09; assembly: GCF_058809195.1. Taxonomy (NCBI): domain Bacteria; kingdom Pseudomonadati; phylum Pseudomonadota; class Alphaproteobacteria; order Sphingomonadales; family Sphingomonadaceae; genus Sphingomonas; species Sphingomonas sp. GW821-FHT10F09. The sequence goes on along the minus strand of NZ_JBXASI010000002.1, from coordinate 470,599 downwards.
GCGAAGGCATGTTGGGTAGCCCGCTGCTGGACCTGACGGCGAAGCAGCGCGCCGAGGCTTTGTCTGCCGGCGTCAATCCGACGCTTGCTCCCGCGCGCTCGCCTTGGAACGACTCACCGGACGAATTTGTGAGCTTCGCTTGCTGCTGCTGCCGACGTCCCACCGAGTTGCGCCATTCGCTGGCGATTTTCGAAGCGCGGGCACCTCGCTTTGCCACGCGGCGGCGCGTCTGCTGGGATTGTATTCAGACCGACCGATACCTGAACGATGGTCATCCTTGGCAGATCGACGAGAGTGACGTGTCGCTCGTGCCGGGTATCATTATGCGTGACCGGAAAGCCTGAACCCGCCATGGCCTATCTGAAGGCGGAAGAAGCGGGCCATGCGCTTCGGGTGATCGCCGAGAAGCTTCTTGAAGCGAACATCCTGACCGCCGAGGGTGCGGCAGCTCTTAGGGACGAGTCGTTTCGGCTGACCAAGCTCAAGAAAGGGACGAGCTGGACGACGCGGATTGCTCGCGAACGCGCGATCATCTTCGAGCGGGTCCAGGACAAGGATGGCGCAGACGTCACCATCACGCTGTCCGCTGAGTGCATCAGTGTCGACCAGGCGATTGCCAGCACTCCGCCGTTTGCCAGCCTCGACGTCGCGATCTTCATCACGGACGCTGAGGGCGCACCGGTATGCCGGTGGCATCTCGATCGCGCCAACACGGGTCAGCAAGGCCCGCTGTTTCACCTGCAGATGGGCGGGCATCTACCCGGTTACCGCGACCGCGAGCTGCCGATCGCCGAGCCGCGCTGGTGTCACCCTCCGCTCGAACTCGGGCTCCTGTGCGAAGTCATCTCGGCAAACTTCTTTGCGGCCAAATGGACGCGGTCAGTACGGGAGGATCCGGCCTGGTGCAGCGCCATCCGCAGCCTGCAGAAGCTCTGCTTCACCGACTATGCTGCCCGGCTCTCGCAATCACTCGGAGTTAGTGATTCGACAGCGCTGACCCGGATGTGGAACGGCCGTTGGGCGTGATCCGGCGGTCGGGGCGTCGACGCGCCCGCATCGCTTCCAGCGTTGCGCCGAGCAGGTCTCGCTGATCGCGCGTGAGGACGACGCCGGACCAGCGCCACAGCGCGACATCTGCGATGGCGCGCACGCCCTCGTTATCGCCTTCGCGTGAGCGAGCGTCCGCCTGACAGTAGACCCGTTCGAGATCAGTCGGATCGACATTGTCGGGCATCATCAGACGAATTCGGTCAGCGTCTCTGGGTTCGTGCTTGAGAACGCCTGAGCCGTAGCGGCGACCACATAGTTCCGCCGAAATCTGGCTAAAAGTCGTTAGCATCGACAAGGCAGCGAGGCGTTGCTGCCAGATTGGCACATCGTCTTTGAAGAAGACTCTGTGGATCGTGTTGGTACAGTTTATATCGGCGGTGTTCAGGACTAGGCGGGGACCGTCGTGATGCATGACTGGGAAGAAGGCGTGCGGTACTTTGCCGTCACTTATCGCGGACCAGACCGGGCGCTTGCGAAACGTACTGACCGCATTGCGGCGATCGGCAGGATATGTGTCAAGATAGGTCTGCATCGCGACGCTGGTCATTGCTCCGCTCGACTGAATGAGGAATGATCTCCCCCCCGTTCGATCGTGATAGTCCAGATCGTCGATCGTAAGGCTGATGCCCGCCGCAGCGCGAAATTTCGACAAGATGCGGGCGCAATCGTCATCGACGAGATTTGCGCTCGTAATGGCAGCACGATCGAGCACAAAAAAGGCGTTGTCGCCTGTCACCAGGCCAATCTGGACCTTGGCGATCGCGCCAAGGGTATCCGTACAGGGTTGGACGCAAAGGCCGTCGAACAACGTCTGCGCTTCGTCGGTCAGGCTGAGCATGGCGGGTACGACACCGCCGGTTCGACCAACCCAGCTATGGGCGGCCCACTGCGCGATCAGCGTCTCGAGTTCACCCAAGGTACCGGCTTCACCCACTTCTAATCCGTCACCGATGGGTGGCTGTCCGTGACCTTCGGCTAGGAGGATGACGGTCTCCTCGTCCGCCCCCTCGGTCAGGAACAAGCGCTCATGGATAACGAAGGCGACGGAGCGCGCGAACTCGCGTCCGAGGTAGGCACGGATCGGCGCGGCATAATCCGCCTGCAGGAAGGCACCGGGCAGCACCCATGCCATGCGGCCGCCCGGCCGCAACAGGTTGACCGCGTGTGACATGAAATAGGCCCAGAGGCTGGCGCGGCCCTTAACGCCGGCAACACCTTGGGTCCGCTTCCAAAGTTCGCGAACCCGGGCCTTTCCGATCCGGTGGTGGGGGATATAGGGGGGGTTTGCCAGCACCACTGAGAACTGCCGGGGCCAAGCGTCTATGGCATCGCAGTCGAGAAAGTCGCGTTCGACGAAACCGCCTGTGTCGGCTGTGGCCCCGAAGACGTCGGTCAAATACTCAAAAGCGACCGGATCGATGTCGCAGCCGTAAATCTGACGAACAGGATCGGCGCAACCGAGACGGGCAAGCGTGGTGCGTGCAGTTGCCAGGAAACCGCAACCACCGAAGCTCGGCTCCAGCACGGTGTCATCGGGAGCTCGGATGGCCCAATCGCTCAGCATTTGGCTGAGACGCTCGGGCGTGTAATAGGCGCCAAGAATTCGGCGCTCTGCCAGAGCGCGGCTCTCGGCGCGGCCTTGATCCTTCGCGAATCCCGCGACCGGCATCGATCCGCAAGATGCATTCACAGAACGGAAATCGGGCGCTGCATCAATAGTCCCTATCGGATCAGGCGGGTTGAGGAAATCGGAAGACGGTTCTGCCGGATCATGCATGTCCCAGCGCTTGCGCCGGTGGCGTGCGATGAGCGTTGTTGGATAGGCTTGCAATGCTATTGGACGGTATGGTCGACCACGCCGGCCTCGGTGCCTGCAGCGAGCGACCAAGTTCAAACCGCCAAATCGACGTTGTCCTCGCGACACAGGAGACTAGAGGGCCGCCCCGGCAAAGGCCGGCAGAGCCTTGATAGCCGCCACGAACTGCGCACGCGCGCCGCGTTTCTCTTCCTGAACGAGGTCGCGACCCAGCGCATCGCGTGAGCGTGCCAGCATAGGGCGATCTAGTTCGGGCGGCAAGCCTTGGCGTGTCTGCCAAAAATTGCGCAGGTCGTTTAGGTCGTCGGTCGTCAGAGCCGCCAGCATCTCGGCGATAACCGCTCCGATCGCATCGGCCGGCTGACCGGCGCCAGCTCCAGCCCCCGCTTCATCCGGCTTCGGCGGCTGGACCGGCCGGGCCGGAACCGCGCGAGCCGCTGCCATCGAGAGATATGTCGCCACAGCGGCACCGTCCCACGACGTATTTGTATCCGCTTCCTGTCGCAGCAGCGGCGACTGCGATCCACGTGCCGGATGCATGCCGAGCAAATGGATGCTGACGCCGTAGCTTTGCGCAATCTGTACCCCGATGCGTACGTCCTCGTCACCGGAGACGAGCAGCGCATCGGTAATCGAGCGGTTGCGGGCGAGCTCTATCAGGTCGGTGACGATCAGCGAGTCAACGCCCTTCTGCTCGCCGCGGCCATTCAGAACACCCAGCCGGAGCTTCAACCGATCGAGAGTGGCTAGACTGCTGTGTTGTGCGCTCATACCGGTGTGGAGCGGCGCATCGTACCAATAGATGCGCAGCAGTCGCGCACCTTCACTCTTCTCGTGAATTAGCGTCTGCAAGGCGGCGAAGACTGCTGCTTCGTTAAGCCGCAGCACAGAGCGCGATTGTTTGCTACCGGTTAGCGCCACCGAGCCTTGAGCGAACAGATACCCCGCATCAACGAATATCGCGCTGTAGCTCATGATAGCACCCGGCAGATGTAGTAAGGGGCCCCCGCAGGAGCCCCTCGTAGGTTGCAACTCGACTATAGGTAGGGTCAAGCTGCGAAACACCACGTAGGCGGCAGCGCACGGATTGTCAATCCGGACCGCGATCACGGCGCTACGATCGAGGTCGGATCGCAGCGGCCGCCTGTGCACGCCCGTAAGCGGTAGGTGGCGTACCACGCCGTGTGCAGCGCTGATCAGATAAGCAACGGGATCGATGGCTGTAAACTGTCGATATCGTCGTGCAGCGGCAGCAATATGCAACGCCGGAATGCCACCTTGGCTGCTTACCAAGGTTGTTGAATAAGGGCTTACTGGCTCAGCCCCGTCGATCTCCGATGTAACGCGCTCAACCCATGTCACCACCTTCTTCGGCGTGATCTCAGCTGACAGTCGGCGATGCGGGTAGCGCTTTCAATGGTGACATAGTTGTCGTAGTGACAGCGCGGCTGGACCGATCGCGCGACGGTATCGTCCTTTAAGCTAAATGAGCGGCCGAAGTCGCTGACCACCGCCCGAATGCGGCCAGTCCGCTCCCCCACCATCGACTGGCGTTAGCCACCTGCCCTCCGCCTGAACTAAGGTCCGCGGTCTCGCGGCAGTCACCCGAAAGCAGACTGGCCACTTTCCACCACCGACAGGCGTTTGAGGCCCGTGCCCGGCCACATGAACCAATGGCAGCTTTCGCTCGGGGCTTCTCGAAAGCGGCCAGTCCGCAATCCACCATTTTGTTATTTACGCTCATAATATTTATGGGATTTCACTTTATATCTTAGCTGTTGAACCCATCGCCAGCCTCGATAAGGCACTTGTTGACAACGAGGACGTAGGTAAGCGGCGCTCGAAAACTGATCGTGGCCATGACCACCATAAACAGCGGATGCCCGGGGTGAGTGGCTCTACCACGGTAAAAGACTAGGACAATGCAAGTAAGCTTACGGCAGAATGATGTTTTTCACCGGTGAGACAACACTTTCCTCCAGTCCACGACTGGCCGGCGTCGATTGCCCATCCAGGTGGATCTCCCACATGATCAGACCAGACTCGTCGGTTACCGTCACGCTCCATGGGCGGGAACCCCAGAACATCTCGGGCGCATCCTGCATCATCTGCCCGCAAGTCTTGATCGCGGCCTTCCTCGCTTCGGCGTAGGTTGGAAAGTCACTACCTTCGATGTCCGTGTGCCGCGCATCGGTCTGCGTGTGGAAAAAGAAGCGCACTGAATGCTCCGCCGGGTTGAGCTTATTGCTAGGTCGCGCTTCAACCCTGTTCCGACGATTATGATCCAGCTGAAGATGGCGCCTGGATCCTAAGGGTGAGAGTGGCCGCAAGAACCTCACGAGGCGTCATTGCATCGGGCGAGGGTGAACTGCTCCAATCCGCTTTTTACAGAAACGTGATCATCGTCTTCGGGTAGATCGGCGCAACTAGTCGTTTGGGTCGCAGGTGACCATGGCGAAACTCGATCCGTCAGGCATGACGCGCCGGAAGCCTGCGATGGCGAATCCCGGCTGCTGCGGCACCGCGAGCCACATTTCTCCTCTGACGAGTTTGCCCTCACCGCCCTGATATGTGTCCGGTGCCTATTCGCAGAATTTCGTGAGCGACACGAGACGCCGCTGCTCCGGCTCGGCGGCGAACGCGCGCCACGACGGCAGCTCAAGGTTATGGACATTCCCGGGTTGCGCCGGGTGGCAGTCGGCATCACCACCTCAGATTGACAGCACGCCGGCGTTCTCGTCCGTATGATGGACGCCTTGCTCTTCGGAAATCAGCCCGCCTATATCCTTGCCTGGCCGGACCACGGCCGTCGCCCAGCCGCAGAGATAACAACTCCTTGATTGCGGCAATCAAATTATGTCCGCATACGACTGAACATGTCATCTTCGTCAGCGATCAAGGCCGAGATCGGCCTGGCAAAACGCCTTTATGAACATCGGCGCGCGCGCGACAACCATTTTGCATATCTCAAGTTTAACGAGCCCAGCTGGGACATGTTGCTGTTTTTGTTCATCAACCAGTTTCGCCCGGTCACTGTGGGGGAGCTTTGCGATGCCGGCAATGTGCCTCGTACAACGAGTCTTCGGTACGCTGCACAGCTTAGCGAAAACGGACTGATATCCAAAGTGGCATCCGCTGACGACGCGCGCATTCAGTATGTCAGACTGTCAGACAGGGCAGTGACCGCCATGCGGTCCTATCTTAAAGAATCCGTGATGGGCGCCGACCCGGTCAACCGTTCGTGATGCCGGGAGTTCGTCCCATTCCTCTGGCAGGTTCGTTCACTGCGCCGCCAGCAACAATATGCGGCCTCGCTACCGCGAATGACGCCCTGACCTCAAACTGATTCAGTCTTTGCGCCCGTGGCCCGCACCCTCCAAAATGCGGTGCATGAGGAAAACAGGCATCGAGATTCTGGGGCCCCCGCTGTTTGCCGATATGCATGCAGGCACCAAGGTATTGCGACGGCTGCCCCAGGACGTGATCACGTATCTCGATCAGCTCCGTCACGCTCTGCCGGCAGCGTCAGCGGATGAGCTGAAACAGAACGTCCAAGCCCATTTCGCGGTCGAGCCGCTCGTGATCGGCGAGCTTCGCTCGATCAGGATCGAGGCTTTCCGACGTGATTTCCTCAACGATTACGATTGCTGGATGACAGGCCATTTGCATGAGGCGGAGGTTCCTTACAGCGGGAACGCCCTCTTTTGGCGACTACAATCCATTACGCCCAATGCATTCGACTATCGGGGCAAGATTGGTGCCGCTTCCGTACGACTGCGCACCTACATTGACTCGGAGGATTACTACGGGTTCCGCGACAATATCGGCAAGGCTCTGCGCTCCGCCCGTGCGATGCTCGCAATGACGTACAAAAGTCAGCTCTTGCTTGCTGAACAAGCGCACGATCTCGTGGAGGAAATCGTGGAGAATGCCCTGCCATCTTAGACGTCATTGACGTATATGCATCAGACGTCTAACTATGGCAGCGATGGATGACGCCACGTTCCTTGCGAGCTACGACCCTGCCGCCTTCCCGCCGCTGGCGGTGGCAGTCGACGTCGTTCCCCTCACTTTCACCGCTGGTGCGCTACACGTTCTGCTGAACAAACGCGCGGAGGCGCCTGCCCGCGGCCGGCTCGCTTTGCCGGGCACGTTCGTACGCGCGGACGAAGACATTGACGCTGCGGCACAACGCGGTTTGCGCGACAAGGCAAAGCTCGATGCTCCCGTGCGCCAGTTCCACGCCTTTGGTGCGGTCGACCGCGATCCGCGCATGCGCATCGTCAGCATCGGCTACATGGCGGTTGTCGATGCCGGCACTATGGCCAGCGTGGCTAACGGAGCCGGCCCATGCGAGCTGTTGCCCGTCACTGGCGGCATCGTGCGCAGCGCGAGCGGCCGCCGCACCGCGTTGCCGTTCGACCATGATGTCATCCTGGCCCGCGCGCTCGCGGACCTGCATCGCGATCTCGACCGGGATGACTGGGCGTTCGGGCTGCTGCCGGAAACCTTCTCGCTGCGCGAGTTGCAGGCATTGCATGAGGCCATTCGCGGCCAGGCGCTGAACAAGCCGGCGTTCCGCAAGCGGCTCACCGAGAGCGGCCGACTGGAGGCGACCGGTGAGATGGAGAGCGGCAAGGGTTTCCGCCCTGCCGAACTATACCGGGCAAGGAGGACACAGGATGCCGCTTGACAGGCAGGCCAGCCGCCACGGCGCAGGTGTTCGTACGAGCGTGACGCACCCCTTGCAGATCGCTGCGGTGTCCGCAGGCGCGGGTCTGGGCCGCGTCGGCATTACCTTCTGCCCTGGCAAGTGCCAGCCGCACAGTCTGACCGGCGCATGGGCTCGCGATCTTGGTCTTGATGTCGCGGCTATCGCCGATTGGGGCGCAGCCAGTGTCGTGACGCTGGTCGAGGATCACGAGCTCGTTGCGCTTGGCGTTGCGCATCTTGGTGCGGCAATACGGGCCGCGCATATGGAATGGCACCACCTTGCCATCCGCGATGTGTCCGTGCCGACCGCTGCGTTTGAGACGGCGTGGCAAACTGTCGGCCCTGCCCTGCGCGACCAGCTCAGGGCAGGCTTTGACGTGCTGGTCCATTGCAAGGGTGGCCTTGGCCGCGCCGGCATGGTTGCGGCGCTTCTGCTCGTCGAATGTGGCTGGCAGCCGCCAGAGGCCCTGGCAGCGGTCCGTGCGGCACGCCCCGGTGCGGTGGAGACATCGGCACAGGAGACCTATGTACGTGCGCGTGCCGCCATCTCGGGGCCTCCGCCGCAACGCTCACCTGCTGCCATCCGCGACCGCTGCCGCGGCGCGCTGCTCGGCCTGGCGGTCGGTGACGCGATCGGCACCACGCTGGAATTCGGCCGCCGCGACGGGGCCAAACGGATGACGGACATGGTCGGCGGCGGCCCGTTCGGTCTCCAGCCCGGTGAGTGGACCGACGACACCGCGATGGCGCTGGCGCTGGCCGATGCCCTCGCCACCGATGGTGCGCTCGATGCGCACGACCTGATGGGTCGCTTTGTCGCCTGGTGGCAGGATGGCACGTACAGCTGCACCGGCCGATGCTTCGATATCGGCATCACCACCCGTGAGGCGCTCGGCCGATTCATGCGCAGCGGGGAGCCGTACGCCGGCAGTACCGACCCGATGAGCGCCGGCAATGGTTCGCTGATGCGGCTGGCGCCGGTGGCGATCCGCCACTGGCAGAACCGCGGCCAGCTTGCCGACACGGCTGCACGCCAAAGCCGCACCACCCACGCCGCACCCGAAGCGGTGGCGGCCTGCATGGTGTACGCCGACATGCTCGCCGACGCCGTATCCGGCATGCCGCAACATGATGTCCTTGCCAACGCACGCCGCAGCGATGCCCCCGCCATCGATGCGATCGTACAAGGCAGCTGGCGTGGCAAACGTCGCCGCACGATCCACTCGTCAGGATATGTCGCGCACTCGCTCGAAGCTGCATTGTGGTGTGTTGGACGGACGAGCAGCTTTGCCGGTGCTGTCCTGCTCGCCGCCAACCTCGGCGATGATGCCGACACCACGGCGGCGATCACCGGGCAGCTGGCGGGCGCACTTCACGGCGTCAGCGGAATCCCGGAAATCTGGCTGGAACGGCTTGCCTGGCGCGACCGGCTGACCGCGGCAGCCGATGCGCTGGTCGAGACTGGGGAGGCAGTGTGACGTTCGCTACAAAGCGCGCAGGCGCTACCACAACGGGCAACATCGGCAGCGCCACAATCGTGAGCAGTGCAACACGTTGGCAAGAGCTGTTTGGCTGTCCTGCCCCGCAGCGGCTGCCCAGCCTTGTCGAACAGGCGATCGCCTGGCGCGAGCAGGTGCTGCTGCACGGCGATGTGTCGGGTGCAGTCACGCATGACCTGCAACTTGCGGTGGAGCACGCGCTGCAACGGCGCGGTATTGTAGGCGTTCTAAATACAGCAACGCCTGCTGACGATCCGGTCGCCCTTGCTGGCCTACGCGTGGGCGCAGGCGGCAGCGCTGCAAACGCCGACGGCGCAACTTTGAGCGTTGGATCGGGAGCACCCTCGCAGCCCGTCCGCGCTTGGTCCAGCAGCCGCACCCGCACTTTGCCCCCGGCAGCATCTCAGCTTCTGCCCGGTAGCCAGCTTATCAAGGCCTATGGCGGGCGTAACCACATCGTCGCGGTTGAGGCCGAAGGCTTTCGCTATGAAGGCGAAACGTTCAGTTCGCTGTCGGCCATCGCCAAGCATATCACCGGCACCCACTGGAACGGCCTGCTCTTCTTTGGCCTCAGAAAGCGGCGCAGCTATCCGCCAAAGCCCCGCCGGCATGGCTGAGCGCGCCCGGGTCCGCTGCGCGGTCTATACCCGCAAGTCGAGCGAGGAGGGTCTCGAACAATCGTTCAACTCGCTGCATGCGCAGCGCGAGGCATGCGAGGCCTACATCGCCAGCCAGAAGCATGAGGGCTGGCAGCTCATCCCCACAGCTTATGACGATGGCGGCTTTTCCGGCGGCAGCATGGAGCGCCCTGGCCTCAAGGCATTGCTCGCCGATGTCGAAGCCGGACTTGTAGATACCGTCGTCGTCTACAAGGTCGACCGGCTCACCCGCGCGCTGTCTGACTTTGCCCGCATGGTCGACCGCTTTGACGCGCGCTCCGTATCGTTCGTCAGCGTCACCCAGGCCTTCAACACCACCACCAGCATGGGCCGCCTTACCCTCAACGTCCTGCTGAGCTTTGCCCAGTTCGAACGCGAGGTGACCGGTGAGCGCATCCGTGACAAGATCGCTGCATCCAAGGCCAAGGGCATGTGGATGGGCGGCGCCGTGCCGCTGGGCTATGATGTCGTCGAGCGCATGCTCGTCATCAACGAGGCCGAGGCGGCTGAGGTACGCAAGCTCTTCCAGCTCTACCTCAAGCATCGCAGCGTCGATGATCTGGCGGCGGCTGCCGACAAGGCACAGATCCGGTCCAAACGGCGCATCGCCGCCAATGGCAACACGACAGGTGGCACCAGACTGGGTCGCGGCTCGCTCTACTCCATTCTTGCCAACCCGATCTACGCCGGCGAGATCGGCCACAAGGGCAAGCGCTATCCCGGCCAGCACACGCGTATCGTGCCTGCCGAATTATACGAGTCCGTGCAGCGCCTTCTTGAAACCAACCGGCGCAAGACGCGCGGCACGATGTCGGCGGGCGCCGGACTGATCCTCTCCGGCCTCGTCCAGGATGCCGATGGGCAGCGAATGACCGCGACCCATACCGGCAAGGCCAACCGGCGCTACTGCTATTATGCTTCGGCGGCGACGCGTGTACCGGCGGGTGATCTCGACAGCCTTGTCCTGACCGCGCTTGAACAGACGCTGGCCTCCCCTGCCCGGCTTGCAACAGCGCTCCCAGGCTTTGATCTCGTCTCTCCGGCCATCATTGCCGCCGGTGCCGCGCTGGCCCGGGAACTTGCCACTGGCGACAGCGAGACACGGCACGTTATTGTCCGGGATCTCATCAGCCAGGTCGCGGTCAACGATACCGGCGTCACCACCACATTGGCACTTACAGGCCTTGGCCTTCCTGGCGAGACCGGCACGATTGTCACCCCGGCAAGCCTCGGCCGAGCCAAGGCACGGCTGACCCTCGTCGTCCCCGGTCATGCCGCCGCCAATCCGGATGCCAGCCTCATCGCTGTCGTCGCGCAGGCACGCAGCTGGGTGGCGGACCTCACCAGCGGTCGGCATACGTCCATCCAGAGCATCGCCGATGCGTGCGGGGTGACCTCCGCTTATGTTCGTCAGTTGATCGGTGCCGGCTTCCTCGCGCCCGACCTTGTCACCCGCATTGTCGAAGGCCGCCAGCCAGTGTGGCTGACGCTTGCCCGGCTCACCGCCATGCTGCCGCTACCCACCGACTGGGCCGCGCAGCGCTGCCTGTTTGCTGCGCCAAACTGACGCTTTCGCGTCGTTTTTGCTTGCGTCTCACCTGACGTCGGACGATCAACACTCTGCTCCCGAGATACGCGGGAGCGGGGCTTAGTAACCTCTCCAAGGAGTCAGCCGGTCGCCATTAGGGGGCCGGGTGGCATGCGCGCATGTCCAGCCGGCAACGGTAAAGGCGCATGCGCCTGTTGGACTCCTGCAGGTTACTAACATCCGGCTTCGGCCGTCGCCCCGAGAGGAACATAGGGGCGGCTATCGGCGAAGCTGCACGAGGCGCCCCGCAACAGGGGAGTCTCACATGACGATATCAAGGAAGGTCGCAGCGCTTGCGCTGCCGCTGGTAGCAAGCGCCTGCAACCCGGCAACGTCGGTCGATGGCATGCAAAAGCGCGAGCCGGTGCTCGTTGCCGACAGTCTGCGCGATAGCAACGCGATCATCGCGTGTGTGTCGGCCGCCTGGCTGAAGCTTGGCGGCGCCACCCCCAAGTCCGTACCGCGCGAGAATGGCGCCATGCTCGTTCTGGGCGACAGCTTTCCCATGCTGCTGGTCGACGCGACACCCATCGCCACCGGCACCCACGTCATCATGCACCAGTTCAAGACCATGTGGGCCGGCAGTGACCGCAACCGGGTCGAGGAGGTGCGCGCATGTCTGTGAACTCCGACATGCGGCGTGGCCGACGCCTGCCGCGCGCGCGCCAATACTTCAATCCGCGTCGGTTCGCCGCCGTCTACGAGAACCCGATGACTGGCTGGCGCGAGGGCGTACCGCATCTCGCCTGGCTTTGGCTGCTCCTGTTTGGCGGCTTCTACTTGGCCGCACGCATGGTCTGGCGACCGCTCATCTTCATGATGGTCGTCATTGTGATCACCATGCTGATCTGGTGGCCGCTGATGATCATCGTGATGCTTGGCTTATGGATCCTCGCCGCAACCCAGGCACAGACCATCTTCCGCGAGCATTACATGCGTAAAGGCTGGGACGAGATCGACCCTTGGGAGCAGGATGACGAAATTGGTCTGCCCGTAATGTAAAAAGTTGCTGGCGTTGCGCTCGGTCGCAGGCCGGCGCGGCGCGACCCCGCCGCCGAGACGCTCGCGCTGATGAGCCGCCATTGCCAGGTGAAAGCCCTCGCGTACCCTTACGGTACGGGATACGGGTACGAACGATGACAAGATGATCATCGTGAGGTCCCCTCCCGGTTGCAGAGACCATTGCTGGCGTACGAGACATGACAAGCCAGTCTGATCGACGACATTTGGCGCATGGAATGCGCGCCCTAAATTCCGAAGGCAAAATCCACAGGGGGCGCTACCGCGCCGATTGCTTTCTTCTGCTATCCAGGTAGCGCCTCGCGTCCAATCGTAGCGTATTGTGGTACTTTTCAATCGCCCGCTTCTGCCGCGCGATGTGTTCGTGCAAGACCGCTTGTTGTTCATCCATCCGCACCCGCAACAGGGGTTGGTCAATTACCGATCCCTGGAAGGTGAATCGAACCAGCTGCGCTTCCTCATCGATCTGGCCAAAGCACGGTGGCAGCGGCTCGCCTGTCTCTGAGTGAACCCGAAACAATCGGGTGTCGCCAAAGAAGGGTATTTCGATAATCGTCCGAGACCTTGCCGAATCGGCCGCCTCTTCGACGAACTCGTCTACCTTACTCAGTACAAGTGCAGACATTCGCGCATCGCGTTCTATCATCTCCGCAAGATGCTCACGAAGCGGCTCCAGCAAAGTGGCAGGAGTGCTATTCACAATGTTATCGGCAACTGCTATGAAATGATAAGTAAGAAGGTCTATGAGACGCCCCGTGAATATTAGATCAATTAGACCTTTGGATGTCGACCGTGCCGACACCGTCTTTTTGACCGGGCCAGATACGTGATGAGTCACGACGTGTTCAAAGCGACTATCTGCACGAAGGGCGTACGGGCCCAACCGCTCGCTGTGTTCATCGAGTTGGGCAACAAGGCGATCATATGTCGCATTGTGCATCCCCTTCGGTCGTCCACCGCTTATCCTGGCTTCAAGCCGTTCAACCTTCTCGGTAAGCCTCACGTTGTCGCGGATCAGACTGCTGCGATTTACAAGCCCGTGGCACCTTGTGCATTTCCACATATGCTCCCTGGCGATGAGGTGCTTCACCGGCCTTCGGCATTCCGGACAAAGGCCATAGGCCTCACGGCGCAGCAGGCCCGCCTGCTTCAGGACAAGCCCGATTCCGATCTCGCCAGCATACGCTTCAACAGCGCCTGAAGCACGGTGTTCGAACGAAACGCGCATTACATTATCGAAGCGCGAGACGACCTGCCCGCTACCGATCACGCTCCCGGTAGCATCACGCCAGACAAGCGTGCCGTGGCCTGCGTCAAACGCCTGATAGAGCGCGGCCACGGGAAGCCGGCAATAAGCCTCGCAATACCGCAACTGGCCGCCTCCCGAAGCTGATCAGCTCCTTTTTTGCGTTCCGACAGTTTAATACCGTATGCGGTACAAATCACCTGTGAAATTGCGCAAAGCGCTGCGGAGAGACGCAACGGCCATTCCCCGCGATGCTGACGGTGAAGCAAGGCGTCTATAGACGCGGCAACAGGGGCCTAAGGGCCTGTATTTCCAGGGAAATTTTTCCGGAAGTAATGCCACCGATAGGACGAATTGGCGGAGCGGGAGGGATTCGAACCCTCGATACGCTTTTGGCGTATACTCACTTTCCAGGCGAGCGCCTTCGACCACTCGGCCACCGCTCCGCATGTCCTGGAAGTGGGGCGCCTAGCCTGTCCGCGGGCGCGCCGCAAGTGATTGCGCATGGCGGGCGGATCGGCCAGCCTTGCGGCGATATGCTGAAGCTGATTCTCCTCGCCGCCGCGCCGTTGGCGCAGACTGCCCCCGCGCTCGTGCAGAGCGACCCGATCGAGGCCGACTGGCGGGCGATCCCCGACGACGAACTGATGATCGTCACCCTCGCGACCGGTCGCCAGGTGGCGATCCGGCTCGCCGCGGCGATGGCGCCGCAGCATGTCGGCAATATCCGCACGCTCGCGCGCAGTCGCTGGTGGGACGATGCCAGCGTGTATCGGGTGCAGGAGAATTGGGTTGCCCAATGGGGCGACGCGACCGAGAAGAAGCCGCTGCCCGCCGGCGTCACCGATCGGCCGGCGGCGGAGTTCGAGATCGCCGCATTCCGGCCGGCGGTGCGGATGGGCAAGGCGGACAGCTATTCGACCGCGTCGGGGATCACCGCCGATGGCTGGCCGGTGGCGACGAACGGCACGCAGGCATGGCTGACGCATTGCTACGGCATGGTCGGCGTCGCGCGGGATGCCTTGCCGAGCACCGGGTCGGGTGCGGAGCTGTTCACGCCGATCGGCCAGTCGGCAAGGCGGCTGGACCGGAACTATACCGTCGTCGGCCGGATCGTGGAGGGGATGTCCTATCTGTCCGCCCTGCCCCGCAGCGAGGCAGCGATGGGCGTCTATGCGACGCCCGGCGAGCGGACCGGGATCGTATCGGTGCGGCTGGCGAGCGACCTGCCCGCGAGCGAACGGCCGCACTTCCAGTATCGCGCCGCGGACAACCCGCGCTTCGCCGCCGCGGTCACCAAACGCGAGCGTCCGGAGGCACCGACGATCGGCCTGGGCGGCGCCGCGGTGTGCGACGTGCTGCCCGCGGTCAGGCGGGCGCCGTAAGCGTCAGCGTGCCGCGACCCAGGTCGCGACCTCGCCCGCGACGCGATTGGCGGCTTGGCTGAGCGCCGTCCCGGCATTGGCGGCGTCGATCGCAGACACCGGCACGCGCGATTCGAAGCGGCGCTTTTCCACCGTCTCGCCCCCGGCGCGGGTCAGCGCGGCATCATAGGTCACCACCGCTTCCCGGCTGGTCGCGTCGAGGCCGAAGCGGCGCAATTCGCCCGAGAGCGTCGCACTGGGATCGCTGATCGACTGGACGGTCGAGAGCACCACCATGTTGCTGCGCGCCGACACCGTGTCCGACAGCAGCCTTGCGAACAGCCGGGCGGGCGGTTCGGTCCATTGCGCGTTCTCGACATAGGCGATCGTCGTCGGCGTCGCCTGCACCGGCACGCGCGCGCCGGCGATCGAGGTCGGCGTCGACGGCACCTGAATGGTGATGGAGCGTGCCTTGGCGGAATTCTGCTCGGCGCCGACCGCGGGGCCCGATGCCGTCTCCAGCGTCAGCAACGAGGGCGGCGGCTTGGCGCCGAAGCTGATGCAGGCGGCGAGCGGCAGGGCCGCGGCGACGATGAGGAGCCTGGTCTTCATGATCTCACTTGCCCTTGTAGTCGGGGAGCTTCTGCTGGCCGATCAGCGAGCTGGCACCGCCCTGATCGACCTTGTCGGCGATCGACGACAGCGCGGTCGCGGTGACGCGCAGGTCGCGGACCAGCCGGTTCGCCTCCGGGATGGTCTGCTTCGAGAAGGTCTGCAGGCCCGGCCGCGCATCCTGGATCGCCGCATTGAGCGTCTCGGTGCTCTGCTGCGCCGAGGTGATCGTCTTGTTGAGGCTCTGCAGCGTCGGCTTGACGTCCTCGGCGAGCACGCCGTTGGTCGTGTCGGCGAGCTTGCCGATCGACTGCGCCGCATCGCCCGCTTGCTGGATCGCGATGCGGGTCTGCGCCAGCGTCGCGGCGATTTCCGGCCCGCGATCGGCAAGCGCGTCGGTCAGGCGGTTGGTGTTGTCGAGAATGCCTGCGATCGAAGCCTGATTGCGATCGGTCAGCAATCCGGTCAGCCGCTCGGTGAGCGTCGACAGGCGTTCGAGCAACTGGGGTGCGCTGTTCAGGATCGCACCGATGCCGCCCTGTTTGGTGGCGATGACCGGCACACCATAGGGGCATTGCGTTGCATCGGGCTGTTCGGGACAGACGATCGGCGGCGCACCCTTGCGCGCGCCGTCGAGCGCGACGGTGCTGGTGCCGGTGAAGCTGCCGAGGATGGTAGCGGTCGTCCCCTGCAGGATCGGCGTTTCGTCGTTGACGGTGACGCGAACGCGGACGAACTGGGGATCGGGCTTCCACAGGGCGATAGTCTTCACCTGCCCGGTCGGGACGCCGGAGTAGGTGACCGTCGACCCCTTGGCGAGGCCGTCGACCGACTGTTTGAAGAAGATGTCATATTCGCGCTCGGTCGCGCCGCCGAGGCGGGCGATCCAGACGGTGAAGATCGCCAGCACGGCGAGCAGGATCAGCACGACGGCGCCGACGATCACATGGTTGGAACGGGTTTCCATCAGTCGCTACTCGCCTTTTCGGCCGGTTCGGTCGTCGCCGCGGCCGGACTTGCCGCGATCTGCTGTGTCTTCACTTCGGTCGGATGCGCGGCTGCATGCGCGTCCTTGGTGGCGACGGCGGCGCGGCCACGCGGACCCCGGAAATATTCCTGGATCCACGGATGATCGAGCGCCAGAAGCTCGTCGATCGTCCCCACCGCGATCACCTTCTTGTCCGCCAGCACCGCCACGCGGTCACAGATGGCGTAGAGCGTATCGAGATCATGGGTGATGAGGAAGACGGTGAGCCCCAGCGTCTTCTGCAGCGACTTCGTCAGGTCGTCGAATGCCGCGGCACCGATCGGGTCGAGCCCGGCGGTCGGTTCGTCGAGGAAGAGCAGTTCGGGATCGAGCGCCAGCGCCCGGGCCAGGCCGGCGCGCTTCTTCATGCCGCCCGACAGCTCGGCGGGAAACTTGGGGCCGGCATCGGGCGCGAGGCCGGTCATCACGACCTTGTATGCCGCGATCTCCGCCATCAGCGCCGGGTTCATGTCGCCGTAGAATTCGCGCAACGGCACCTCGACGTTCTCGGCGACGGTCAGCGTCGAGAACAGGGCGCCGCCCTGGAACAGCACGCCCCAGCGCTTGCGGATGTCGGTCGCCTCGGTTTCCTCGCGTCCGATCGTCGGCTCGCCGAAGACGGTGATCTCTCCCGCGACCGGGGTCTGGAGGCCGATGATCGAGCGCATCAGCACCGATTTGCCGGTGCCCGAGCCGCCGACCACGCCGAGGATCTCGCCCCGCCGCACGTCGAGGTCGAGATTGTCGTGGATGACCGCCTCGCCGAAGGCGTTCTTCAGGCCGCGGACCTGGATGATATGTTCGTCGGCGTCGTGAGCGGTGGCGGAAGCGGGCATCAGTTCCACCCCACCCAGGTAAAGAAGACGGCGAAGAAGGCGTCCAGCACGATCACGAGGAAGATCGCCTGCACCACCGCCGAGGTGGTGCGCAGGCCGACCTGCTCCGCGTCCGATTCGACCAGCATGCCCTGGAAGCAGCCGGCGATCGCGATGATCGCGCCAAACACCGGCGCCTTGATGAGGCCGATGTACAGATCGGTGATCGGCACGACCTCGCGGATGCGCTGGATGAAGGTGACCGGCGGGATATCGAGCGAGATCCAGCACAACAGGCCGCCGCCGATGATCGCGATCAGCGACGCATAGAAGCCGAGCAGGGGCATCAGCAGCACCGCAGCGATCGTCCGCGGCAACACCAGCGCCTCCATCGGCGACACGCCGATCGTGCGCATCGCGTCGATCTCCTCGGTCAGCTTCATCGTGCCGAGCTGCGCGGCGAAGGCGGAGCCGGACCGGCCGGCGACCATGATCGCGGTCATCAGCACGCCGAGTTCGCGCAGGGTGAGGCGACCGATGAGGTTAATCGTGAACACCTCCGCGCCGAACTGGCGGAGCTGCACCGCGCCCTGCTGGGCGATGACGATGCCGATCAGGAAGCTCATCAGCCCGACGATGGCGAGCGCCTGGACGCCGACCACCTCGAACCGGTGGACGGTCGCGTTGAAGCGGAAGCGGCTGGGATGGCGGACGATATTGACGAAGGCGATCGTCGTCGCGCCCATGAAGCCGAGCAGGCCGTACAGCGTGCGCAGGCTGATGACGACCGCATCGCCGATCTCGCCGAGCAGGCGGCTGAACGCGTTCGACGAACGATCGGGCAAGGCGACCGGCTGGTCGGCGGCAACGACCGAGTCGAGCAAGTAGCGCCCGTCCTCGTCCAGCCCGTCGATCGGTGCGTCATGCCGGCTGGCCAGCCGGTGGACGACCCAGGCGCCGACGGTGTCGATCCGGCCGACGCCGCTGAGGTCGATTCGCTCGACCGGGCCGGGCAGCGAATCGAGACGGTCCGGCAGCTTGCCGAGTGTCCGCAACAGCAGGTCACCGGAAAAGCGAAGGGTTCCGCCGCTGTCCTGCTCGAATTCGGCTGTGGCGCTCATCAGGGTCGCTTCTGCGGCAAGTCGGCGGAGACGGCAAGGCGTTTAACATACGCGACGGTCCGATTCTCCGCCGTCCGTCGCATCATAACAGGACGTCCACCGTATGGATGACGAGGCCGACGAGCCCGCCGACCAGCGTGCCGTTGATGCGGATATACTGCAGGTCGCGGCCGACGGCATTCTCCAGCCGCGAGGTGATGGTGCGCGCATCCCAACCGCGGACCGTCTCCGACACCAGCCGGACGATGCCGTCGCCATAGTCCGCCGCCACGCCGACGATCGCGCGGCGGACGAAGCGGTTGATCGTCCGTGCGAGGCGCGGGTCCTGCGTCAGCGTGCCGCCGAGCTGGCGCAGCATATCGCCCAATTGCCCGGCCATCGCGCCTTCGGGATCGCGCGCGATCGTGAGCAGTGCGGCGCGCGCCGATTCCCACAGGCCATCAAGCCAGCGCTGCATCGCCGGATTCGCGATCAGTTCGACCTTCATCGCCTCGACCCGCGCGCGGGTGGCGGAATCGAATTGCAGGTCCCAGGCGAGGCGATCGAGCCCCTCCTCCGCCTTCAGCCGCAGCGGGTGCTGCGGATCGTCGGCCATGTCGGCGATCAGCTTGTCGAGTCCGGCGATCAGCTTGTCCGCCACCGTCTCGTCGAGCCCGGTCCAGCGCAGGATCGACCCCGCGCGGTCGTGGACCATCTGGCGGATCAGATGTTCGTTGGCGGACAGCGCCTTGGCGCCCCAGCGGATCGCGCCGTCGAGCAGCGGTGCGTGGCGCTGCTCGGCGAGCGCGGCCTGCATCACCCGGCCGAGGATCGGCGAGACGTCCGTCTCGCGCAGCCGCGCGGCGATGCCCGCCTTGACCATGCCGCCGAGCCGCTGCGGATCGAGGCCGTCGAGCACCTGCGCGACCAGCTTCGAGGCGCCCTGACGGAAGCGCCCCCCTGCCCCCTCGGCCGGATCGGTCAGCCAGCGCGCGATCGCGCTGGCGACGTCGACGCGGCGCATGCGGCGGCTGATGACGGCGGGCTGGAGGAAGTTGGTACGCAGGAATTGCGCAAGCGTGTCGCCGATCCGGTCCTTGTTGCGCGGCACGATCGCGGTGTGCGGGATCGGCAGGCCAAGCGGATGGCGGAACAGCGCGGTCACCGCGAACCAGTCGGCGAGGCCGCCGACCATCGCCGCCTCGCTGAACGCCTGGACGAAGCCGACCCAGGGATAGAATGGCGCAAAATGGCGGCTGGCGAGAAACACCGCCGCCATCGCGAGCAACAGGCCGCCGGCGATCAGCCGCATCCGCACGAGGGCGGGCGGGGCCGCCTCGGTGGCGTTGCTGCGGGGAATGGGGGTCATCGGTGAAACAATCCCCGAACGGCGGGAATGTTCAAGTGGGGATCGGTGAGAGAACGCCTCACGTCGCGATCGTCATTCCGGCGCAGGCGGGAATCCAGAGACGCGCGCGTTGCGCCTATGGATACCCGCCTGCGGGGAGGACAATATTGGAGGGACCGGAATATCCCCGACACCCCGTCATTCCGCCGGCTGTTCGCCCTCGTGGCCGAGGCGGCCGGCGGGGACCGGGCCGATCGTCGGGGTGTGCGGGCCGGCGATGCCGACCACGGTGCTGCCGTCGTCCCCGGGGCGATAGGTGAGCAGGCGCCGGCCGAGCCGCGGCCCGACGTAGCGTTCGATCCCGACCGCGAGGCTGAACGCCGCGGGGACGATCACCAGCGTCAGCAGCGTCGACAGGATCAGGCCGCCGATCACGACAATGCCCATCGGCGCGCGCCACGACCCGTCGCCGCCGAGCGACAGCGCAGTCGGGATCATGCCGGCGACCATAGCGACGGTGGTCATCACGATCGGCTGCGCACGCTTGTGACCGGCATCGATGATCGCGGTGAGCGAATCGACGCCCTTGTTCATTTCCTCCAGCGCGAAGTCGATCAGCAGGATCGAATTCTTCGCGACGATACCGAGTAGCATCAGCAGGCCGATGAATACCGGCAACGACAGCGGATTGCCCGTCGCCCACAGCGCGATCAACCCGCCCAGCGGCGCGAGCAGCAGCGAGGCCATGTTGACGAACGGCGGCAGCGCGCGGCGGTAGAGCAGCACCAGCACCGCGAAGACGAGGAACGTGCCGGAGACGACCGCGACGACGAAATTGGTCAGCATCTCCTGCTGCCATTTCGCCTGCCCCAGCGTCAGCCGGTTCACGCCGAGCGGCAGGTTCTTCATGATCGGCAGATTGTCGATCTGCTTCTGCGCGATGCCGGAGACGATGCCGGGCGCCAGATCGGCGCCGACCGCGATGCGGCGCTGCTGATTGACGCGGTCGATCTGCGTCGGGCCGGAACCGAGGCTGATGTCGGCGATCAGCGACAGCGGCACCGAACCGCCGGACTGCGTCGCGACCGGCAGGTTCTGGATCGTCGACAATTCGGTCCGCGCGCCCTGGTCGAGCGCGACGCGGATCGGCACCTGACGGTCGGAGAGCGAGAAGCGCGCCGAATTCTGGTCGATGTCGCCCAGCGTCGCGATGCGGATCGCGCTGGACAGCGCCTGCGTCGTCACGCCGAGGTTGGCGGCGAGGTCGAAGCGCGGACGGATGACGATCTCGGGCCGCTGGAGGTTGCCCGAGATGCGCGGCTGGCTGAGCGTCGGCAGCGTCGCCATCTGGTCGACCAGCGTGCTCGCGGTCTTCTGCAACAGGTCGGGATCGTCGCCGCCGAGCACGATCGTCATGTCGCGACCCGACGAACCCCAGCCGAACTGCGACCGGAAGCCGACGCGGGCATCGGCGATCCGGGCAAGTTCGGGCGCGAGGTTGCGTTCGAACTCGGTGCTGGTGACCTTGCGGTCGTCGCGCAGCGTCGCGGTGACGCGACCGGTGTTGACGCCCTGCCCGCCGCCGGTGCGGGCATAGACCGACGACACCTCGGGTTGGCGACGCAGCAGGTCGGCGACGCGGGTGACGACCGCATCGGTCTGGGCCAGCGTGGTGCCGGGGACCATCTCGATCGTCGCGGTCGAATCGTCGTTGTTCTGCGGCGGCTGGAACTGCATCGGCACCGCGCCGAACATCAGGATGGTGGCGACGAAGGTCAGAACGCCAAGGCCCATGATCCAGACGCGGTGATCCCGCCAGCGGCTGGTGACGCGGTGATAACCGCCGCGCGCCGCGCTCGCCTTCTGCTTCGCGCTGTCCAGCGTCCAGCGCAGCACCGCCATATAGGCGTCCATCGCGCGGCCCTCGCCGTGGCTGGCGTGGCCGAAGCTCTTGAGGAAATAGGCCGCGATCATCGGCGTGATGAGCCGCGCTACGGCGAGGCTCATCAGCACCGACACGACGACGGTGAGACCGAAGTTCTGGAAATACTGGCCCGAGATGCCGGGCATCAGGCTGACCGGCATGAACACCGCGACGATCGACATGGTGGTGGCGAGCACGGCGAGGCCGATCTCATCCGCCGCGTCGATCGAGGCCTGATAGGCGGATTTGCCCATCCGCATGTGCCGGACGATATTCTCGATCTCGACGATCGCGTCGTCGACCAGCACGCCGGCGACGAGGCTGAGGCCGAGCAACGTCATCTGGTTGAGGTTGAAGCCGAGCAGTTCCATGAACCAGAAGGTCGGGATCGCGGACAGCGGGATCGCCAGCGCCGAGATCAGCGTCGCGCGCCAGTCGCGCAGGAACAGCAGCACGACGAGCACCGCGAGCACCGCACCCTCGATCATCGCGTGGATCGCCGATTCATACTGCGCCTCGGTGTATTTGACGCTGTTCGAGCGGAGCACGAAATGGACGCCCGGATTGCGCTTCTCCAGCGCCTCCAGCTTCTTGACCGCGTCGTTGAAGACGCTGACGTCGGAAGCGCCCTTGGCGCGCTGAAAGTCGAAGCTGATCGCCTGACGGCCGTCGACCGCGGCGCGGCTGCGCTGTTCGGCGTAGAGGTCGCGGACCGTGGCGATGTCGCCGAGCCGGACCGTGCGGCCGCCGCCGACGTTGATAAGCGTCTGGGCCAGCTGGTTGGCGTTCCGGGCGTTGCCGAGCACGCGCACCGACTGCTCGGAGCCGGCGATCTCGGCACGGCCACCCGCCGCATTGAGATTGATCTGGCGCAGCTGCTGGTTGACCTGACTCGCGGTCAGCCCTTGGCTTTGCAGCTTGAGCGGATCGAGGATGACGCGGATCTCGCGGCTGACGCCGCCGTTGCGGTTGACCGCGGCCATGCCGGAAACCGACAGCAATTCCTTGGCGACGGTATTGTCGATGTACCAGCTGAGCTGTTCGACGGTCATGTCGCTGGCGATCGCCGAATAGCTGGCGAGATCCTGATCGGTCGTGTCGGCGCGGAATATCTGCGGTTCGAGGATGCCTTCGGGCAGGTCGCTGCGGATCTGCGCGATCTTGTCGCGGGTGTCGTTGACGGCGCGGTCGATCGGCGTGCCGATGGCGAGCTGGACGACGGTGGTCGACGAGCCCTCGGTGACGGTCGAGGTGATCTCGTCGATGCCCTGCAGCGAGCGGACCGCGGATTCGACGCGGTTGGTGACCTGATTCTCCAGCTCGGTCGGCGCGGCGCCGGGCTGGCTGATGACGACGATGACGACCGGGAAATCGATGTCCGGATCGTTGTTGACGTCCATCCGCATGAAGCTGACTATGCCCGCCAGCGTCAGCGCGAAGAACAGGACGAGCGGCGGAACCGGGTTGCGGATCGCCCAGGCGGAGATGTTGCGAAAGCTCATGTCAGCTCGCCTTCTGTGCGATCGGCTTCACCTTCTGCCCCGGCGCGAGGAACCCGCCCGCCGAGCGGACGACGCGTTCGGTGCCGTCGAGGCCGGACAGCACGGTGACGCCTGCATCGGAAACCTGGCCGATCCGGATGTTGCGGCGCGCGACCTTGTCGTCCTTGTCGATGATATAGACGAAGCTGCCCTTTTCGTCGCTTTGCAACGCGCTGTCGGGGAGCAGCGGCGCGACCGCGGCACCGCCGACGATCGTCGCCGAGGCGAAGCCGCCGGGCCGCAGCGCGGGATCGTAGCGGAGCGCGACGCGGGCAATGCCCTGGCGCGTTTGCGGATCGATGATCGGCGACACCTGCCACACCTCGCCCGTGAAGGTGCGGTCGCTGCCGACCGGCGTCACCTGCGCGCGCGCGCCGGTGTGCAGCGAAGCGAGATCGGCCTCGGACAGCTGCGCGCGCATCTCGATCTGGCCGCCCTGCGCCATGCGGAACAGCACGCCCGAGCCCGAGCTGACGATCTGGCCCGGTTCGGCGCCGCGGGTGAGGACGAGGCCGGCGGCAGGCGCGCGGATGTCGAGCCGGCCGGTGCGGGCATTGGCCTCGCGCAGCGACGCGGCGGCGACCTGCACGCGCGCGGCGGCGGCATCGCGGGTCGCGGCCTTGCGCTGCAGGTCTGCCTTGGAGATGAAGCCGCGGTCGACCAGTTGCTGGGCGCGGTCGAGCTCGGCCTGCGCGATCGTCTGGTCGGAACGGGCGACGTTGACCTGTGCGGCGAGCGACTGCGCGGTCTGCGTCTGCACCGACCGGTCGACGGTGGCGAGCACCTGTCCCGCGTTCACCCACTGGCCGGGTTCGACCAGCACGCGGGTGATCATCCCGCCCTCGCCCGCGACGCCGACCGGCATCTCGCGCCGCGCCGCCAGCGTGCCGGTCGCCGACAGCGTGCGGTCGACGGTCTTGCGGCCGGGGACGACGACGGTGACGCTGGGCATCTGTTCGGTCTTGGCACCGGCGGCGGGATCGGCCTTCTTGCGGCCGAACATCGCCCAGGCGGCGACCGCCAGCAACGCGACGACGACCAGCGCGATGACGATCGTGCGGCCGCGGCCCGACGGCGCGGGTTCGCCCGGCAATGCCAGCCGTTCCTCGTGCCCGATCGAACCCTGATAGTCGTTCATGCCTGTCCCATCCCCGTCCGGCCACCCGCGGCCATCGCATATCGCAGCTGTGTTATCTGAATATATCACTGCGCTCAAGCCCCCGCTGGCGCAGCGGCTGCCGCCATGCCCGAAACCGGTATCGTCCGCAACGATTCCGGCCGTTCAGCAACGGTTGACCCGGGCGCTGTCATGACACGCGGATCGCAACGACGCGACGGGAGAATCTCGAGTGAAGTATCTGACAGCATTGGCAGCGGTAATGATTCCCGCCGGCGCCCTGGCGCAGGCGGTGCCGACCACGGTCGAGCCGCTGGTGCCGGCGCAGGGGACGGTGCTGGACGTCAGTGCCGAAGGGCGGACGACGCGCGTGCCGGACGTGGCGACGATCCGCGCCGGGGTGGTGTCGCAGGCGCCGACCGCCGCCGCCGCGCTTGCCGACAATGCACAGCGGATGACGCGGGTGATCGCGGCACTGAAGCGCGCCGGCGTCACCGCGCGCGACCTCGCCACGTCCAACGTCGGGCTGAGCCCGCAATATCGCTACACCGAGGGGCAGGCGCCGGCGATCACCGGCTATCAGGCGACCAACACGGTCAGCATCCGCTTCCGCGAGGTCGCGAAGGCCGGCGGCGTGCTCGACGCGCTGGTGACGCAGGGCGCGAACCAGATCGACGGCCCCAACCTGTCGATCGACAAGCCCGAGGCGGCGCTGGACGAGGCGCGCACCGATGCGGTGACGAAGGCGCGGGCGCGCGCCGACCTCTTTGCCGCGGCGGCAGGGCTGAAGGTGGCGCGGGTGATCTCGATCGCCGAAACCGGGCAGGACGCCGGTTCGCCGGGGCCGCAGCCGATGTTCATGGCGCGCGCGATGGCCTCGGATGCCAAGACCGAGATCGCACCGGGCGAGAAGGACGTGACCGTCACCCTCTCGGTCCGGTTCCTCCTGCAATAACGACGCACACGAAAAAGACCGCCCGGTTGCCCGGGCGGCCTTTCTGCGTTCGCGTGACGAAGCGAAAGCGCGTGCTTAGCGGACGCTGCCGCGACGCACGAGGTTGACGATCGCCAGCAGGATCACCGCACCGAGCAGCGATACCAGGAACGACGTCACGTTGAGCGGCGCGTTGTTGATCGAGCCGCCCGAGATCACCAGGCCACCGATGAACGCGCCAACGATGCCGACGACGATGTTCAGGAAGATGCCCTGCTGCGCATCGGTGCGCATGATGATGCTAGCCAGCCAGCCGATGACACCGCCGATGATAAGCCAAAGAATGATACCCATAAATCCCTCCGTTTACGCCCGGCGTGGGCTCTGGCGGAAAGACTCACGAGGCGGGATAAATGTTCCGCACGCGTTTCGTTTTGCGACGTACCGTGTTCGCGCCCCTCAATATTTCTGCTGGCGCTCGTAGAGCGACTTGTAATGCTGGATACGGGTAACCCGCAGCCCGGGCATGCCCGACCGGTCGATCGCGCGCTGCCAGCCGGCGAATTCCTCGACCGTCAGGCCGTAGCGCGCGCAGACCTCGTCCACCGTCAGCAGTCCGCCGTTGACCGCCGCCACGACCTCCGCCTTGCGGCGCACCACCCAGCGCGTCGTCGACGGCGGCGGCAGCGAATCCAGGGTCAGCGATTCGCCCAGGGGACCGATGACTTTGGCTGGGCGGATTTTCTGGTTCTCGATCATGTTACAACCTCGATCGGGGCGGGGGCCCCCTCTCAAAACGCGATACTGTTGCCTTAGTGGGCGGTCTTGAAGATCGCCTGAAACGCCACGGTAAACGACCTGTTCACTCTTGTGGCGCCGGGACTGGCGGGGGTGGATCGCCGGTCCGCCGGCCATCCACGCGCCAGTGCGCCAGCGATGCCGCCGTCGGGCCGTTGAAGGCACCGTCGAGCGGTTGCAGCAAGCGGGACGGATGGCCGATCCGGCCGAACCGTGCCTGGGCGACGGCGGTCGGAGACGCCGTCTGCCGTGCTGCGATCCCGACCATGAGCACCGCCAGGTCGCCCGGAAGCTGGGTGACTTCCGTATTCCTGTCGAAGCCGGGGAAGCTGAGATCCAACGCTGATACACTCGTGTTACTCGTTCGGGAGTAGCGGCTTACGGGACAGGCGATGAAGGCGGGGTAAAGCCCGTGAAAAGATTATGTGAACCTTCCTTACTTTGCGGTTCCCGGCGGGAGGGGGTATGGGGCCGCTATGGACGATACGGACTTCCAGCTGCCCGGCGATCCCGCCGCGAGGCGGATCGTGGTGGCGATGTCGGGCGGCGTCGACAGTTCGGTGGTGGCCGCGCTGGCGGCGCGGACCGGGGCCGAGACGATCGGCGTGACGCTGCAATTGTACGATCATGGCGAGGCGACCGGCCGCGCGGGCAGCTGCTGCGCAGGGCGCGACATCCGCGACGCGCGCGCGGTCTGCGACCGGCTAGGGATCGCGCATTACGTGTTCGATCACGAGACGCGGTTCCGGGAGATGGTGGTCGACACCTTCGCCGACGAATATCTCGCCGGACGCACGCCGATCCCCTGCGTCCAGTGCAACACCGGGCCGAAGTTCACCGACCTGCTCAGCCTGGCCCGCGACCTCGGCGCCGATTGTCTCGCGACCGGCCATTACGTGCAGCGGGTGATCGGACCGGCGGGCGCGGAACTGCATCGCGGTGCCGATCCGGCGCGCGACCAAAGTTATTTCCTGTTCGCGACGACGCAGGCGCAGGTGGACTATCTCCGCTTCCCGCTCGGCGGCCTGCCCAAGGCGCGGGTACGCGAGATCGCCGCGGAGATGGGCCTCGCCGTCGCGGGCAAGCCCGACAGCCAGGACATCTGCTTCGTCCCCGATGGCGATTATGCCGGGCTGGTGCGCAAGCTGCGCCCGGAGGCGGACACCGCGGGCGATATCGTCGACCTGTCCGGCGCCAAGCTCGGCACGCATCGCGGGATCATCCACTTCACCGTCGGCCAGCGCCGCGGGCTGGAGATCGGCGGCACGCCCGAGCCGTTGTACGTGGTGCGTGTCGACGCGGCGGCGCGGCAGGTCGTGGTCGGCCCGCGCGCGGCGCTGGCGGTGGGTACGGCGCGGATCACCGGGCTCAACTGGATCGGCGGCGACCATACCGGGCCGATCACCGCCAAGGTGCGCTCGATGGCGAAGCCAGTGCCGGCGCGACTGGACGGCGACCGCCTGCTGTTCGACGCGCCCGAATATGGCGTCGCGCCCGGCCAGGCGGCGGTGCTCTACGCCGGCAGCCGCGTGCTCGGCGGCGGCTGGATCGCGGAGACGGAGGCGGCGGCAATCGCCGAGGCGGCATGACCGTCTCGATCGAGGCACTGCGGCTGGAGATGGAAGCCGCCGCCGCGGCACTCGATTTCGAAACCGCTGGACGGCTGCGCGACCGCATCAGCCTGTTGCGCAGCGGCGGCGCGGACGTCGATCCGTCGGGGCTGGAACGACAGCGGCCGGGCGCGATGGGTCTGGGCACCAGCCAGTCGCGCGTGGTCCCGCCGGAGGGCTGGGTGAAACCGGCGAAGCCCGATCCAATGACCAAACGCCGCGGGCGTTAGGCGGCGGGCGGAATGCCCCGCGCCCAACCTTCATTCATCATTCCCGCGCAGGCGGGGGGCCAGACACGTTAGCCTCTGCGATCTCACCGCGACCATCACCGCTATGGATCCCCGCCCGCGCCGGGATGACGGCGGCGGGGCGAGGCGAGCGTCACCCCCCTTATGGCAGCAGGAACGTCCCCTCGATCACGGTCACGCACGCGCCGCCCAGAATGACGCGGTCGCCCTCCAGCGCGCAGGTCAGCAGGCCGCCGCGCTTGCTCGCCTGGAAGGCGGTGAAGCGGTCGGTGCCGAGCTTCTCCGCCCAATAGGGCACCATCACCGCATGCGCCGATCCGGTGACCGGGTCTTCGGGAATGTCGAAATAGGCGGTGAAGACGCGGCTGACGATATCGGTCTGCGCGCCCCGCGCCGCGACGATCGCCACGATCGGTCCTTCGGCGGCAAGCGCGCGGTCGTCCGGACGGGCGGCGCGTACCGCAGCCTCGTCGGCAACGACGACCAACACATAGCCCTTGTCGTGCCACAGCGTTTCGACCGGCTCGACCCCCAGCGCAGCGACGATCGCGTCGAGCGGCCTCGGCGACGGCCCCCAGGCGGGCAGCGCCATGCGATAGCGGTCGCCCTCGCGCGTCACCTCGAGCACGCCAGCCTGCCGCGTGCGGAAGCGCACCGTCGTGCGATCCTCGTCTGACGACAGCACGAAATGGCCACTCGCCAGCGTCGCATGGCCGCACAGCGCGACCTCGGCGGCGGGGGTGAACCAGCGCAGCTCGAAATCCGCGTCATCGGTGTCGGACGGCACGATGAAGGCGGTTTCGCTGAGGTTGTTCTCGGAGGCGATGTTCTGCAGCACCGCATCGTCGAGCCACCCCGACAGCGGCATCACCGCCGCCGGATTGCCGCCAAAGGCGCTTTCCGCGAACGCGTCGATCTGGGCGAAGGGAATTCTCACGACATCGTTCCTTACAATCGTTCCTTACAGGCGCTTTCCGAACCAATGGGGGGTGACGTCCGCCTCGACCAGCGGATTGTCGGTGTCGACATGCCCCTCGGGATCGAGGTGGATCAGAACCTCGACCTTGGGGAAGGTCTGGCGCAGGTTGCGCTCCACCCCCTCGACGATGTCGTGCGCCGCGCCGACCGTCAGGTTGCGATCGACCTCCATGTGGAATTGCGCGAAATCGTGGCTGCCCGAGCGGCGCGTGCGGAAATCGTGGATGCCCTTGAGGCCGGGCTGACGCGCGGCGACGTCGAGGAAGGCGGCCCGCTGGTCCTCCGGCCATTCCTTGTCCATCAGCTGGTCGATCGCGTTGGACGAGGCCTGGAACGCACCCCATGCCAGCCACAGCGCGATGACGATGCCGAGGATCGGGTCCGCCTTGTGCCAGCCGAGATACTGGTCGAGCACGAGCGCGACGATGACCGAACCGTTGAGGAGGACGTCGGACTGGTAATGTACGTTGTCCGCCATGATCGCGACCGATCCGGTCTGGCGGATGATCTGGCGCTGGTACCAGAGCAGCACGACGGTCGCGGCGATCGCGACGATCGACACGGTGATGCCGAATTCCGCATCCGCGGTCGGGCCGTTCTCGCCCAGTGCGGTGATCGCGCGCCACGCGATCGCGCCCGCCGACGCGGTGATGAGCGCGACCTGGAACAGCGCCGCCAGCGCCTCCGCCTTGCCGTGGCCGAAGCGGTGGTCGTGGTCGGCGGGCGTCGCGGCAAGGCGGACGCCGTACAGGGTGACGAGGCTGGCGAGCAGGTCGAGCGCGGTATCGGCGAGGCTGCCGAGCATCGCGACCGATCCGGTCTGCCACGCGGCGAACCCCTTCAGCGCGAGCAGGAAGCACGCCATCGCCACGCTGGCGAGCGCGGCGCGCGTCGCCAGCGGCAGGAAACGGCGCTGTTCGTCGCGGGTCATGGGAACAGCAGTCCCTCGCTCCAATCGTCGCCCGAGCGGGTGAAGACGCGGCGTTCGTGCAGGCGATGCGCGCGGTCCTGCCAGAATTCGATGACCCGCGGCGTGACGCGATAACCACCCCAATGCGGCGGGCGCGGCACGTCGCCATCGGCGAACCGGTCGGTCACTTCGGCGAAGCGCGCCTCGAACGTCGCGCGGTCTGCAAGCGGGCGCGACTGGTCGGATGCCCAGGCGCCCAGCTGCGAATCGCGTCCGCGGCTGGCGAAATAGGCGTCGGATTCGGCGTCGGTGGCGAGGCTGACCGGCCCCTCGATCCGGATCTGCCGGCGCAGCGATTTCCAGTGGAACAGCAGCGCCGCCTTCGGCACCGCGGCGAGGTCCGCCGCCTTGCGCCCCTCGCGATTGGTGTAGAAGACGAACCCGTCCCGACCATGGCCCTTCAGCAGCACCATGCGCACCGACGGCTGTCCCGCCGCATCGACGGTGGCGAGCGCCATGGCGTTGGGATCGTTCGGTTCGCTGTCACGCGCCTCGGCATACCAGCGGTCGAACAGTGCGAAGGGATCGTCGGCCATCCGCGCCCTTTAGCGCATGTTCGCGATCGGGGGAACGCACACCCGCGTCGACGCACCGGAACGAGTCTTTCCCCCATGAATTGAATCGCTTCCGCAACGGAAAGAACCACGCCCCATGCCCGCACGTGCCTATTGGCA
This sequence comes from Sphingomonas sp. GW821-FHT10F09, assembly GCF_058809195.1. Classification (NCBI taxonomy): domain Bacteria; kingdom Pseudomonadati; phylum Pseudomonadota; class Alphaproteobacteria; order Sphingomonadales; family Sphingomonadaceae; genus Sphingomonas; species Sphingomonas sp. GW821-FHT10F09. Next base: position 439,948 of record NZ_JBXASI010000002.1, on the reverse strand, counting down.
AGGACAGATCCGGCTCGCCCTCGTGTCGATCCCGGTCGAAATCTATGCCGCGACCAAGAGCGGGGCGTCGGTGGCGTTCAAGCAGATCCACGAACCGACCGGCAAGCCGATCCATTACGAAAAGATCGTCACCGGCGTCGGCCCGGTCGATACCGACGAGATCATGAAGGGCTATGAGGTGTCGAAGGGCGAATTCGTGCTGCTCGAGCAGGACGAGATCGACGCGGTGAAGCTGGAATCGAAGAAGACGCTGGAGCTGACCCATTTCGTCGACGCGCATGAGATCGACGTGCTCTATTACGAAAAGCCCTATTTTGTCGTGCCGGCAGACGATCTGGCCGAAGAGGCGTTCATCGTGCTGCGCGAGGCGCTGCGCCGAACCAAGAAGGTCGGGCTGGGGCAATTGGCGATGCGGGGGCGCGAATATGTCGTCAGCCTGAAGCCGTGCGGGCGCGGCATGGTGCTGGAAACCCTGCGCTATGCCGACGAGGTCAACAAGGCCCAGGGCTATTTCCGGGAGATCCCCGACCAGAAGCCCGACGCTGACCTGCTCGACCTTGCCGAGGCGCTGATAGACAAGAAGACCGCGACCTTCGATCCGGACGAATTCCACGATCGCTACGTCGATGCGCTGAAAGACCTCGTCGAGCGCAAGCGCAAGGCGAAGGGCCGCAAGATCGTCGAGGACAAGGACGAGGGCGCTGCTAAATCCGGCGGCAACGTCGTCGACCTGATGGCGGCGCTGAAGAAGTCGATGGAGAAATCCGGCGCGGCGACGGAGAAGAAGCCGCCGGCGAAGAAGGCCGCGCCGAAAAAGGCACCGGCGAAAAAGCGTGCTTGATCCCCTTCCCGCTCCCCTCCCTTCCAAGGAGGGGAGGACATGACCGATCCGCTCGAACGCTATAACGCCAAGCGGGACTTCACGAGGACCGCGGAACCCGCCGGCACGCTGGAGCCCGGTCACGGCAACAGCTTCATGGTGCAGAAGCATGACGCGACGCGCCTGCACTGGGACCTGCGACTGGAGGTGGACGGCGTTCTGAAAAGCTGGGCGGTGACGCGCGGGCCGAGCCTCGACCCCGACCAGAAGCGCCTCGCGGTCCGCACCGAGGACCATCCCCTGTCCTATGCGACGTTCGAGGGGACGATCCCCGCCAGCGAATATGGCGGCGGCACCGTGATGCTGTGGGACCGCGGAACATGGTCGCCGATCGCAGGCAAATCGGCGAAGGACCTCGACAAGGGGCACCTGCACTTCACGCTGGATGGCGAGCGGATGAAGGGCGAATGGCTGCTCATCCGCCTGAAACCGCGCGCGAAGGAAAAGCGCGAGAACTGGCTGCTGCGCAAGATCGACGATGCCTTCACGGGCGGGACGGACGTGCTGGTCGAGGAGGCGCTGACCAGCGTATCCACCGGCCGGACGATGGCGGAGATCGCCGACGGGAAACCCGTGAAATCCTCCTCGCCACGGCGACGGGGACCGGCACGGCCGGTGGAGGGGGCGGGCCGCAAACCTACCGCCGCCAAGAACCGGGCTTCCCGTACCGCCAAAACGCTGCCCGCGTTTCGCGAACCGCAGCTCTGCACGCTGGTCGACAGCGTGCCCGCCGGCACCGGCTGGCTGCACGAGGTGAAGTATGACGGCTATCGCGCCATGATCGCGATCGGTGGCGGACGGGCGAAGGTCTATACCCGCAGCGGCCTCGACTGGACCGACAAATTCGCCGCGATCGCCGAGGCCGCCGCCGCTTTGCCGGTGACGTCGGCGCTGATTGATGGCGAGATCGTCGCCTTCCAGGACGGACGGCCCGATTTCTCGACGCTGAAGACCGCGATCGCCGATGGCGGCGCGATGACGCTATTTGCGTTCGACCTGCTCGAACAAGACGGCGAGGACCTGACCGGCCTTTCCACTGTCGAGCGCAAGGAGCGGCTACGCGCCATCGTCGCCAACGGCGAGCGCCTGCAGTTCGCCGAGCACGTCCTCGGCGCCGGCGAGGAATTGTTCGCGACCATGTGCCGCGAGGGGTTGGAGGGCGTCGTGTCCAAGCGCGCCGATGCGCCCTATGTCGGCGCCCGCAACCGGGCGTGGCTGAAGGCCAAATGCATCCAGCGGCAGGAATTCGTCATCGTCGGCTGGACGCCGTCGGACAAGAAGCGGGGCTTCAAATCGCTGCTGCTCGGGCTGCGCGAAGGCGACGGCTTCCGCTACGCCGGCAAGGTCGGCACCGGCTTCAACCAACAGCTGATGGACGATCTGTCGGCACAGATGGCGAAGCTATCGGTCGCGAAACCGTCGGTCGACGCGGCGAGCCTGAAAACCCACAAGGTCGCGTTGCGCGGCGCCCGCTGGATCAGGCCCGACCTCGTCGCCGAGATCGCCTTTGCCGAGGTGACGCCCGACCGGGTGCTGCGCCATGCGAGCTTCCTCGGCCTGCGCGCCGACAAGACGGCGGATCAGGTCGTGGCCGAGATCGCCGAGCCCGCCCCCGCCGCGCCGCAGGTCCATGTGACGGTCAGCAGCCGCGACCGGCTGGTGTTCCCGGACAGCGACGTCACCAAGGGCGAGCTTGCCGATTATTATGCGCAGCTGGCGCCGATCCTGCTGCCCTGGGCGGGGCGGCGGCCGATCAGCCTCGTGCGCTGCCCGCAGGGGCGTGCGAAGGCGTGCTTCTTCCAGAGGCATGACGCGGGCAGCTTCGGCGACCACGTCCACCATGTCGACGTGCGCGAGAAGGACGGGTCGGTCGAACCCTATCTCTACGTCGACGACGCCGACGGCCTCGTCGCCTGCGTCCAGATGGGGACAATCGAGTTCCACGGTTGGGGATCCACGATCGACGCGCTGGAACGGCCCGACCGGCTGGTCATCGATCTCGACCCCGACGAGGCGCTCGACTTCGCCGACACGAAGCGCGCGGCGGAGCATGTCAGCGCGCAGCTCGGCGAACTGGGGCTGGTGAGCTTTCCGCTGCTGTCTGGCGGCAAGGGCGTGCACGTCGTCGTGCCGCTTACCCCGCAGGCGGAATGGCCGGCGGTGAAGGATTTCGCCGACCGGTTCGCGCGGGCGCTCGCCGGGGCGGAACCCGACCGGTTCGTCGCGGTGATGACCAAGGCGAAGCGCAAGGGCCGGATCTTCATCGATTACCTCCGCAACCAGCGCGGCAGCACCGCGATCATGCCCTATTCGGCCCGCGCGCGGGCCGGCGCACCGGTGGCGGCGCCGGTGTCGTGGACGGAGCTGCGCGACATCGACACCGCCGCGCGCTGGGGCGTCCGCGATGCCGCGGAACTGCTGGACCGCGCGACCTCGCGTGCGCTCGCCGGCTGGGGCGTGGCGGACCAGGTGCTGCCGGACCTCTGACCCGGCGGGACGACGCCCCACCGTTCGCGTCACATATCTGTGTTTTATGTTGCCTCGCAGCAGGCAACCCGACACGGTGCGCGCGGACTTCATGGGGTGAACCGCTCAAGCGATGGCGACGCAGGCTGCGCCCTTATTCGACGCGAACACGCATGCCGCGCGCTGGATCGCGGATTATTGCGCGCGGACCACCGCAGGCGACGTGCTGTGCGGCAGCGACGATCCCGCCTGGGCGGCGATGTTCGAGGAACTGGCGACGGTCGCCTCCGACGACCTCGATCACGTCCGCGAACGCGTCCGTCGCCACGCCGCCGACATCGGCATGGGCTTTCGCATCATCGGCGAGGCGGACGAGCGGCCTTGGCCGGTCAGCCCCGTCCCGCTGCTGATCGACGCGCAGGAATGGGCGCAGATCAGCCGCGGCGTCGTCCAGCGCGCCGAGCTGATGGAAAGCGTGATCGCCGACCTCTACGGCCCCGGCCGGCTGGTCGAGCGCGGGCTGATCCCCGCCGCATTGGTCACCGGCAGCCCCTATTTCCTGCGGCCGATAATCGGGCTGGAGCCGCCCGGCGGCAAGCATCTGCACTTCATCGCGATCGACCTCGGCCGCGGGCCGACCGGCGAATGGCGCGTGCTCGCCGATCACCTGCGCGCGCCCGCCGGCGCCGGCTATGCGCTGGAGAACCGGCTGGCGGTCAGCCGCACCCTCGGCGGGCTGCAGGCGCGGATCAACGTCCAGCGCCACGCCCCCTTCTTCGCCGCCTTCCGCGCCGGGATCGCCGCGATGTGCCGCCGCACCGACCCGCGCATCGGCCTGCTGACGCCGGGACGGTTCAACCCCAGCTATCCCGAACAGGCGCATCTGGCGCGCTACCTCGGCCTGCTGCTGGTCGAGGGCGCCGACCTCGCCGCGCTGGAAAACCAGCTCTACGTCCGCACCATCGGCGGGCTGAAGCGCGTCGATGCGCTGTGGCGGCGCGTCGATCCGCGCATGCTCGACCCGCTGGCGTTCGATTCGCATTCGCAGATCGGCGTGCCGGGGCTGATCGATGCCTATGCCGCGGGCAACGTCGTGCTGTCGAACGCGCCGGGTGCGGGCGTGCTGGAGGCGCCGGCGTTCGGTGCCTTCCTGCCGCAGCTGGCGACGCGGCTGCTCGGCGAAAGCCTGCACCTGCCCAATATCGCGACCTGGTGGTGCGGCCAGCCGTCGGAGCTCGCGCATGTCGAGGAGGACCTCGACCGCATGCTGATCGGATCGGCGTTCGGCCCGGTCCCGCTCGGCCTGCCCGGCGGGCGGACGGTGCATGGCGGAGAACTCGACGCCGGCCAGCGTGCCGCGCTGCGCGCCGACATGATGCGCCGGCCGCAGGATTATGTCGGGCAGGAGATCGTGCGCCTGTCGACGATGCCGGTGGTGATCGAGGATGCCCTCGTCCCCCGCCCCTTCACGCTGCGCGTCTTCGCGGCACGCGATGCGAGCGGCGGCTGGACCGTGCTGCCCGGCGGCTTCGCGCGGATCGGCGAGGATACCGATCCGCGCGCGAGCGTGCTCGGCGAGGGCACCTGGTCGGCCGACGTCTGCATCCACGGCGCCGACACGGTCGAGCCGGTGTCGCTGCTGCCCGCCCCCGATTCGCACCACGTCCGCCGCAATCCCGGCACCTTGCCGAGCCGCGTCGCCGACAATTTCTACTGGCTCGGCCGCTATCTGGAGCGCGGCGAGGCGCTGCTCGCGGCGATCCGCGTCATGCTTGGCAATTCGATCGACGCGGACGGCGGCGCGGCGCTGTCGGCGGCGACGGTGGGGAAGCTGGTCGGCCTGATCGCCGGCGGCGGATCGGCGGCGCATCCGCTGTCGCTCAAGCGCGGCGACCTCACCGCCTTCGCGCGGCAGGCGATGGAGGACGAGGCGTGGCATTCGGTCGCCACGATCAACCGGCTGGCGCGCGGCATCGGCGAGGGTTCGCGCGACCGGCTGTCGGCGGACATGGTGCGGCTGCTCGAGGCGCCCTTCCCCACTCATCGCGGCATGCTCGACCGCGCCGGTTCGCTGCAGCGCCGCTATGTCGCGATCGCCGGCCTGTCGGCGGAGCATATGGGGCGGACCGCGGCGTGGCGGTTCCACGACCTAGGCCGCCGGATCGAACGCGCGATGGCGATGACGCGGGCGCTGCGCCTGTTCGGCATGCCGGGCGCGACCGCGGACGACCTGTCGACGCTGCTCGACCTCGCCGACAGCCAGATCAGCTATCGCCAGCGCTATCTGACGGGGATCGCGCGCGTGCCGGTGGTCGACCTCGTCGCGCTCGATCCGGGCAATCCGCGCAGCCTCGCCTATCAGGCGGAGCGAATCGGCGAGCGGCTGCGCGACCTGCCGGTGCTGAGCGACGACGGCATGCCCGAACCGCAGCAGGCCCACGGCCGCGCGCTGGTGGCGGCGCTGTCGATGACCACCGCGGCGACGCTCGACCCCGATACGCTCGGCGACCTCGAACGGCGGCTGGCGCAATTGTCGGAAGCCGTCGCGCGGCGATACTTCCTGCAGGGCGCCGAACCGCTGCGCGCCGGGGGGCTGACGTTAGCGTGATCGGCGAGATGCTCTACGATATCCGGCACATCACCCGGTTCGACTATGGCGGCAACGTCAAGTTCGCACGCTGCAACCTGCGGCTGAAGCCGATCGACTGGCCCGGGCAGGTGCTGGAGGATTATGCGCTGACCGTCGAACCGGTCGGCCGCACCAGCGCTGGCCGGGCCGAGGCAGGGCTCGCCAACGTCACCCGGCTGGTGATCGACACGCCGGTGCGCAGCCTGACGATCGAGAGCCGCTCGCGGATGCGCGTCGACCGGCTGGTGCCGGTGCCGGACGCCAGCGACCCGACGCTCGGCGAGGTCGCGGCGATGGCGCGCGCCAGCCGCGACCTGTCGGCGGCGAGTCCCGCCAATTACCTGTTCCCCTCGCCGCTGATCCCGCTGGATCACGGCATCGCCGCCTATTGCGCCGCCGACCTCGATCCGCAGCGCGGCGCGCTGGAGGCGGGAATCGCGCTGGCCCGCCGCATCCAGGACGATTTCACCTTCGACGCCACCGCCACCCTGGTCGACACGCCGCCGCACGAGGCGTTCCTGAAGCGCAAGGGCGTATGCCAGGACTTCGCGCAGATCATGATTACCGGCCTGCGCGCCGCCGGCCTGCCCGCCGCCTATGCGAGCGGCTATATCCGTACCATCCCGCCCGAGGGGCAGCCACGGCTTGTCGGTGCGGATGCGACGCACGCCTGGGTGCTGCTCTGGTGCGGGCCGGTGAAGGGCTGGGTCGGACTCGATCCGACCAACGGCATCTGGATGGCGGGCGACCATATCGTGATGGCGGTCGGCCGCGACTATGCGGAGATCGCCCCGGTCGACGGCGTCGTGCTGGGATCGCAGGCGCAGAACATGGCGGTAAGCGTCGATGTGGCGCCGCTGGTCGACGCATAAAGCAGCCGCCCTGCGCCTGCCCTCCCTCGACGGGAAGGGTGAGGACGAACGCTTATTTCGTCACGGCATTCCCGTTGCCGACCTCCTCGTCCGTATCGCCGTCACCCGGGCCGGAATATGCGACATGGCTCTGTCCGCCATGGCCCAGAAAGCCGCCGCCGACATCGTCCTGCTTGCCCTTGCCCGTGTGAGGATTGGGATAGGCGCCGCCGCTGCTTTCGCCGCCACCCTGCTTGGCCGGCGCGTCGCCGACGCCGTCCTTCGCGCCGTCGTGGTCCGTACTCATCGCCTGCATCGGTTGCTTGTCGGTCATGATCGCATCTCCTCGTGCCGGTCCAAACGATCCACGGCATGATTGCGTTGCGCGCCGCCCTCCCCCACATAGGCGCCTAATACACCAATGGGGAACCAATGGCCGATCCATATCAGACCTTGGGCGTTGCCCGCGGCGCGTCCGAGGCGGACATCAAGAAAGCGTATCGCAAGCTGGCCAAAGAGCTGCATCCCGATCGCAACAAGGACAATCCCAAGGCGTCGGAGCGCTTCAGCCAGGTCACCAACGCCTATGACCTGCTGACCGACAAGGACAAGCGCGCGCGCTTCGACCGCGGCGAGATCGACGGCGACGGCAACCCCGCCTCGCCGTTCGGCCATGGCGGCGGCGCCCGGCCGGGCAGCGGCGGTCGCGCCGGCGGGCCGGGCGGCGGGTTCAGCAGCGCCGGCTATGAATTCGGCGGTGGCGAAGCCGACATGAGCGACATCTTCGAAGGGCTGTTCGGCGGCCAAAGCCGCGGCGGCGGCTTCGCCAGCGGCTTCGGCCGGCGGGCGCAACCGAAGGGCGGCAATGTCACCTATCGCCTGCAGGTGCCGTTCGTCGATGCGGCGACCTTGAGCCCGCAGCGCGTGACGCTCGGCGACGGCAAGACGATCGACCTCAAGCTGCCCGCCGGGGTCGAGACCGGCACGCAGATGAAGCTCACCGGCAAGGGCGAACAGGGACCGGGCGGCGCGGGCGACGCGATCGTCTCGATCGAGGTGCAGGGCCACCGCTTCTTCACCCGCGACGGCGACGACGTGCGGCTCGATCTGCCGATCACGCTGGGCGAGGCGGTGGCGGGCGGCGCGGTGCGCGTGCCGACCGTCGACAAGGCGGTGATGCTGACCATCCCCAAGGGGACGACCTCGGGCAAGACGCTGCGCCTCAAGGGCAAGGGCTTTCACAAGAAGGACGGCAGCCGCGGCGACCAGCTGGTGACGCTGGTGATCGACGTGCCGGCCGACGATGCCGCGCTGCAACGGTTCGTGGTGGAGTGGAGCGACACGCGGAACCCACGGGCGGCGATGGGCGTCTGACCGCCTACGTGACCGATACGACAGCCCTTACGCCCGAAGACCGTGCCCACCAGCGCCACGGTGCCCGCCATCAGCTCGCCAAGCTCAAGCCGGGACCGGCCGCGCTGGAGGTGACGAAGCGCGCCGCGCTTGGCGTGTTCAACGACGGCTTCATTCATGCCGGCAACCTCGCCTATCTGGCGCTGATGACGGTGTTCCCGTTCTTCATCACCGCCGCGGCGGTGCTGTCGCTGCTGGGACAGAGCGAGGAGACGCAGCGCGCCGTCGCCTCGTTCCTCCACGTCCTGCCGCCCAACGTTGCCGATATTCTGCGCAAGCCGATCGCTGACGTGCTGGTCGCGCGGACGGGATCGCTGCTGTGGCTGGGCGGCCTCGTCGGCCTGTGGACGGTCGGCAGCTTCGTCGAGACGATCCGCGACATCTTCCACCGCGCCTATGGCGTGAAGGCGAGCGTGCCGTTCTGGCGCTCGCGGCTGTCGTCATCGGGCGTCATCATCCTGTCGGTCGTCATCGCGCTGATGAGCTTCCTCGTACAGGGTATCCTGACCGCGGCCGAACAGTTCATCTACCGGCTGGTGCCGTTCGCGGAAGGGATTGCGGGCTGGGTCGGGCTGTCGCGGATCATCCCGGGACTGGTGATGTTCGGCGCGCTCTACCTGCTGTTCTATTCGGTGACGCCTTCCAAATATCGCTACACCGATTGTCCGAAATGGCCGGGTGCGCTGTTCACCGCCGGCTGGTGGATCAGCATGACGGCACTGCTGCCCAAGGTGCTGGCGCAGCTCGGCGGCTACGACCTGACCTACGGCAGTCTGGCAGGTGTGGTGGTGATGCTCCTGTTCTTCTATCTGATCGGGCTGGGACTGGTGTTCGGCGCCCATCTCAACGCGGCACTGGCGGAACCGCCGGAACCGGCGCTACAGGGGAACACGACCAAGATGGAGGCGAAGACGGCGTGACGGGTTTGATGGCGGGCAAGCGCGGGCTTATCATGGGTCTGGCGAACGACAAGTCGCTGGCCTGGGGCATCGCCAAGCAATTGTCCGAACATGGCGCGGAGCTGGCGTTTTCCTATCAGGGCGCGGCGATGGAGAAGCGGGTGCGCCCGCTCGCCGAGCAATTGGGCGTGGCGCGGCTGTTCGATTGCGACGTATCCGACATGGCGGCGCTGGATGCGACCTTCGACGCGCTGGCGGCGGAATGGCCGCGAATCGACTTCGTCGTCCATGCGATCGGCTTTTCCGACAAGTCGCAGCTACGCGGGCGCTATTACGATACGACGCTCGACAATTTCCTGATGACGATGAACATCTCCGCCTATTCGCTGGTCGCGGTGGCGCAGCGTGCGCGACGGCTGATGCCGGAGGGCGGGTCGATCCTGACGCTGACCTATTATGGCGCGGAAAAGGTCATTCCGCATTACAACGTCATGGGAGTCGCCAAGGCGGCGCTGGAGACCAGCGTGAAGTATCTCGCGGTCGATCTCGGCCCCGACAACATCCGCATCAACGCCATCTCCGCCGGCCCGATCCAGACGCTGGCGGCGCGCGGCATCGGCGATTTCAACTATATCCTGAAGTGGAACGAGCTGAACGCGCCGCTGCGCCGCACGGTGACGATCGAGGACGTCGGCGGCGCGGGCCTCTACATGCTCAGCGACCTGTCCAGCGGCGTGACCGGCGAGATTCACCATGTCGACGCCGGATACAATGTCATCGGCATGAAGGCAGAAGACGCCCCGGACATCGCGCTGGCGTGACCGTTGCCGTTCGGCCGGCGCGCGGCGACGACGTCGCGGCCATCGACACGCTGCTGAGGGACTGTTTTCCGGCGCCCGACGAAGCCGTGCTGGTGCGCGATCTGTGCGTGGATGGCGATATGATCCTCGTCCTCGTCGCCGAGGATGAAAGGGACGGGACGCTCGCCGGACTGGTCGCGTTCAGCCGGATGGACGTGACGATCGGCGACAAGGCGGTACCGTCCGCCGCGCTGGCACCGATCGCCGTGGATCGTGCCTGGCGGCGTCAGGGCGTGGCCGAGGCGCTGATCGGGGCCGGTGTCGAACATCTGGAAGCGGCCGGTGTGGTATTGTGCTTCGCGCTCGGGGAGACGGACTTCTACGGCAAATTCGGGTTCGCCGTAGACCTCGCCCATGGGTTCGACTCGCCTTATGCCGGCGACTATTTCATGGCCCTGCCACTGCAGGGTGGCTTGATCCCCTGCGGCGTCCGCGGCAACGCGACGCACGCGGCGGCATTCGCCAGGCTGGGATCCCCATCGTGAGCATCAATTCCTTCGGTCATCTGTTCCGCTTCACCACCTGGGGCGAGAGCCATGGACCGGCGATCGGCGCCGTCGTCGACGGTTGTCCGCCCGGACTCGCGCTGACCGAAGCGGACATCCAGCCATGGCTCGACAAGCGCCGCCCCGGCACGTCGCGCTTCACGACGCAGCGGCGCGAGCCGGATCAGGTCCGCATCCTGTCCGGCGTGTTCGAGGGGCGGACGACGGGGACGCCGATCAGCCTGATGATCGAGAATGTCGACCAGCGATCGAAGGATTATTCCGAAGTCGCGCTCGCCTATCGTCCGGGTCATGCCGATTACGCCTATGACGCCAAATACGGCTTTCGCGACTATCGCGGTGGCGGGCGGTCGTCGGCGCGCGAGACGGCGTCGCGGGTCGCCGCCGGGGCGGTGGCGCGGCGGGTGATCCCGCAGGTGCGCATCCGTGGCTGGGTCGAGGCGATCGGCGGCGACGCCATCGATTATGCTTCATTCGACGATGCGGCGATCGACGACAATCCGTTCTTCTGCCCGGATCGCGCCGCGGCGGCGCGGTGGGAGGTGCTGGTCGACACCGCGCGCAAGGCCGGATCGTCGCTCGGCGCGGTCGTGGCGTGCGAGGCGGTCGGCGTGCCCGCCGGCTGGGGGGCGCCGCTCTACGCCAAGCTGGATGCCGAACTGGCGCATGCCTGTATGGGGATCAACGCGGTGAAGGGCGTCGAGATCGGCGACGGCTTCGCGGCCGCGGCGCTGACCGGCGAAGGCAATGCCGACGCGATGCGCCCCGGTGCCGACGGCCCCGATTTCCTCGCCAATCACGCGGGCGGGATCACCGGCGGCATCGCCACCGGCCAGCCGATCCGGGTACGCGTCGCGTTCAAGCCGACCAGTTCGATCCTGATCCCGGTCGAGACGATCGACCGCAGCGGCAACGCTGCCGACATCGCCACGAAAGGTCGCCACGACCCCTGCGTCGGCATCCGCGGCGTGCCCGTCGTGGAGGCGATGGTGGCGCTCGTTTTGGCCGATCAGGCGTTGCTGCATCGGGGCCAGACGGGGCGCTGATAGTTAATAATGGGAACCCTCTCCTGCCCTACCCGTTGGGGGCGAGCAAGAATTTGCAGGAGAGAACAATGCGTAAGGTCATTCCAATCATGGCGGCTGCCATGCTGATCCCGGCCGCAGCCTATGCCCAGACCACGACCGGAGGCACCGCCGGTTCGACGATGGGTACGACCTCCGGCACGATGGGCGGCCAGACGACTACGACGTCGCCGACCGATTCGACGATGTCGACGACGACCACCACCCAGAGCAAGTCGTCGAAGCGCGGACGCAATGCGCGCGCCGGCACCAGCGGCAGCACGACGGGCGTCGATAGTTCGACCACGACGACGACGGCCCCGGGATCGACCACCGATACGATGGGCGGCACGACCGGCACCGGCACCGGCACGACCACCGGGACGATGGGTGGCACCGGAACCACCGGCACGATGGGCGGCACGTCGACGACGGGCACCATGGGTGGAACGACGACCGGCACCACCACCGGTGGCACCACGCCGCCGCAATAAGCCTTCACCGATGTGAGGCTCGAACAGCCGGGTGGTTCAGGCCACCCGGCTTTTTCGTGTCCGGATCAATCCGCGAAGGGGTCGCGGACCAGGATCGTGTCCTCGCGCTCCGGGCTGGTCGATACCAGCGCGACCGGGCAACGGATCAGCTCCTCGACGCGGCGGATGTACTTGATCGTCTGCGCCGGCAGGTCCGCCCAGCTACGCGCGCCGGCCGTCGATTCCTGCCAGCCCTCCATCGTTTCGTAGACCGGCTCGACCGCGGCCTGGTCGGCGGCATGCGAGGGGAAGTAATCGAGTTCCTGACCGTGCAGTCGATAGCCGGTGCAGATCTTCACCGTCTCGAACCCGTCGAGCACGTCGATCTTGGTGAGCGCGATGCCGGTGATCCCGCCGACCGCCGCTGACTGACGCAGCAACACTGTGTCGATCCAGCCGCAGCGGCGCTTGCGCCCGGTGACGGTGCCGAATTCATGGCCGCGCACGCCGAGGCGCTCGCCGGTCTCGTCCTCCAGCTCGGTGGGGAACGGACCCGACCCGACGCGGGTCGTATAGGCCTTGGCGATGCCGAGCACGAAACCGACCGCCGCCGGTCCCAGTCCCGAACCGCCCGCCGCGGTGCCGGCGATCGTGTTGGACGAGGTGACGAACGGATAGGTGCCGTGATCGACGTCGAGCAGCACGCCCTGTGCGCCTTCGAACAGGATGCGCTTGCCCGCCGCCCGCGCCTCGTTGAGGTCGCGCCACACCGGCTTGGCGAAGGACAGGACGAAATCGGCGATCTCGCGCAGTTCGGCGATCAGCGCCGCGCGGTCGATCGCGGGCGAACCGAAGCCGGCGCGCAGCGCGTCGTGATGCGCGAGCAGCCGGTCGAGCTGCGGCCCCAGGTCGTCGAGATGCGCGAGGTCGCAGACGCGGATCGCACGGCGGCCGACCTTGTCCTCATAGGCCGGGCCGATGCCGCGCCGGGTCGTGCCGATCTTGCCCGCGCCGCTCGCATCCTCGCGCAGCGCGTCGAGGTCGCGGTGCAGCGGCAGGATCAGCGCGCAATTGTCGGCGATACGCAGCGTCTCGGGCGTCGCCGACACACCTTGGGCCGCCAGCCGCTCGATCTCCGCCTTCAGCGCCCAGGGGTCCAGCACGACACCGTTGCCGATGACGCTCGGGGTGCCGCGAACGATGCCCGACGGGAGCAGCGACAGTTTGTAGACGTTCTCGCCGACGACGAGGGTGTGGCCGGCGTTATGTCCGCCCTGGAAGCGGACGACCATGTCGGCGCGCTCGGCGAGCCAGTCGACGATCTTGCCCTTGCCCTCGTCGCCCCATTGCGCGCCGATCACTGCTACATTGGCCATGGATACGGAACTCCCCCTGCCACAGCGAACCCGCGCGCCCTTCGACAGGACTCGGCGCGACGGGTGGTTCCGAAATGTCGGGGCGGCGGTTACCCGGCGCCGCGAGCGGGGTCAACCGCATGCACGAGCACGGCATCGGCGGGATGCGGCGAATCATGCTCGACATATTCGACCAGCGCACCGTCGCGTTGCCGGACCAGCATGTTGCGCCCGGTCGGTACGTGCCGGATACCGTCGAGGATGGTGGCGCCGGTCGTCGGCAGATAGGCGGCGAAGGCGGCGATATCGTCGACCATGAAGGTCATCGCGGTCGCCCGGAACGGCGCCAGCGCCGCGTCGGACCCACCGATGAACAGGATCTGCCCGACCTGCACGAGGCGCAACTCCATCTCCGGATAATCGAACCGCAGCCGCGCCGGTTCGCCGAACAGGGCCTCATATTCCACGACCGCGGCGTCGATCGCCTCGAGCGGCAGCAACCGTCGGATCAGCACGTTACGGATTCGCACTTCGACCTCCCTTTGCCATATGGATCAGTCGGCGAGCAGCGCCCTTGCCTCACCCGCCGCCCACAGATGCGTGCACAATTGCGCTTCGGGCGTGTCGCCCGGTTCCAGCGCGGCGACGGTCACCCAGCCGTCGACGCGCATCCTCGCGCCGTCCGCGGCGGGGGTACCGAAAGGCAGGAACAGGCGGCGGCGATCGACCGGGCCGGTGGTGGCGACGATCGCATCGGCGTAGAGGGAAAAGCCTGTCGCGACCTCTTCCGCGCCATCGCCATGGACGATGCGATAGGTGCCGCCGCGGCCGACCTCACGCGCGACGCCGGCGGCAAAGAGCGAAAAGCCGAGCCATGTCTGATATTCGAAACCGTGCCGCTCGGTCGGATCCAGCGTCAGCCTGACGCTGTCGGGGATCGCCGCCGTGATCGCCGCCAGTCCGTCGAGCCGCGACGTCAGCACGCCATCCGTGTCGAACGCGCGCAACTGCGCCATCGCGGATGCGAACGGTCCCGCCGCGGCGATCAGCGGCAGATAGTCGGGAGCGATCTCCGCGACGCCGCCCGCATCCTTGGCATCCAGTCGTTCGCGCAGCCGGCCGAGGCGGTCGGCGGCGACCGGCAGCGGCCCGGCGGCGAGCGTATCGACCAGATCGGGCAAGGTGAAATCGATCGAAACACCCGCGACGCCGGCCGCGGTCAGCCCCTCGACCGCCACAGCGACGACCTCGCTGGCGGCGGGCCGCGAGTCAAGACCGATCAGTTCCACGCCGACCTGCCGCCGCTCGCGGCCGGGGGCGAGCGCGGAGGCGCGCAGCGCCAGGACCGAACCGGCATAGGACAGGCGGACGGGGCGCGGGTGGTGGCCCATGCGGGTCGCGGCGATCCGCGCCACCTGCGCGGTCAGATCGGGGCGGATCGCCATCGTCGTCTGGCTGACCGGGTCGACGAAGCGCACCGCGTTGCGCAGTCCGCCCGCCTTCAGCCGCGCGCCCAACCCTTCGGCGAATTCGGCGAGCGGCGGATCGACGCGTTCGTACCCGTGGCCGCGTGCCGCCTCCAGCACGCGCGCCTCGATGGCGGCGGCGGCATCGGCGAAGGGAGGCAGGCGATCGTGGAAGCCCTCGGGCAGCAGGCCGAATTTGGTCATGTCGCGCGGATAGCGACAGCGGCGGGGGAGCGCCATAGCCGCGATGCGGTTGCGCTAGCCGACGGGTGCGGGTGTGGGTGGTACATCGGGGGTCGGCGCGGGAGCCGGCGTGGCGGGGGCGACGGGCAGTTCGACGGTGGGTGCCGATCCCCGGCCACGCAACCGGATGGCACCGCTGGGCGCCTCGGTCATGCCGCCCGAATTCGCCTTGCCGCGGCCGTGCAGGCGGTCGATCTCCGCCTGCCGCCGTTGCAGATAGAAATCGCGGGCATTGCCGTACCGGTCGCCGGGGGCGGTATCGATCGCCTTGTAGGTTTCGTCGAACTCCGCGCGATGATCGAGCGCGCCGAGCGCACCGGCGGGGATCGCGAACTTGGGATCGGTCACCCCCTGCCCCAATGCGATCGGCATGACCAAACGGTCGATCGCACCGCCGAACAGGTCCCGAACCGTCGTCGGACCCACCAGCGGCAGGTACAGGAACGCGCCGTTGGGGACGCCGTAGAAGCCTAACGTGTTGGCGAACCCGTTGCTGCGGCGAGGAAGCCTGAATGGTTTGCGACGGGCGATGTCGAACAGGCCGATCGCGCCGATCGTCGTGTTGACCACGAACCGCCCGACCGTCTCTGCCGCCTTGCCGATCTTGTGCTGGAGCACATAATTCACGAACACCACCGGTTCGCGCAAATTGTAGAGGAAGTTGTGGATGCCGTCGCGGATCGGCCCCGGCACCTTCTTCTTGTACGCCATCGAGAGGGGACCGATCAGCGCGCGATCCACCGCCTGCGTCGCGTCGAACGCGGTCGCATTGATCCCGGCAAGCGGATCGGGCGCCTCCCAGTCACCGCGTGCGGTCACGACGATGTCCGCGCCCGGCGACGTGGCGTCAGCGGCGGCGAAGACCGGGAATGTGGCGAACGGGACATGAACCAGCGGCAATACCGGAACGACCGGTGTTCCGTCTGCGGCAGGTGGCGGCGGCAGGTCTTGCGACGGCCGATCCGGCATCCGGTCCACCGGCGCGGGCGCCGCGACGACCGATGGCTGCCCGACCGGCGCGATGTCGGGCAACGTCGGTGCCATCAGCGGACCCGACCCGAGCAGCAGGACCGCGATCACCGACAACGCCAATCTACCAATCCCCCGGCCCCGGCGCATATCGGCCGGGCCGTTGGATACTATGGATACGGCACAAGCGCCAGACTGGCGGCGTGCGTCAGGGATCGCCGCGATAAAACCCGGATGGCGCTATCGAACGGTCGCGGTGAACGCGGAGCGGCAACGCCTGCCGGAGGATGAGCGCGTCGCGGCCACCCTCCGGCGGCATCGTCAGAACGTCAGGCCCATCGCGGTCTTCACGCCACCCAACGCCTTCACCTTGGCCAGCAGGTCGCTGTCCACCGGCTCGTCGACCGACAGCAGCAGCACCGCTTCGCCACCCGCCTGACGGCGGCCGAGGTGGAAGGTGCCGATGTTGACGCCCGCCTCGCCCAGCGCCGTGCCGAGGCGCCCGATGAAGCCCGGCGCGTCCTCGTTGACGACGTACAGCATCGGCCCGACCAGATCGGCCTCGACCTTGATACCGAACAGCTCGACCAGACGCGGCGCCTGATCGCCGAACAGCGTGCCCGCCACCGAGCGTTCGCCGTCCGCGGTCTTCACCGAGACGCGTAGCAGCGTATGATAGTCGCCCTCGCGCTCGGTGCGCACCTCGCGCACCTCGACGCCGCGGTCGCGCGCCAGCAGCGGCGCGTTGACCATGTTGACCGTCGCGGTCTGCGTACCGAGGAAGCCGGCCAGCACCGCGCTGGTGATCGGCTTGGCGTTGAGCTCCGCCGCCGCGCCCTCGGTGTGGACCGAGATGCGCGTGATCGCGCCGGTGGTGAGCTGGCCGACGAGGCTGCCGAGCTTCTCGGCGAGCGCCATGTAGGGCTTGAGCTTTGGCGCTTCCTCGGCGGACAGGCTCGGCATGTTGAGCGCGTTGGTGACGCCGCCCGAGACGAGGAAATCGGCCATCTGCTCGGCGACCTGGATCGCGACATTGACCTGCGCCTCGGTGGTCGACGCGCCGAGGTGCGGGGTGGAGACGAAATTCGGCGTGCCGAACAGCGGCGACGCCTTGGCCGGCTCTTCCACGAACACGTCGAGCGCCGCGCCGCCGATATGACCGCTGTCGAGCCCTGCCTTCAACGCCGCCTCGTCGATCAGCCCGCCACGCGCGCAGTTGATGATGCGCACGCCCTTCTTCGTCTTCGCCAGCGCCTCGGCCGACAGGATGTTGCGCGTCTGGTCGGTCAACGGCGTGTGCAGCGTGATGAAGTCGGCGCGGGCGAGCAGCTCGTCGAGCGTCACCTTCTCGACGCCCATCTCGACCGCACGCTCGGGGGTCAGGAAGGGATCGAAGGCGACGACCTTCATCTTGAGGCCGCGGGCGCGATCGGCGACGATCGAGCCGATGTTGCCGGCGCCGATCAAGCCCAGCGTCTTGGCGGTCAGCTCGACGCCCATGAAGCGGTTCTTCTCCCACTTGCCGGCCTGCGTCGAAGCGTCCGCCTCGGGCAGCTGGCGCGCGAGCGCGAACATCAGCGCGATGGCGTGTTCGGCGGTGGTGATCGAATTGCCGAACGGCGTGTTCATCACCACGACGCCCTTGGCGGACGCCGCGGGGATATCGACGTTGTCGACGCCGATGCCGGCGCGGCCGACGACCTTCAGGTTGGTGGCGTGTTCGAGGATCGCCTTGGTGACCTTGGTCGAGCTGCGGATGGCGAGGCCATCATAGTCGCCGATGATCGCGATCAGTTCTTCGGGCGTCTTGCCGGTGATCTCGTCGACCTCGACGCCGCGCTCGCGAAAGATCTGCGCGGCCTTGGGATCCATTTTGTCGCTGATGAGGACTTTAGGCATGATATTTCCTAGAAACAACGGTCGTCGTCCCCGCGAAGGCGGGGATCCATAGCCGCTGACGATGCGGCTCTTTCGACGACCTGCGTGTATGAATCCCCGCCTGCACGGGGATGACGGTTTGGAGTTAAGCCACGGCCTTGGCGGTCGCGTAGGCCCAGTCGAGCCACGGCCCGAGCGCCTCGATATCGGCGGTATCGACCGTCGCGCCGCACCAGATGCGCAGGCCGGCCGGTGCGTCGCGATAGCCGGCGACGTCATAGGCGGCGCCTTCCTTCTCGAGCAGGCCGGCCATCGTCTTGATGAACGCTTCGTCCGCGCCCTCGACGGTCAGGCAGACGCTGGTCTTCGACCGCGACGCCGGGTCCGTCGCGAGATGGCCGAGCCAGTCGCGCGTCGCGACGATCCGGTCGAGCGCGGCCGCATTCGCGTCCGAACGCGCGATCAGGCCACCGGCGCCCAATGACTTGGCCCATTCGAGGCTCGCAATCGCGTCCTCGACCGCCAGCATCGACGGCGTGTTGATCGTCTCGCCCTTGAACACGCCTTCGGTCAGCTTGCCCTTCGACACCAGACGGAAGACCTTGGGCAGCGGCCAGGCCGGGGTGTAGTTCTCCAGCCGCTCGACCGCGCGCGGGCCAAGGATCAGGACACCGTGGCCGCCCTCGCCGCCCAGCACCTTCTGCCAGCTGAACGTTGCGACATCGATCTTGGACCAGTCGATGTCATAAGCGAAGACACCCGACGTCGCGTCGGCGAAGCTCAGCCCCTCGCGCTCGGCCGGGATGAAGTCGGCATCGGGCACGCGGACGCCGCTGGTCGTGCCGTTCCAGGTGAACAGCACGTCGGTCGCCCAGTCGATCTGCGTCAGATCGGGCAACGCGCCGTAATCGGCGCGGATGACGGTGGGATCGATCTTGAGCTGCTTGACCGCATCCGTCACCCAGCCCTCGCCAAAGCTTTCCCAGGCCAGCGTCGTGACGGGGCGTGCGCCGAGCATCGTCCACATCGCCATTTCGAACGCGCCGGTATCGGAGCCGGGAACGATGCCGATGCGATGCGTGTCGGGCAGGTTCAGCAGCTCGCGCATCAGGTCGATGCAATATGCGAGGCGGGTCTTGCCGATCTTGGAGCGGTGCGAGCGACCGAGCGATTCGGTGGCGAGCTTCGACGCGTCCCAGCCCGGCGGCTTGGCGCAGGGGCCGGAGCTGAAGAAGGGGCGTGCCGGGGTGGTGGCAGGCTTGGTCGCGCCCAACGCGGGTGCGGTCACGGTATCCGTCAATGTATCTCTCCTCACAGAGAGCACGCGCCGCGTTGGGGCGGCGTGGCCCGTCGACGGCCCTAGAGACGGTTGGAGGCGCTGGCAAGACAGGTTCGTCCGGGACGGACTTGTTTCTGGCGGGCGGTGGCGCATGATCGCCGACGTGTTCCGCTTGCCCCGCTTCTGCCCCCGCTCCTCCGCCAGTGTCGCGATGCTCATGCTCGCCGCCTGCGGCCGTCCCGACCGCCAGCCCGACCGTCCGGGCGCGTCGCGCCCGACGATCGCGACGCCGTCGCTGCGCGAGACGGCGCAATGCCTCGCCGATCTGCGGCAAATGAACGTCGCCTATCGCGTGCTGCCCGACCGGGATTTCGGCAACGGCTGCGGCCTGTCGGGGGCGGTGCAACTGGTCGAGATCGGCGTGCCCGTCACCGGCATCACCGCGATGCGCTGCGGCGAGGCGCGCGCATTCTCGGCCTGGGTGCGCAATGCGCTGGCGCCCGCCGCGTGGCAGATGCTCGGCAGCGAACTCGCCAGCGTGCAGGGCATGGGCAGCTATGCCTGCCGCAACGTCGTCGGCACCGCGCGCGGCGGCGGGCGGCGATCGGGCCATGCCATCGCCAATGCGGTCGATTTCGGCGGGGTGACGCTGAAGGACGGGCGGCGCGTCAGCGTGCTGCGCGACTGGACCTCGCCCGATCCGCAGGTGCAGCGGTTCCTGACCACGATCCACGATTCCGCCTGTCGCCGCTTCGGCACCGTCCTGTCGCCCGCCTACAATGCCGCGCACCGCGACCACCTCCACCTCGAGGACGATCGTGCCGGCGTCTGCCGATAGGATTTCGGGCGTTGAGCACTCCCCGGCTTTGCTCTAACGCCCTCGGATGACCGATACACGCGTACCCGAACGGGTTTTCCCGAACGCCAGCCAGGATGCGGCCAGCGCCAGCCAGGCGATCTCGACGCCGCAGACCGAGCATCCCGCCTACAAGCTCGCCTTCCAGGACATGGACTTCCTGCTGCGTGAGGATCTGCGGCCCGTCCGCTTCCAGCTTGAGCTGCTGAAGCCCGAATTGCTGCTGGAAGAGGCGAAGATCGCCTCCACCTTCGTGATGTACGGCTCCGCCCGGATCCCCGAACCCGCCAAGGCGCAGGCGATGCTCGAAATGGCGAGCGACGACGACAGCCGCCGGATCGCCGAGCGGCTGGTGGCGAAGAGCCGCTATTACGACGTCGCGCGCGAACTGGCGCAGATCGCCAGCCGCGTGCCGCGCGACCAGCACGGCAAGCGCCAGTTCGTGGTCTGCTCGGGCGGCGGCCCGTCGATCATGGAAGCGGCGAACCGCGGCGCGACCGACGTCGGCGCCGAATCGATCGGCCTCAACATCGTCCTGCCGCACGAGCAGGCGCCGAACCCCTATGTCACGCCGTCGCTGAGCTTCCAGTTCCACTATTTCGCGTTGCGCAAGATGCACTTCCTGCTGCGCGCGCGGGCGCTGGCGGCCTTCCCGGGCGGGTTCGGGACGTTCGATGAACTGTTCGAACTGCTGACGCTGATCCAGACCGGCAAGATCAAGCCGATCCCGGTGCTGCTGTTCGGCCGCGAATTCTGGGAAAAGGTGGTGAATTTCCAGGCTTTGGTCGACGAAGGCGTGGTCAGCGCGCGCGACCTCGGCATCTTCACCTATGTCGAAACCGCCGAAGAGGCATGGGACGTCGTGCGCAACTTCTACGAAGAACAGGCGAAGAAGGCGGGGTGAGGCATCCGGCCGGACGACCATCCTTCCGGCCCACCCTCACCCGTCGCCGCTGCGCGACTCCTCCCCTCTCCCGGCGGGAGAGGGGACAAGACGGCAAAGCCGTCGCGGGGTGAGGTCATAGAATACCCCGTTGCCCCCGGGCCGTAACGAAACGCTTACTTGCCGGCCTTGGCGCCCTCTACCGCCGCCGCGGGGTCGACCGACGGCGCGCCCGAGGCGGGGGTACCGGTGTTGCCGAGGTTGTTCGCGGCATCGGCGTTGGTGACCGAATCCTTGCCTTCCGGCGCCTTGTCCGTCGCCGGGGCGGCAGCGCCTGCGGCAGGGGCGGCGGGCAGCGGCAGGTTCGAACCCTGCGCGTTCAGATAGACGATGATGTTGGCGCGGTCCTGCGGATTGCCGAGGCCGGCGAAGGTCATCTTCGTACCGGGCGCGAACTTGCGCGGGCTGGTCAGCCACGCGTTCATCTTGTCGAAGTCCCAGTTGCCGCCGACGCCCTTCAGCGCGTCGGAGAAGGCGAAGCCGCCCTTGCCCTGGCCGATGCCCTCGCCCAGCGTGCCGTACAGATTGGGGCCAATGCCGTTGGCGCCGCCCTGCGTCACCGTGTGGCAGGCGGCGCACTTCTTGAACACTTCCGCGCCCTTGGCGGCGTCCGCGGTCGGCAGCAGCGTGGCGATCGGCACTTCGGCGGCACCACCGCCGGCACCCTCTTCCTCGACGCCCTCGATCGCATAGCCCATCTTCTCGGGCCGCTCGCTGTGGAAGGCCATGCCGCCGACGATCGACAGTCCGAGCGCGAGCCCGCAGGCTGCCAGCGTCCACCCGGCGATCGTATTGGTGCGGTTATCCATCTGCCTAACGCTGCCCCTGTTCTCTTCTTGCGCTGCGAACCCATAGGAAACGGCGTCTGTCTCCGCAAGCGCGCGCTTGCTGGTACGGCGCGGGCGCTCTACCGCCGCGGGCGCCATGGAAACCTACGCCGCCCCCGCCCGTCCGATCGTCGCCGCGATGACCGCCGCCGCCGCCGCCGAACCGGAGCGCGCGGTCGCATTCCAGGGCGCGCCGGGCGCGAACAGCCATGTCGCGGCCCTGGAATGCTTCCCCGACGGCCTGCCGCTGCCCTGTTTCGCGTTCGAGGATGCGATCGATGCGGTGCGCGACGGCCGGGCCGATTGCGCGGTGATCCCGATCGAGAATTCGTTGCACGGCCGCGTCGCCGACATCCATTTCCTGCTCCCGGAATCGGGACTGGTCATCACCGGCGAACATTTCCTGTCGATCCGCCACGCGCTGATGGGGACCGGCAGCCGCGACGCGGTGCGTGAGGCGATGAGCCATCCGCAGGCGATCGGTCAGTGCCGCCACTGGCTGAAGGCGCATGATATCCGCCAGATCTCCTACCCCGACACCGCCGGCGCCGCCGCCTATGTCGCCGAACTGGGCGATCCCGCGGTCGCCGCGCTCGCGCCGCCCGGCGCGGCGGCGATCTATGGTCTCAACCTGCTCGGCGTCGACATCGCCGATGCCGACCACAACACCACGCGCTTCGTCGTACTGGCCCGTGGCGGCAAGCCGCCGGTCGGCGCCGGTCCGTGGATGACGACGCTGATCTTCGAGGTGAAGAACATTCCCGCCGCACTCTACAAGGCGATGGGCGGGTTCGCGACCAACGGCGTCAACATGACCAAGCTGGAAAGCTATCAGCGCGGCGGCCAGTTCGTGGCGACCGAATTCTTCGCGGATATCGAGGGCAAGCCCGGCGACGCGGCCGTCGATCGCGCGCTGGAAGAGCTCGGCTTCCATTCGAAATGGGTGCGCGTGCTGGGCACGTACCGGCGCGCGCGCGACCGGGGATGAGCCCTGGGGCCGATCGACATTCAGATGTTTGCAGGCCTTCAGGGCTGAATGGCGATCGGCCCTAGCCCTTCCTGCTGAAGTCGATCCGTATCCGCACCCAGGCGCCGATCTGCGCCTTGCCGTTGACGCGTGGCGGGCGGACCTTGAACTGCCACGCCGCCTCCCGGATGCTGCGCGCCAGCCCCGACCCGGCCCGCGAATCGCCCAGCTGCACGCAATCCTCGACCCGGTAATTGGGTGCGGTGCGGCAGGCGATTTCCGCCCACGACCCCAACGGCACGTTGGCGGGCAGATAGGGCGACAGCTGCGACTGCGCCGGCTCGACATACCATTCGGCGGCATAGAGCCGCTGCCCGCCCGGTCCGGTGCCGGCCGAGGCGCTGGTTTCGCCCGCATCGCCGTCGCCCTGCCCGTCCGCCGCCGCGACCTGCTGCCCGGCGCTGCCGCCCGACTTGCGCGAGGGCATCTTGCCCACGTCGGAGGCGGCGAATTCGTTGCGGCTGAGCACCAGATAGCCGGGGAAGGTCGTGGTCACCGGCGGCGGCACCGGCGTGTCTTCGGCCGGCGGCTTGGGCGCGGCGGGGGGTTCGGGCGCGGTACGGCGGCTCGCCTGCGCGGCGCGGGCGGGGGCCTTGGCGCTCTTCGTCGCGGTCGAATTGTTGTCGCCGACCGGCAGCATGTTGACGGTCAGCGACCGGCCCGGCTCCGCCGGCGGATCGAGCACCGGCGCGAGCCGCCACAGCAGGAAGGCGATCACGATATGCGCGGCGACGGTCAGCGCCAGCGACACTGCCCGGCGACGGTCCGACGAAGGCTGATAGGACCGCATGGAACGCCGCGCCTAGCGTGCGGCGCGAGCCGCCGCAACCGGTTGGCGTCGCCTTGCCATGCGGATGCCACCTTCCCGCGCCAATCCGGCACGATGGCACCCGACGACCACTCCCGCCCCCCCATGACCCGGATCGCGATCTACGATCTCGATCGCACCATCACCCATGCGCCGACTTGGACACCGTTCCTGCTCCATGCGGTGACGCGTCATGCGCCATGGCGGCTGGCGCTGCTGCCGGTTGTGCTGGGTGCAGCCGGGCTGAGGGTGCTCGGCCTCATCCACCGCGACCGGCTGAAACAGGTGATGCACCGCGCCGCGCTCGGCACGCTGTCGCCCGAACAGGCGGCGCGGATCGCCGCAGGCTGGCTGGCCAGTTTCGGCCCCGCACAAATCCGCCACGGCGCGCGAGCGCAGATCGCCGCGGACCGGGCCGAGGGCTATCGCATCGTCATCGCCACCGCAGCCTATCGCTTCTATGCCGAGGCGGTGGCGCGGGAGGTGGGCGCGGACGCGCTGATCGCGACGGCGACTGCGACCGACGCCGACGGCCGCCTGCTGCCCCGGATCGAAGGCGGCAATTGCTACGGCCCCGCCAAGCGCACGATGATCGAACGCTGGCTGGCGGATCAGGGCATCGCCCGCGACCAAGCGACCGTCCGCTTCTATTCCGACCATGTCACCGACGTGCCGAGCTTCGAATGGGCGGACGAACGGATCGCGGTCAATCCGCATGCCGCGCTGCGCCGCGTCGCCACGGCGCGCGGCTGGCGTCAGGTCGACTGGGACGCCTGATCCGGCCCGTCGCCGAGCAGCGCGCGGACAAGATCGAGGTCGTCGGGCTTGTCGACGTCCACCGCCGCCAGCCCGTTGCGCGCCGCCACCGCCGCCGCCCGCACGCCGACGGTCGCGCCCAGCCGCGCGAGCGCCGCGTTCAGCGTCAGCCGCCCGAAGGCGTAGCGCAGCAACGTCCCCGCCCCCAGCCGGCGGACGATCCGCCACGGCCGTTTGCGGTCGCGCTCCACCGACATCCACAGGCCGATCGCCGCTTCCGCCGCCGGCGTCCGGCACAGGAACAGATTGCAGCCCGACCAGCCGCCGTCGGCGAAGCGCAGATAGGTACGCCGGGTCGGCGGCGAGTCGCGCTCGATCGCATCGCGCCGGGCGAGCAGGGCCGCGACGTCGCTGTCCGCCGGCGCATCGGCAAGGAAATCGCGCACCCATTCGGGCCGGAGCAGCGCATGGTCCGCGGTGGTGACCAGCAGCGGCGCACCCAGCGTCCGCAATCCGTGCAGCGTGCTGAGGCTCGGCCCCGCCGCGGCATTGAGCGGTTCGGCGCCGAGCCGCAGTGCCTCGGCACGGACCGCGGGCGCGTTGGCGGATACCGCGATCCGCTCCGCCCCGGCTGCGCGTAGCGCCACCACGACACGCTCCAGCATCGTTGCCCCGCCGATGCGGATCAACGCCTTGTCGGACACGCCGGCATAATCCGCGACCGGATCGACGCCACCGCGCGATCCGGCGAGCACCAGCGCATGGAAACTCATGACGCGCGCCGGTGCCAGACCCGCCACATCACGCCGGGCGCGGCGAGGATCGGGTGTCGCTCTCGCCATGGGGTCAGCGGCAGGTCGATGCCGGTGTGGCGTTGCAACTTCCACAGGCCGTAACGCGCGGCGCCGTCGAAGGTGAAGGCGGCCTTCACCAGTCGCGCGACGTTGAGCCACTTGCCGAGGCGCTGCCGCAGCCACCATGCCGCCAGCGTCGCGCGGGCATCGCGAACCGGCACCGTCGGCGCATAGACGTCGCCGCGGCGTTCGTGGCCGATCCCGGCGCCGTGCCATGCCAGCGGCAGCAGCGTATCGAACCGGCCGGGATCGAAGGCGAGGATCTGCCGCTCCCGACCCGGCGCCTCGACGCGCAGCTCGGCGGAATAGGTCTGGCGGAACAGCGCCAGCCAGTAATCGGCCGGGGTGCCGCGCTGCGGCCCGAGCACCGCTGCGAACCGTGCCGCGGTGGCGGCAGCATAGGCGACCGCACGGACGACGCGCGCGCCGGTTTCCGGATCGGCGCTCCACACCAGCGCGGCCGGTTGCGCGAAGCGCGTCCACACCGTCGTATCGATCGTGCGCCCCTCGGCCGCGCGGCAGAAGGTGTCGAGCGGCATCGTCGCGACCTTGGCGCGAATCGTTCGCCCGCCGATCGCGATCTCATGGAAGCTGACGTCCGGCCACAGTGTCCGCGTCGCCAGCGCGCCCGGCCCCCACCCGCGCGGACGCGGGGTCAGCACATAGAAGTCGAGCACGCCGTCGAGGTCGCCAGTGCGCAGCACCGATCCGTAGAACAGCACCGCCAGCCCGCCGAGGCGGCGGACGACCTCGCGCGCGGCGGCGGCGATCGGCGGCGACACCTGCGTGTCCAGTTCGTCCGCGACGAACGACAGCAACGTCGTGGCCATCGCGCCGCTCAAGCGGCGGCGAAGCGGATCGGTTCTCCCGCCCGGATCGTCAGGTCGCCGCCCGTATAATGTTCGCCATCGAGGATGAAGCCTTCGTCGGACTGGACGCGGATGCTGCGCGGATCGGTGCGCGCGAAGCCGGCGGCGACCGCGGGGCTGCCGTCGGTCCCCGACAGGATCGGCTTGAGCATGCGGAACAGATGGCGGGGCGGCGCATCGACGGTCAGCATCTTGAGGCCGGCGCGTTCGCGCCCGAACGGCTTCAACCCGACCGGCATCCGTTCGAGGGTCGAGGCGAGCATCAGGTACAATTGCCGCGTCACCGGCCGGTCGCCATCGGCCTGCAACCGCATCGTCGTGCCGCGGCGCCAGGCATTGCCGGCACCGCCGAACAGGGTCTGCGCGATGCTCCAGCCGAGCGACAGCGCCACCGCGACGCCGTTGAACGCGCCGGCGCGATGCGTGCTCTGCGCCAGTTCGGTGGCGCGGACGAAACCGCCCATGCCGAGCAGAAATCCGCGCGCGTCCGGCACCGTCGCATCGTCGCGCAGCACCTCGACCGGCGCGCGCTCGACGAATCGTCCCGCCTGCGCCGCGGCGATCGCGTCGCGCACCGTCCAGCCTTCGGGAATGCCAAGGTCGAGCGCCAGGGCATTGGTCTTGCCCGACGGGATGATCGCCATCGGCGGCATCGCATCGAACACCCGGGCCGCCGCGGTCATCACGTCGCGCAGCGTGCCGTCGCCACCGTTCACCACCAACAAGCCAATGCCCCGCGCCGCATAGTCACGCAGCGTCTCCTCGAGCGCGTCGAACGTATCGGGTGCGGTGTAGAGCACGTCCGGCCAGTGATCGAGCCGCATGCCGTGCTTCAGGTTGCGATGGCTGCGCCCGTTGGCAACGACGCCGACGAGCAACGGCCCCCGGGCCGGTACGACCGGTGCCAACCCGCGCGCGATCCGCGCCTCGCCAAGCACGTCGACCGCCGCACTACACCGCCGGAATACGACCTGCCCGGCCGCGTCGATCAGAGCCTCGCCGGCGGAGGGGCGCCTGTTGAATACCGTGGCCAAATTACACCCTCCGTCACGAGCCCTTCACCGAACTGTCACAGGGGCAAATATGGGCAGGATTGCGGCCCTAACAAGAAAATTGATGCACGTTAGTCTGATTCAGGCGATTTCGCCCGACTTATCGCCGGTCGCATCCGCCACGGCGGGTTCAGACTGGAGCAGCGACTGGATCGCCAGCCCCAGCAGCAGCGCGACGATCACCGCATTGACCAGCACCGCGATCGACACGCCGATCACCTCCAGCGACGGGCTGAGCCAGAAACTGACCGCGAACAGCGCACCGATCCCGACCAGCCGCGCGATGAAGGTGGCGCCGATTCGGTTGGCGGCGAGCAGCAGCGGCTCGAAGCCGACGGTGACCAGATCGATGCACCCCGCCGCCGCCAGCCACAGCAGGATCGGATAGGCGCGACCGAATTCCTTGCCGCCCATCAGCGTCAGCACCGGGTGACCGAAGACGACGACGATCAGGAACGCGAAGGCGGCGACCACCGTCGCCATCAGGAACGAGCGCAGGATCATCTGCCGCACCCGGGCGAGGCCACCCGCCGCGACCGCGCGGACGATTTCGGGAAAGGCGGCGCG
The DNA here is from genome assembly GCF_058809195.1 of Sphingomonas sp. GW821-FHT10F09. Classification (NCBI taxonomy): domain Bacteria; kingdom Pseudomonadati; phylum Pseudomonadota; class Alphaproteobacteria; order Sphingomonadales; family Sphingomonadaceae; genus Sphingomonas; species Sphingomonas sp. GW821-FHT10F09. The sequence continues at coordinate 412,158 of NZ_JBXASI010000002.1, read as the reverse complement.
CGCGAGCAGCTGCGATACCTTGGTCAGCGCCTGCGCCAGTTGCAGCGCCAGCCGGAACGCACCAGCCGAGGCGGTGCCGACCGTGCCGCCGACGAGCAGCAACGGTATCTGCTTGCTCGACAGGCCGAGCGACGAACTGGCGTTGGTGGCGAGCGAAAAGCGGACGATGCCGGGATGGTCGATCACCACGTCGCGCACGCCGATCCCGGGCGCGAACAGCAATTTAAGGTCGCCGCTGCGCGCCAGTGCCGCCCAATAGGCCGCGGCGGTCAGCACCTCCGCCAGCCCCCAGGCGATGAGGAAGCCGGTGACGCTCGGCAGGAACAGCGCCGCCAGCACCGCGCCGACCAGCCGTGTCGCCGGGGTCACGCTGTCCGCCGCCGCCGCGACGGAAAAACGGTCGCGCAAGCGCAGGATGCCGAGCGGGGTCGAGCGGATCGACAGCAGTTGCGCGATCGTAAAGATCATGGTCGCGCGTGCATGGACCGGGCGGACGCCCAGCGCCTCGCCCCAGGTGTGGATGATGACCGCCGCCAGGATCACGCCGATCACGGCGCTGCCGACGTCGAGCAGGCCGCACGCGCGGAACAGCCGTGCCAGCCGCGTCTCGTCGCCGGGCTTCAGATGCTGGTGGCCGTAGCGGACGATGATCTGCCACGTCTGGAACCCGACGACCGTCGCCAGCGCCTGGCTGGCGCCGGTGATAAGCGCGAACCGGCCGAAGCCGGCGACGCCCAGCGTGCGCGTGACGATCGCGAGATAGACGAGGCTGAGCACCGCGAGCACGCCGCGGCTCGCCAGCATCCAGCCGAGATTGCGGGCGATCGCGCGCATGGGTCCGCCCTGCGGCCCACCCTTGAACATCGCACTGGTCATCGCGTCATGCCAGCCAGCTGACGATCCTCTTGCCACGGGCAGCGACGGCCATCGCCTGAAACAGCCGCACCAGATGTACCACCAGCGACGCCATCGTCCAGACCGCGACCCCAACGATGCCCCAATCGGGACGGGTCACCAGCAGACCGGCGAACAGGATCACCATGTTCGGATTGCGGCGCGCGGTGACCAGCCGGAACCGGCTGTCGAACCGCTCCCAGACATGGATGTGCATGCCGAACCGGGCGATGAACGCCCCCTCGATCAGCCGCTGCGCGACATAGCCGAACAACATCGCCGCGATCACCGCAACGAAGGTGGCATCGCTCAACGGATGGCCATAAGCGGTGCATCCCACCGCCCAGGCCCACCACCAGAACGGCGGATGGATCAGGTCGACGCCATGGTCCCAGGCATTGCCGAGGGCCGACGAGGTGATCGTGCAGCGCGCCAGCTTTCCATCGACCGTATCGAGCACCATGAACACCAGCCCGATCGCCAGTCCGCTCCAGAACCAGCCGTACCAGAAAGCGACCGTGGCGATGATGCACAGCACCGAACCGATCGCGGTCACCTGATTGGGTGAAATGCCCGCCCGCGCGCACAGGCGTGTGATCCACAACGCCCATTCCGGCCACAGATATTTGGTGAGCAGATCGGTGACGCCCTTGTAAGCGCCGGTATAGCTCGCGCGCTCGATCGCGGGGACGCTGGCGGGAACCAGTCGCTCGGCGAACGGCTTCTCGCGCTTGCGCAGCGCCTCGTTGAAGATACCCTCCTCCGCCTCCGCGGCGATCATGGTCAGCGTGCCGGGGTCGAGCGGGCGGTCCGCCTCCATCGCCGCAGCGACGCGGGTGCGATCCGCGGCGGTCACGACATGCGCCAGCACCGGCACGCCCTCGCGCGTCAACACCGTTCCCGGCCGCGCGAGCAGGTGCGGCAGCCACGCCGGATCGAAGGCGAAGGCGAGGTTGGCGAGCAGCGCGCCCGCCGCGTCGGCATCCCCCGCCAGCGGCAGCTTGCGCGCCACCGCCATCCGCCGCAGCCGCTCGGCGGCGCTCATCCCCCAGATCGGCGTCGGATTGCTGCCGACTGGAATCACCACGGGTTGCGGCGGGGGCGATTGTGGCGAGGAGGGTGTTGCGGCCATGTCCGGCCCGATAGCGGTCCGCACGCCCTTGGGATAGTCGCCAGCCGTCAGGCGGTGGCGAGGATGCGCGCAACCGCCGCGGCGGCACGACGCGGCGCGGCCCCGTCGGTATCGCCCAGCGAGTCGGCGGCGAAGGTCCGCTGCGCCGGCAGGAAGGCGGCATGGTCCGCCCCAGCGCGGTCGAGCGCGGCCGGCAACATGGCGAGATCGGTCACCACCTCGCCTGCGGTCCACATGTCGTAGCTCGGATCGCCCGCCCAGACGACGCCGCGCGGGTCGAGGAACACGCACGGCCGCGGCCGCATCAGGAATTCGACGACCTGGCTCGACGTATCGCCCAGATAGATATCGGCAGCCGCGGTGTAGCTGCCGTCGACCATCGCGAAGCTGTCGAGGTCGACATGCACGTCGCCACGCCCGGCCAGCGTCGCCGCAAAGGCGCGCACGTCCGGCGCCTTCTCGACCAGCCGCTGGTGCGGCGCGAAGACCAGGTTGTAGCGCCCGCCCGCGAGGATGGCGCCGATCGCCGCCTCGCCCCAGTCCCACCACGACGAACGGTGCCGTTGCCAGTGCGGCGCATAGAGGATTGTCGGCCGGTCGTGCACGAACGCCAGCGACGCATGCGTGCGCTGGCCAAACCCCGCCTTGATATAGCCGGTCACCGCAATCCCGGCGGGATCGACGCCGTGCGCCGCCAGCGCCTGCCGCTCGCGCTCCGCCGCGACGATGGTCAGCGCCGCCGCCTTGCGCCGGCGATCGTCGCGATTCATCATCGATCCGGCGCCGTGCAGGATGTTCACGAAGCGCGCCCGCGTCGGCAGCAACGCGGGAATCCACAGGCTGGTCTGTTCCGCCGACACCACCACCCGCGTGGCCAGCAGCCGCGGTGCGAGCCGGGCGAGCAGCGGCAGCTTCGCGGGCAGCGGCGGGTTCCGCCCCACCTCCCATGCGCCGAGATCGCGAAAGCCCGGCGCGCGACGGATACGCACGCGCGTTCCCTCGCCGAGCCAACCGCGAATCAGCGCCTCATGCATCGACGTCGCCACCCAGGCATCGACCTGCAACGCCGGCTCGGCCGCAACCAATGCCTCCATCACCGGGAACAGGTGCGGGATCAGCAGCGTCTCGCCCAGAAACAGGAACGCGACGTCGGTCTTCATCCGCCGTGCCGGTCCGCCCAGGCGGCGATATCCTCGGGCTGGTCGATCTCCTGCCACGCCCCCTCGCCCGCAACGATCGCGCGCACCGGCGCATAAGCGGCGAGGTCGGCGATGATCGCATGGTGGAAGGCGTCGAGCCCGCCCGGCTGTGCGATCACGCTTTCCAGCGCGCGGGCATAGGCATCGCCGCCGTTCGACACGATCACCCCCAGCGACCGGTGCGTCGCCACGTCGAGCGGCAGGTCCTTGGCGACGGCGCACACCTGCCGGTTGGCGACGGTCACCAGCATGTCGTCGGGCGCCGCGGCGCGCAGCGGCTCGACGAGCAGGCCCACACCCTCGCCCGGCGCGCGCACCGCGGCGGAAATCAGGTCGGCCGCGAACACGGTGTCGCCGTTCATCAGACAGAAGGGCGCATCCAGCAGGTCGCGCGCCATCCACACGCTGCCGATGCTGCTCGCCACCGACCAGAAGGGGTTGAACAGCAGCCGGACCGGCAACGGCGGCTTCGCCCGCGCCAGATGCGCGCCGATCTGGCGATAGCGATAGCCGCCGACGATCACCGCCTGTTCGATACCCGCCGCGTGCAATGCGTCGAGCTGATGATCGAGGATGCTGCGCCCGCCGACCTCGACGAGGCATTTGGGGATTTCGCGGGTCAGCGGCAGCAACCGCGAACCGATGCCCGCGCTGAGGATGACAGCTTGCATGCGCGCGCCCTAGAGCAAAGCGCGCGGCGGCGAAACCGGGCCGGTCAGCGGCGCATATTGGCGACCGCCAGCCCGCCGGCGACGAGCGCCGCATCCTCGACGAAGCCGGTGGCGGTCTGCCCGAAGCGGCGCATCGCCCGCTTGCGCAACGCCAGCCCGGCATAGGAGCTGGCGATCGCCGCCGCCACGGCCAGCGCCGCACCCATCCGCCGCTGCCCCGGCTTCGCCAGCGCCGCCCCGGCGAAGGCCGAGGTCAGCGACCGTGCGGTCAGGCCGGCGATGACCGTACGATCGGGCGCGGTCTTCATCTTGTCGCCCGCCATCTCCGCTGCGGCGAGCGTCACCGCGCCCGCCTGCACGACGGGATGCGACAACAGCGCAGCGCCGGGCATGTCGGCACCGATACGCCCCTTCGCCGCCTCGCCCGCGACGATCGAGAGCGGGGTCATCGCGCGCTGGCCGGCAATCAGGCCGATGAGGATCGAACGAATCATGGGGAATGTCCTGACGGTGAAAGGAATCTCCCCCACAACCCGGCCACCCCTACGAAGTTGCATCGCGGTCAGCGCACCAGGCCCGGCGGGGTCGCGCCGGCGAAATGCGCGTCGAGATTGGCGACCAGCAGCGCCGCCATCGCCGCGCGCGCCGCGACGGTCGCCGATCCCTGATGCGGCGACAGGACGACGGTGTCACGATGCAGCCCCGCAGGCACGTCCGGTTCGTCGGCGAAGACATCGAGGCCGGCGCCGGCGATGCCGCCGGTCGCCAGCGCCTCGATCAGGGCGACCTGATCGACCAGCGATCCGCGCGCGACGTTGACCAGCACGCCTTCCGGACCCAGCGCCGTCAGCACCGCAGCGTCGACCGCGCCCTCGTTCTCGCTTCCCGCCGCCGCGGCGAGAAACAGCACGTCGCTCGCCGCCGCCAGCGCCTCCAGCCCGGCGACGAACCGCCACGGCGCGTTGGCCTTGGCCGTCCGCGCGCTGTAGGAGAGTTCGCCCGCGAACGGCGCCGCCCGCGCCGCGATCGCCCGACCGATCGCGCCGAGGCCATAGATGCCGATCCGCCGCCCCGTCGCCCGGCGCGCGAGCGGCACCGACCAGCCGCCGCCGCGCACCGCGCGATCGTTGGCGGCGATCCGCCGCTCCACCGCCAGCCACAGTCCGATCGCGAGATCGGCGACATCCTCGGTCAGCACGTCGCGGGTGATCGCCAGCGCGACACCCCGCGCCGCCAGCGCCTGCCTGTCAATGCCGTCATGCCCGACGCCGTGCACAGCGACGATCTCCAACCGCGGCAAACGGTCGAGCAGCGCCGTATCGACCGTCATCGACCCGCCGCCGACCAGCGCGCGCACCGCGTCGAGCGGCGCGCTTTCCATACCGACGTGCAATGCGTAGTGTTCGCGCAGGCCCGGGACGAGCGTTTCGGGAAGGGGCGACGAGGACAGGATAGGGATCATGCCGCGCTCAACGTGCGGCAAAGGATTTCGGTCGCGCCGACGCCTATGCCAGCAGCGCCCGCGCCTGGTCGCAGTCGCGCTCCATCTGTCGGGTCAGCGCGTCGAGGCTGTCGAACTTCGCCTCGGGCCGCAGATAGTCGATCAGCGCGACCTCGATCGGCTGGCCGTACAGGTCGCCGGCGAAGTCGAAGAAATAGGGTTCGAGCAGCTCCTTGGGCGGGTCGAAGGTCGGGCGGATGCCCAGATTCGCCGCGCCTTTCAGCACGCGGCCGTCCGCCAGCCGGCCGGTCACCGCATAGATGCCGTAGGCGGGGCGCAGATATTTGCCCATGTCGATGTTGGCGGTGGGATAGCCGATCGTCCGGCCGAGCTTGTCGCCGTGCTGGACCACGCCCTCGACCGCGAACGGCCGCGTCAGCAGCCGGGCGGCGGCACCGGGATCGCCATGCCGCAGCGCGTCGCGGATGCGCGTCGAGGACACCGGCTCGCCATCCAGCGTCACCGGCCCGACCGTCTCCGCGACGAAGCCATGCGCCGCACCGCGTTCGGCGAGCAGCCGCACGTCGCCGCGCTTGGCAGTGCCGAAGGTGAAATCCTCCCCCGTCACCACGCCCGCCACCTGCAGATCGGCGTGCAGGCGCTCGGCGATGAACCGCTCCGCCGACAGCCGCGCGAGCGCACCGTCGAAGTGGAACACGACCATCGCATCCACCCCCGCCGCGGCGAACAGCCGCTGCCGCTGGTCTAGCGTCGTCAGCCGGAACGGCGGCGCATCGGGTCGGAAATGGCGCACCGGATGCGGATCGAAGGTCGCGACCAGTGCCGGCCGGCCCTCGGCGCGCGCACGCGCCACCGCGCGCCCGACCACCGCCTGGTGCCCGAGGTGAAAGCCATCGAAATTGCCGAGCGCGACGATCCCGCCGGCCAGATGCGGCGGCACCGCCGAGCCGCCGTCCAGCCGCTCCATCCGCGGCGCCTTAGGGCTGGGTCGCGCCCGGAGCAACAGCGGGTGCGAGTCCGGCGTGCAACAGGCGCAGGACGTTGCCGCCCATCACCCGCGCGATCTCGTCCGCGGTGAAGCCGCGATCGAGCAGTGCCTGGGTCACGCCCGCCAGCTGGCTGGCGTCGAACCCGGTCGTCACCGCGCCATCGAAGTCCGACCCGAGGCCGACATGCGCGATGCCGACCAGATCGCGGACATGCGCGATCGCGCGCGCGACCGCCGCCGGGCTGGTCGAGCAAACCGCCGCCTCCCAATAGCCGATGCCGACGACGCCGCCGGTCCGGGCGATGCCGCGGATCTCGTCGTCGGTCAGGTTGCGGTTGACCCGGCAGGTCGCCTGCACGCCGCCATGGCTCGACACCACCGGCCGCCGCGCGACGCGCAGGATATCGGCGACCGCGGCATGGCTCGCATGCGCGACGTCGACCACCATGCCCCTCGCCTCCATCCGCGCGATCACCTGCCGCCCCAGCGGCGTCAGTCCGCGCTTGGCGAGGCCATGCATCGATCCGGCGACCTCATTGTCGAAGAAATGCGCCATCCCCGCCATCCGGAACCCGGCGTCGTACAGCCGGTCGAGATTGCGGATATCGCCCTCCAGATCCTGCAACCCCTCGATCGACAGCATCGCCCCCACCGGCGGCCCGGTCAGGCAGGCATCGCCGAAACAGCGCGTCCAGTCCGCCCGCGCGCGCAGCAGCTGGTCGAGATCCGCCGGACTGCGCACCGCCCGCAGCCGGCCGTTCGACCCGGCGATCGCGCGGGTCAGCTTGCGCGCATGCCACAGCGAGCGTTCGAGCAAGGAGTTCCATGTCCGCGGCGGCTGCCGCTGCGCGATCGTCAGCAGCGTAATATTGTCGCTGTCCGCACCGTTGGCGTCGTAATTCTGGTGTTTCGGCGTCTTGGTGACCGAGGAGAAGACCTGGAGCGCGACATTGCCCGCCTCCAGCCGCGGCAGGTCGACCTGCCCCCGCGCGCCGGAATCGAGCAGGTTGCGCTGCCACAACAGCGTATCGGCATGCATGTCGGCGACGAACAGCCGGCGGTGCAGGTCGCGCGCCTGCGGCGTAATGCGGACCGGCACCGGCTCGACCCGGTTCATCGAGCGTTCGACGATCACCGGCGCGAGCCCGAAGAAGCCGAGCAGCGCCAGCACGACGATCACCCCGCCCGCGACCAGCCACCTGCCCATCAGCGCCCTCCCCAGTCACGGAGTCGAACGCCCCGCCGGGCCGGTTATGCGGGAATGTGGCAGAAGAGGATACCCATTCCTCCCCGGCAGGGCGGGCCTGCAATGGATCGACACAGTTCGGGCGGGCGCCGGCTGCGTCCGCCTCCCCGGATGTGTTCGACAGTCCGAAACCGACCCCTTCCCCGGCCCTCGCGGGGGAAGCGAGGAAGATGGGTCAGACGTTCAGACGCCGGGGTGAGGGACGGTTTCGCGCACCAGCGTCACGAAACTGTACGCCGGCCGCTCGCCCTCGGCGGCGTGATCCTCGCGCGCCACCTCATGCCAGCCGTCGAATCCCGGCATGCGCACGTCGCCGACCGCGTCGCAATGCACCTCGGTCAGCTCCACCCGGTCCGCCCGGTCGCGGAACAAGGCGAACACCTCCGCGCCGCCGATCACCGCCACGTCGTCGCCCGCGCTCGCCAGCGCCTGCTCGACATCATGCACCACCTCCGCGCCGGCGGCCGACCAGCCGGAATCGCGCGTCAGCACGATGTGCCGCCGCCCCGGCAGCGGCGCGGGGAAACTCTCGAACGTCTTGCGCCCCATCACCATGGCGCGGCCCATCGTCTGCGCCTTGAAGCGCTTGAGGTCGGCCGGCAACCGCCACGGCAACCCGCCGTCGCGGCCGATCACGCCATTGTCGGCGCGTGCGAGGTGAAAGCTGATCACACCGCCACCGGTGCCTTGATATGCGGCTGCGCCACATAATCGTGCAGCACGAAATCCTCATAGGCATAGCCATCGATCGCCGGCGGCGTCCGCACGATCTCCAGCCGCGGCAACGGTCCGGGCGTGCGGGCCAGTTGCAGCCGCGCCTGATCGAGATGGTTGGTGTACAAATGGCAGTCGCCACCCGTCCAGACGAACTCACCGACCTCCAGCCCGCATTGCTGCGCCAGCATATGCGTCAGCAGCGCATAACTCGCGATGTTGAACGGCACGCCGAGGAAGATATCCGCCGACCGCTGGTAGAGTTGCAGCGACAGCCGGCCGTTCGCGACATGCGTCTGGAACAGGCAATGGCACGGCGCCAGCGCCATCGCGTGCAGGTCGCCGGGGTTCCACGCCGACACGATCTGCCGGCGCGAGGCGGGCTGTGTGCGGATCTGGTCGATCAGCTCCCTGATCTGGTCGATGTGGCGCCCGTCCGGCGTCTCCCAGTCGCGCCATTGCTTGCCGTAGACCGGCCCGAGATCGCCCGCATCGTCGGCCCATTCGTCCCAGATGCTCACCCTTTGGTCCTGCAACCAGCGGACGTTGGTGTCGCCGCGGAGGAACCACAGAAGCTCGATGATGATCGAACGCAGGTGCAGTTTCTTGGTGGTGAGCACCGGAAAGCCCTGCGCGAGGTCGAAGCGCATCTGCGCGCCGAAGACGGAAAGGGTGCCGGTGCCGGTCCGGTCCATCTGCGCCGCGCCGCTGGTCAGCACGCGGTCCATGAGGTCGAGATATTGGCGCATACGCAGCGGCCTACCGCGCGGCGGGCGAGTCGCCAAGCGTCGCACCGAAACGGATGCGCTCGCAGGTGCGCCCGCGGCGACCCGCGGCAAGGCTGCGACATGGCCGACGCCCCCGCCTTGCCCCTGATCGCCGACGCGCACGCCGCCGCCGGGCAGCTCGCGGACCTGCGCGACTCGCCCTTGGAGCGTGCGGTCGTGCTCTATCTCGATCCGGAATGGAGGTTGTTGGGCCGCGCCGACTTCACCGGCACCACGACGCAGGTCGCCCCGTCGTTCCGCGCGATCTTCGCTGAAGCGCTCCGCCTCGACGCCGCCGCGCTGGTGCTTGTACATAACCATCCCGGCGGCGACAACACCGCGAGCGCGGCCGACCTCGCCTTCACCCGCGCGCTGGTCCGCACCGCGGCGGCGCTCGACATCGTCGTGGCGGACCATCTGATCGTCACCGGCGACACCGTCACCAGCCTGCGCGAAGCCGGGGCGATGTAGCCGGCCTCGCCGGTTCGGTGCGACGTGACAGCAAGATTGTGCGCGCAGAGGCGCGGAGGACGCGGAGACGTCTCGTGTGGGGCAGGGAAATCCTGTCATCTCCCCAGATCATGGGGAGGACCGCCGACGCGGCAAAAAACACCTCCGCGTCCTTCGCGCCTCCTCGCGCGCACACGCGTTCCTTGGGAACACGCATCGATCGGGGTCGAAAACCGGCCCTAGCCGCGCAGGACGCAGGCCTTCATCGCTTCCGGCGCCGGCCGCGGGCCGACGGCGCGGAAGGTAGCGACGTAACCGCCAGCAGACGGCATCTCGGTCATCGACACCTGGCGATAGCCGACCGCCTCGAACTCGCAGCGCAGCAGCGCCGGCGGCGTGCCGTGGTTCCTGGTCTGGCGGTTGGCGTCGACCACCACGACCAGCCCGTCGGGCTTCAGCGCCGGCCGCAACCGCCACAGGAATTCATAGGGCTGCGCGATCTCGTGATACATGTGGACCATCAGCACCCGGTCGAAACTCGCCACGGGCAGCTTGGGATCGGCCGGCGCGCCGAGCCGGACCGAGACGTTCTCCAGATCCTCGCGCGCAACGCGCTCGGCCAGTGCATCGCGCACCCCGGCGACGATATCCTCCGCCAGCACCCGGCCGTTCTCGCCGACGCGCTGCGCCAGCCGGATCGTGTAATAGCCCTCGCCCGCGCCGATGTCGGCGACGGTCATGCCGGGTGCGATCCCGGCCCGATCCATCACCTCCGCCGCTTCGTTCAGCCGGTCGCGCGCTTCCTCGTTCGACCAGCGCGCCGAGACGATATGCGCCACCGGCCGGTCGGCGGCGGGGAAGAGCACCGGCTGTTCGTCACGCTTGATGAGCGGCTTGGACCCGTCGCACGCGATCAGCACGAGGCACAGCCCGCACGCGGCCGCGCCGGTCAGGGTCCGCCGCCCGGGGGTCAATCGACGTCCTCCACCTCGACCTTTTCGCCGGTCACGCGCTGCGACAACGCCGCCGCCATGAACGGATCGAGTTCGCCGTCGAGCACGTCGCCAGGGGCGGTCGAGGTCGTGCCGGTGCGCAGGTCCTTCACCAGCTGATACGGCTGGAGCACGTAGGAGCGGATCTGATGCCCCCAGCCGATGTCGGTCTTGGTCGCATTCTCGGCATTCGCCGCCTGTTCGCGGATCTGCAATTCGCGCTCGTACAGGCGCGCGCGCAGCTGATTGTACGCCTCCGCCTTGTTCTTGTGCTGCGAGCGCTGGTTCTGGCACTGCACGACGATGCCGGTCGGAATGTGCGTGATACGCACCGCCGAATCGGTGGTGTTGATGTGCTGCCCGCCCGCGCCCGACGCGCGATAGGTGTCGATGCGCAGGTCGCTCTCGTTATATTCGACCTGGATGTCGTCATCGATGACCGGATAGACCCAGACGCTCGAAAAGCTCGTGTGCCGCCGTGCCGCGCTGTCGTACGGGCTGATCCGCACCAGCCGGTGCACGCCGCTCTCGGTCTTGGCATAGCCATAGGCGTTCTCGCCCTTGACCAGCAACGTCGCCGACTTGATCCCCGCCTGTTCGCCGGCGTGATAGTCGATCAGCTCGACCTTCATGCCGCGGCGTTCGGCCCAGCGCGTGTACATGCGTTGCAGCATGCCCGCCCAGTCCTGGCTCTCGGTGCCGCCGGCGCCCGAGTTGATCTCGATGTAGGTGTCGTTGGCATCGGCCTCGCCGGCCAGCAGCGCCTGGATCTTGTCGTGGTCGGCGCGCTTCGCCAGCGCGGCGAGCGCCTCGACGCCCTCCAGCTCCATCGCGGTGTCGCCCTCCGCCTCGGCCATCTCGATCAACTCGACGGTGTCGTCCATCTCGGACTGGATCGCGCGCGTCGCGGTGACCGCCTCATCCAGCCGGCGGCGTTCGCGCATCACCTCCTGCGCGGCCTTGGGGTCGTTCCACAGGGCCTGGTCCTCGACGCGCGCGTTCAGCTCGTCGAGACGGCGGAGCGCGCGATCCCAGTCGAGGAACCGGCGAAGCAGCGCCAGTGCGTCCTTGATGCTATCGACGTGGGATTGCGCTTCGGCGCGCATGAAAACTCTCCGGTAAGATCGGGTTGGGCGGGAAAGCGCCTATATAGGAAGCGGCGCTAGTAGATTCCGCCTTCCTTTTGCAAGAAATCGCTGTCGCGCGGGGTCTCCGCCCGCTTGGCCGCGACGGTCGCGGTCGCGGCGGGGGCCGGTCCGCGGCGGATTGCGCGGCGCGGCTCGCTCTGCGGCTTGAACGCCTCCCAGATCACGCCCGCCTTGGGATCGGTGTCGGTCGGGAAGGTGCCGTAGACCGGCCGGCCGCTGCCGCGGTCGATCCGCACCATGCGGATGCCCGCCGGCGCGCGGAACGGCAGCTTCTCCAGCCCGTCATAGGCCTTGACCGCAAACGCCTTGAAGATCGGCGCGGCGAAGGTGCCGCCCTGCGCATAGCCGCCGAGGTTGGTCGGCGTGTCGTAGCCGACGTAGAGCCCGCCGACGAACTGCGGCGTACCGCCGACGAACCAGACGTCGGTCGGGCCGGTGGTGGTGCCGGTCTTGCCGAACATCGGCCGGTCGAGATCGCGCAGCACCACCGCCGTGCCGCGCTGGATCACGCCTTCGGTGATGTGCACCATCTGGTAGGCGGTCATCGCGTCGATCACCTGCCGGGTGCGGTCGCCCGGCCGCGGCATCGACTTGCCGTTCCAGTCCTTCGCATTGCAGCCGTCGCAGGCGCGCCAGTTCTCGGGCAGGATCACCTTGCCGTGACGGTCCTGGACGAAGTCGATCAGCGTCGGATTGTGCGCGCGGCCGTTGTTGGCGAGCGTCGCATAGGCGTTGACCATGCGCGTCACCGTGGTGACGCCGGCGCCCAGCGCATTGGCGAGATAGGGCTGGTAATCGCCCACCCCCATCCGCTTCATCGTGTCGACGACCTTGGGCATGCCGGTGGTCGCGGCGGCGCGGACCGTCATCAGGTTGCGCGACTGTTCGATGCCCCAGCGCATCGTGTGCGGCCCCGCCGCGCGCATGTTGCCGAAGTTGCGGAAGCATTTCTGCCCCAGCCGCGCGCCCTGATCGACGCAGAACGGCCCGTCGACGATGATCGATGCCGGGGTCATGCCGTTTTCGAGCGCGGCGGAATAGACGATCGGCTTGATCGTCGATCCGGGCTGGCGCAGCGCCTGCGTCGCGCGGTTGAACGCGGCGAGACGGCTGTCGAAGCCGCCCTGCATCGCCAGCACGCGCCCCGTCGCCGGCTCTTCCACGACGAAGCCGCCGGAAATCTTGGGCACCGATCGCAGCGCATAGGCATCGCCTTCGGGTGCCACCGCGAGGATGTCGCCCGCCTTGATCGCGGCGAAGCTGGTACCACCCTTGCCCCGCACCGGCATCTGCGCTGCCCGGCGCGGCAGCGTGCCGGTCTTGCCGTCGGCGAAGCCGATGCTCCATGCATCGCCGTCGCGTGCGATCGCGATGCCCGCGCGCCAATCGCGATAATCGAGCCCGATGTTGGTGTTGAGCAGCGGCTGCAACCATGCGCCGTCCTCTCCCAGATCGACGTGGCGCAGCGACCCCGACCAGCCGCGCCCGCGATCGTAGCGGAGCAGGCCGTCGCGCAGCGCCTCGGCGGCGAGGTCCTGCAACCGCGTGTCGAGCGAGGTGCGCACCCACAGGCCGCCCTGATAGACGCCATAGGGTCCGTCGCGCGCCGTCTCACCGAACTTGTCGATCAGCTGGCGGCGCACCTCCTCGACGAAATAGCCGCCGACCCGTTCGAACTTCGGCGTCCGGCGCAGGATCGTGCCGAGCGGTTCGCCGACCGCCGCATCGTGCTGCCCGCGGGTGATGAAGCCGTTGCGCAGCATCTCGCCGAGCACATAGTTGCGCCGCTCCATCGCGCGTTCGGGATGGCGGACGGGATCGTAGTTCGACGGCCCCTTGGGCAGGATCGCCAGATAGGCGAGCTGCGGAAGATCGAGTTCGTCGAGCTCCTTGTCGAAATAGGCGTGGCTCGCCGCCTCGACACCGAATGCGTTGCGGCCGAGTGCGATCTGGTTGAGGTAGAGCTCGAGGATCTGCGGCTTGGTCAGCGTATCCTCGATCTTATACGCGAGGATCGCCTCCTTCAGCTTGCGCGTCGGCGAATATTCGTTGTTGATGAGCAGGTTCTTGACCACCTGCTGGGTGATCGTCGATCCGCCCTTGGCGCGGCGGCCGGTGCCAAACTTCTGCGCATAGTCGATCACCGCACCGGCGAGGCCGGGATAATCGACGCCGTGATGCTCGAAGAACGTCTTGTCCTCCGCCGCCAGGAAGGCGCGGACCAGCATCGGCGGATATTCCGCATAGCTCAGCTCGACGCGGCGTTCGCGGGCATAGGACTGGATCGGCGTGCCGTCGATGCCGCGCACGTTGGTCGGCAGCGGCGGTTCGTAGGTGCGCAGCTGGTCGACCGACGGCAGACCGCGCAGGATCGTCACCCACAGCACGCCATAGCCGATCAGCGCCAGCCCGGCGAGGATCGCCAGCCCCTTCACCCACCAGCGCGCCCACGACCGGCGCGCAAACCCGCGCAGCCCGCCATGGTCGTGGAACCTCGTGAATCGGGTGGTGCGGGGTGCTTCGGACGCCATGATACTGGCGCCGGCGTGTAGCAGGTTCGGGGCGGGTTGCCACCCTCGCCCCACCCCCGCCCCACAGCTCGCCACTCACCTGCCGTTCAGCCGCCCGCGCTACATCCCGTCGCATGCCAGCCCGCATCCACCGTTTAGCCGTGACCTGCCCCACGGCCATGCCTATGGTGCCGCCCGTGCCACCCCTGACCGGTTCCTCGACATGAAGCGCCTTGCCGTCGCCGCCATCGCCACCTTGCTCGCCGCGCAGCCGGCGCAGGCGCAGTCGATCCTGCGCGATGCGGAGACGGAGGCGATGTTCGCCGACATGTCGGTGCCGCTGGTCAAGGCGGCCGGGCTCAGCCCCCGCGACGTCAAGGTCGTCCTCATCAACGACGATTCGATCAACGCCTTCGTCGCCGGCGGGCAGACCGTCTACGTCCATTCCGGCCTGTTGCAGGCGGCGACCAACGCCAATCAGGTGCAGGGCGTCATCGCACACGAACTCGGCCATATCGCGGACGGCCACGTCGTGCTGGCCGATGCGGGCATCAAGCCGGCGATGAACATCACCCTGCTGTCGATGGTCCTCGGCCTCGCCGCGATCGCCGCGGGTGCCGGCGAGGCGGGCGCGGGCCTCATGGCGCTCGGCCAGTCCGCCGGCATGGGCAAGTATCTGTCGTTCAGCCGCACGCAGGAATCCGCCGCCGATGCCGCCGGCGCGCGCTACCTGACCACCGCCGGAATCACCGGCAAGGGCATGCTCAGCTTCTTCAAGACGTTGCAGCAGCAGGAATATCGCTACGGCGTCGAGAATATCGACCCGTTCATGCAGACGCACCCGCTGTCGGGGGACCGCATCGCGCATCTGACCGCGGACCTGCAGGCCTCGCCGGCGTGGAACAAGCCGTCCGACCCGGCGCTGGAGGAGCGGTTCCGCCGGGTGAAGGCGAAGCTGGAGGGCTATGTGATGACGCCCGACCGCACGCTGAAGGATTTCCCGGAAACCGACACCAGCATCTACGGCCATTATGCCCGCGCCTATGCCTTCCACAAGGCGGGCTATCCCGACAAGGCCGATGCCGAATCGCTTGCGCTCATCAAGGCCGATCCGAACGATCCCTATTTCCAGGAGGTCCGCGGCCAGATCCTGCTCGAGGCCGGCCGCCCGACCGAGGCGGTTGCCCCGTTGCGCGCCGCGACCGAGGGGACGCGCAACAATGCGCTGATCGCCACCACCTTCGGCCACGCGCTGATCGCGACGGAGAACAAGGCCAACTACCCCGAGGCGATCCGCGTACTGCGTGTCGCCACCGGTCGGGACGACGAAAACCCCTTCGCCTGGTATCAGCTCGGCACCGCCTATGAACTGACCGGGGACACCGCCCGCGCCGCGCTCGCCACCGCCGAGCGTGCCAGCATGAACGGCGACCACCGTACCGCCGCGCAGAGCGCGCGCTATGCGCTCGCCAATATCCCCGCCAACACGTCCGACTGGATCCGCGCGCAGGACATCGCGATGGCCGCGCAGAACGACATGGACGACAACCCGAAGAAGTATAAGAAACGGTGACACGCTATACCCTGCCGCTGATCGCGGTGCTCGGCGCGGTGATCGGCGCCGGCGCCGTCTGGAGCTACGACCGTTTCGCCGCACCCGGCGGTGCGGATCGCATGCGGATCGAGCGCGTCGTTCACGATTACGTGCTCGCGCATCCCGAGATCATCCCGCAGGCGATGCAGAGGCTGCAGGACCAGCAATCGGGACAGGCGGTCGCCGCGAATCGCGACGCGATCACCGCGCCGTTCGGCAGCGCCTGGGCCGGCAATCCCAAGGGCGACGTCACCCTGGTCGAATATTTCGATTACAATTGCGGCTATTGCCGCGCGGCGCTGCCGCTGATCGCCGATCTCATCAAGCGCGATCCCAACCTGCGCGTCGTCTATCGCGACCTGCCGATCCTGTCGGATGAAAGCCGCATCGCCGCCCGCGCCAGTCTCGCCGCCGCGCAGCAGGGCAAGTTCCAGGGCTTCCACGACGCGCTCTACGCGGGCGGGCCGGTCAGCGACGCCTCGATCAAGGGCGCCGCGGCAAAAGTTGGCGTGTCGCTCGCCGCGATCGACGTGGCTGCGGTGGATGCCGAGATCGCCAAGAACATGCAGACCGCGGCGAAGCTCGGCATGAACGGCACGCCGAGCTGGGTGGTCGGCGACCGGATCCTGTCCGGCGCGCTACCGATCGAGGAGATCGAGAAAGCGATCGCCGCGGCGCGGGGGGCATAGGAGACTATCCCGTTGTTCCGTCGGGGCGAGGCGATGGCGACGGACCACCCGGGCCCTCCCCCCCTGCCCCTACCCCTAGTCTTCCCCCACCCCACCCCCTATCTCCCGCGCCACAGGGGGACCCCAATGCCGGAACCGATCCTCGCCATCGCTGGCGTGTCCAAGACGTACAAGGGCGGCTTCACCGCGCTCCATCAGGTCGACCTGACGATCAACAAGGGTGAAATCTTCGCGCTGCTCGGCCCGAACGGGGCGGGCAAGACCACCCTCATCAGCATTATCTGCGGTATCGTCACGCCCTCGACCGGAACGATCACCGTCGCCGGCCACGATGCGCTGACCGACTACAAAGCGGCGCGCCGGATGATCGGCCTCGTCCCGCAGGAACTGTCGGTCGACATGTTCGAGACGGTGCTCGCCACCGTCACCTTCTCGCGACGGCTGTTCGGCCGGTCGGGGCACAGCGCCTATATCGAACAGGTGCTGCGCGACCTGTCGCTATGGGACAAGCGCGACGCCAAGATCATGGAGCTATCCGGCGGGATGAAGCGCCGCGTACTGATCGCCAAGGCGCTGGCGCACGAACCCGACATCCTGTTCCTCGACGAGCCCACCGCGGGCGTCGACGTCGCGCTGCGCCGCGACATGTGGAAGCTGGTCCACGGGCTGCGCGAGCGCGGCGTCACGATCATCCTGACCACGCATTATATCGAGGAGGCCGAGGAGATGGCCGACCGCGTCGGCGTCATCAACCAGGGCCGGCTGCTGCTGGTCGAGGAGAAGGCCGCGCTGATGAAGAAGCTCGGCAAGCGCGAGCTCGATCTCACGCTGGTCGAGCCGCTCGACGGCGTGCCGCCCGGGCTCGAACGCTGGCAGCTGAGCCTCGTCAACGAGGGGCGCACATTGCGCTACGTCTTCGATGCGACCGAGGAACATACCGGCATCCCGTCGCTGCTGCGCGAACTGGCGGACCGTCACATTGCCTTCAAGGACCTCGAAACCTCGAAATCGAGCCTCGAGGACATCTTCGTCGATCTCGTGGAGACCCGGGCATGAACCTCCACGGTATCTGGGCGATCTATCGCTTCGAAATGGCCCGCGCGCTGCGGACGCTGTGGCAGAGCCTCGTTGCGCCAGTGCTCACCACCAGCCTGTATTTCATCGTCTTCGGTGGCGCGATCGGCAGCCGGATGCAAAGCGTCGACGGCGTCGGCTATGGCAGCTTCATCGTACCGGGGCTCATCATGCTGTCGCTGCTGACGCAGAGCGTCGGCAACGCCTCGATCGGCATCTACTTTCCCAAATTCACCGGCACTATCTTCGAACTGCTCTCCGCCCCCGTCTCGGCGATGGAGATGGTGCTGGGCTATGTCGGCGCCGCCGCGACCAAGTCGGTGATACTCGGCGTCATCATCCTGCTGACCTCGTCCTTCTTCGTGCCGATCAAGGTGCTGCATCCGGGCGCGATGGTCGCCTTCCTGTTGCTGACCGCGGTGGCGTTCAGTTTGTTCGGCTTCATCCTCGGCATCTGGGCGAAGAGCTTCGAACAGCTCAACTTCGTGCCGATGCTGCTCATCACGCCGCTGACCTTCCTCGGCGGGAGCTTCTATTCGATCGACATGCTGCCGCCGGCGTGGCGGACGGTGAGCCTGTTCAACCCGGTCGTCTACCTCGTCAGCGGGTTCCGCTGGAGCTTCTTCGGCAAGGGCGACGTCGATATCGCGGTGAGCCTCGGCGTGACGCTGGGCTTCCTCGTCGCGTGCCTCGCGGTCATCGCCTCGATCTTCAAGAGCGGCTGGCGGCTCAAGAACTGAGCCGTCGCCGCAGCCGGGCGCTGAGCGCCGGGCGCAGGACGAGCGCGTTGACGTCCACCAGCGCATGCACCGCGACCGGCAGCCAGAGCGCGCCGCTGCCCATGTAGAGCGCGGTCAGCAGCGCGCCGCCGATCGTGTTGGTGGCGACGCCGGCCCAGCCCTGATAGCGGTGCATGGCGGCGAAGCAGAGCATACCGACGATCACGCCCGCGGTGCCCGATCCGGTCGCGAGCGCGACGATCAGCGGCAGCCACAGGCGGTAGAACAGCTCCTCCGCCACCCCCGCGGACAGCGCGAGCACGGCGGCGGGCCACAAATCCGCATCGCTTGTCGGCATGATCGACCGCACGTCGCCCGCGGTCCATGGCGCCCGGCCCCGCCGCGCCCGCCACCAGGTCAGCACCAGCCCGAGCAAGCTGCCCCCTGCGAGCCCGGCCACAACCAAAGGGATGCCGATCGATCCCGGCGGGATGTCGAGATACCAGGCGAGCGGCACGAATTCCGGCGGCAGCTGCGCGATGCTAGACAGGCGTCGAAGCGCCAGCAGGCCGAGCAGCGCCGGCGCGGCATAGCCGAGCCATAGCCCCGACGCCCAGCGCAGATGCCGGGCGCGCAGGTCGATTCGCATCCAGGCGAACAGCTGACCACGGCGGAGCAGGACCGCCTGATAGGCAAGGGTCAGGACGAGGAGGAACGCGACGGGCATATCGATGCGATTGTCACCACCCCTACTTCGTAGCCCTGATTCGCCCCCTCTCATCGTCATCCCAACGAACGTCGCGACCCAAGCCCCGGGGGCAGCCGAGGTTTGGCGCCACCCCGCGACCTTCAACCATGGGCTCCGGCTTTCGTCAGGATGATGATCGTCGGGATGGGCCGAGAACCGCTGAGGCGCGATGCCGACCCGCCACCGATCAATCCGTCCGGTGTTCGCCCTTGACCCAGCGCACGGTGCCGGTCGAGGCGCGCATCACGACGCTCTCGGTGGTCATCTTGCCTTTGCGGCGCTTGACACCCTCCAGCAGCGACCCGTCGGTGACGCCGGTCGCGGCGAAGATGCAGTCGCCCTTGGCCAGTTCCTCGAGGTCATATTGCTTGTCGAGGTCCTCGATCCCCCATTTGCGCGCACGGCCGCGCTCGTCGTCGTTGCGGAACAGCAACCGGCCCTTGAACTGGCCGCCGACGCAGCGCAGTGCCGCGCAGGCGAGCACACCCTCGGGCGCCCCGCCCGATCCCATGTAGACGTCGATCGTCGTGTCGGGATCGGCGGTCGCGATCACACCGGCGACGTCGCCGTCACCGATCAGCATCACGCCGCAGCCGAGCGCGCGCAGCTCGGCGATCAGCGCCTCGTGGCGCGGACGGTCGAGCACGCAGGCGATGATCTCGCTCGGCTTGACGCCCTTCGCCGCGGCGATCGCCTGCACGTTCTCGGTCGGGGTCTTGTCGAGGTCGATGATCCCGGCAGGCAGGTTGGGCCCAACCGCGATCTTGTCCATGTAGACGTCGGGCGCGTTGAGCAGCCCGCCCTTTTCGGCGATCGCCAGCACCGCGAGGCTGTTCGGCCCTGCCTTGGCGCAGATCGTCGTGCCTTCCAGCGGGTCGAGCGCGATATCGATCGCCGGGCCGTTGCCGGTGCCGACCTTCTCGCCGATGAACAGCATCGGCGCCTCGTCGCGCTCGCCCTCGCCGATCACCACGGTGCCATCCATGTCGAGTTCGTTCAGCGCCTCGCGCATCGCCTCGACCGCGGCGGCGTCGGCGGCCTTCTCGTCGCCTCGCCCGGTCAGCGTCGAAGCGGCGATCGCGGCCGCTTCGGTGACGCGCACCATCTCGAGGACGAGGACGCGATCGAGGACCTTACTCGCGTTGAGGCTGGCGTCGGGCATGATATTCCCTCTGTTTAACGTGTATAACAGATCGATAGGCCGACGCGGCCCGCTTGTCGAGCGACGAACCGCGCTGCCGTAACGGCTTACAGCGTGATCGCCGCCTTCAACCCGAGCACGCCGACGTCGTCCGCCTGCCGTATCCCGCCGGGATGATGGATATATTGCAGGTTCGGCCGCAGTTCGAGCCAGTCGGCGGGATGGATGCTGTAATAGACCTCCGCCGCATATTCGGCGTGGCGCACCGCCGTGCCCGGCACCAGCCGGTCGGCCCGTGCGGCGCGGCCGTTGACGTTGGTCCGCGCGATGCCGACGCCGAGAACGTCGCCCGGCACCGCCGGCACCAGCCCCTTGTAGAACAACCCCAGCGACACCTGATTGTCGGTGACCGAGGTGGCGCGGTCCGCCTGGGTGACGTTGAAGAACATCGACAGGCCGGTAAGCGACTTGCCGTCTTTCGACGTGCCGGTCAGCTGCTGCTGCATCGTCGCATAGACGCCGTAGCGGCTCGAGCGCCGCAGTGGCGACAGCCCCGTCACGACGCTGGCGTTACGATTCGCATCGAACAGCACGTCGTCGCCGTTCGCGGTGCCGATCCAGCCGCCGACCTTGTACGATCCGACGTTGCCGCCCCGCTCGCCGGCATTGCCGCCGCGCGTCCAGCCGATCTCGACCGGGACCAGCATCCCCGTCGCGCCCTTGAACCGCGCGATGAAGAAGTCGTTGTCGAGGTTGCGCGGATTGATCTCGTAGACGCCGCCCTGCACGTACAGGTCCTGCGGGAGCGCGACGCGGATGCGGGCGCCCCATTGGCCGATCGGCCAGTTCTGCCAGTAATCGCCGACCAGATTGCCCGGTTGCGCGCCGCAGAAGCTGAGATTCATGAAATGGCAGGAGAAGACCGCAAAATCCTCGCCCGGATTGGTCCGGCCGAGCTTGATCTCGACCGCCTCGCCGATCCGCTGTTCGTACCAGAGCTGCGTCACCCGCCCGGTCTGGCCACGACCATAGACCTCCTGCACCTGCTGCAGCGAATCAATGCCGGCATCGGTGGTGAGGTTGCGTCCGCGCCGCCACGTCACCGTCGCCTGGAAGGCGCCACCGGTCAGCCCGACGAGCTTGTCGAGATCAAGCAGCACGCCGGCGTCGAACTGCCCCGTCTCACGGAACAGCTTCCGGTCGCCGCCGGCAAAGTTATAACCGCTTTCCGATGCATAGCGCGCGGTGACGCCGATGCCGCGCTGGCCGAGCCGGGTGCGGATGTCTTGCCAGTCGCCGATCAGGCCGGGCGGCGGTGTGCTCTGCGTGTCGCCGATCAGTGCCGAGGGCGAGGTGTCGCGGGTGCGGCTGATCGGCGTGCGTGGCCGGCGCTGCGTGTCGCCCTGGCTGCTGTCGGGCGCCGCCTCCGCGGTGTCGGGGGCAGGCGGCGAGGCGCCGACGTCGATCTGTTGCGCCTGCACAGGGCCGGCCAGCAGCGTGGCGGCGACAAGGCCAAGTACGAACCTGGGCAGCGTCATGGCAGGTGCGGCCCTCAGTCGCGGAGCAGATCGTTGATGCTGGTCTTGCTGCGCGTCTGCGCGTCGACGCGCTTGACGATCACCGCGCAATAGAGCGCGGGCTTGCCGTCGCCGCCGCCCATTGAACCCGGCACGACCACCGCATAGGGCGGCACCTCGCCCTTGAAGACCTCGCCCGTGGCGCGATCGACGATCTTCGTCGACGCGCCCAGATAGACGCCCATCGACAGCACCGCGCCCTCACCGACGCGCACGCCCTCCGCCACTTCGGCACGCGCGCCGATGAAGGCGCCGTCGCCGATGATGACCGGATCGGCCTGCAACGGCTCGAGCACGCCACCGATGCCCGCGCCGCCCGACAGGTGGACGTTCCGCCCGATCTGCGCGCACGATCCGACCGTCGCCCAGGTGTCGACCATCGTGCCTTCACCGACATAGGCGCCGATGTTGACGAAGCTCGGCATCAGGATCGCGCCCTTGCCGATGAAGGCGCCGCGGCGCACCACGCTGCCCGGCACCGCGCGGAAGCCGGCGCTGCGGAATTCCGCCTCGCTCCAATCCGAGAATTTCAGCGGCACCTTGTCGAAATGGCCGGTCGGCATGACGACATTGTCGTTGAGACGGAAGCTGAGCAGCACCGCCTTCTTGAGCCACTGGTTGACCCGCCAGCCGCCCGCGCCGTCCGGCTCGGCGACGCGTGCCGTTCCCGCGTCGAGTGACGCCAGCGCCGTCTCGACCGCGTCGCGGACCGCCCCGGTGGTGCCGAAGCCGAGGTTCGCGCGATCCTCCCACGCGGTGTCGATGACGGTGGCCAGGTCCTGGCTCATGATGCCTCCATGATATGCTGCAGCCACGGCGCGAGGTCGTGGACGATATAGTCGATATGGTCGCGACGCGGCTCCGGACCCTGTTCGGAGCCGTTGTCGACCCAGACGGTGGTCATGCCGATCGCCTTGGCGGGCGCGAGGTTGCGCGCCATATCCTCGAAGAAGATCGCGCGCGCCGGCTCGATCCCGAACGCCGCGCACAGGCCGGCATAGGCCGACGGATGCGGCTTGGGGACGAGGTCCATCGCATGGATGTCGTGCACCGCCTCGAAGCTTTCGCCGAGGCCGAGGCGGTCGAGCACCTTGAGCGCATAGGGCTTGTCGCCGTTGGTGAAGACGAGCTTGCGGCCCGGCAGCTGCGCGATCGCGGCGGCGAGCGGAGCGTCCTGTTCCAGCACGTCCATCTCGACGTCGTGGACGTCGGCGAGGAATTCGTGCGGGTCGACGCCATGGTCCGCCATCAGCCCGGTCAGCGTCGTGCCGTGGCGGTGAAAATACTCTTTCTGCAGCGTCCTCGCCGCGTCGCGCGGCAAATTGAGGCGGCGCGCGACATAGGCGGTCATGCGATCGTCGATCCGCGCGAACAGGTTCGCCCGCGCCGGATACAGCGTGTTGTCAAGATCGAAAATCCAGGTGTCGATCGGGGCGAGCGCGGCAAGCATAACGGGGGCGTCTAGGCGGCGACGGCGGGCGGCACAAGCAAGGACGCGAAACACCATGGCGACCGACCCCATTCCGGGGTTAATATCGCGTCAACTAAACTATCGTGGGGCAATAGGGGGAATGGTCGGTCGATCGTGGCTGCTGGCGGGGGCCGCAGCCGTCGCAACGCTGTCGCTGGGCGGGTGCGGCGGCGCGGGCGGCGGCATCGCCAGCGCACCGCCGCCGGTGGCGGCGATCGTCACCCCGACGCCGACCCCCGTTGCGCTGCCGGCGGTCGCGCCGGCCCCGACGCCGACACCGCCGCCCGCGACGATCAACTACGACACCGCCGAATATCGCGCGACCGTGGGGGCGGTGTCGATGAATGCGCTGTCCGCCTATGCGAAGGGCGCGACCGGCGCCGGCGTCGCGCTGGCGGTGATCGACAGCGGTATCGATCTGGAAAGCCAGGAATTCACCGGTCGCATCGCGGCGACCTCCCGCGACGTCGCCGGCAATGACGGAATCGACGACGAGGGCGGCCATGGCACCGCGGTCGCCTTCGCCGCCGCCGGGCGCCGCAACGACTCGGGCAGCCACGGCGTCGCGTTCGACGCGACGCTGGTCGTGGTCCGCGCCGACCGTCCGGGAACCTGTGCCACCGAGGGACAGAGCGGCGCCGATTCAGGGTGCAAGTTCGGCACCGATGCGATCGCCAAGGGCGTCGATGCGGCGCGCAATGCCGGCGCACGCGTCATTAACATGTCCCTCGGCGGGACGAGCATGCCGCAGACCCTGGTCGAGGCGATCGGCCGCGCGACCGCGCAGGGAATCGTCATCGTCATCGCCGCGGGCAACGACGGCAGCGACAATCCCGACCCGTTCACCGCGGTCGCCGGCAACGCCGCCGCGCGCAATCTGGTGATCGTCGCCGGGTCGGTCGGCGCCGGCGACGTGCTGTCCACCTTCAGCGACAAGGCGGGCAGCGGCGCGGCGCATTATCTCGCCGCGGTCGGCGAGCGCGTGCGTGCCCCCAACCAGAGCGACACGCCCTATCTGTGGTCCGGCACCTCGTTCGCCGCGCCGCAGATCTCGGGCGCGATCGCGTTGCTGGCGCAGGCCTTTCCCAACCTCAGCGGTGCGCAGATCGTCGACCTGCTGTTCCGCACCGCGCGCGACGCCGGCGCGACGGGCGTCGACGGCGTCTATGGCCATGGCGTGCTCGACCTTACCCGCGCTTTCCAGCCGGTCGGCACCGCGATGGTCGCGGGATCGACGCTCGCGGTGTCGCTCGGCGGCAGCAACGCGACGCTGTCTGCCGCGATGGGCGACGCCTCGGTGGGGACGCTGGGGACGGTGATCCTCGACAGCTACGACCGCGCCTTCGCGATCGATCTCGCGCGGACGATCAACCGCGCCGGGCCGCAGCGGACGCTCGCGGGCGTGCTCGGCGCGCGGCAGCGCCAGCTGGCGGTCGCGGCGGGGGATACCAGCGTGTCGCTGACGCTGGCGGCACGCCCGAACGGCGATGTCGCGGTCCAGCGCAGCACGCTCGTCGCCGGACAGGCCGTCGCCGCCCGGGCGATCGCGGGCGCGGTGACCCAGCGGATCGGCGCCAACACCAGCTTCGGCTTCGCCTTTTCGCAGGGCACCGGCACGCTCTCCGCGCAGCTGGTCGGCCAGGCCCAGCCCGCCTTTCTCGTCGCCGGCCAGAGCGGCCCCGGCTTTGACAGCGTCGCCCGGTCCGCCGGTGCGCTCCGCCAGCAGGTCGGCGGCTTCGGCCTTACCGCCGCCATCGAGAGCGGCGACGTGCTGGCGCGCCGCGACGCGCCGCTCGCCGGGATGAACGGCTATCGCCGCTCGGGCTACGACCGCGCTAGCCTGACCGCCGACCGGGGCTGGGGCGGAATCGCGACCGCGCTGACGGTCAGCACGCTGCGCGAACGCGACACGCTGCTCGGCGCGCGCTTCGACCGCGGGCTCGGCGCGGCGCGTGCGACCAGCTGGTTCGTCGACATGGATGCGCGCTGGCGTCTCGGCGCGGGCTGGGCGGTCGGCGGTTCGTGGCGGCGCGGCTGGACCGACGCCGGCCTGCGCGGCGGCCTTATCGGCAGCGGCCGGCTGATCACCACCGCCTTCGCCGCCGACGTGGGCAAGGACCATCTGTTCGGCCGCGACAGCATCGGCCTGCGCATCGCGCAGCCGCTGCGGGTGGCGCGCGGCGGGCTCGATTACCGCCTGCCGACCAACTGGGATTATGCGACGCTGGCGGTCACCGACTGGACGACGCAGCGGCTGAACCTCGCCCCCCGTGGCCGCGAGATCGACGTGGAGGCGCGCTATCGCGTGCTGATCGGCAACGGCGACCTGCAGACCAACCTGTTCTGGCGGCGCGATCCGGGCAACATCGCCGCGCTGTCCGCGGACGTCGGCGGCGCGGTGCGCTACGCGATCGGCTTCTGATTGCACGACGGGTCGCGCGTTCCCATCTTCCGACCATGACCCAATATTCCCTGCTCGATCTGGTCCCCGTCGTCGAAGGCGGCACCGTCTCGCAAGCGCTCGCCAACGCCGCCGATCTGGCGCGCCACGCCGAGGCGCTGGGCTATCGCCGGTATTGGGTCGCCGAACATCACGGCATGCGCGGCATCGCCAGCGCCGCGACCGCGGTGGTCATCGCGCATGTCGCCGCCGCGACCAGCCGCATCCGCGTCGGCGCGGGCGGGATCATGCTGCCCAATCATGCGCCGCTGGTGATCGCGGAGCAGTTCGGCACGCTCGACGCACTGTTCCCGGGGCGGATCGACCTCGGCCTCGGCCGTGCGCCGGGGTCCGACCAGCGCGTCGCCCGCGCGATGCGACGCACGTTGGAGAGCGACGCCAACGCCTTCCCGCAGGACGTCATGGAGTTGCAGAGCTATTTCGCCGACGACGGCCGCACCGGCATCGCCGCGACACCCGGCGCGGGTGCGGACGTGCCGCTGTGGATCCTCGGATCGAGCACCTTCGGCGCGCAGCTCGCCGCCGCGCTCGGCCTCCCCTATGCCTTCGCGTCGCATTTCGCGCCCGATGCGCTCGATGCCGCGCTCGCCATCTACCGTCGCGACTTCCGCCCCTCCGCCCAGCTGTCGAAGCCGCATGCGATGGCGGGGTTCAACGTCTTCGCCGCCGACACCGACGAGGAAGCGGAATTGCTCGCCAGCTCGCAGCAGCAGTCGTTCGTCGCGCTGCGCACCGGCAACCCGCGCCAGCTGCCGCCGCCCGTCGCCGGCTATCGCGCCGGGCTCGGCGCGCAGGGGGCGGCGATCCTCGATCATGTGCTGCAATGCTCGGCGGTCGGCTCGCCCGCGACGGTCGCGCGGCAGACCGCGGCCTTCATCGAACGCACCGGCGTCGACGAGGTGATGGTGGCGAGCGCGATCTACGACCATGACGCGCGCAAGCGCAGCCTTGCGATCACTGCCGAAGTGATGAGCGGCCTGACCGTCGCCGCCTAGCGCCCTAGACGGTGACGTCGCTGCGCTGCCGCCCGTCGGTGCCGAAGATGCGCAGATAGCGTTCGATCTCTGCCGGGTCCCCGGTCGCCTTGGCGGGATTATCCGACAGCTTTACCGCCGGGCGGCCGTTGGCGCGCGTCACCTTGGCGACCAGCGAGATCGGCTCCAGCCCCGCCGCACCATCGGGGTCGCAGCCGCGGAAATCGTTGGTGAGGTTCGTTCCCCAGCCGAAGCTCATCCGCACCCTGCCCTGAAAGTGACGATAGACGCGCTCGATCGAATCGACGTCCATCCCGTCGGAGAAGATCAGCAGCTTGTCGCACGGGTCCTGCCCCTTCGCCCGCCACCAGGCGATGATCTGCTCGCCCGCCTCGATCGGCGGGGCGCTGTCGGGCCGAAAGCCGGTCCAGCCCGCGACCCAGTCGGGCGCATCGCGCAGGAACGCGGCGGTGCCGAATGCATCGGGCAGCACGACGAGCAGATTGCCGCCATAATGCGCCTGCCATTCCTCCAGCACGCGATAGGGCGCCGCGGCGATGCCGGCATCGTCCCGCGCCAGCGCCGCCAGCACCATCGGCAGTTCGTGCGCGTTGGTGCCGATCGCCTCCAGGTCGTTGTCCATCGCCAGGAGCACGTTGGACGACCCGATGAAGCGACTGCCCAGCCCCTCCTTCAGCGCCTCGACGCACCAGCGCTGCCACAGGAAGCCGTGCCGCCGCCGCGTGCCGAAGTCGGAGATGACGAGGTCGGGTAGTGCGCGCAGCCGCTCCACCTTGTCCCACAGTTTCGCCTTGGCCCTCGCGTACAGCACGTCGAGCGCGAACCGGCCCTTGTCGCGTAGGCCGGCGCGGGCACGCAGCTCGTTGACGATCGCCAGTGCCGGGATCTCCCACATCGTCGTGTGCGTCCACGGCCCCGCGAAGGTCAGCTCGAACTGCCCGTCGACGCGACGCAGCTCATAGGGCGGCAGCCGAAAATCGGCGAGCCAGCGGATGAAATCGGGGGTGAATATTTGCTCCTGACCATAGAAACTGTTGCCCGCTAGCCAGATCAGTTCCTTCTTGGCGAAGCGCAGGTCGCGGGCGTGGTCGAGCTGCGCGCGCAACTCGCCTTCGTCGATGACGTCGGCGAGCCGCACCGACGTGCTGCGGTTGATGAGCCGGAACGTCGCCTCCACGTCGCCGTGCAGGTGGCGGATCATCTGCAGCATCAGCAATTTGTAGAAATCGGTGTCGAGCAGGCTGCGCACGATCGGGTCGAGCCGCCAGTGATGGTCCCAGGTGCGCGTGGCGATATCGGTGACGGCCATCGCGCTGCGCTACAACCAAGCGCCGGGCTTTCCAACCGTCCGCCGCGGCCCTAGTCGTGGTCCGAGACATCGGGGAAGAGCGGGATGGCGATCAAAAGCGAACGGCGCGAACCATCCCATACCCTGATCGCCCGCGACCTCGGCATCGCCATCGTCACCGGCCAGCACCCCCCCGGCAGCGTCATCCCCGGCGAGATCGACATCGCCACCCGCCGCGGCGTGTCGCGCAGCGTCGTGCGCGAGGCCTTGCGCATGCTGTCCGCCAAGGGGCTGGTCGAAAGCCGCCCCAAGTCCGGCACCCGGGTACGCGAGCGCGCGCAGTGGAACCTGCTCGATCCCGACCTGCTCGCCTGGATGTTCGAGGGCGAGCCGCCCGCCAGCTTCGTGCGTGCGCTGTTCCAGCTGCGCATGATCGTCGAGCCCGCCGCCGCCGAGATGGCGGCATTGTCGCGCCGACCGGACCAGCTGGTGCGCATGGCCGCCGCGCTGGACGGCATGGCGACGCACGGCCTCGACACCCACGAGGGGCAGGCCGCCGATCAGGCGTTCCACAACACGATCCTCGAGGCGACCGACAACGAGCTGCTGGTCAGCCTGTCGGGTAGCATCGGCGCCGCGGTGCGCTGGACGACGATCTTCAAGTTCCGCGGCAGCCGCCGCCCGCGCGATTCGATGCCGCAGCATCGCCGGCTGTTCGACGCGATCGCCGCCGCGGATGCGGCGACGGCGCGGGACGCGACGATCGTGCTATTGCAACAGGCGCACGAGGATACGGAGCGGTCGCTGCGGGGGTGAGGCGAGATGCGGACCTGAAGTGGCAGGCGCCGCGCCACCCCGCCACCGTCATCCCCGCGAAGGCGGGGATCCATATACGCCGACGCTGCGAATTCTCATGAGCCGCGCGCGTCGTCATCCCCGCCTGCGCGGGGATGACGACGTTGGTGGGGGCAGTGACGGGGGCATTGATGGAGCATCGGCCGAGCGTTATCCCGGCCGCCTGTCATCGCCTCCCGATCAATGATTGTCGCGCGGCAGGCCCATCGTCTGGGCGATGCGCTGGTATTTCTCCGCCCCTTCCAGAATCGCGCCGGTGTTCATCTGGCCGACGACGGCGCGCTGGATCTCCTGCCACGGCGTCTGCGAGGCGGGGTAGGCGAAGCCGCCCGCCGCCTCCAGCGCAAGGCGGCGCTCCATCAGTTCGGCGTCGTCGATCAGCACGTTGGCAGTGCCGGTGTTGAGGTCGATCCGCACCCGGTCGCCGGTCCGGAGCAGCGCCAGCCCGCCCATCGCGGCGGCTTCGGGCGAGGCGTTGAGGATCGACGGCGATCCGCTGGTCCCCGATTGCCGGCCGTCGCCGATGCACGGCAGCGCATGGACGCCTTCGGTGATGAGATAGGCGGGCGGGCGCATGTTAACGACCTCCGCCGCGCCCGGATAGCCGATCGGGCCGGCACCGCGCATGAACAGCAAGGTTTCAGGCGTGATCCCGGTCGCGGGATCGTCGATGCGGCGGTGGTAATCCTCCGGCCCGTCGAACACGACCGCCGGCCCCTCGAACGCGTCGAGGTCGCCAGGCGTCGAGAGATAGCGGTCGCGGAATTCGGGCGAGATCACGCTGGTCTTCATCACCGCGGCGTCGAACAGATTGCCCGACAGCACGATGAAGCCCGCATCCTCGACCAGCGGCTGGTCGAACGGGCGGATGACCTTCTCGTCCTCTATGGCGACGCCGCGGCAATTCTCGCCCATCGTCCGGCCGTTGACGGTCAGCGCATCCTCGTGGATCAGCCCCTGCCCAATCAGCTGGTTGACCACCGCCGGCACGCCGCCCGCGCGATAATAATCCTCGCCCAGATATTCGCCGGCGGGTTGCAGATTGACCAGCAGCGGCACCCTGTGCCCCTCCGTCTCCCAGTCCTTCAGCGGCAGGTCGACGCCGACATGGCGCGCGATCGCCGACAGATGGATCGGCGCGTTGGTCGATCCGCCGATCGCCGAATTGACCCGGATCGCATTGTGGAACGCGGGCTTGGTCAGGATGTCGGACGGCTTCAGGTCCTCCGCCACCATCTGCACGATCCGCTTGCCGGTCAGGTAGGATACCTCCTGCCGGTCGCGATAGGGCGCGGGGATCGCGGCCGAACCGGGCAGCGACATGCCCAATGCCTCGCACAGCGAATTCATCGTCGTTGCGGTGCCCATGGTATTGCAATAGCCGGTCGACGGCGCCGACGACGCGACCAGCCGGATGAATTCGGCATCGTCGATCTCGCCCGCGGCGAGCAATTGCCGTGCCTTCCACACGATCGTGCCGCTGCCGGTGCGCTCGCCCTTGTGCCAGCCGTTGAGCATCGGCCCGACCGACAGCGCGATCGCCGGGATGTTCACCGTCGCCGCCGCCATCAGGCAGGCGGGCGTGGTCTTGTCGCAGCCGATCGTCAGCACGACGCCGTCGAGCGGATAGCCGTACAGGGCCTCGACCAGCCCCAGATAGGCGAGGTTGCGATCGAGCCCCGCGGTCGGCCGCTTGCCCGTTTCCTGAATCGGATGGACGGGGAATTCCAGCACGATGCCGCCCGCCTCACGCACGCCCTCGCGCACCCGCTCGGCCAGCACCAGATGGTGGCGGTTGCAGGGGCTGAGATCGCTGCCGGTCTGGGCGATGCCGATGATCGGCCGGCCCGATTGCAGCTCGTCGAGGCTCAGGCCAAAGTTGAGATAGCGCTCCAGATACAGCGCGGTCATGTCGATATTGGCCGGGTTGTCGAACCAGGCCCTGGAGCGGAGGGGCGTGCGCGCGTGCGTCATATTATCTGGCCACCGAAAGTTTGTAGATCATCACGTGCCGGTACGGCTTGCCGGGATCGACCCGGGGCGACGTAAAGGCGGGTTTGTTGGGCGAATCCGGGAATTTCTGCGGCTCCAGCGCGATGCCGTCGCCCATCCGGTAGACGTGGGCATTCTTGCCGACATACGTCCCGTCGAGGAAATTGCCGGTGTAGAATTGCACGCCCGGCTCGGTGCTCGACACCTCGAGCACGCGGCCCGATACCGGGTCCTCCAGCCGCGCGGCGAGCTGCGGCGTCGCGGTCGGGCCCTTGTCGAGCGCGAAATTATGGTCGTAGCCGCGCCCGACCACGATCTGCGCATCGCGGCCGTCGCGCAGCCCCTCGGCGATGACGCGGCCGCTCCGGAAATCGAACACCGTACCCGCCACCGGGCGCAGCGCGCCGGTCGGGATCAGATTGGCGTCGACCGGGGTGATCGCCTGCGCCGGGATCGTCAGCCGATGCCCCATCGCGCCCGCCGGCGTACCCTCGCCGGCGAGGTTGAAGATCGCGTGGTTGGTCATGTTGACCACCGTCGGTTTGTCGGTCGCCGCGGCGAAGGTGACGGTCAGCGCGCCGTCGTCGGCCAGCGCATAGGTGACGGTGACGTCGAGCTTGCCGGGATAGCCCTGGTCGCCGTCGGCGCTGGTCAGCGCCAACGTGACGCTGCCGTCCTTCAACGCGACGATCCGCCACAGCTGCTTGTCGAAGCCCTTGGCGCCGCCGTGCAGCGAATTCACCTTGTCGTTAAGCGACAGGCGGTACGTCCTGCCGTCGAGCGCGAACGTCCCGCCGCCGATCCGGTTGGCATAGCGCCCGACCGTCACGCCGAAGAAATTGGGATGTTCGGCATAATCCTTCGCATCGTCATAGCCGAGCAGCACATCGGCGACCCTGCCGTTACGATCCGGCCCGCTCAGCCGCTGCAAGGTCGCGCCATAGCTCAGGATGCGCGCCGCGACGCCGTTGGGCGCGGTCAGCGTCACCGCCTCCACCGCGGTGCCGTCGGCGAGCGTGCCCGCCGCCTCGCGCTTGGCGGTCGCGGCATCGGCCGGCACGGCGGCGGCCATCGTCATCACCCCGGCCAGTGCCATGGCCAACGCCTTATGAACCCTCACGCGCATCTCTCCTCCGGCCTCCTGAGGCAGCATCCCGGATTGACCCGGCGTATCGCGTCTTTATAGTCAGACAAATAACCGGGGCGCAAGGCGGCCCTGCATCGCCACGAGCGGAAGAGGATGGAAGAATGGCAGGACCGATCGGCACCAGCGGTGTCACCGCGAGCGGCGGGGGCGGATCGTACGCCAAGGCGCTGAGCCTGCTCGCCAGCCTGTTCTTCATGTGGGGCTTCATCACCGTCATCAACGGCGTGCTGCTGCCGCACCTGCGATCGGTGTTCGAACTCGATTATACCCAGACGACGCTGATCGAATCGGTGTGGTTCATCGCCTATTTCTTCGCATCGATCCCGTCCGCCAAGCTGATCGAGCGCGTCGGCTACCAGCGCGCGATCGTGATCGGGCTGCTTGTCATGGCCGCGGGCGCGCTCGGCATGACGCTCGCCGCCAGCCTGCCCTCCTATGGCGTGACCCTCGTGATGCTGTTCATCATCGCGAGCGGCATCACCCTGTTGCAGGTCGCCGCCAACCCCTATGTCACCGTCATCGGCCCGCCCGAGACGGGATCGTCGCGGCTCAACCTGGTGCAGGCGTTCAATTCGCTCGGCACGACGCTGGCGCCGCTGTTCGCCGGCTATCTGATCCTCGGCCGCAGCCAGAGCGGCACCGCGGAGGCCGGCGCGACGCTCAGCCAGGCGCAGCGCTATGCCGATGCGCAATCGGTGATCCTGCCCTATGTCCTCGTCGCGATCGTGCTGGTCGTGCTCGCGGTCGTCATCGCCCGCTTCCCGCTGCCCGCGCTCGGCGCGGCGACGCAGCGCGCGGCCAAGGCGGATCGTCACCAGCATTCGCTGTGGAAGCACCGCAATCTGACCCTCGGCATTCCGACGATGATCGCCTATCTGCTCGCCGAGATCGGCGTCGCCAACCTCTTCGTCAATTTCGTCTCGCAGCCCGATATCGCCGCGATCACCCACGAACAGGCATCGCGCTATCTGGCGCTGCTGTGGGGCGGCATGATGGTCGGCCGCTTCGCCGGCAGCGTCATCATGCAGAAGATCGCGCCGGAACGCGTCCTCGGCGTCTTCGCCTTCGGTGCGCTGGTCGTCGTCGCCATCGCCACCTTCACCACCGGTCCGCTGGCGATGTGGTCGCTGATCGCGGTCGGCCTGTTCCATTCGATCATGTTCCCGACGATCTTCACGCTCGCGATCCGGGGCCTCGGCCCGCTGACCGAGGAAGGGTCGGGACTGATGATCATGGCGATCGCCGGCGGGGCGCTGGTCGTCGTGCAGGGCTGGCTCGCCGATCGCTACGGCCTGCAGAACTCCTTCTTCCTCACCATGGCGTGCGAGATCGTCGTCCTCGCTTATGCCGTGTGGGGGTCGAAGCCGACCGCCGACCTCGGCACGCCGCAGTCGGAGTAAGCGGATGCGCGCGATCATCGCGGTCGACTGGGGCACGACCAACCGCCGCGCCTGGCGGATCGAGGCGGACGGCAGCGTCTCGGACCATGTCCGCGACGACCGCGGCGTGCTGGCGATGGCGGCGGATGATTACGCGCCCGCGCTCGCCGCGCTGCGCGACCGGCTCGGCGACCTGCCGGTGATCGCCGCCGGCATGATCGGCTCGACGCGGGGGTGGCGCGAGGCGGCGTACGTCCCCGCCCCCGCCGACCTCGCCGCGCTCGCGTCCGCCGCGCTGCATATCCCTGAAGCCGACGTCACGATTGTCCCCGGCGTCTCATGGGTCGAGGGTCCCCGCGCCGACGTGATGCGCGGCGAGGAGGTGCAGGTGCTGGGCGCGATCGCCGCCGGCCTCGCCCCCGCCGAGGCGCTGTTCTGCCAGCCCGGCACGCACAACAAATGGATCGCCACCCGGGCCGCCTGGATCGTCGACGTCACCACGGTGATGACCGGCGAACTGTTCGCGCTGCTCAAGGCGCATGGCATCCTTGCCGGCATGCTCGACGGCCCGGTCGGCGACGGCCCGGCGTTCCGTGCGGGTCTGACCCGCGGGGCGGGCGCCTGCGACCTCGGCGCGGCGCTGTTCGAGGTTCGCGCCGCGGTGCTGCTCGATCGCCGCCCGCCGGAGGACGCCGCCGCTTATGCCAGCGGCGTGCTGATCGGTTCCGACGTCGGCGCGCGCGACGTGGCGGGCAACACCGTCCACCTTCTGGCGGAGGGCACGCTCGCCGCGCTCTACACCGTGGCGATCGAGGCGCTCGGCGGGCGGGTGGAGCCGGTCGATGCCACCGCCGCCTTCATCGCCGGCATCCACCATCTGCGTTCCCATCTGGCACGGTGGTGATGCCGCTCCGCCTCCCGCGCCTTGGGAGAGGCATGTTCCCCGGCGAAGGCCGGGGCCCCGTTACGACGAACGTCGTGGCCACGGCCGCCCCCCACGTCGCGGCGATATCCCGACCGGGCCGCGGCCTTCGCGGAACCGCCCGTGTTCACCCGCAAGGCAGGCATGCCTGGATGGCTTCGAGGTTCGCCGCGATGTGCGTTCCGGCGGAACCACCCGGCTCGCTGCGCCCCATGATCTCCACATACTTTCCTGGAGCCTGACCGATGACCGACCCTGCGACCCGCTTCGCCGAGGCCTTTGCCGCCTGCCCGCTCGTGGCGGTGCTGCGCGGCCTCACCCCCGCCGAGGCGGAGGGGGTGGGCGACGCGCTGGTCGAGGCCGGCTTCACCCTGCTCGAAGTGCCGCTCAACTCGCCCGATCCACTCGCCAGCATCGCCGCGATGGCGAAACGCCATGCCGGGCGCGCGATCGTCGGGGCCGGCACCGTGCTCACCGCCGAGGACGTCGCCGCGGTCGCCGATGCGGGCGGCGCGCTGATCGTCTCGCCCAACACCGACCCCGCCGTCATCCGCGCCTCGGTCGCGCGCGGGCTGATTTCGCTGCCCGGCTATTACACCCCGAGCGAGGGCTTCGCCGCGCTTGCCGCGGGCGCGCACGGGCTGAAGCTGTTTCCGGCCGAGGGCGCCGCCCCCGCCTTCCTTAAGGCGCAGCGCGCCGTGCTGCCCAAGGCGACGAAGGTGCTCGCCGTCGGCGGCATCACGCCCGAGACGATGCCCGCATGGCATGCCGCCGGCGCGGACGGCTTCGGCCTCGGTTCCAACCTCTATCGCGCCGGCAAGTCCGCCGCCGATGTCGCGCGCGATGCCGCGACGTTCGTATCCGCAGCAAAGGCCCTCGCATGACATACGCCCGCCTGATCCAGCAGCGCCTGCCCGACGGCACCCGCCGCGTGATCCTCGCCGAAGACGCCGCGCACGTCCTCACCGGCGTCGCCTCGACCCGCGCGCTGGCGACCACCGCGATCGCCGAAGGTACGACGCTGCTCGACGCCGCCCGCGCCCGCCGCTCGGACGAGACGGTGGATCTGGCCGCGGCGCTGGCGGCCGGCGAACTGCTCCCCGCGATCGACCATGACGACACCGCCCGGCTGATGCTCGCGGGCACCGGCCTCACCCACCTCGGCTCGGCGGCAGGGCGCGACGCGATGCACAAGGCCGCGGCCGAGGGCAAGCAAACCGATTCGATGCGCCTCTTCCTCGAAGGCATGGAGGGCGGCCGCCCCGCCGCCGGCGAAACCGGCGCGCAGCCCGAATGGTTCTACAAGGGCGACGGCCAGTCGCTGGTCGCCCCGCAGGCGCCGCTGACCTCGCCATCCTTCGCGCAGGACGGCGGCGAGGAACCCGAGCT
This sequence comes from Sphingomonas sp. GW821-FHT10F09, assembly GCF_058809195.1. NCBI lineage: Bacteria > Pseudomonadati > Pseudomonadota > Alphaproteobacteria > Sphingomonadales > Sphingomonadaceae > Sphingomonas > Sphingomonas sp. GW821-FHT10F09. The sequence goes on along the minus strand of NZ_JBXASI010000002.1, from coordinate 376,544 downwards.
CGCGGGCATCTACCTGATCGGCGACGACGGCACCCCCTTCCGCCTCGGCATCGCGCTCGCCAACGAATTCAGCGACCATGTCACCGAGCGCCACAATTACCTGTGGCTGGCGCATTCGAAGCTGCGCCAGGCCGCGCTCGGCCCTGAACTGCTGCTCGGCGCACCGCCCGCGGACATCCGCGGCACCAGCCGGATCGAGCGCAACGGCGACACGCTGTGGGAAAAGCCGTTCCTGACCGGCGAGGCGAACATGTCGCACAGCCTCGCCAACCTCGAACACCATCATTTCAAATACGCCCCCTTCCGCCGGCCGGGTGACGTCCACGTGCATTTCTTCGGCACCGCTACACTGTCCTGCGCCGACGACATCCGGACGCAGAACGGCGACGTTTTCGTGATCGAGGCCGCGCCCTTCACGCTACCGCTGCGCAACCCGCTCGCCACCGCGCCCGCCGCGCCGGTCACGGTCACGCCGCTGTGAGCGCCCCGATCCGGCTGGCCCTGGTCGGCATGGGCAAGATCGCGCACGATCAGCACGTCCCCGCGATCGCGGGCAATGCGGACATCGTGCTCGCCGCCACCGTCAGCCGCACCGGCGAGGGCGTCGCGGGCGTGCCGCATTTTCGCGAACTCGCCGATCTGATCGCCAGCGGGATCGCGATCGACGCGGTGGCGCTCTGCACCCCGCCGCAGGTCCGCCGCACCATCGCCGCGCAGGCCATCGCGGCAGGCTGGCACGTCTTCCTCGAAAAGCCGCCTGGCGCGACACTGGCGGAGGTCGCGCAATTGCAGGCTGCTGCGGCGGCGGCGCAGGTCAGCCTGTTCGCCAGCTGGCATTCGCGCCACGCCCCCGGCGTCGAACCCGCCCGCGCCTTCCTCGCCGGGGCGGACATCCGCAAGGTGACGGTGACATGGCGCGAGGACATCCGCGTCTGGCATCCGGGGCAGGCGTGGATATTGGAGGCGGGCGGTTTCGGCGTGTTCGATCCCGGCATCAACGCGCTGTCGATCGTCACCCGCATCCTGCCGCGCCCGTTCTTCATCGCTGATGCCGAACTCGATTTCCCGTCGAACTGCGACGCGCCGATCGCGGCGCGGATCCGCTTCGCCGACGACCAGGGGCTGCCGATCTCGGCGGATTTCGACTTCCGGCAGGAAGGCCCGCAAAGCTGGGACATCGCCGTCGACACCGATCGCGGCACGCTCATGCTGCACGACGGCGGCGCGCGTCTTGTGTTGCCGGACGGCACCGGCCCGGCGCAGACCGATGCGCTCCATGGCGAATATGCCGGGCTGTACGCGCGCTTCGTCGAGATCGTGCGCACGGGCGAAAGCGACGTCGATATCGCGCCGTTGCGGCATGTGGCCGATGCGTTCCTGCGCGGGCGGCGGATCGTCGTTGAACCGTTCGTGGAGTAAATTTTGCGCCAAGGCGTGAAGGCGAAGAAGAAGGGGGTTCGCGCGGAGACGCGGAGACGCGGAGACGCGGAGGTGTTGCGCTTGGCGCACAGCGCCCTTTCCAGCAATCAGCCTCGAAGACAGGCCGCTGACGCGGTGCCCTCCTCTATCTTCTTCTCCGCGTCTCCGCGTCTCCGCGCGAACAAACTTCTCTTCTCTTCGGGCCTTCGCGTGAATCACCCCCGATGCGCAGCAGCCTCGCCGACGGCCGCATAGATGGCGTCCAGATCCTCATCCCCGATGCAATAGGGCGGCATCACGTAGACGACGTTCCCCAACGGCCGCAGCAACAGGTCGCGTTCCCGGAAGAATGCGAGCAGCCGCGGTCCCAACGCCGACAGATAGTCCGCCCCCTCGGCGCCGAGGTCGACCGCGGCGATCGTCCCCAGCGTCCGCACGTTGCGCACGCCCGACAGCGCCGACACCCGCGCCGCCTGCCGCGCCGTCAGGTCGGCGACCCGCGCCAGCACCGGTTCCTCTTCCCAGATCGCGATGTTCGCCGCCGCCGCCGCGCAGGCGATCGGATTGGCGGTGTAGCTCGACGAATGGAAAAACATCCGCGACCGGTCCGTGCTGAGATGCGCCTGATAGATCGCCTCGCACGCCATCGTCACCGCGAGCGGCACTGCGCCCCCGGTCAACCCCTTGGACAGGCACAGGATGTCGGGCACGACGCCGGCCTGCTCGCAGGCGAGCAGCGTGCCGGTCCGCCCCCAGCCGGTCATCACCTCGTCGGCGATGAACAGCACGCCATAGCGCGCGCAGATCGCCCGCATCGCGGCGAGCACCGAGGCCGGATAGACCAGCATCCCGCCCGCGCCGCAGACCAGCGGCTCGACGATCAGCGCCGCCGGCGCCGCCCGGCACGCCGCCTCCAGTGCATCCAGCGTCGCCTGTTCCGCGCCCGCGACCGGAAACGGGATCGTCGCGACGTCGAACAGCAACGGCTCATAGGCCCGGTTGAACGCGCCGCGCGCGCCGACCGACATCGTCCCGATCGTGTCGCCGTGATAGCCGTGCTCGAGCACCAGGATCCGATGTCGCGGCTCGCCGCGGTTGAGCCAGAAGCCGAGCGCCATCTTCAGCGCGACCTCGACCGCGGTCGATCCCGAATCGGAGAAGAACACCCGGGTCAGCGCCTCTGGCATCAGCCGCAGCAGTCCGGCCGCCACCGCCTCGGCCGGCTCGTGCGTCCAGCCGGCGAAGATGATCTGGTCCATCCGCGCCGCCTGATCGGCGATCGCGGCCATGATCCGGGGCTCGCGATGCCCGTGCGTCGTCACCCACCAGCTGGAGATCGCATCGACGATCCGCCGCCCGTCGCCGGTGTACAGCGCCGCACCCTCAGCACGCACGACCATGGGGATCGGCTCGCCCAGCCCGTGCTGCGTGAACGGATGCCATACCGCGCTCATGCGAAATCCCCGATCCGGAACCCGGCGGCGAAGGCGCGCGCCAATCCGTCGGCGTCGAGGGGATCGATCCGCGGCAGGCGTCCCAGCCGCCGCACGCCGCCCAGCCGCGCGATCGTCGCCTCGCTGTCCTCCACCGCCTCCCCGTTGAACGCGACGCCGAGGATCGGCACGCTGCGCGCGCGCAACGCCTCGATGCTGAGCAGGCTGTGGTTGATCGTCCCCAATCCGGTCCGCGCCACCAGCACCACCGGCGCGCCCCAGCGCGCGAACATGTCGGCATAGAGCAGGTCGCCCGAGAGCGGCACCAGCACGCCGCCCGCACCCTCGACCACCAATGGCCCCGCGACCACCGGCAGCGCCAGCCGGGCCGGGTCGATCGTCACCCCGTCGATCGCGGCGGCGCGATGCGGCGAACAGGGCGTCGCCAGCCGATAGGCCTCGGGCAGCACATCGCGCACGCCCAGCGCCCGCACGCCCGCGCCGTCGCCGCCCTCGTCCAGCCCCGCCTGCACCGGCTTCCAATAGGAGGCGCCCAGCGCCACCGTCAGCGCCGCAGCGAACACCGTCTTGCCGACGTCGGTGTCGGTCCCCGTCACCACGATCGCCCGGCTCATCGCAGCACCTCCCCCAGCCCGGCGATCGCCGCCTCGTCCAGATTGCAGGTGATCGACACCCGCAGCCGCGCCGTCCCCGCCGCCACCGTAGGCGGCCGGATCGCGCGCACGTCGTAACCCGCCGCCTGGCATCGGTCCGCCAGCGCGACCACCGCGCCATCCGCACCGACGATCACCGGGAACAGCTGCGATCCGGTCGAGAATCCCAGCGCCCGCTCCGCCGCCGCGACCAGCGCCCACAGCCGCGTTTGCCGCCCGGGCTCGTCGACCAGACAGCGCAGCGCCTCGCGCACCGCCGCCGCTATCAACGGCGACGGCGCGGTCGAGAAGACGAAGCCGCGCGCGCGGTTGACGAGCATGTCGCGCAGCACGCGGGGCACGCACAGCAACCCGCCCTCCGCGCCCAGCGCCTTGCCGCAGGTGTGCAGCGTGACGACGTTCTCGGCGCCGTGCAGCGCCTCCGCCAGCCCGCGGCCGGCGCCGCCGAAGACGCCGGTGGCATGCGCCTCGTCGATCAACAACATCGCCTGATGCCGGTCCGCGACCGCGACGAGATCGGCCAGCGGTGCCCGGTCGCCGTCCATGCCGTACAGGCTCTCGACCGCGATCCATGGCGTGCCCCTGCCGCCCTCCGCCCGCCAGCGCCGGATCGCCTGCTCGAACGCCGCGGCGTCGTTGTGCGGCACCGACACCCGCGGCGCCCGGCCCAGCCGCATCCCGTCATGCGCGCTCGCATGCACCAGCGCGTCATGCACGACGATGTCGCCCGGTTGCGGCAGCGTCGCGAACGCCGCCACGTTCGCCGCATAGCCATTGGCGAAGAACAATGCCGCCTCGCTGCCGAAATGCGCCGCCGCCTCCGCCTCCAGCGACTCATGCTCGGGATCGTTGCCGCGCAGCAGCCGCGATCCACCCGAACCGATGCCGACGCCGCGGTCCAGCGCCGCCGCCACCGCGGCGCGCAGCCGCGGCGACGCGGCCAGCCCCAGATAATCGTTGGACGCGAAATCGGCGCCGGTGCGCGGGCGCAACGTCCGCAGCCGGTCGGCCGCATCGAGCCGGGCGAGGTCCTCGCGATAGAAGTGCAGCATCACCGCCCCTTTAGCGTCTCCATACCGCCACGCCAGCGCCGGCGCCACATCCGGGCTGGCGTTCGGCGCGCGCGATCCGGTACGGGCCTGATGCCATGACCACCGACGAAGGACCCCGCCGATGCTCGCACGGATGATCGCCGCGCTGCTCGCCATCGCCGCACCCGCCGCCACGACGGCGCAGCGCACCCCCGCGACCGTCCAGTTGCCGCGCACGATCCTGTTCATCGGCAACAGCTTCACGCAGGGCGCGCATTCCGCGGTGCGCAACTGGCATGCCGATCGCGTCACCGACCTCACCGGGGCGGGCTATGGCGGGGTACCGGCATTGTTCAAGGAATTCACCGTCGAGGCGGGGCTCAATTATGCCGTCAGCCTCGAAACGCAGGGCGGCCAGAGCCTCGCCTTCCACTACGAGCAGCGCCGCCAGCTGTTCGACCGGGCGTGGGACGTCGTCGTCCTGCAGGAATATAGCACGCTCGATCGCGACCGGCCCGGCGACGCCACCCGCTATATCCGCAGCGTCGGCCAGCTCGGCACGCTGCTGCGCGTCCGCAACCATGCGGTCAGGGTCGAGCTGATGGCGACCTGGTCGCGCGCCGATCAGGTCTACCAGCCCGGCGGCCCGTGGTTCGGCAAGCCGGTCGCGGCGATGGCCGACGAATTGCGCGTCGCGGCGGACCGCGCGCGGCGGACCAATCGGTCGGTGTCGGGCGTGATCCCGGTTGGCCAGGCATGGAACCGCGCCTTCGCCGCCGGCGTCGCCGATCCCAATCCCTATGACGGCATCGCCTTCGGTCAGGCGAACCTGTGGTCCTACGACCATTATCACGCCAGCACCGCCGGCTATTATCTGGAGGCGCTGGTCGTCTTCGGCCACGTCACCGGCGTCGATCCGCGCACGCTGGGCCGGGGCGAGCGCGCCGCGGAGGAGCTCGGCCTGTCGCCGGAGCTGGCGGTCGCGCTACAGGCGATCGCGCGCGAGCAGCTGGCGGCGCGATAGGCCCCGCGCCGCCGTCTGACGGAAATCAGACCCGCATCGGCATCAGCACGTACAGCGCCGGCGCCTTGTCGTTCTCGCGGATCAGCGTCGGGGCGGCGGCATCGTTCAGATGCACCTCGACCACGTCGCCGTCGATCTGCCCCAGGATATCGAGCAGATAGCGGCTGTTGAAGCCGATCTCGAACGGCATCGCCGCATAGTCGCCGGGGACCTCCTCGGCCGCGGTGCCGTTCTCCGGGCTGGTCACCGACAGCGTGATCTTGTCGCGATCCAGCGCCATCTTCACCGCGCGCGTCTTTTCGGTCGCGATCGTGGAGACGCGGTCGACGCCCTCCTCGAAGCTGCGCGGGTCGAGCTTGAGGATCTTGTCGTTGCCGGTCGGGATGACGCGCGAATAATCGGGGAAGGTGCCGTCGATCAGCTTCGACGTCAGCACCGCCTGCCCCAGGTCGAACCGGATCTTGGTCCCCGACAGCGACACGCCGACCGAACCGTCGACCTCGTCGAGCAGCTTGCGCAATTCGCCGACGCATTTGCGCGGCACGATCACGTCGGGCATCCCCGCCGCACCCTCCGGCCGCGGCAGCGTGACGCGCGCCAGCCGGTGGCCGTCGGTCGCCGCCGCCTTCAGCGTCGGTTCGCTCGCCTCGTCCTGCACGTGCAGGAAGATGCCGTTGAGATAGTAGCGCGTCTCTTCGGTCGAGATCGCGAAGCGCGTCTTGTCGATGATCTGCTTGAGCGTCTCCGCCGGAATCTCGAACTGCGTCGGCAGTTCGCCCTCGGCGATCACCGGGAAATCGTCGCGCGGCAGCGTGCCGAGGCTGAAGCGTGCGCGCCCCGCGACGATCGACATGCGACCCTCCGCGGCGTGCAGCTGCACCTGGCTGCCTTCGGGCAGCTTGCGCGCGATGTCGAACAGGGTGTGCGCCGACACCGTCGTCGACCCCGGCTGGTCCACCGCCGCCAGGATCGATTCGTTGATCTGCAGGTCCAAGTCGGTCGCCATCAGCCGCAGCTGCCCTTCGGCGGTCGCCTCCAGCAGCACGTTCGACAGGATCGGAATGGTGTTGCGCCGCTCCACCACGGACTGGACATGGCTCAGCCCCTTGAGGAGCGTTGCGCGTTCGATCGTCGCCTTCATGAATCGTACCCCCGTCCCCCGAGTCCGGGGCGTGTCCCGCCTGTCCTACCCATTTAAAAGGGGTCGGAGCAAGCACTCCGACCCCTCGGGCGATTCCGGTTAACAGCGGGTTAGCATGGCGTGCGCCGAAGCGCGGCGTCGCGACTGCGCCGGGCCGGCACCGCCTCTCCCGTCAGAAGCGCATGCCGACGCCCGCGACCAGCTGGTGCCGGTCGGCGTCGATGTCGAAGCTGTCGGCCTTGCCGTAATGCGAATAGCGATATTCGCCCTTCACATAGGTCTTCGCGCCGATCTGATGCTCCAGCCCCGCGCCGAGCCGCAGGCCGTCGAGATCGACATGGTCGCTGGTCCGCGTGTTGCCGAGGTCGTAGCGCGCATCGACGCGGGCATTGGTGTAGCCGGCCTTGGCATAGGCCATCGTCGACGGGTTGAGCACGAAGCCGACGCGTCCGCCGACATAGATGTCGCGCCCGGCATCGACGCGCAAGCGATCGCCCGCGACGACCAGATTGTCGGTGCGCGTATCGGTAGTTGAGCCGGTCAGCTCGCCTTCGCCGCCGACGATCAAATTGTTGAGCTGCACGTCATAGCCGACCGCGCCGCCATAGACGATGCCGTCGCTCGAGCTCGAATCCTGATCGTGGCCATCCTTCAGCGCATCATAGCCGGCGACGCCCTCGATGCGCAGGCCGGTGAACGGCGCGCCGGTGGTCTGGGCCAGGGCGGGGGTGGCGAACGCGGTCGTGGCGAGCGCGGCGAGAATGAGTGTACGCATGAGCTACTCCATATGCTGCCCCAGGAACGCGGGGGCGGACGGCTCCAATGGCCCAAGCCCCGGGGCGTTGCATGAACCTCAGCTAAACACGGAAAACCGTTGCTTTTGCGCCACAGCGACCCGACACCGGCGGGCATGACCCAGCCCATCCCCCCCGTCCGCAAGGGCCGTGACTTCATCGCCCGCCACGGCGAGACCGTCTTCAACGCCGCGGGCCGGCTGCAGGGCGACCATCCGCACACGCCGCTGACCCGCGCCGGCTTCGCGCAGGCGGGGGAGATCGGCCGGGCCTTGCGCGACCTGCTCGGGGTCAAACCCGCGCTGACCCTCTGGGCCTCCCCCACCGGCCGCGCGCTGCAGACGCTCGCGGTGATCGCCGAGCATCTCGAGCTCGACTGGCACGCCGCGCAGACCGACGCACGGCTGGTCGAGATCGGCATGGGCAGCTGGGGCGGGCGCTATTATGTCGACGTCGTCGACGAGGTCGGGCCGGTGGTGACGCCCGAGGGGCTGCTCCGCCCCGCCGCCGATGGCGAGGATTACCGCCAGATCGCGGCGCGTGTCGGCGGCTGGCTGGCGGATACCGACGGGGATGCGGGCGACCGGCTGGTCATCAGCCACGGCATTTCCAGCCGCGTGCTGCGCGGCATGATGACCGGCGCGGGCGTGCATCCCGAATGGGGCGCGCCGATCGCCGCCGGCCTGCCGCAGGGATCGCTGGTGCGGATCGCCGGCGGGGTCGAATCGGTCGCGCACCTCGGCACGGGGCACGCCCCCGCGTGATCGTGCTGCTCGCCGCCCTGCTGGCCGCGGCGCCCGCGCCGGGGCGCGAGACGATCGGCGTCTACCGGAGCTGGGGCGCCTTTCGCGACGCGGCACCGGCCCGCTGCTACGCGATCGCCCGCCCGGTCGCCGCGGGCGGGCGCAGCGGCGGCTGGGCGAGCGTCGCCAGCTGGCCGGGCCGCGGCCTGCGGTCCTCGCTCCACGTCCGCCTGTCGCGCGAGCGGGACCGCTCCGCCCCCGTCACGCTGACCGTCGGCGAGCGCCGCTTCGAACTCGCCGCCAACGGCCTCGACGCCTGGGCCGCCGACGCCCCCAGCGACCGCGCGATCGCCGCCGCCCTGCGTTCCGGCCGCAGCATGAGCGTCGAGGCGGTCGGCGCCGGCGGCCGCCCCTTCGCCGACGTCTACCTGCTCGCCGGCGCCGCGACCGCGATCGATGCGGCGGCGCTGGGCTGTGTGCGCTAGGGGCTCGCATACCGACGGGATGGAAAGCCGGCCCGTTTTCGGCTATATACCACCAATGCTCGACAGCGTTGCCCCACCCATGCCCATTCCAGGCCACATCGACCCTGTGCCGGTTCCCCGCGCCAAGACCTTTCGCGAGGACGGCCGGATCGACCTGATCGGCCTCGGCAAGGACGAACTGCGCGCGGCCCTGCTCGACGCCGGCATGGAGCTGCGCCAGGCGAAGCTGCGCGCCAAGCAGATCTGGCACTGGCTCTACAATCGCGGCGCGACCGAATTCTCGGCGATGAGTGATATCTCCAAGACCATGCATCCGTGGCTGGAGGAACGCTTCGTCATCGGCCGGCCCGAGGTGATCGAGGCGCAGGTGTCGACCGACGGCACGCGCAAATGGCTGCTGCGCTCGCCCGACGGGCAGGATTACGAAGCGGTGTTCATCCCCGACGCGGATCGCGGCACGCTCTGCGTCTCGAGCCAAGTCGGCTGCACGCTCAACTGCCGCTTCTGCCACACCGGCACGATGCGCCTCGTCCGCAACCTCACCGCGGGCGAGATCGTCGGCCAGGTCATGCTCGCCCGCGACGCGCTCGGCGAATGGCCGAGCCAGCCCGAGGGGCGCATGCTCACCAACATCGTGATGATGGGCATGGGTGAACCGCTCTACAATTTCGATGCGGTCCGCGACGCGTTGAAGCTGGTGATGGACGGCGACGGCCTCGCGCTGTCGAAGCGCCGCATCACGCTGTCGACCAGCGGCGTCGTGCCGATGATGGCGCGCGCCGGCGAGGAGATCGGCGTCAACCTCGCCGTCTCGCTGCACGCGGTGACCAAGGAGGTGCGCGACGAGATCGTGCCGCTCAACAAGAAATACGGCATCGAGGAACTGCTGCAGGCCTGCGCCGATTACCCGGGCGCCAACAACGCGCGCCGCATCACGTTCGAATATGTGATGCTGAAGGACAAGAACGATTCGGACGAAGAGGCGCACGAACTCGTCCGCCTGCTGCGCAAATACAAGCTGCCCGCCAAGGTCAATCTGATCCCGTTCAACCCCTGGCCGGGTGCGCCCTACGACACTTCGACGCCGGAGCGCGTGCGCCGGTTCAGCGACATCATCTTCGAGGGCGGGATTTCCGCGCCCGTTCGCGCGCCGCGCGGGCGCGACATCGATGCCGCCTGCGGCCAGCTGAAGACCGCCGCGGAAAAGAAGAGCCGCGCGCAGATGGACCGCGAGGCGGACGAGAAGATGGCCGCGCTTGGCTGATCCCGCTGCGCTCGCGCTGGCGGCGGGTGCGGGGATGCTGGGCGGGGCGATGAACGCGCTCGCGGGCGGCGGGTCGTTCGCGACCATGCCCACGCTGATCGCGCTTGGCCTGCCCTCCACCGTCGCCAACGCCACCAGCAACGTCGCGGTCCAGCCCGGCGCGGTCGCCAGCGCCTGGGCCTATCGCGCCGGCCTGGCGCCGATCGGCGGCGTCGGCGTGCGGACGCTGGCGGGCATCACCTTCATGGGCGGCCTCGCCGGCAGCCTGCTGCTCGCCTGGACGCCGGCGAGCGCGTTCGACGTGATCGTCCCCTGGCTGCTCCTCGCCGCGACGATCGCCATCGCGCTCGGCCGCCATGCCTCGGACTGGCTGAGCGCGCGCTTCGCCGCCGGCCCGCGCAGCCTCGTCGCGGGGCAGGCGCTGCTCGGCATCTATGGCGGCTATTTCGGCGGCGGCGTCGGCATGATGCTAACCGCGATGTGGGGATTGCTGACCGGCGCGACCCCCGCCGCGCTCGCCGCGCCGCGCACGCTGATGCTCGCCGTCGCCAACACCGCGGCGACGATCGTGTTCGTCGCGAGCGGCATGGTCGCCTGGACGCTGTGCGTGCCGATGATGATCGGATCGATCGCGGGCGGCTATCTCGGCGCGCTGGTCGGCCGCCGCCTGTCGCCGGGCATCATCCGCGGCTGGACACTGCTGGTGACGATCGTCACCACCGCGGTGTTTTTCTGGCGGGCCTACGCCTAGCCCGGTCGGCGCATCCGGAACAGCGTATCCGGCGTCACCTCGAAATAATCGGCCGGGCCGCCGCCGCGCAGGATCGGGCGGGCCCGCGCGGTCTGGTAGATTCCGTCCTCCAGCATCGCGGTATCGATGTGGATGCCGACCGCCTCGCCGATCACCAGATACTGGTCGAGCTGCGCGCCATGCCGGTCGGTCAGCCGGATCAGCTGCGTCAGCCGGCATTCGAAGCTGACCGGGCTCGCCGCCACCCGCTGCGGCGCGACCAGCCGCGACGGTTCGGTCGCCAGACCCGCCAGCCCGAATTCGTCGACGTCGGCCGCCACGCTCGCCGAGGTCGCGTTCATCGCCTCCGCCAGATCGCGCGTCGCCAGGCTCCAGACGAATTCGCCGGTCGCGTCGATATTGGCGACGCTGTCCTTCCACCCCATGCTCGAAAAGCCGATCAGCGGCGGCGTGTAGTTCAGCAGGTTGAAGAAGCTGTAGGGCGCGATGTTGCGCACGCCGTCCGCCGACAGGGTGCTGATCCAGCCGATCGGGCGCGGCGCCACCATCGCGTTGAGGGGGTCGTGCGGAAGGCCGTGGCCGTCGCGCGGTTCGTAGAAATGCCATTCGGTCATGCGCACATAACTGCTACAAAGTCGGGATGGACCCAATAGCGCCCGGTACGTCGATCTTTCGCCATGCGCTGGCGACGCGGATCTGGCACTGGATCAACGCCGTCGCGATCTTCGTGCTGATCGGCAGCGGCCTCGGCATCTCGAACGCGCATCCGCGGCTCTATTGGGGGCGCTATGGCGCGAACTTCGACCATGCCTGGGCGCAATTGCCGCGCTTCCCGGCGTGGATCACGATTCCAGCAAACTACAATCTCGCCATCTCGCGACGCTGGCACCTGCTGTTCGCGCTGGTGCTCGCCTTCGGCCTGCTCGGCTTCCTGATCGCCAGCCTCGCCAACGGGCATGTCCGGCGCAAGCTCGCGCTGACCCGCGCCGACGTCAGCGCCGCGCATCTGGCGCGCGACGTGCGCGCGCACCTCGACTTCCGCTTCCACGATGCCGACGATCCCGGCGCGTACAACAGCCTGCAGAAATGGAGCTACATCCTGACGATCTTCGTCATGCTGCCGCTGATGATCCTGACCGGGCTCGCGCTGTCGCCGGGCATGAACGCGGCCTGGCCTTGGCTGCTCGACCTGTTCGGCGGCCGGCAGTCGGCGCGCTCGATCCACTTCGTCACCTGTGCCGCGATCGGCGGCTTCGTCGTCGTCCATCTGACGCTCGTCATCCTTGCCGGCGCGGGCAACGAACTGCGATCGATGATAACCGGCCGGTGGAAGGTGCCGAAATCGTGATCATCGCCCGCCGCACCCTCATCACCGGCAGCGCCGGGCTGCTGCTCGCCGGCTGCGAGCGGGTCGCCGCCATCCCGCAAGCGCGCAAGATCCTGTTCGCGGGCGAAGACATGCACCGCGGCCTGCAACGCGCGCTGATGGACCGGGGTGCGCTCGCCCCCGAATTCACGCCCGAACAGATGTCGCCGATCTTCCGCGCCAACGGCACGCGCGATCCCGGCACCCCCGCCTATGCCGCGATGGTCGCCAACGGATTCGCCGATTACCGCCTGCGCGTCGGCGGCCTCGTCGACCGGCCGCTGTCGCTGAGCCTCGCGCAGCTTGCAGCGATGCCAGCGCGCCGGCAGATCACCCGTCACGATTGCGTCGAGGGGTGGAGCGCGATCGGCGCCTGGCAGGGCCCGCTGCTCGGCACCGTGCTGAAGGCGGCGGGGATGCGCAGCACCGCGCGCTACGTCGTCTTCACCTGCGCCGACCTCTACAACGGCCAGCCCTATTACGAATCGATCGACACGATCGACGCGTTCCACCCGCAGACGATCCTCGCGCTGAAGATGAACGGCGCGCGCCTGACCGTGCCGCACGGCGCCCCCGTCCGCCTCCGCGTCGAGCGACAACTGGGGTACAAACACGCCAAGTACGTCACCGGCATCGACGCGGTCGAAACCCTCGCCGGCATCGGCAAGGGCAAGGGCGGCTATTGGGAGGACAATGTCGATTACGATTGGTATGCCGGCATCTAGGACAGTAGAGCGGCCACATGGCGCTGATCGACATCTTCCTCAGCCGCGCCGTGAAGCGTGGCCAACTCACCCTCCATCGTCCCGGCAAACCGCCCGCCACCTTCGGCACGCCCGATCCCGACAATGGCCACGTCACCATCCGCTTCGCCGATAATGGCGTGGCGGGCCGCATCGTCCGCAACCCCGCGCTGGCGGCGGGCGAGATGTACATGGACGGACGGCTGACCGTCGACGGCGACGACATCATGGGCCTCGTCCGCCTGCTCAAGCGCAACAGCGCGTGGGAGCGCGGACAGAATGCGCTGAAGCCCTCCACCTTCGTCCAGGGCCTGGGCGCGGTGAAGCACCGGCTCGACCGCATCAACATGGAGCGCCGGTCGAAGCGCAACGTCGCGCACCATTACGACCTGTCGGCGCGGCTCTACGACCTGTTCCTCGACGCCGACAAACAATATAGCTGCGCCTATTACACCAGCCCCGACAATCCGCTGGAACAGGCGCAAACCGACAAGCTGGCGCATATCGCCGCCAAGCTGGCGCTGCATCCCGGCATGCGCGTGCTCGACATCGGCTGCGGCTGGGGCGGCATGGCGTTGTACCTCAACCGGCATTTCGGCGTCGAGGTACTCGGCGTCACCCTGTCCGAGGAACAGCTCAAGATCGCGCGCGAACGCGCCGCCGCGGCCGGCGTGGACGACATGGTCCGGTTCGAACTGATCGACTATCGCCGCGTCGAGGGCCGGTTCGACCGCATCGTCTCGGTCGGCATGTTCGAACATGTCGGCCCGCCGCAATACCGCACCTTCTTCCGCAAATGCCGCGACCTGCTGACGCCCGACGGCGTGATGCTGCTCCATACGATCGGCCGGCTGGGGCCGCCCAGCGTCACCGACGACTGGACGACGAAATACATCTTCCCGGGCGGCTACAATCCCGCTTTGTCGGAGGTGATGCAGGCGTTCGAGGGGTTGAAGCTGTTCCTCACCGACGTCGAGGTGCTGCGACTGCATTACGCCTATACGCTGCACGAATGGTACGCCCGCACCCTTGCGGCGCGCGATGCGATCGTCGCGCTGTACGACGAGCGCTTCTACCGGATGTGGACCTTCTACCTCGCCGGCGCGGCCAATGCGTTCGAGAATGGCGGGCTGGTCAATTACCAGATCCAGTTCAGCCGCAGCCGCACCGAACTGCCGATCACCCGCGACTATATGTTCGAGGGCGAGCGCGCGTTGCGGGACGGCCGGACCTCCTAACGGCGTGGCCGCTCGTCCCGCCGCGGGACGGGCGCGAAACCGCGGCGGACGATGCGCCGCGCATCGGCTATAGCCGCGCCATGCGGGTGCCGATGCGAACGATCCGGACGATGACGCGCGTGTGGGCGGCGCTGGTGACGCTCGGCCTCGCGCTGGCGATCGCGCTCGCAGCGCAGGGCGCATGGCGCGCGATCGCCGCGCATCGCGACGACGGCATCCCGCCGCTGCCCGCCCCCGCCGGCTATGAGGCGGAGGATCACTTCCCCGGCGCGGCGCTGCTCTACGCCGCCGTCGCCGTGGGACGGGACGACGCCACTGCCGCCCCGGCGCAGGGGGTGACCGGCACCATCGCCCTGCCCGCGCTGCCCGTCTCCGCCGCCGCGGCCACCGCCGCGATGCGCGCCGATGCCGGCGTCGCCGCGCCCTTCTCCGTCAAGGCGTCCGCCGCCGTCGACCGCGCCCGCGCGCTCGAATGCCTGACCGCGGCGATCTATTACGAAGCCGCGTCGGAGCCCGACGCCGGCCAGTCCGCGGTCGCGCAGGTGATCCTCAATCGCGTCCGCCACCCCGCCTTTCCCGCGACGGTCTGCGGCGTCGTCTATCAGGGGTCGGAGCGGGCCGGTTGCCAGTTCAGCTTCGCCTGCGACGGCGCGATGGCGCGGATCCCCGCCCGCGCCGGCTGGGCGCGCGCCGCACGCACCGCGGCGATGGCGCTCGCGGGCTACGTCTACGCGCCGGTCGGGCTCGCGACGCATTACCATACCTATGCGGTGACGCCGGCGTGGAATCGCGGCCTGGTGATGACCGACGTCGTCGGCGCCCACCTGTTCCACCGGTGGAAGGGCTATTGGGGCACCCGCACCGCCTTCCGCCAACCCTATCGCGGCGGCGAGCCCGTTCCCGGCCCGCACACCCCGCCGATCGCGCCGCCGGTAGCGGCGTCGCCGACGCTGATCGCCACGGTCGCGCCGCTGCCGGTCGCCCCCGCCGGCACCCCCGCCCCGCCGCAGCCGCCGGTACCGGACACGCTGCCGCCCGCCTCCGTCGTGCTCGACAAATGGAAGGATTCGGGCAAGCCGCTCTTCTGAACGCAGCGCCTATTTCGCCGCCTTCACATATTTGTCGAACCACGCGATCGCCCGCTGGCGCACGTCCGCCGATTGCTCCGCGCCGGTGACGCAATGGCCGGCGTCGGGATAGATTACGAGGCTGACCGGCACGCCCCGATCCTTCAGCGCATGCCACCATTCGATCGACTGGGTCGGCGGCACCTCGATGTCGCGTTCGCCGACATAGATGAAGGTCGGCGTCTGTGCCGTCTTCGCCCGGTAGATCGCCGACACCGCCTCATAGGCCTTCATGTCGTCGTACATCGAGCGCCCGAAGAACGGCAGCATCCACTGGTCGATGCCGTTGGTGCCGTAATAGCTGACCCAGTTCGACAGGCCGGCACCGGCGACGATCCCCTTGAACCGGTTCGTCTGCGTGTTCGCCCACATCGCCATGAACCCGCCATAGCTGCATCCGCCGAGCCCGAGCCGCGCGTCGTCGACCGGCGCGACCCGCTCGACGGCGTCGATCCCGGCGAGGATGTCGCGCAGGTCGCCGCCGCCGAAATCGCGCCGGTTGGCGGCGGTGAACGCCTCACCCTGCCCGTAGCTGCCACGTGGGTTGGGCAGGAACACGTAATAGCCGGCCTTGACCAGCGCCGCGTTGAGCGAGGTCGGGTACAGATAGGCGGGCGAGGAGGCCGACGACGGCCCGCCGTGGACGATGGTGATCATCGGCGCCTTGCCCGCGGGCGCGACGCGCGGCGCAAGCAGCCAGCCCTGCACGTCATAGCCCTCGTTCGTCCAGCTGATGCTGCGCACGGTGGCGAGCGCCGGGGCGGCATCGTTGTCGTGGGTGATCTGGCGCACCGCGTCGATCGGCCCGGCGTAGATCGCCGGCGCATGGTCGTAATCCTGCACCACCGCCGCCGCGATCCGGCCGTCGGCGGAAAAGACCGCGCGCCCGTCGCCCGCGCTGGCGCTCGCCGGTTTCGCGAAGCCGGGCGCGACCGGACGCCCCGGCGTCAGCGTGCCAAACTGCACCTGATCGCCCGCCAGCGTCACCGTCCGCAATCCACCCGTGGTCCAGTCGATCGTGGTGACCGTCGATTTCGCCCCCGCGGTGACGTTGCGCGGCGTCCCACCCGCCAGCGCCACGGTAAAGACGTCGCCGCCGATCGCTCCGAAATCGCTCATCAACCCGCCGACATAGGCGACGCTGCGCCCGTCCGGCGACACGCGCGGCTGGTTGATCTGCGTCGCCGGTCGCGCGATCGCGCGCACCGCGCCGGTCCGCGCGTCGATCGCATCGAGCGTTGCCACCCACCAATTGTTGTCGCCATTGCCGAGCGCCGTCGTCGCGACGAAGCCGCGCCCGTCCGGCGTCCAGTCATATTCGTAGACGTAGCGACCGGCCGGCGACAGCGGCGTCACCACGGTCGCGGGCCGCGCAATGTCGAACACCGCGAGCCGCTGCTCGTCGTTCCTCTCGCCGATCTCGCCGACCATGCGCACGCCCGCCTGCGTCGCGCCCGATTCCTTCGCCGCGCCCAGCGTCACCAGCAGCGCGATCCGCGTACCGTCGGGCGACACGCGCGGCGTTTGCGCGATTCCCGCGATGGTCGCGATCGTCCGGGTCGTACGCGCATCGGCATAAGCGAGGCGGACGTTGCCAGCCGCGCCGTCGCGGATCAGGAACGCCAGATCGCCATTGGGAGCGAAGGTCAGGCCCGAATAGGTGCAGGTGCCGCATGGGTCGATCGTACGCAGCACGTGGCCGTCGGCGACGCTGCGCACGGTGACCACGCCATGGCCGGCACCGCTCTCGATCGTTGCGATCCGATCGCCCGCGGGCGCGATCGCCAGCGCGCCATATTGGCGGATGGTCTGCGCCGCCGCGGGGGCGACGGAGCTGAGCAACAGGGCGGCGGCAAGGGTCAGGCGCATCGGAGCTCCGGCGGAAAGGACGGTCGCAGCGATGCTTAACGACGATCCGACCCGCCGCAAGAAAAACGGCGCATCCGCACAAATCGCCACGAATCGCAGCGACTTGCGCGGATACCCGGCGTGCCTAGCGGCAGCGCACATTGTTGCGGTCGACCGACCGGCCGACGGCCGCACCCGCCGCACCGCCTAGAAGCGTGCCGAGCAGGCCCGAGCCACCCGGCGCGATGATGTTGCCGAGCACGCCGCCCGCGACGCCGCCGACGATCAGTCCGGTGGTGCCGTCGTTGCGCCGGCAATAATATTGGCCGTTCTCGCCGCGATAGACGCGGTCGCGCGTCGACAGGCGGCGTTCGCGATAGCGCGGGCCGTCGACGTAATAACGGTCGGCGTAATAGCCGTTATAGGCGGGATCGACGCGGTTGTAGTCATAGGAGGAATAGCCGCGATACCGGCTGTCGGTGCCATAGGTCGAGCAGCCGGCCAGGGTGGCCGCAGCGGCCATGGCCGCGATCAGGGGTGCGCGCATCGGACTCTCCTAACATCCATCAATGCCGCGTGAATGTCCGGCGCGGCCATTTGGTTGCGTGCGCCCCCGTGCGATATCAGGCGGCGCCCGCCCCGTCGCCGAAGCCGCTGCCCCGATCCGCCACCAGCGTCGGCGCCGGCCCCGTCGCAGGCCGCAGCGACTCCTTCTCGGCCTCGCTCGGCACCGCCGTCGGATCGGGCCGGAACGCCTCGACCGCGCGGGTGTCGTTGCCGGGGTGGCTGTCGCCCATCAGGTCGGTCGGCACATGCTCCGCCGCCGGATTGCCGGGCCGCTCGACGAACCCCTTCTCGCGTTCCGCCATGCCGGTCGGCGTCGCTGTCCCGTCGTTCCGATCGTTGGACGCGGGATGGCGCGATCCGGGCTTCGGCCCGAAGGCCGCCGTCGCTGCGGTCCACGCCACCGCGCCGGCTGCGAAGGCACCGAGGCCGAAACCGATATTCTTGTAATTCATGATCTTATGTCCCGGTTGCTGCGCAGGACTGGTCCAACGGTGCGGCGCCGGACCGGGTTCCGCCCGCGTCCCGCCCGGTATCGCCGTGCCGGGTCAGCGCACCGGACAGGCGCCGCCGGGCGCCTCGTCACGCAGACGGAACGGCCGCGACCCGACGACGACGCCCGCCGCGCGGCAGCGGCGCAACTGGAAGCGCACCTTCTTCGCCCCGAAATCGAGCGACACGCGACGGAAATTGCCCATCAGGTCGGTGCCGAGCATCATCGCCGGCGTCTCCGCCAGCCCGAACAGCGCGAACGGCGGCAGGTCGGCGAACGCCACCGGCACATGCGACATCACGATCCCGCCGATCCGCAGCTCCGGCACGATCCCCATCGGCACGACCATCGTCTCGCCGGTCACGCTGACCAGCGTCGCGGGCGTCATCACCGGCGGCTTGCGACGGCGGAACAGCGCGTCGCGCAGCGCGAGATTGCCGATCGTCAGCTGCGATCCGGTGTCGACCACGGCGCGGATGCGCACCCCGCCGGCGCGCGCCTGCGTCAGGATCAACTGCCCGCCCCGCTGGCGCGCGGTGACGACGATCTCGTCGGCGCTGGCCTTCACCGGCCGCCGCGTATCCTCGATCGTGATCGCCTGCCGCTCGAAATCGAGCATCAGCCGCCGGCCGCGCAAGGCGTCGATGCCGAGCAGCCCGCGCGCGCCCAGATGGCGTTCCGACAGCATCGGCGCGGCGACATCCTCCACCACGCTGCCGCCGACCGTCAGCCGCGCGATCAGCGCGGTTTCGCGCCGGCTCGCGCCCGCCATGCCGTGCAGCGTCACCGCCCGTCCCGGCGGCAGGCGCAATGCCAGCGCCAGCCGCTCGCCGATCACCGTCCGATCGGCACCGCTGTCGACCACGAACCGGAACGGCCCGCGACCGTCGATCGCCACGTCCACCGCCATGCGGGTTTCGACCTGTTCGCCGGCGACGCTGTCGCCCGCGATCTCCAGCGTGTCGTCGATCGTCGCCTCGCCCGGCGTGATCGCAGGGACAGGCGGGCGCTCGACACGCTGCGCCGCCGACGCCGCCGACAGCAGCAGGAAAGCAAGGCAGGAAAGGCGCGACGCGGCCATGGCGGACGATAGCATGTTCGCCGCCCGGCGTCAGGCAAGTCGTTCGCCGCCTTCGGGAAATGCGGTCACCATCCTGCCGGCGCGCCCTTCCGGAACGGTTGCAACGTCCTCCGCATAGCCATATACTGACACCATTGTCAGTAAGGAATCGTGCGATGGCGAAGCTTCCTCCGTTCCCCGGCACCAGCGGCAAGCGCGCGTGGCGCACCGCCTTCGATGCGTTGCGCAAGCTGCTCGCCAACGGCGACGACACGACGCAGGTGTTCCGCATCATGCGCTCGCTCAACGTCGGCGACACCGCCAACGGCTATGCGCGGCTGATCGCGACGAGCGACGGCGGGCGGATCGCCTATCAACGGACCGAATTGGCGCCGCGTTTCTCCGATCGCGACTGGGTCGCCGGATTCGCGCCCGGCACCGTCGGCGCGGCCTATCGCGACTTCCTCGACACCACCGGCTATTCGGCGGACGGGCTGGTCGAGGTCAGCCGCCTCGATCCATCCGAAACCGATGTCTACCACCCTTATGCCTGGATGGGCCGGCGCACCCGGGACGTGCACGACATCTGGCACGTCCTCACCGGCTACAAGGCGGACGAGACGATGGGCGAGGCCTGTCTCGTCGCCTTTTCCTATGCGCAGACGCGGGGCCTCGGCTGGGCGTTCATCGCCGGCGGCGCGGCGCTAAAATCGCTGCGCGCGACCGGCGGCACGCTGTTCGCCCGGGCGGTGCGCGAAGGCTATCGCAACGGCAAGCGTGCCGCCTGGCTGCTCGGCGAGGATTACGAGGCGCTGATGCACGAACCGATCGATGCCGCCCGCGCCCGGCTGCGGATCGCCGATCCGGTCGCCTACCGGCAGGCGCAGGCGGTATTGGGCGCGCGACTCGCCTCTTATGCCTCGGCGCAAAAGGAAGCCGCGCAGGCAAAGGCCGCCCTCGCCTAACCGCCCGACTTCCTGCTAGGCGCGACTGCAATGCTGTCGCGCCTTCGCCTCACCGATTTCCGCAACCACGCGGGTCTGGTGCTGGCACCCGGCCCCGGCTTCGTCGTGCTGACCGGTGAGAATGGCGCCGGCAAGACCAACGTGCTCGAGGCCGTCTCGCTGCTCGCCCCCGGCCGCGGCCTGCGTCGCGCCGCATTGTCGGACATGCAGCGTCAGGACGGTCCCGGCGGCTTCGGCATCGCCGCCACGCTCGCCGCCGCGGCTGGCGACGTCGAGATCGCCACCGGCACGATCGCGCCTGTTCCCGAACGCCGGCAGGTCCGCGTCCAGGGCGCCGCCGCCACCGCCAACACGCTCGCCGAATGGCTGACCGTTCTGTGGCTGACGCCGGCGATGGACCGCCTGTTCGTCGAGCCCGCGGGCGAACGCCGCCGGTTCCTCGACCGCCTCACCCTCGCGCTCGAACCCGGCCACGCGCATCACGCTGCCCGCTACGAAGCGGCGATGCGCGCGCGCAACCGGCTGCTCGCCGCGGATGAGCCAGCCGACCCCGACTGGCTGACCGCGCTTGAAACCCAGATGGCCGATCACGGCGGCGCGATCGAAGCCGCGCGGCGCAGCGCGGTCACGCTGCTCGGCGCGCGCCTGGCGGATGCGCCGGAGGGGCCCTTCGCCCGCGCCGCGCTGACGCTGGAGGGCTGGAGCGGCGACAGCGATCGCCTGCTCGCCGAGCTGCGCCAGAACCGCGCGCGCGACGGTGCGGCGGGGCGCGCGCTCGCCGGGCCGCACCGCGCCGACCTCGCCGTCACCCACCTCGGCAAGGGGCAGGCGGCGGCGCTCGCCTCGACCGGGGAGCAGAAGGCGCTGCTGCTCGGCATCGTCCTCGCGCATGCCGAACTGGTCGCGCAGCGCACCGGCCACGCCCCCGTGCTGCTGCTCGACGAGGTCGCCGCGCATCTCGATCCGGTCCGGCGCGCGGCGCTGTTCGCGCGGCTGTCGGGCCATGGCCAGGTGTGGATGACCGGGACCGAGCCGGCGCTGTTCGCCGACATCGGCGGGGACGCGACGCGGGTCGCGCTCGGCTGAACCTCGGCTGTCGACGCGGGTCACAAGCGGTTCAAGCCGACCGCGCCATGCCACCGCGATCGGGCGGGGTATGGAGAGTAGAATGATGAAATCCTTGGTCATTGCCGCAACGGCCCTCACCGCGATCGCGACGCCGGCGCTCGCGCAGGACCGCTGGGACTGGAGCGGCGGCCGCCCCGGCGACCGCGCCTATCGACTGGTCGGCGCCGGCGTTCCCGGCCTCTATCCCGAATTGCGCGCCACCCCGCGGGGTCGCGCCTTCGTGATGCGCAACTTCGACCGCAACCGCGACGGCCGCATCTCGCCGCGCGAGGCCGCGGACGCCAATGGCGTGTTCGCGCAGATCGCCGGCGGCCGCCGCGACGGCTTCGACTGGGACGCGCGCGACCGCACCGTCGTGGTCGAGACGCGCACCATCGTGCCGGGCCAGTGGGATCGCCGCGCGATGCACGATTACGGCTTCCGCCAGACCCCGCGCGGCGCGACGCTGACCCTGTCGGAGGACGTGCTGTTCGCCACCGACAGCGACGTGCTCCGGCCCGGCGCGATCGACCGGCTGCGGCCGCTCGCGGGCTATCTCCGTTCCAACGGCGGCGTACGGGTGTCGATCGACGGCTTCACCGACTCGCGCGGCAGCGACGCGCACAACCAGGACCTGTCCGAACGCCGCGCCGCCAGCGTCCGCGCGGCGTTCGACGCGATGGGCGTCACCCGCGCGCGCTTCAGCGTGGCGGGCCATGGCGAGGCGAATCCGGTCGCGACCAACGCCACCGCGGCGGGCATGCGCCAGAACCGCCGGGTCGAGGTGACGTTGCTCGGCCGCCGCGCGACCGAATTCGCGCGCTATTGAACCGCTTCCCCTCCCCTGCCGCGGCGGGGGAGGGTTTCTGGCGCCGGCGCCCATTTCGCTTCCGTTCCGGCCACCTGCTGCCTATATAATCGTCATGGCAGAACCCCAGAATACGAACGATTACGGCGCCTCGTCGATCAAGGTGCTGAAGGGCCTCGACGCCGTGCGCAAGCGTCCGGGCATGTATATCGGCGATACCGACGACGGATCGGGCCTCCACCACATGGTGTTCGAGGTCAGCGACAATGCGATCGACGAGGCGCTCGCCGGCCATTGCGACCGGATCGACATCCAGCTGAACGCCGACGGATCGGTCAGCGTCACCGACAACGGCCGCGGCATCCCGACCGGCATCCACCCCGAAGAGGGCGTGTCCGCGGCAGAGGTCATCATGACCCAGCTCCACGCCGGCGGTAAGTTCGAAAACACCAGCGACGACAATGCCTACAAGGTGTCGGGCGGCCTGCACGGCGTCGGCGTCTCGGTGGTCAACGCCCTGTCCGAATTCCTCGACCTGACGATCTGGCGCGACGGCGAGGAGCATTACATGCGCTTCGCCTTCGGCGATGCGGTCGCACCCCTGAAAATCGTCGGCCCGGCAGAACCCGGCCAGAAAGGGACGCGCGTCACCTTCCTGCCCTCGCCCGCCACGTTCAAGATCACCGAATTCGATTTCGACAAGCTCGAGCATCGCTATCGCGAGCTGGCGTTCCTCAATTCCGGCGTCCGCCTGTTCCTCACCGACGCGCGCCACGACGAACCCAAGACGGTGGAACTCTATTACGAGGGCGGCATCGCCGCGTTCGTGAAGTGGCTCGATCGCGCCAAGACGCCGCTGTTCCCGGAGCCGATCGCGATCAACGGCACCCGCGACGACGTGACGATGGACGTCGCGCTCGAATGGAACGACAGCTATTACGAGAACGTCCTCGCCTTCACCAACAACATCCCCCAGCGCGACGGCGGCACACACATGGCGGCGTTCCGCGCCGCGCTGACCCGCACGCTCAACAATTACGCTGAAAAGTCGGGGCTCCTGAAGAAGGAGAAGGTGACGCTGACCGGCGACGACATGCGCGAGGGGCTGACCGCGATCGTCTCGGTCAAGCTGCCCGACCCCAAGTTCAGCAGCCAGACCAAGGACAAGCTCGTCTCGTCCGAGGTGCGCCAGCCGCTGGAATCGCTGATGGCGGACAAGCTCGCCGAATGGCTCGAGGAAAATCCCGCGCACGGCAAGTCGATCGTCGGCAAGGTGATCGACGCTGCCGCCGCGCGCGAGGCCGCGAAGAAGGCGCGCGAGCTGACCCGGCGCAAGGGCGTGATGGACATCGCCTCCCTGCCCGGCAAGCTGGCGGATTGCCAGGAGAAGGATCCGGCCAAGTCCGAGCTGTTCCTGGTCGAGGGCGATTCGGCCGGCGGCTCGGCGAAACAGGGCCGCGACCGCCATTTCCAGGCGATCCTGCCGCTGCGCGGCAAGATCCTCAACACCGAGCGCGCGCGCTTCGACCGGATGATCTCCAGCCGCGAGATTGGCACGCTGATCCAGGCGATGGGCACCGGCATCGGCCGCGACGACTTCAACGCCGACAAGCTGCGCTACCACAAGATCGTCATCATGACCGACGCCGACGTCGACGGCGCGCATATCCGCACGCTGCTGCTGACCTTCTTCTATCGCCAGATGCCCGAGCTGATCGAGCGCGGCCACCTCTTCATCGCACAGCCGCCGTTGTACAAGGCGACCAAGGGCCGGTCGGAGGTGTATCTGAAGGACGATAGCGCGCTCGACGAATATCTGGTCGATGCCGGCGTGTCGTCGATGGTGTTCGAGGCGCCGAGCGGCCATCGGTCGGGGGCGGACCTGAAGAGCCTGCTCGACCATGCCCGGCGCATGCGCACGCTGATGCGCTACGTGCCGCGGCGCTACGACCCGGTCATCATCGAGGTGCTGGCGCTGGGCGGCGCGCTCGACCCGACGTTCACGCGCGAACAGCGCGCGGCGACCGTGGCCGAGGTGACGCGGCGGCTCGAATCGGGCGACGAGGAGGCCCGCTGGACCGCCCGCCTGACCGAGGACGGCGGCATCCACTTCGAACGGCTGTGGCGCGGCGTCACCGATCACCACATCGTCGAATCGACCTTCCTCGCCAGTGCCGAGGCGCGCAAGCTCCACACGCTGGCGAACGAACAGGCCGAGAGCTTCGTCGCCGCGGGCAAGCTGGTGCCACTGAAGGGCGCCGCCGCCGCGGCCGAAGAGGCCGAGCCGACGCCGGAGGGGGAAGGCCAGATCGGCAGCGTCACCACCACCGTCGCGCGCGGCGAAAGCCTCGTCGCCCGGCCATCGCAGCTGCTCGACGCGATCCTCGCCTCCGGCCGGAAGGGGCTGGCGATCCAGCGCTACAAGGGGCTGGGCGAGATGAACGCCGAGCAATTGTGGGAAACGACGCTCGACCCGTCGAACCGCACGATGCTGCGCGTCACCAGCGACGACGTGTCGGCGGCCGACATGATCTTCACCCAGCTGATGGGCGAAGTCGTCGAACCGCGGCGCGAGTTCATCCAGGACAATGCGCTGAACGTCGCCAATCTGGACGTGTAAGACCCCGTCATTGCCAGCACAGCGAAGCGATCCGGAGCGGCACGTGCGCCGCTCCGGATCGCCGCGTCGCTTCGCGCCCCGCGACGACGCAGGTCGATCGGTCGCAACCGACGACGTTTCTAGACGAACCTGTTCCGGTGCGTCGCCACCAGCGCGGTCAGCCAGTCGCGGAACGTCCGCACCTTCTTCGCCTCGCGCATGTCCTGATGCGTCACCAGCCAGAACGAGCGGCGGATCGTGCGCTCCGGCAGCACGCGGCACAGGCTGTCGTCGGCATCGCCGATGAAGCGCGGCAACACCCCCAGCCCCGCACCCGCCGCGACCAGCCGATATTGCGCGTTGATGCTCGAACTGCGCAGGCGCGGTTCCAGCTCGGCCTGAACCTCCGACAGATAGCGCAATTCGGGGGCGTAGAGCAGGTCGGGGACATAGCCGATCAGATCGTGCTCGCGCACCTGCTCGACCGTATCGGGCAAGGGCCGCCGGGCCGCATAGGCCCGCGCGGCATACAGGCCCAGCGTATAGTCGGTCAGTTTGCCGCTGATGACCGCCCCGGTCTGCGGTCGCGCGAGCATCACCGCGACATCCGCCTCGCGTCGCGACGGGTTGAGGAAGCCGCTAGTCGCGACCAGATCGACCGCCAGTTCGGGGTGCCGGCGGGCGAAGGCGGGCAGATGGTGCGCGACGAACCAAGTGCCGAACCCTTCCGACACGCTGACGCGCAAGACGCCAGTCAGATGATCGGGATCGTCGTCGGGCGCGGCGATCCGCGCCGCCGCCTGCTGCATCGCCTCGACCGCGACCAGCAACGCCGCACCCGCGGCGGTCGGCACCTGCCCCTCGCGCGTCTGTTCGAACAGGGTCTGGCCGAGCGTCGCCTCCAGCCGGCGCAGGTGCCGGGCGAGCGTGGTCGGGTCGACGCCGGTCGCCACCGCGGCGCGCGCGATCTGGCCGGCGCGGGCGATCGCTAGGAAATCCTGAAGGTCGTCCCATCGCGGCTGCATTTATGCAGGTGTGTGTCGCACTATCCGGCGTTGCGCACAAGGACGCGACGGGCGATCCTGCCGGCAATAACGGAGAGGTTCATTGCGCAACATCGATCATCTCATCGTCGGCCATGCCGGCGGTGCAGCCGACGCCGGCGGCCGCCATGGCGACGTCTTCGATCCCAATAGCGGCGAAGTGCAGGCGCGCGTGCCGCTGGGTACGCAGGCGGATCTCGATCGCGCCATCGCCGCCGCACAGGCCGCGCAGCCCGGCTGGGCCGCGACCAACCCGCAGCGCCGCGCCCGCGTCATGTTCCGCTTCAAGGAGCTGGTCGAGGCGAACATGGACGCCCTCGCCCGCCTGCTGTCGTCCGAACACGGCAAGGTGATCGCGGACAGCAAGGGCGACATCCAGCGCGGGCTGGAGGTGATCGAATTCTGCTGCGGCATCCCGCACGTGCTGAAGGGCGAATATACGCAGGGCGCCGGCCCGGGCATCGACGTCTATTCGATGCGCCAGCCGCTCGGCATCGGCGCAGGCATCACGCCGTTCAACTTCCCGGCGATGATCCCGATGTGGATGTTCGGCGTCGCCATCGCCACCGGCAACGCCTTCATCCTCAAGCCGTCCGAGCGCGATCCGTCGGTGCCGGTGCGCCTCGCCGAACTGATGCTGGAAGCGGGTGCGCCCGAGGGCATCCTGCAGGTCGTTCATGGCGACAAGGTGATGGTCGATGCGATCCTCGATCACCCGGCGATCAGCGCGGTCAGCTTCGTCGGCTCGTCCGACATCGCGCATTACGTCTATCGGCGCGGCGTCGAGGCGGGCAAGCGCGTGCAGGCGATGGGCGGCGCCAAGAACCACGGCATCGTCATGCCCGACGCCGATCTCGACCAGGTCGTCGCCGATCTGTCGGGCGCGGCCTTCGGTTCGGCGGGCGAACGCTGCATGGCGCTGCCGGTGGTGGTGCCGGTCGGCGACCGGACCGCGGATGCGCTGCGTGAAAAGCTGATCCCCGCGATCGCCGCGCTGCGCGTCGGCGTCTCGACCGACGATTCGGCGCATTACGGCCCGGTCGTCAACGCCGCGCACAAGAGCCGTGTCGAGAACTGGATCCAGACCGGCGTCGACGAAGGCGCCGAACTGGTCGTCGATGGCCGCGGCTTCACGCTGCAGGGGCATGAGAAGGGCTTCTTCGTCGGCCCGACGTTGTTCGATCGCGTCACGCCTGACATGTCGGCGTACAGGGAGGAGATCTTCGGCCCCGTCCTCCAGATCGTCCGGGCGCAGACGTTCGAGGATGCCGTCCGCCTGCCGAGCGAGCATCAATACGGCAATGGCGTCGCGATCTTCACGCGCAACGGCCATGCCGCGCGCGAATTCGCCGCGCGGGTCAACGTCGGCATGGTCGGCATCAACGTGCCGATCCCGGTGCCGGTCGCCTATCACAGCTTCGGCGGGTGGAAGCGCAGCGCGTTCGGCGACACCAACCAGCACGGCATGGAGGGCGTCAAGTTCTGGACCAAGGTCAAGACGGTAACGCAGCGCTGGCCCGACGGCACAGTGGAACTGCCGCGCGGTGCGGAAGACGGCGGACCCGCACGCGTGCAGGATGCGTTCGTCATTCCCACCATGGGGTAATATCGATGCGCCTGACGATCCTCTCCGCCGCATTGTGTCTCGCCGCCTGTTCGGGCGGCGAGACCGCCAACAACGAATCGAGCGGCGGCAGTGCGGCGGTCGAGCCGACGCCGACCAACCTGATCGACGATCCCCAGAACACGCTCGTGCCGCTCGATCCGCCGGGCAATGGCGCGGCGATCTCGCCGGTGCCGTTGCCGACCGCCAGTCCGTCGCCGATTGCGGCGATGCCGGCGGACTTTCAGGGCCGCTGGGGCATGGTCGCCAACGACTGCGATCCGAAGCGCGACGACAACAAGGGCCTGCTGACGATCGCGGGCAACCGCCTCTCCTTCTATGAATCGCGCGGCGGCGCGACGGCGATCCGCCAGCTGCAACCGACGCAGGTGGCGTTCGACCTGCCGATGAGCGGCGAGGGCATGACCTGGTCGGAACCGACCACGCTTACCCTGCTCGACGGCGGCAAGACGCTGGTACGCGAAGTGACCGGCGCGCCGGACCGTGCCGGCTCGTTCCGCTACAGCCGCTGCCCCGCCTGAGGATAATATGGACAACCAGTTCGACCTGACCGACGACCAGCGCGAGATCCAGGACCTCGCGCGCCGTTTCACCGCCGACCGGATCAGCCCGCATGCGGCCGAGTGGGACGAGAAGCACATCTTCCCGCGCGACACGATCAAGGCGGCGGCCGAGCTCGGCTTCGCCGCGATCTACGTGTCCGAGGAATCGGGCGGCATCGCGCTCGGGCGGCTGGAAGCGGCGCTCATCATGGAGGCGATGGCCTATGGCTGCCCCTCGACCAGCGCGTTCATCTCTATCCACAATATGGCCTCGTGGATGATCGACCGGTTCGGGTCGCCGGCGGTCAAGGACAAATACCTCCCCGATCTGGTCACCATGGACCGCCTCGCGAGCTATTGCCTGACCGAACCGGGCTCGGGGTCCGACGCCGCGGCGCTCAAGACGCGGGCGGTCAGGGACGGCAACGACTGGCTGGTGACGGGGTCGAAGCAGTTCATCTCGGGCGCCGGCGAGAACGAAGTCTATGTGACGATGGTCCGCACCGGCGAGGACGGCCCCAAGGGCATTTCCGCGTTGGTGATCGAAAAGGACATGCCCGGCGTGTCGTTCGGCGCCAACGAGCGCAAGCTCGGCTGGCATTCGCAGCCGACGCGGCAGGTCATGTTCGACAATGTCCGCGTGCCGGCCGAGAATCTGGTCGGGGCGGAGGGCGAGGGTTTTCGCATCGCGATGATGGGCCTCGACGGCGGACGGCTCAATATCGGCGCGTGCAGTCTCGGCGGCGCGCAGCGCTGCCTCGACGAGGCGATCGGCTATACGAAGGATCGCAGGCAATTCGGCAAGGCGATCGCCGATTTCCAGAACACGCAGTTCACGCTTGCGGATATGGCCACCGAACTGGAGGCGGCGCGTGCGCTGCTCTACATGGCCGCGGCGAAGGTGACCGCCAACGCCCCCGACAAGACGCGGTTCGCGGCGATGGCCAAGCGCCTCGCCACCGACACCGGCAGCAGCGTCGTCGATCGCGCGCTGCAATTGCACGGCGGCTACGGCTATCTGATGGACTATCCGATCGAACGCTTCTGGCGCGACCTGCGCGTCCATTCGATCCTGGAGGGGACCAATCAGGTCATGCGCATGATCGTCGGCCGCGAACTGACGCGGCAATAATCCCATGACCCCCGTCGTCGTTGCGAGCGCCGCTCGCGACGACGCACTGACAGGAGAGTATCGATGGCACGCGTCGCCTTCATCGGCCTCGGCAACATGGGCGGCGGGATGGCCGCCAACCTCGCGAAAAAGGGCCATGACGTCCGCGCGTTCGATCTCAGCGCCGATGCGCTCGCCAAGGCGAAGGCGGCGGGATGCCTGCCCGTCGCGAGTGCCGCCGAGGCGGTCGAGGGTGCCGAGGCGATCGTCACCATGCTGCCCGCGGGCGCGCATGTGGAGGGCGTCTACGCCGACGCGGTCTTCGGCCGGGCGCAGCCGTCCGCGATCCTGATCGACTGTTCGACGATCGACGTCGCCACCGCGCGCCGCGTCGCCGACACCGCCACCGCCCGCGGCCTCGCCGCGGTCGACGCGCCGGTATCGGGCGGGATCGGCGCGGCGAATGCCGGCACGCTCACCTTCATGGTCGGCGGTGCGGCCGATGCCTTCGCCCGCGCGCAGCCCTTCCTCGCCGACATGGGCAAGGCGGTGATCCATGCCGGTGCCAGCGGCGCGGGCCAGGCCGCCAAGATGGCGAACAACATGCTGCTCGGCGCGACGATGATCGCGACCTGCGAGGCGTTCCGGCTTGCCGAACGGCTCGGGCTCGACCTCCAGACCTTCTACGACATCTCTTCGGTCAGTTCGGGGCAGAGCTGGTCGATGACGACCTACTGCCCCGTTCCCGGCGTCGGACCCGATACGCCCGCCGACCACGATTATCAGGGCGGGTTCGCCGCGGCACTGATGCTCAAGGATCTGCGACTGGCGATGCAGGCGGCGGAAGAGGCCGGGGCGGCGACGCCGCTGGGACGGCACGCGACCGACCTGTACGAGGCGTTCGTCGCGGACGGCCGGGGCGGCACGGATTTCTCCGGTATCATCCGCACGCTATAGCCGGGGGTCCGCCGTCAGTTCGCCGCGGGCAGGCGCAGCCGCACCAGCAGCCCGCCGAGATCCTCGCTCTCCTCGAGGCTGACGGTGCCGCCATAGATCTCCGCGACGTCGCGGACGATCGCCAGCCCCAGTCCGGTGCCGGGCTTGCCGGTGTCGAGGCGCACGCCACGATCGAAGATGCGGATGCGGTCCTCCTCCGGGATGCCCATGCCGTCGTCCTCGATCATCAGTTCGACGAAGCCGGCCTGCGCGGCGACGGTGACGAACACGCTGCCGCCGCCATATTTCGCGGCATTCTCGATCAGATTGCCGAGCATCTCGTCGAGGTCCTGCCGCTCGACATGGACCTGCAGGTCCTTGGGGCCGGCGACGTCGATCCGGACGTGGCGATAGAGGCGGGCGACGGCGCGCTCGACCGATTCGAGGCTGGGCCAGACGTCTGCGCGGCTGTGCGCCGATCCGCGCCGGCCGACCGCGCGGGCGCGGGCGAGGTGATGGTCGACCTGCCGCCGCATCGTCCGCGCCTCGCGGATCACGGTATCGGCAAGGTCGTCGGCCTGCGCGGTCGCGGCGTTCATGATGACGGTGAGCGGCGTCTTGAGTGCATGCGCGAGGTTGCCGGCGTGGCGCCGTGCCTCCTCCGCCTGCCGCTCGTTATGCTCGATCAGCGCATTCAGCTCCTCGACCATCGGCGCGACCTCGATCGGCATCGCGGTATCGACGCGGTTCGACTGGCCCGCGCGCATCCGCGCGATCTCCTCGCGCACCCGGCGCAGCGGCCACAGGCCGTAGAAGGTCTGGAGCCATGCGAGGACGATCAGCCCCAGCCCGAGCAGCGCGAAGCTGCGCACCAGCGTCCGTCGCAGCACGGTGATCTGCGCATCCAGCCCGGCGCGGCTCTGCGCGACCTGGAACCGCCAGTGGACGCGGGACCGGGGCAGTTGCGCATCGCGCTCGACGATGCGCAGCCGCTCGTCGGGAAACTGCCGGCTGTCGTAGAAATGGACCGCGCGATCCTCGTGGACCGTGCCGAACGCCAGCCGGCGGTCCCACAGCGAGCGCGACGGAAACGCCTCGGTCACCGGCATCTTCGGCGCGGACACCTGCCAATACAGGCCTGAATAGGGTTCGAGGAAGCGCGGGTCGGCGGCGGCGTCGCGGTTGAACACCACTTCGCCGTCCGGGCCGATCTCCGCCGAGGCAATCAGCGACCGCAGCACATATTGCATCTGGTCGTCGAAATTGCGCTGCACCGCATTGGCCAGCACGCGGTCGAGCGCGAAGCCGCCGCCGAACAGCAGCAGCCCGATCCACGCCGCCGCAATCAGGATCATCCGCCGCGACAGCGACCCCGTCGTCACCGCGCGCAGGCGCGGCGGGGCTTCGGCGAGCGGCGGAACGGACGGCGTCGTCATGACGAAAGGGTCAGGCGTCCGGATCTTCGAGGCTATAGCCGAGGCCGCGGATCGTGGTGATGACGTCCTGGCCCAGCTTCTTGCGGATGCGCGTCACGAACACCTCGATCGTGTTCGAATCGCGGTCGAAATCCTGATCGTAGATATGTTCGATCAGCTCGGTGCGGCTGACCACCTTGCCCTTGTGGTGGAGCAGGTAGCTGAGCAGCTTGTATTCCTGCGCGGTCAGCTTGACCGGCTCGCCCGCGCGCGTGACCTTGCCCGACCGCGTGTCGAGGCGGACGTCGCCCGCGGTCAGTTCAGACGAGGCGTTGCCCGACGCGCGGCGGATCAGCGCGCGAAGGCGGGCGATCAGCTCCTCGGTCTGGAACGGCTTGGCGACGTAATCGTCGGCGCCCGCGTCGAGTCCCGCGACCTTGTCGGACCAGCTGTCGCGCGCAGTCAGCACCAGCACGGGCATCACCTTGCCCTCCTTGCGCCAGCGGTCCAGCACGGTCAGCCCGTCGATCTCCGGCAGGCCGAGGTCGAGCACGATCGCGTCGTAATTCTCGGTGGAGCCGAGGAAATGCCCCTCCTCGCCATCGGTGGCGAGGTCGATCGCATAGCCCGCGCCCTCGAGCGTGTTCTTGAGCTGTGCCCCGAGATTCGGCTCGTCCTCGACGATCAGAACGCGCATGTCATCTCCCCCAAAATATCTGGCAACGTCATTTGCCGGTGCGGCCGATGATCTGGCCTGAGCGGCCATCGACATCGACCCAGACGACGACGCCATCGCGCATGAATTTCAGCGTGTAAACCGACGTGCCGAAATCGAGATCGAAGCCGAGATACTCATAGCCCTTCATCGTCGGGATCACCCGCCCCTCGATCGCGCGCGGCGACAATACCTCGCCCTTGCGGCGGGCGTCATAGGCGCGTTCTTGGTCGCTCCGGCGCTGGTCCGGTTCGCCATGCGCCGCCCCGGCCGAAAACGGGGCCACAGCGGCGAGGAGCAGGAAGGGCAGAACCATCTTCATGACGACTGGCATAGGAGGAAGGCATTGAACACCCTGTGAATGGAGCGGTTGCATCGCGTTCGGCCACATCGCGCATTTTGGCAGGGCAGGAAGCACGCTTGCCGCACG
Source organism: Sphingomonas sp. GW821-FHT10F09 (assembly GCF_058809195.1). NCBI lineage: Bacteria > Pseudomonadati > Pseudomonadota > Alphaproteobacteria > Sphingomonadales > Sphingomonadaceae > Sphingomonas > Sphingomonas sp. GW821-FHT10F09. The sequence continues at coordinate 344,051 of NZ_JBXASI010000002.1, read as the reverse complement.
TCCTCCGGCCCCCTACCTGCGCCGTCCATGGCTGCCCCTATTCTCGCTTACGAAGACCTTGGTGTGATCCAGGGCCACGGCTGGCTGTTCCGCCACCTCGACATCCATATCGGCGCACGCGACCGGCTGGCGCTGATCGGGCGTAACGGCGCGGGCAAGACGACCTTGCTCAAGCTGATCGCGGGATCGATCGACTGCGACGAGGGGCGGCGGGTGATCGTGCCGGGAACGCGGGTGGTGCTGCTGGAGCAGGAACCGAGCCTGGCGGGCTGCGCGACGCTGGCCGATTACGTGCTGGGCGGCGACGATGCGCCCGCCGCCCATGAGGCGGATGCGATCGCCGACCAGCTCGGCATCGACCTTACGCGTGAATCCGCCTCCGCGAGCGGCGGCGAGCGACGGCGGGCGGCGATCGTCCGCGCGCTGGCGCAGGACCCCGACGTGCTGCTGCTCGACGAACCGACCAACCACCTCGACATCGCCGCAATCGACTGGCTGGAGGAATGGCTGGGGCGATTCAAGGGCGCGTTCGTCGTCATCAGCCACGACCGCACCTTCCTGACGCGGCTGACGAAGCAGACGCTATGGATGGACCGCGGCTCGATCCGCCGCGCCGAGATCGGCTTCGGCGGGTTCGAGGCGTGGACCGAACAGGTCTATGCCGAGGAGGAGCGCAACGCGCAGCGGCTCGACGCCAAGCTGAAGATCGAGGAGCATTGGCTGCAACGCGGCGTCACCGGCCGCCGTCGCCGCAACCAGGGGCGGCTCGCCAAGCTCAAGGACATGCGCGCCGAACGCGCGGCGATGATGGGGCCGCAGGGTGCGGCGAACCTCGCCACCGCATCGGACGATTCGAAGACCAAGGTGGTGATCGACGTCAAGCACGCCTCGAAGAGCTACGGCGAGCGCGCGATCATCCGCGACCTCAACCTGCGGGTGACGCGCGGCGACCGGATCGGCATCGTCGGCCGCAACGGCGCGGGCAAGACGACGCTGCTCAAGCTGCTGACCGGCGAACTCGCTCCCGACGACGGCGAGGTGAAGCTCGCCAAGACGCTCGACGGCATCGTCATCGACCAGCAGCGCAGCCTGATGGCGCCGACCAAGACGGTGCGCGAGGTGCTGGCCGACGGCGGCGACTGGATCGACGTGCTGGGCGTGCGCAAGCACATCCACGGCTATCTCAAGGAGTTCCTGTTCGATCCGTCGCTGGCGGAGGCGAAGGTCGGGACATTGTCCGGCGGCGAACGCTCGCGGCTGTTGCTGGCGCGCGAATTCGCCCGCGAATCCAACCTGCTGGTGCTCGACGAGCCGACCAACGACCTCGATCTGGAAACGCTCGACCTGTTGCAGGAGGTGATCGCCGATTACGGCGGCACCGTGCTGATCGTCAGCCACGACCGCGACTTCCTCGACCGCACGGTGACGGTGACGCTGGGGCTCGACGGATCGGGGACGGTCGACGTCGTCGCCGGCGGCTATGAGGATTGGGAACGGCAGCGGAAGCGCCCGGCCGAGGCCCGCAAGGCGGCGGCGCCAAAGGCCGCGCCCCCGCCCCCGCCGCAGGCACGCACCAAGCTGAGCTACAAGGACCAGCGCGACTACGATCAGCTGCCCGCGCGGATCGAGGCGATCGATGCGGGGATCGCGCGCGACGAGGCGCTGCTCGCCGACCCCGCGCTCTACGTCCGCGATCCGAAGCGGTTCGCGGCGCTGACGCAGGCGATCGACGCGGCGCGGGCGGAAAAGGATGCGGCGGAGATGCGCTGGCTGGAGCTGGCGGAACAGGTCGAGGGGCTGGGCTAGGGCCGCACGCCCGGGTCAGGCCGGCAGGTCCATCGTCACGACGGTGCCGTCCGGGCCGCTCTCGGTCGCGAGCATGCCGTTCGCCTGCCGCGCGAAGGCGGGGATGAGCCGCGAGCCGAGGCCATGGTCCGGCCCCGCCGGCGCCGCCCCCTGCATGCCGACGCCATCGTCGCTGACGATCAACGTCCAGCCGCCCGGACGCTTGCGGAACCCGACGGTGATCGTGCCGCCGGCGCGGTCGGTGAAGGCGTGTTTCGCCGCGTTGGTGACGAGTTCGTTGACGATCAGCCCGATCGATACCGCGCGATCCCGGGGCACCTCCGCCTCGTCGACCGAACAGGCAAGCGTCACGCCGCCGCGCAGCAGCAGGGCATCCGCCAGCGCCGCGCACAGATCGCCCAGATAGGCGCGCATCTGCACCGCATCGCTCTGCCCCGTGCCACGATACAGGTGGCGATGCGCCCGCGCGATGCTCTCGACCCGGTACAGCGCCGTGCCCAGCGCCTCGGCCGCCTCGCCGCTCAGCCGCCGCCGCTGGATATCGAGGATCGAGGCGACGATCGCGAAATTATTCTTCATCCGATGGTCGATCTCCTGCAACAGCAGGTCGCGGTCGGCGATCTGGCGGTCGCGCTCCGCCGTCGCGCGCCGCACCGAGCGGCGGAACAGTTCGGCGAGCGCGACGGTGATGAGCGCCGCGACGACGATGAAGCCGACCGTCAGCGGCGTCGCGACCCCGTTCGAGCGGAAGCTGCCGCTCGGCGGGATCGTGTAATAATAGCCGTAGGTGATCCCCAGCGTCGCCGTCACCACGCCCGCCTGCCAGCGCGCGAACAACGTCGCGAGCATCATCGCCGGGAAGCACAGGGCGAAGGGCGCGCCCCCACCCGCGGCGACGCCGTCGAGCAAGGCACGGACGAGGACCGCGCTGCTCGAACACAGCACGCCGAAACCGAATTGCGTCACGCCCCGCGGCACCGCGGGGGCGAGGCGATTGGGCAGGTCGAGTTCCCCGAGACGCGGCACGCACGCAATGAGCCGCGCCGACGGAATTATGTCAAGGTCGATGACCCGATCGGGTCAGGTCAGCGCGCGCCCGGCCCGGCCGGCCAGTTCGGTGACATATTGCCACGCGACCCGCCCCGACCGGCTGCCGCGCCGCGTCGCCCAGTTGATCGCATCGGCGGCGTCGAACGGCAGGCCGTAGCGCGCGGCATAGCCCGCGACGATCGCGCAATAGCCGTCCTGGTCGAGCGCATGGAAGCCGAGGCTCAGCCCGAAACGGTCGGCGAGCGCGAGCTGGTCGTCGATGCTGTCGCGCGGATTGATCGCGCCGTCCTGTTCGGCGATGTCGCGCGGCACCAGATGGCGGCGGTTGGCGGTGACGAGCAGACGGACGTTGCCGGGCCGCGCCTCCGCGCCGCCCTCCAGCAGCGAACGCAGCGTGCGCGCCTCCGCCGGGCCGTCGAAGCCGAGATCGTCGAGGAACAAGGCAAAGGCGCGGCGGACGGGTGCCAGCGCGGCGAACAGCTGCGGCAGCGCGTCGAGCGCGGTCACCTCGACCAGCGCGATATCGCCGCCGTCCGCCTGCACCGCGCCGATCGCCGCCTTGACCAGCGCGGACTTGCCGGTGCCGCGCGCGCCCCACAGCAACACGTCCTGCGCGGCGGCCCCGCCGGCAAGACGGCGCAGATTGTCGACCAGCGCCGCCTTCTGCCGGTCGACCTCGACCAGCAGGTCGAGCGGCAGCGGCGCGAACGCCCGCGCCGCGACCAGCGCGCCGGCGCGCCAGACATAGGCGGGATGCCGGGTCGGGTCGTCGCCCGGTGGCGGCGGCGGGGCGAGGCGGTCCAGCGCCGCGGCGATACGCTCGAGGGGATCGGACATGCCCGCGCTCATGACCGGCGCGGCGGGCGGGCGCAAGCCGTCAGCGGCCGATCGCCCGGGCATGGGCGGCGATGACCGGATCGCCCGGTGCCAGCACCATCGCCTTGGCGGCGAGCTGGCGCGCGCCGGGCAGGTCGCCGTCCGCCGCCAGCGCGACCGCATAGGCGTCGCAGACATGCGGATTCATCGGCATCAGCCGATAGGCCGCGCGGCCATAGCGGCGGGCGACCGCGCCGTCGCCGCTCGCCGCATAAGCGGTGGCGAGATCGGCGAGCAGCGCCGCGTCGCGATGGCCGGCGATGCGGCGGACGCTTTCCAGCGTCTCGATCGCCGCGTCCGCATCGCCGCCCAGCAGCTGCCAATGCCCGCGGATGCGCTGGCCGGACAGGCTCTGCGGATTCTGTTGCAGGTAGAGCGACAGCGCCGCCGCCGCCTCGCGCGGACGGTTGGCACGGCTCCATGCATCGACCAGCCGCAGCATCGTCGGTTCGTCGAACGTCAGGTCGGCCGCCCTGGCATAGACCTGCGCCGCCTCGGCGAACCGGCCGGTCATCGCCAGCACGTCGCCCAGCGCCAGCTGCGCGGCGGGCGCGCCGGGGCTCGCGGCGACCAGCGCACGCGCGCGGATCGTCGCCCCCGCCGGATCGCCCGCGGTCGCCTGCGCGCGGATCACGCCGAGCACGTAATTGGGATCGTCCGGCGCGTCCCGCGCCTCGGCCAGCGTCGCCGCGACGCCGTCGTCGCTGGCAAAGGCCGCGGCACCACCGCGCGCGCCGATCGCCGCCCGATCGAGGAAGCGCGCCGCCGCGACCCGGTCGCCGATCACCTCGAACGCGCGCGCGACCAATGTCAGCGTAAAGGCATCGGCATCGTCGCGCAGCGCGATCGGGCGCAACTGGTCGAGCGCGCCCTGCGCATCGCCCGATCGCAGCATCGCCGCGCCGAGCAGGCGGCGCAGCACGACGTTCATCGGCTGGTCGGCGGCCAGCTGTCGCCATGTCCCGATCGCACGCTCATGGCCGCCGCCCGCCTCGTCGAGCGCACCGCCGAGCAGCGCCGCCCCGGGCAAGGCGGCGATCGCGGTGCCGGCGCGCTGGAGCAGATCGCGGGCGAGTTCGCCGCGTCCCGCGCGCGCCGCCAGCACCGCCTGCAGGTAGAAGGCCTGCGGGCTGCCCGGGCGCGCCGCCTGCGCCCGCCGGGTCGCGGCGAGCATGTCGGCGTAGCGGCCGGCATCGCCCAGCGTCGCGGCATATTCGATCAGCGCGGGGTGGTAATAGGCATCGCGCTGCAACGCCGCCTCGAACCAGGGCAGCGCGGCGGTGAGGCCGTAGCGGGTACGGACGATCTCCGCCTGCAGGGTCAGCGGCACCGGGTCGCCGGGCGCGGCCTGCGCGGCGCGGGTGGCGGCATCGGTGGCGGCGGCGATCTCGCCCGCATTCAGCCGGATGCGGCCGAGGTCGGTCCAGGCGGCGGCATCGCGCGGATGCGCGGCGAGCCAGCCCGCCAGCGCCTGCGTCGCGGCGGCGCCATCGCCCTGCGCCGCGATCGCCCGCGCCGCCGCGCGGATCGCCTCGCCGTCGTCGGCGGCCGCCGACGCCGCCGCGTCGCGCGCGCCTTGCAGGTCGCCTTGCAGAAAGCGTGCCTGCGCCCGCAGCCCGGCCAATGCCGCCGCGGGGACGCGCAGGTCGCGCGCGCGGCTGAGCGCGCCATCTGCCGCAATGCCGTCGCCGAGCTGGATATAGCTGCGCGCGAGCAGCAGCATCGCCGGCTGCGACGTCGGCGCCCTCGCCAGCGTCGCCAGCGCATGGTTGCGCGCCGCGCTGTAATTGCCGAGGCGGTAGGCCGTGCGCGCATCGGCCAGCGCCTTCGCCGGATCGACGCGCGGTGGCGGCCGCAGCAGCACGATCGCCGCGACGATCGCCGCGGCCAGCAGCAGGCCGAGCGCGACGCCCGGCCACCGGCCGATCCGCGGCACCGCCAGCCGCCGCCGGCGACGCCGCCGGCCGCGCATCATCGGGTAACGCGCGTCAGCCATGCAGATCGTAGCTCTTGAGCAGGTCGTACAGCGTCGGTCGGCTGACGCCGAGCAGCCGCGACGCGCCGGAGATATTGCCCTCCGCCCGTGCCAGCGCCTGCCGGATCGCCTTGCGGTCGGCGACCTCGCGGGCGCTGCGCAGGTTGAGTGGCGGCGGGTCGGCGGGGGCGTCGCCGGGGAAGTCGAGGTCGGCGGCGGTGACGAGCTTGCCGTCCGCCATGATGACCGCGCGCTTGATCCGATTCTCCAGCTCGCGGACGTTGCCGGGCCAGGGCCAGGCGTCGATCGCGGCCAGCGCGTCGGGGGCGAGGCCGGTGACGGCGATCTTCATCGCCGCGGCATGGCGGCGGACGAAGGCGCGGGCGAGCAGGCCGGCATCGCCGGGGCGCTCGGCGAGGCCGGGGATGCGGACGACGATCTCGGCCAGCCGGTAATAAAGGTCCTTGCGGAACCGTCCCTCGGCGACCATCGCCTCCAGATTCTGGTGGGTGGCGCAGACGATGCGGGTATCGACCGGGATCGCCTTGCGCCCGCCGATCCGCTCGATGACGCGTTCCTGCAGGAACCGCAGCAGCTTGACCTGCAACGGCAGTGGGACGTCGCCGATCTCGTCGAGGAACAGGGTGCCGCCCGCCGCCTGTTCGATCTTGCCCGGCGTGGTCTTCACCGCGCCGGTGAACGCGCCCTTCTCATGCCCGAACAACTCGCTTTCCAGCAACGTCTCGGGGATGGCGGCGCAGTTGATCGCGACGAACGCGCCGCGACGGCGCGGCGAGCTGTCGTGCACGCCGCGGGCGAGCAACTCCTTACCGGTGCCGCTCGCGCCGAGCAGCATGACCGATACGTCGGCCGGCGCGACGCGCTCGATGGTGCGGACCACCCGCGCCATCTCGTCCGATGCGTAGAGGAGGCCGCCGAACCCCGCACCGGCATCGGCCCGTTCAGCGAGGCGGCGGTTCTCCGCCTCCAGCGCGTGGACGTGGAAGGCCCGGGCGACGATCAGGCCGAGCGCGTCGATGTCGATCGGCTTGGCGTAGAAGTCCCATGCGCCCAGCCCGATGGCGTTGCGCGCACTGTCGCGCGCGCCATGGCCGGAGGCGACGATGACCTTGGTATCGGGCTTCAGCGCAAGGATCTCGGCAAGCGTCGCGAACCCCTCGCTGGTGCCGTCGGGATCCGGCGGCAGGCCGAGGTCGAGCGTCACCACCGCCGGCTCATGGCTGCGCAACGCCTCGATCGCCTCGGCACGGGAGGCGGCGACGACGATCTCATAGCCTTCATAGGCCCAGCGCAGCTGCCGCTGGAGCGCGAGGTCGTCCTCGACGATCAGCAGGACGGGCCGGTCGCTCATGCCGCCTGCTCCATTGCGCGGGCCGGGGGCAGGCACAGGCGAAAGCGCGTCCCCTCGCCTTCGCGGCTCGTCACCTCCAGCGCGCCGCCCATCGCCAGCGCCAGTTCGCGCGCCTCATAGGCGCCGATGCCGAAGCCGTCGGGCTTGGACGAGGCAAAGGGGCGGAACAGCTGGTCGCGGATGAAGGCGGCGCTCATCCCGCACCCGTGGTCGACCACGTCGACATGGATCCGCCCCGCCTCGGTGGCGACGATCATCTCGATCGTCGCGCCCGCCGGGCTCGCCTCGATCGCATTCTGGAGCAGGTGGCCGAGCAATTGCTCCAACCGGCCGGGCTGCGCCAGCGCGACGCCCTCGCCCGCGACGGTCACCGGATGCTGCGCGCGGCGCGCCGCGGCGAGACGGAGCGCGAGGGCGCCGACGTCGACCGGCTGCGCCGGTTCCGGCGTGGCGCGGTGATGCTGGGACAGGCGGGCGAGCAGCGCGTTCATGCGGGCGGCGGAATCCTTGAGGGTGGCGATCATGTCGGCGCGGAATTCGGGGTTGTCGGCGTGGCGTTCGGCGTTGCGCGCGACGAGGCTGACGCCGCTGACGAGATTCTTGATGTCGTGCATGATGAAGGCGAAGCGGCGGTTGAATTCGTCGAAGCGCGCGGCATCGGCGAGCGCCGCATGTGCGCGATCCTCGGCGAGGTAGCTCGCCGCCTGACGGCCGGCGACGCGCAACAGGTCGAGGTCCTCCCAGTCGAGCGCGCGGTCGACCGGCGGGCGGGCGAGCAGGATGACGCCGATCAGGCTGGTGCCGTGGATCAGCGGCACCAGCACCCAGGCATCGGGATGATCGCGCAGCCAGCCGGGGATCGCCGCCACCTCCTCCGCCGGCGCCTCGCCGCGGCGGACCTGGTCGAGCTCGACGATGCGCGCGCTGGCCGCGAGATACTCACGCAGCGCCGCGTCGGTCGAACCGCCCTCGCGCCAATGCCATGCGGCACCGATGCCGAGGCCGCTTCCTTCCGGCACCAGCAGCAACCCGGCGGGCGAATCGGTCAGGTCGGCGATCGCGCGGACGATCCGCCGGTCGAGCCGGTCCGCCGCCGCCTCGCCCGCCACGTCGACGGGCGTGCCCAGCGTCGCGGTGAAGCGCTGCCATGCGGCGCGATAGTCGTAGCGGTGGCGGAAGAAATGCTTGGCGACCTGCACCCGCGTCCACGCCCGCAGCCATGGCGTCGACAGCAATGTCGCCAGCGCGGTGGTCGCGCCGAGCACGATCGCGGTCTGGACGATCCGCACCGCGTCGCCGGCGTAACGCTCCGCGACCTGGGTCAGCAGGATGGTGACCGCCGCATAGAGCAGGATGGCGGCCACCGACACCATCCGCAACGCGATGCCGTGCGACATCGCCAAATGGCGCTCCCCGCGCCGCGCACCGAGGGCGATAACCATCGCCATCCCCGCCATAACAAACCCCCGCAACGCCAGCGCGCCCGGCGGCAGCATGCCGAGGCCATAGCCCAGCGTGGTGACGATCAGGTCGCCGCCCCACATGCCGGCGACCGCGACGACGAGCGGCCCGGGCTCGCGACCCGGCGCGACGTCGCCGCCGATGGCGACGTGATGGACGAGGACGAGGCCGACCGCCGCCGCCAGCATCCGTGCCAGCAGCCGTGCGGTGGCGACCGAGGCCAAGGCGTCGGCGCCGAGAGGCCTGGTCTCGATCACCGCGAGCAGCGCCGCCATCACGGTGATCGCCGCGGCCACGACATAGACGGCGAACAGCGGCACGGTGCCGGTCCGCGCGCTGCGTACCAGCATCGCCAGCAGCGCGAGCCAGGCGAGATTGCGCAGCGATTCGGCCAGCCGGGCGACGACGTCGCTGGTGCCGATCCCGGCCACGGCCAGCGCCCACAAGGCGGTGACCGCGCAGGCGACGACCAGGGTTGCGCGCGGCCAGCCGACGGCGGCATGACGCAGCCAGGCGAAGGCCAGCCCGCCGAACGCCAGCGCCGCCAGCGCATGGCCCCACAGGATCAGTGCGGTCATGGGCTCAGCGCGCGCCCGACGGCCACAGCACCACGCGCAATGTCTGGAGCAGGATCAGCAGGTCGAGGAAAGGCGAATAGTTCTTGGCGTAATAGAGATCGTATTCCAGCTTGTGGCGCGCATCCTCGATCGAGGCACCATAGGGATAGTTGATCTGCGCCCAGCCGGTGATGCCCGGCTTCACCATATGGCGTTCGGCGTAGTAAGGCAGCTGCTGTTCGAGCTGTTCGACGAATTGCGGGCGTTCGGGGCGCGGGCCGACGAAGCTCATTTCGCCCTTCAGCACCGCCCAGGTCTGCGGCAGTTCGTCGATTCGAACCTTGCGGATGAACCGCCCGATGCGGGTGACGCGCGGATCGTCCTTGTCCGCCCACACCGCCTTGCCCGCAACTTCGGCATCCTGCCGCATCGAACGCAGCTTCACGATCTCGAACCCCTGATTGTAGAGGCCGACGCGGCGCTGGCGATAAAAGGCAGGGCCCCGCGATTCGAGCTTGATCGCGACGGCGGTGACGAGGATCACCGGCAGCGTCAGGATCAGCAGCAGCAGGCTGGCGCCAACATCGAAGGCGCGCTTGAAGACGCTCGACAGCATCCGCCCCGAAGCGAAGCCGTCCGAAAAGATGAGCCACGACGGATTGACCGAATTGAGGTCGATCCGTCCCGTCTCCCGCTCGAGAAAGCTCGAAATCTCGCTGACCGCCACGCCCGTCGTCTTGACGCGCAACAGGTCCTTCAGCGGTAAGGCGTTGCGCCGTTCCTCCAGCGCCAGAACCACTTCGGTGGCGCCATGGTCGACGACATGCGCGGCGAGATTGGGGATCGCGTCGCGCGGGACGGCACCGGCGACGACGGGGCTCGCCTCCCCCATCGCGACATAGCCGGCGACGACGACATTGGCACCGGGTATGGCGGCGAGCGCACCGATCCGTGCGGCGCGATGGCCGGCGCCGAGCACGATGATCCGCCGCTTGAACGTATCGCCGCCCAGGGTCCTCCCGAGCACCGCGCGCACCACCACCAGCAGGAATGCCGCGATCAGCGTCGCATAGGCGAGGTTCGATCGCCACAAGGCGAGCGGCGGGACGAGGAAGAACAGGATCGACAGGAAGGACACGCCGAGCAGGATCGCCACCGCGAGCCGTGCCGCAGCGAAGCGCAACGACAGGAAGGACGCGACGCCATAGGCACCGACCGCGATCAGCGCGATCTGCAACGCCACGGCGAAGGCGAGCAGTTGCGGCAGGCGGGTGGCGATCGGTTCGACCGTCATGCCGATCTGCCGCGCCCGAATCACCCAGCCCAGCTCCGCCGCCGTCATCAGCAACAGCATGTCCACGAGGCCGAGCAACAGCACGGCATAAGGAACGTAATGCTTGAACAGGCGGATCATGCCCGCGTTCTCCGGCGACGCCTGTAAGCTTTTCCGACAGGCGAAGTCGGCAGTGGCAGAAAAAAGCGAAGAAATCTTGAACAGGACTTCACTTGCATCGTTTCGCTGACGAGACTTTCTGCGCTAGAGAATGTCGTCCAAGGAGTTCAGCCCGCATCATGACGATCGTACCAGTGATCCTCTCCGGGGGGTCCGGCACCCGCCTATGGCCGATGTCCCGGCCGGAAATGCCCAAGCAGCTGCTCGCGCTGACCGCCGAGGAAACCATGCTCCAGCTGACCGCGAAGCGCGCGCATGGCGAGGCCTTCGCCGCGCCGATCGTCGTCGCCAACGCGCGCCATGCCGATCATATCGACGAACAACTCGCCGCCGCCGGTGCGACGCCGCAGGCGGTGATCCTGGAACCGGTCGCGCGCAACACCGCACCGGCGATCGCGCTCGCCGCTTTGGCGGCCGGTCCCGAGGATGCGCTGCTGGTGATGCCGTCCGACCATGTCATCGCCGACATCCCCGCCTTCCATGCGGCGATCGAGGCGGCGATGCCGCTGGTCGCCGATGGCTGGCTGGTGACCTTCGGGATCGCGCCCGATGCGCCCGAAACCGGCTATGGCTGGATCAAGGTCGGCGAACCGCTGTCGAACGGCGTGCATCGCGTCGCGCGTTTCGTCGAAAAGCCGATCCGCGAGCGCGCGGAGGAGATGCTGGCGTCGGGCGACCATGCCTGGAACGGCGGCATCTTCCTGTTCCGCGCCGACATCTTCCTGGGCGAGCTGGCCGCGCATGCCCCGGCGATGCTGACCGCGACGCAGGACGCAATGCGGCTGGCGCGGCGCGAGGGCACGCGCATCCACCCCGACGCCGACGCCTTCGGCGCGTCGCCGTCCGATTCGATCGACTATGCGGTGATGGAGCGCGCCGAGCGGGTCGCCGTCGTCCCGGTCGCGATGGGCTGGAACGACGTCGGCAGCTGGGACGCGCTGCACGCGATCAGCGACCGTGACGACGACGGCAACGCGCATCGCGGCGAAGTGCTGGCGATCGACACGCGCGACTGCCTGATCCGGTCCGACGGCATCCGGATCGCGGCGGTCGGCATCAGCGACCTGATCGTCGTCGCCAGCGGCAACGACGTGCTGATCCTGCCGCGCGGGCGCAGCCAGGAGATCAAGAAACTGATCGAGGCGATGAAAAACTGACGACGGGCGTTCGCCCTAGTCGCGAGCGAACATCTCGGCGTGCGGGACGGTAAGGCCGAGCGACGGCAGCACCGTGTCGGTCGGCAAGAACGGCGTGTCGGTCCAGTCGTCGCCATGGCGCCGGCTGGTCATCACCATCTCCGCCTCCGGATCGACGAAGACGATCGTATCGACACTGGCGATCGTCCGATATTCGTCCTTCTTCACGCGCAGGTCGAGCCCGGGTCGAGGGTGACAGGATCTCGAAGATGGCCCGCGGGGCGTTCAATCGGACGTCCCTGCCGGTGTCGATCGGCGTGCCGCAATCGATGGTGACGTCGGGATAGCGGACCGACAGGTCGTGCGGCTTTATCGACATGTCCGATCCATACGGCCGACAGCCGGTGCCGCGGAGGCGCCCCACCAGAAAACCGATGATGTTGGCCTGCACCCGGGCATGATCGCGCGATCCTCCCGCCATCATGCGGATATGGCCGTTGTCGAGTTCAGCCTTCAGATCGGGACCGAAGTCGATCTGGTAGAATTCGTCCGCCGTCAGCAGGCGGGGCGTGGAATAGGCGAACAGGCTGGCCATGGGCGCAATATATACTCCGGACCGGCGGCAAGACAAAGGGCCGGGGGATCGCTCCCCCGGCCCTTCGTTTTCTGGAACGGACAGCGGCGCAACCGCTGTCCGGACGTCAGACCGGCTGACCGTTCTGATCCCGTCTTCGGGGCAGACATCGCCTGCCCCGATGCTGGATCAGAAGTCCATGCCGCCCATGCCGCCCATGCCGCCGCCGCCGGGCATGGCAGGTGCCTTGTCCTCGGGCAGTTCGGACACGGTCGCTTCCGTGGTGATCAGCAGGCCGGCTACCGAAGCGGCGTTCTGCAGCGCGGTGCGGACGACCTTGGTCGGGTCGATCACGCCGGCGGTCACCAGGTTCTCGTACGTGTCGGTCGAGGCGTTGAAGCCGAACGACGTGTCCGACTGGTCGAGCAGCTTGCCCGACACGACGGCGCCGTCATGCCCTGCGTTCTGCGCGATCTGGCGGACCAGTGCGGTCAGCGACTTGCGGACGATGTCCACGCCGCGGGTCTGGTCGTCGTTGACGCCGGTGACGCCTTCCAGCGCCTTGGTCGCGTACAGCAAAGCCGTACCGCCGCCGGGGACGATGCCTTCTTCGACGGCTGCGCGGGTCGCGTGCAGCGCGTCGTCGACGCGGTCCTTGCGCTCCTTGACCTCGACCTCGGTCGAACCACCGACCTTGATGACCGCAACGCCGCCGGCGAGCTTGGCGAGACGCTCCTGGAGCTTCTCGCGATCGTAATCGCTGGTGGTGTTCTCGATCTGTGCACGGATCGCCTCGGTGCGGCCCTTGATCGCATCGGCTTCACCCGCACCGTCGATGATGGTGGTGTTGTCCTTGTCGATCGTGACGCGCTTGGCGGTGCCGAGCATGCCGACGGTGACGCTCTCGAGCTTGATGCCGAGGTCTTCCGAGATCATCTCGCCCTTGGTCAGGATCGCGATGTCTTCCAGCATCGCCTTACGACGATCGCCGAAGCCCGGTGCCTTGACCGCTGCGACCTTCAGGCCACCGCGCAGCTTGTTGACGACGAGCGTGGCCAGAGCCTCGCCCTCGATGTCCTCGGCGATGATGAGCAGCGGGCGACCCGACTGGACGACGGCTTCCAGAATCGGGAGCATCGCCTGCAGGTTGCTGAGCTTCTTCTCGTGGATCAGGATGTACGGATCGTTCAGTTCGACCGTCATCTTTTCCGGATTGGTGATGAAGTAGGGCGAGAGGTAGCCGCGGTCGAACTGCATGCCCTCGACGACGTCGAGCTCGAAATCGAGACCCTTCGCTTCCTCGACGGTGATGACGCCTTCCTTGCCGACCTTCTCCATCGCTTCCGCGATCTTCTCGCCGACTTCACGGTCGCCATTGGCCGAGATGATGCCGACCTGTGCGACTTCCGCCGAACCCGAGACGGGCTTCGAGCGCGCCTTGATGTCCTCGACGACCTTCAGGACGGCGATGTCGATGCCGCGCTTGAGGTCCATCGGGTTCATGCCGGCCGCGACCGACTTCATGCCCTCGCGGACAATCGCCTGCGCCAGGACGGTCGCGGTGGTCGTGCCGTCGCCGGCGATGTCGTTGGTCTTCGAGGCCACTTCGCGCACCATCTGCGCGCCCATGTTCTCGAACTTGTCCTTCAGCTCGATCTCCTTGGCGACGGTGACGCCGTCCTTGGTGATGCGCGGTGCGCCGAAGCTCTTGTCGATCACGACGTTACGGCCCTTGGGGCCCAACGTCACCTTCACCGCATCGGCGAGGATGTCGACGCCGCGGAGGATGCGCTCACGCGCGTCGCGGCCGAATTTTACGTCCTTGGCTGCCATGGTGGCTACCCTTTCAGAAAGTGATTGGAAGTATCAGGAAGACGAACCGCTCAGCCGACGATGCCGAGGATGTCGCTTTCCTTCATGATGAGCAGGTCCTCGCCATCGACCTTGACCTCGGTGCCCGACCACTTGCCGAACAGGATCTTGTCGCCGGCCTTGACGTCGAGCGGGGTGATCGTGCCGTTCTCGGCGCGGGTGCCGGTGCCGACGGCGACGACTTCGCCCTCCTGCGGCTTTTCCTTGGCGGTGTCGGGGATGATGATCCCGCCAGCCGTCTTTTCCTCGGCCTCGACGCGCTTCACGAGGACGCGGTCATGCAACGGACGAAAAGTCATTGCGAAGTCCCTCTTTTAATCAGTGTGACAGATTTCTGGCACTCACGTTATGCGAGTGCCAACGCCGCGGATATGTGGCGGGCCGGCGGGATCGTCAAGGCCGTCGCGGAACCAAAAATCACCGGATGCGTGCATGGGCGACGGACCGTGAGCGAAACGCGATGCGAGGCGCCCGCCTGATCCTGTCTTACCGTCCTAATACGGACCGTTGCGCCCTGCCCCTCGCTGCTCTAGCGCTTGGGGCGGATTGAAGGAGCATGACGTGAAGCTGGTTCGGGGCGCATGGAAGCTGCTGGTGGCGATCAAGGACGGGCTGGTCCTGGTCGCGATGCTGTTGTTCTTCGGGCTGCTGTTCGCGGCGCTCAACGCGCGGCCGGGGACGAAGGCGATCCCGACCGGCGCCCTCGTGCTCGACCTCAAGGGGTCGATCGTCGAACAGCCCGAGGAGCAGGCCCCGTTCGCCGCTTTGTCGGGCCAGTCGATGCCGCGCCAGTATCGCGCCCGCGACGTGCTGCGCGCGATCGAAGAGGCACGCACCGACGACCGGGTGAAGGCGCTGGTGCTCGACCTCGACAGCTTCGGCGGCGGCTATCCCGCGACGCTGAACGAGATCGCAGAGGCGATCCGCCGCTTCCGCGACACGAAGAAGCCGGTGCTCGCCTATGCCACTGCCTATACCGACGCCGGCTATCGGCTGGCCGCCAACGCCAGCGAGATCTGGGTCAATCCGCTGGGCGGAACGTTGTTCACCGGTCCGGGCGGCAGCCAGCTCTATTATAAGGGCCTGATCGACAAGTTGGGCGTCACCACGCACGTCTATCGCGTCGGCAAGTTCAAGAGCTTCGTCGAACCCTATACCCGAGCCGACCAGAGTCCCGAAGCGCGCGAGGCGAGCCAGCAACTGCTCGGGTCGCTGTTCGGCCAGTGGCAGGAGGCGATCTCCAAAGCACGGCCTAAGGCGCAGGTCGCGCAGTTCCTCTCCAGCCCGGATCGGCTGATCGTCGCCGCGAACGGCGACATCGCCAGGGCCAATCTGGCGGCAGGGATCGTCGACAAGCTCGGCGACCGCACCGCCTTCGGCCGGCGGGTCGCCGCGCTGGTCGGCAGCGACGCACGCAAGCCGGTCGGCAATTTCACCCGGATCAGCTATGATTCGTGGATCGGTGCGCATCCGCTGTCGCGCTCGGGCGACGCTATCGGCGTGGTGACGATCGCGGGCGACATCGTCGACGGCGAAGGCGGCCCCGGCAGCGCGCATGGCGACACGATCGCGCGGTTGATCCTCGACGGGCTCGCCAAGAAGGACCTGAAGGCGCTGGTCGTGCGTGTCGATTCGCCGGGCGGATCGGTGCTCGCATCGGAGCGAATCCGGCTCGCTATCCTCGAGGCGAAGAAGAAGGGGCTGCCGATCGTCGTGTCGATGGGCGGGCTCGCCGCGTCGGGCGGCTATTGGGTGTCGACGCCGGGCGACGTGATCTTCGCCGAGCCGGCGACGATCACCGGCTCTATCGGCATCTTCGGCATCATCCCGACCTTCGAGAAGACGCTCGCCAAGATCGGCGTCACCACCGATGGCGTGAAGGCGACGCCGCTGTCGGGCCAGCCTGACGTCTTCGCCGGTACGACGCCGCAACTCGATACGATCCTGCAGGCGGGCATCGAGAACGGCTATCGCCAGTTCCTCGGCCGCGTCGCGCAGTCGCGCGGGATGACGCCGCAGCGCGTCGACGAAATCGCGCAGGGGCGCGTGTGGGACGGCGGCACCGCGCGGCAGCTGAAGCTGGTCGACCGCTTCGGCGGCGTCCAGGACGCGATCGCCGAGGCGGCGAAGCGCGCGAAGCTCGACCCCGCCAAGGTCCATGCGGAATATCTCGAAAAGGAACCCGGCTTCGCGGCGCAGCTGGCGGCGAGCTTCGCCGACAAGGACGACGACGACGTGGCGGAGGGTGCGACCGGCGGCGACGTGTTCGCGCGGATCGCGGCGGAGCGGCGCGGGCTGCTGGCGCAGGCGCTGGGCGACGTGAAGCGGCTGGCGACGGCCGGATCGGTGCAGGCACGCTGCCTCGAATGCGGCGGGCTGGGGCCGAGCGATACCGCGGGCGCCGACGCCCGCCTGCTCGACTTGATCCTCGCGCGGATCGGCCTGTAGATGATCGCGCTACGCGCCGCGACGCCCGAGGATGCCGCGGCGATCGCGGCGATCTATGCCCCGCACGTGCTCGCCGGCACCGTGTCGTTCGAGACGGAAGCACCCGATTCGCGCGCGATACGGACCCGCATGGCCGCCTCGGCCGGACTGTACCCGTGGATGGTCGCGACCAACGGTGATGCTACCGGCGGCGTGCTCGGCTATGCCTATGCGACGCGTTTCTCGGAGCGCGACGCGTATCGCTGGGTGGTGGAGACGAGCATCTACGTCGCCGACGTCGCGCAGCGACAGGGCGTCGGGCGGTTGTTGTACGAGGCGCTGATCGACACGCTGCGTGCACAGGGCTTCGCGCAGGCGATCGGCCGGATCGCGCTACCCAACAGCACCTCGATCAGCCTGCACGAATCGGTCGGTTTCCGCCGCGCCGGCGTGTTCCGGGCGGTCGGCTACAAGCACGGCCAGTGGATCGACGTCGGCTATTGGCAGTGCGAACTGGCGGAGCCGGAAACACCGCCCGCCGAACCGAAGCGCTTCGCGGATGTGGGGGTGGTGCGGGGGTGACAGGAACGGCAATTGCGATGCAAAAGCCGGAAGGTTAGCACCACCGTCGAGGTGTAAAACTGATGGGCAGTTTACGCCTAAACCCGGACGTTCAGGCTGGCGATCCGTTCTCCCGATAACGGCCATTCGTTAAGCGCGATCTATTCCGTTTCTCCGTCTCCGACAGTCGATTTCGGCAAAAGCAAACGGGAACGGGTTATGGGAAAGCAGGTGCCCCGGAAGGCTCCTAGTACGATCGCCTTGGTGACTATCCCGCTATGGGTTGCCAATCGAGAAAGCGGGTAAGCCCGCGAGACCTTGCCTAAAGGCATCTGGCGAGGCAGCATTGTCTCATGGCTTACAGTCACCGAGCACCGACAAATTGGGGTGGGATCGTAGCTACTGTGCTTGCGGTTCCGGTCGGGCTCATTTGGATGTTCTTTGAGATCGTCGGTGGCGCGATGGGCTGTGAGGGCAACACCGGTCCTTGTGGGCCGCGGCTACTTCCATTGCTGGGCGGCATTGCGGTGATCGTGCTGGTGGCCTTCGTCTTCGGGCGAGTGCTCAATCGCTTGATCGCACGATGGCGGAGAGCCGCGGACTGACGCTGACGTTGCAGTCAGCTTTCCCAATTCACCATCCTTTTTCGGGAAAGGCGGCAGCCGCCCAATGTCTTCTATCGCGGCATGCCTCGCCGAAAGCGGACCGTCCGCAGTCCACCAACTTTTCAGCGTTCGCGATGTAACATTCACAGCATTCGGATCATGGCGGAAGCGCCCAAAATCACGCTGGTCCACCATGCATATCCCCGCCTCAAAAGCGTCGGCTCACCCCCGCACCCGATACGCCGGCAACGCCAGATGATAACGGATCGCCATCGCGCGCAATCCGAACCCCGCCGCCGCCGCAATCACCGCCGCGGGCGCGCCCGCCAGCCCCATCAGCCCGAGCGCCACGTACAGCGCCGAGGACAGCGCCGCCGCCGTCACGTACAGTTCCGGCCGCATCAGGATCGACGGTTCGCCCGCCAGCACGTCGCGGATGATGCCGCCGACGCAGGCGGTGACGACGCCCATCAGCGCGGCGGGCAGCGGCGGCACGCCATAGCCGATCGCCTTGGCCGCGCCGTAGACCGCATAGGCGGCGAGGCCGATCGCGTCGAACCAGGCGAGCGCGCTGTCCTTCCACCAGCGTTCCGGCGTCGTCCAGATCACCGCCGCCATCGCGAGGCAGACGGTCGCGGCGCGCGGATCGTGCACCCAGAATACCGGCGCACCAATCAGGAGGTCGCGCACCGTACCCCCGCCGACGCCGGTGATGAGCGCGAAGAAGGCCAGCGTAACCGCGGTCTGCCCGCGCTTCGCCGCCGCCAGCGCACCGGACGCCGCGAACACCGCGAGGCCGGCGACGTCGAACCACGGCGCGAAGGCGGGCAGCAGTTCATTGGTGGCAGGAAGCGGCGGCAGCATCCGGCGCGCCTAGAGGATTAGCGCGGCGAATAGAACCGCCGGATCAGAAGCGACGACCGACCACCAGATTGATCATCGGATTGACCGGATTGCCGCCGATCCGCTCGGCGCGGGTGCGGCGCGCCATGTCGTTGGCGTCGGTGTACGCCCTGCCCTTCATCGCGCCGACCTCCAGCCCGATGCTGGTGCCGTCCGCGGCGCTGCCGGTATAGCCCATGGTCAGCGCCGGGGTACGCTTCAGCCCGATCTTGCCGCCCGGCGCGTTGAGCGGACGCGGCGCGACCATCAGGCCGCGGTTGGTCGCCTGCTCGCCGGCGCGCGTGTCGTACAGGCGCGTCCCGGCCGACAGGTGGAAACCGCTGTCGCCGACCGGATAGAATTCGATCATCGAGCTCGCGATCCGCTGCTGCAACCGGTCGCGCGCGCCCGCGCCGGTGGCACCGACGGCGACGCGCAGGCGCAGATTGCCGCCGAGCCGCGCGCTGTTCTGGACGGTGGTACCGGGTGCGAGCCGCTGAAGCAGCGGCGCCCGCGCACGCGGCTGCGGCGTCGCGGCGGACGGCATGTTGGGCACCACCTGCGCCGCCGCGGGCGGCGCCACGCCGCCGCCGGCCATCGCCACGCAGACCCACAACCCGGTACGACGCATGCGCTCTCTCCACGCCCATCGCGGCACAACGTGCCACGGTCCTCCCCAGGACCGGCCGCGATGCTAGCATCCATTCATCCGGCGTACAGGTATCAAATGTCCGGGATGGCCGTATCGCGACGGGACGATCGCTTTCGCCGTCGGGCCGAGGCGCGCGCGCTCGCGACTGGTCAAGCGGCGGTCCAGGCGGTAAGGCGCGCGCTTTCCCTATTCAGACGCGAGTATCCCATGGGTTTCCGCTGCGGCATCGTGGGCCTGCCCAACGTCGGCAAGTCCACCCTCTTCAACGCATTGACCGAAACGGCGGCGGCGCAGGCGGCCAATTATCCGTTTTGCACGATCGAGCCCAACGTCGGCAACGTCGCGGTCCCCGATCCGCGCCTCTACAAGCTCGCCGAGATCGCCGGATCGGCCAAAATCATCGAAACCCAGCTCGCCTTCGTCGATATCGCCGGGCTGGTCCGCGGCGCGTCGAAGGGCGAAGGGCTCGGCAACCAGTTCCTCGGCAACATCCGCGAGGTGGACGCGATCGTCCACGTCCTCCGCTGCTTCACCGATGGCGACGTGACACATGTCGAGGGCAAGGTCGATCCGATCGCCGATGCCGAGACGGTCGAGACCGAGCTGATGCTCTCCGACCTCGAAAGCCTAGAAAAGCGCGTGCCCAACCTCGTCAAGAAGGGCCAGCAGGGCGATAAGGAGGCCAAGATCGGCGCAGCCGTGCTGGGACAGGCGCTCGAGCTGCTGCGCGAGGGCAAGCCGGCGCGGCTGACCCAGCCGCGTGATGCCGAGGAAGCGCGCGTCTTCGCCTCAGCGCAACTCATCACCGCCAAGCCGGTGCTCTATGTCTGCAACGTCGACGAGGGCGATGCGGCGAACGGCAATGCGCTGTCGGCGCGCGTCTTCGACAAGGCGAAGGCGGAGGGCGCCGAGGCGGTCGTCGTCTCCGCCGCGATCGAGGCGGAGATCGCGACGATGGCGCCCGAGGATCGCGGCGAATTCCTCGCCGAGCTGGGGCTGGAGGAAACCGGCCTCGCCCGCGTCATCACCGCCGGCTACAAATTGCTGCAGCTGCTGACCTTCTTCACCGTCGGTCCGAAGGAAGCGCGCGCCTGGACCGTCCATGCCGGGGCCAAGGCGCCCAATGCGGCGGGTGAGATTCACACCGATTTCGAACGCGGCTTCATCCGCGCCGAAACCATCGCCTTCGACGATTACGTCGCCTGCAAGGGCGAAGCCGGCGCGCGCGAGACGGGCAAGCTGCGCCAGGAGGGCAAGGAATATGTCGTCCACGACGGCGACGTGATGCTGTTCCGCTTCAACGTATGACGGGTTCGGCGGCTATCCCCGCCTGACATCGCCTTCCTCCCCTCCTCGCAAGGGAGGGGAGCCATGACGACCGACCGGCCCCCGGGGTAACGGAAACTCCGACCCCACCGCCGCCTTGTGGCGCCCCCCTCGTCCCGCGTAAGGCCGTCGTGCCCTCCACGTTCGGGATGATCGCCTCGTGAGACTGATTCCCCTCGCTTTCTCGGCCCTGTCGCTGGCCGCATGCGCGCTGCCCTATACGCCGCCGGCGCTGTCGCCGGTGACGCAGCTGGCCCCGCCCGCGTCGGGCGCCGCGCTGCCGCCGGCACCGATGCCGCGGACGACGGGGGCACCGGTGACGATCCTCGTCTCGATCGACGGCTTCCGGCCCGACTATCTCGACCGCGGGGTGACCCCCAACCTGTCGGCCCTCGCGGCGGGCGGCGTCACCGCGGCGATGCGGCCGTCCTTCCCCTCGGTCACCTTCCCCAATCACTGGACGCTGGTGACCGGCAAGGTCCCCGACCACCACGGCATCGTCGGCAACCGGATGGAGGACCCGGCGCGCCCCGGCGAGGTCTTCACGATGGCAAGCGACGATCCCTTCTGGTGGAACGCCGCCGAGCCGATCTGGGTGACCGCCGAGAAAGCGGGCGTGCGCACCGCGACGATGTTCTGGCCCGGCGCCAACGTCGGCTGGGGCGGCACGATCATCCCCGACAGCCATGGCGCGATCGCCAACGCGACCCGGCCGGAGGACTGGCAGCAGTTCAACCAGGCGGTGACCGGCGCGCAGCGGGTCGATGCAGTGATCGACTGGATGCGTCGCCCGGCGGCGATGCGCCCGCGCTTCGTGACGCTCTATTTCGATACGGTCGACAGCGCCGGCCACGCCAACGGCCCGCAGGCGCCGGCGACGACCCAGGCGGTCGCCGATGTCGACGTGCAGATCGGCCGGCTGGTGCAGGGCCTGCGCGATCTGCGCCAGCCGGCCAATCTGGTCATCGTCGCCGATCACGGCATGGCCGCGACCGACGGCGCGCGCACGATCCCGCTCGACCGGGTCGCCGATCCGGCCGATTATCGCCTGCTCGAAAGCGGCCCCTATGCGACCCTGTTCCCCGTCGCCGGTCGCGCCGCGGCGCTGGAGGCGGCATTGCTCAAGCCGCACGCGCACATGACCTGCTGGCGCAAGGAGGCGGTGCCGGCGCGCTTCCGCTACGGCACCAATCCGCGCATCCCGCCCTATGTCTGCCTCGCCGAACCGGGCTGGCTGATCCTCAAGACCGCGACCGCCGACGCCTTCCACGGCGGCGCGCACGGCTACGATAATCGCGCGCCCGACATGGCCGCGCTGTTCCTCGCCAACGGCCCCGCCTTCGTCGGCGGCCGACGGCTGGCGGGCTTCGACAATACCGCCATCAACCCGCTATTGCGCGACCTGCTCGGCCTGCCCGCCCCTGCGGGACTGGACGGCGACGATGCACCGTTTAGGCAGGTGCTGAAACGATAGGAGAGTCGGCGATGCAATATTTCGAGGACATCGAAGTCGGGACGAAGGCAAGCTTCGGCGACTATGCGGTCACCCGCGAGGAGGTGATCGCCTTTGCCGAGAAATACGACCCGCAGCCGTTCCATCTCTCCGACGAAGCCGCCGCGCAGACGCATTTCGGCCGGCTGTCGGCAAGCGGCTGGCATACCTGCGCGATGACGATGGCGATGCTGGTCGCGCATCTGAAGGCGAACGCGCAGGCGGGGCTGGGATCGCCGGGGATCGACGAACTGCGCTGGCTGACGCCGGTCTATCCGGGCGATCGGCTGCGCTGCGAAAGCGAGGTCCTCGAAAAGCGCCGCTCCGCCAGCCGGCCCGAAATGGGCATCTTCAAGAGCCGCATGGCGGTTTTCAACCAGAACGACGTGATGGTGATGACCTTCGTGTCGAACGGTCTGGTCAAAACCCGGGACCGTTAGGCCGGTCCGATTGCCTCCCCACGCGGATGGTGTGTGGAGGCGTGAAGGGCAGGAAGAAGGAGGTTCACGCGGAGACGCGGAAACGCGGAGGGGTTGCGTGCGGGGTGACGGCACTCCCAAGCACCGCCGACTCACCCCCTGAATGAGGTTCGAAAGGCTGCGCCGCCCGGGACACCTCCGCGTCTCCGCGCCTCCGCGCGAACCCCCTCACTTGCTTCGTCGTCCCCTCGCACCTCCGCGCAAGAACCCAGGCCTCCCGCCGCCACCGTGGATCAGCGGCGACCGCGGTCGCCGTTGCCGCGCGGACCGCCGCCGCGGTTGCCACCCCAGCTCCGGTTGCCACCAGCACCACGATTGCCGCCCCATGTGCGCTGCCCGCCACCAGGTACCGCTTGCGGCGTCACCGTCCGCGGGGTGCCGCCGGGCTGACCGGAGAAGTTCTGGCGATTGCCGCGCCAGTTGCCGCGATCGCCGCGGTTGCCGTCGCCACGAATGCCATCACCGCGAATGCCGTCCCCGCGATAACCCTGCCCGCGGTCGCCGCGCCACTGGCCATCGCCACGATTGCCGCGCCACTGGTTGTTGTTGCGATCAAACCCGTTCCAGTCGTTGCGGAAGTTGCGGTCGCCACGCCAGCCGTTGCGGCGTCCTTCCCAATAGCGGCGCTGGCCGTCGTTCCAGCGGTAGGGGCGGCGATACTGGTCGTAGACGTAGATGCCGGTGCCCGGATAATAATAATCGCCGTACCAGCCGAAATAGCTCGACCCCGCCCCATAACCGTAGCCGCCGCCATAGTACGGATCGGCATAGCCATAGCCGTCGCCATAATAGCCGCCATTGCCGTAGCCGACCGCGACGCCGCTATAGCCATAGCCGTCGGTACAGGCCGCCGTGCCGAGCCCGGCGCCGAGGATGACGCCCAACAGGGCGATACGCTTGAGGAACATGAGATGCTCTCCCGTCATCGAGGGGCGCGAGCATTGAGGCCAATACGCGCCGATCGTCGTTCAACGAGGGCGGATCGTCGCAAGTTCCGGCTGAACGGTTAATGACCACCGAAGCGGATCAGCGCATCGACGCGGACTCCGTCCGCCCGCAGCGCGTCCGCCCCGCCGAGGTCGGGCAGGTCGATGACGCACTGGAACTGCTCGATCGCCGCCCCCGCCTTGCGGAGCAGGCGGATCGCCGCACGCGCGGTGCCGCCGGTCGCGATCAGGTCGTCGACCAGCAGCACGCGCTGCCCGGGGACGAGCGCATCGGCGTGCATGGCGATGCGGTCCTGACCGTATTCGAGCGCATAATCCTCCGCGATCGTCGCGCCCGGCAGCTTGCCGTCCTTGCGGATCAGCAGCACGCCCGCCTGCAACGGTACTGCCAGAGCGGCGGCGAACAGGAACCCGCGCGCCTCGATCCCCGCGACGAGATCGATCGGGCCGACGGTGGCCTTCACCATCCGCGCGACCGTCGCGGCGAAGCCGGCGGGGTCGAGCAGCAGGGTCGTGATGTCGCGGAACTGGATGCCGGGCCGGGGAAAGTCCGGGATGGTGCGGACCAGCGCCTTGAGGTCGTCGTTCATGGCGGTTGCTGTGATGCCGCGGATGGCCGCGGTCAACCGTACGCTCCCCTCCGCACGGCCGCATGAGCGGCACTATCGCCCATAGAAAAACGGCGGCCGGAGCATCCTCCGACCGCCGTTCCGTTCATGTCGTCCGCGCCCGCAGGCGCAGCGATCAATGCTTCACGTCGCGCCAGACGTTCTGATAGGCGCCCCATGCGAGGAAGCAGAAGATCAGCAGGAAGATCGCGACCGCGACACCGGCAGCGTGGCGGGTGTTGAGGTTGGGTTCGGCGGTCCAGGTCAGGAACGCCGACACGTCGCGTGCCATCTGGTCCTTGGTCGCCTTCGTCCCGTCCGAATAGGTCACCTGCCCGTCCGAGGTGATCGGCGGCGGCATCGCGATGTTGAGGTTGGCGAAATACGGGTTGTAGTGGAGCCCCTCGGGCGTCTTCGAGCCCGGAAATTCCTTGATGAGCGCCGCCGGCTGCGCACGATAGCCGGTCAGCAGCGCGTGGATGTAGTTGGAGCCGTCGTGGCGCGCCTTCGCCATCAGCGACAGGTCGGGCGGCAGCGCGTTGTTGTTGGCGGCACGCGCGGCGACCTCGTTCGCGAAGGGCGACGGGAAGTGGTCGCTCGGCACGTTCTTCCGCGTCGCGGCCTCGCCGGTTTCCGGGTTGATGCCCGGCTGCTCGATCACCCACTGGTTGGCGATCGCCTTCACCTCGGCCTCCGAATAGCCGATCTTGGTGAGGTCGCGGAACGCCACGTACTTCAGGCTGTGGCAGGCCGAGCAGACCTCCTTGTAGACCTGAAGACCGCGCTGCAGCTGCTGGTTGTCATACTTGCCGAAGAAGCCGTTCGACGACAGCCCGATATCCTCGGGATGCAGATGAAAGACGTGCTCGGCGCTTTCGGCGGCGGGTTCCTGGATCGCGGTCTTGATCGTGCCGAACAGCGCGAGCGCCAGCACGAAGATGAAGGCTGCGCCGACCAGGGATGATATGATGCGAGGCATGATGGTCTGAGGTCCCCAGTCGGTTCAGGCTTGCGCGGCGCTGTGCGTGACGCTGGTGCCGCCCTGCTTCGCCAGCACCGCTTCGGTGATCGAGTTCGGCAGCGGGCGCGGACGCTCCGAGCGGGCGACCCACGGCAGGATGATGAGGAAGTGCGCGAAATAATAGGCCGATGCGATCTGACCCATGATGACGTTGCGCGCATTCGCCTCCGCCCCGCCGACATAGCCCAGCACCAGCACGTCGATCAGCAGGATGCCGAGGAAGATGCGGTACTTGGGGCGATAGTTCGCCGAACGCACCGGCGACGTGTCGAGCCACGGCAGGAAGAACAGCAGCAGGATCGAGCCGAACATCGCCAGCACGCCCCACAGCTTCGCATCGAGGATGAAGTTCGCGGTGAAGCTCTTGAGAATCGCGTAGAAGGGCAGGAAATACCATTCCGGCACGATGTGCGCGGGCGTCGAGAGCGGGTTCGCCTCGATGTAATTGTCCGGGTGGCCGAGCAGGTTCGGGCTGAAGAAGATCAGCAGCGCGAAGATCAGCAGGAACACGCCGACGCCGACGCCGTCCTTGGCGGTGTAATAGGGGTGGAACGGGACGGTGTCCTGTTCGCCCTTCACCTCGACCCCGGTCGGGTTGTTCGACCCCGGAATGTGCAGCGCCCAGATGTGCAGGATGATGACGCCCGCGATCACGAACGGCAGCAGGTAATGCAGCGAGAAGAAGCGGTTGAGCGCGGCGTTGTCCGGTGCGAAGCCGCCGAGCAGCCAGACGCGGATCGTCTCGCCCACCAGGGGTATCGCCGAGAAGAAGCCGGTGATGACCTGCGCGCCCCAGAAGCTCATCTGCCCCCAGGGGAGCACATAGCCCATGAACGCGGTGGCCATCATCAGCAGGAAGATGACGACGCCCAGCAGCCACACCATCTCGCGCGGCGCCTTGTACGAGCCGTAATAGAGGCCGCGGCCGATGTGGATGTAGACGACGAGCAGGAACATCGACGCGCCGTTGGCGTGCGCATAACGCAGGAACCAGCCGGCGTTGACGTCGCGCATGATGCTCTCGACCGAACCGAAGGCGACGCCCGCATTGGCGGCGTAATGCATCGCCAGCACGACGCCGGTGATGATCTGGATCGCGAGCGCGGCGCCGGCGAGGACGCCGAAGTTCCAGAAATAGTTGAGGTTGCGCGGCACGGGATAGCCCGCGCCGACCGCGTTATAGACGAGGCGCGGCAGTGGCAGCTTCTCGTCGAGCCACCGCATCAGCGGTTGTTTCGGCTCGTAGTGCTTGGCCCAGGGAAAGCTCATCTGCTGCTACCTCAACCCACCGTCACGACGGTGTCGGAATTGAACGTGTAATCCGGAACGACCAGGTTCTTGGGCGCCGGACCCTGGCGGATGCGCGCCGCGGTGTCGTAGGCCGAGCCGTGGCACGGGCAGAAATAGCCGCCGAACGGACCCTTGTTCTCGCCCTCGCCCGCGCCCAGCGGCACGCAGCCGAGATGGGTGCAGACGCCCAGTGTGATGAGCCAGTTCTCCTTGCCCGGCTTGGTCCGGTCGGCGAGCGTCTGGGGATCGCGCAGCGAGGCGACGTCGACCGCGTTCGCCTCGGTGATTTCCGCGGGCGTCAGGTTGCGTACGAACAGCGGCTGCTTGCGGAACTGCGACTTGATCGCCTGTCCCGGCTGAATCTTGGAGAGATCGACCTCGGTCGTCGACTGCGCGAGCACGTCGGCCGACGGGTTCATCTGGTTGACGAGCGGCAGCACGATCGCGAGCACGCCGACACCGGCAAAGGACACGGCGGCGATATTGATGAAATCGCGGCGGCGGGGATCGTGGACTTCCTCGTGGAACGGCTCCGGCGATTCACCGGGAGGAACCATGCTGTCAGTCGCCATTCGTCTCTGCCCTAACCTTTTTTATCGCGGAGGAACGCCTCACCGCCGTGAGGAGTCGGGATTTCAGCGCCCACCGAGCCCTACCATCCCCACGGCGGGCTGCTGGCCTGATAGACGGCACGCCATCGCTTTGCCAACAGCATTTTACCGCAGGCCGCCACGGCGCTAGGACGCGGGCCATGACGACCGCCCTCCGCATCGCGCTCTATCAACCCGATATCGCCGGCAATGTCGGTGCCGTGATGCGCACCTGCGCCTGCCTCGGCATCGCGCTGGACCTGATCGAGCCGATGGGGTTCCAGTGGGACGACAAGCGCGTCGCCCGGGCGGCGATGGACTATATCGACCATGTCGCGCTGACCCGCCACACCGACTGGGACGCCTTCGCCGGGCAGGCGACGGGCCGGCTGGTCCTGCTGACCACGCGCGGGGCGACGCCGCTACACGATTTCGCCTTCTGCGCCGACGACGTCCTGCTGTTCGGCCGCGAGAGCGCGGGCGTACCGGATGCGGTCCATGCGCGCGCCGATGCGCGGGTGGTGATCCCGATGGCGCCGCCGCTGCGCTCGCTCAACCTGTCGGTATCCGCCGCGATCGTGGCGGCGGAGGCGTTGCGGCAAACGGGCGGCTGGCCCGGATCGTCACGCGACCGCGCTTAGAAACAAGGGGGTTCGCGCGGAGACGCGGAGACGCGGAGGGGGTGCGCTCTGGGAAACGGCATCCGCGAGCGCCGCCGACTTACCCATGGATGAGGTTCGAAAGGCTGCGCCGCCCACGACCCTCCGCGTCTCCGCGTCTCCGCGCGACCCCCCTTCTTCTTTCTCCCAGCACCCTCGCGTGACCACCAAAATCTCAAACACCCCGGATCGCCGCCAGCACGTGGCGCAGCAACCCGGCTTCGTCGTGGCGGATGTTATGCCCCCCGGGCATGCCGACGATCCGCGCCCCCGGCACCCGCAGCAGGGGGCACAGGCTGTCCTCCTCCTCGACGCCGTAGATGCAGGTGAGCGGCGCCCAGGTCAGCGTGTCCGCGGTGGCGACGCCGACGCTGTCGGGCGTGCCGCGATAGGCCCAGCCGGTCGGGTCGGCACGGAACCAGACCGAATCGCCGGGCAGGACGAGGATGATCGCCGCGACCTTCGGCCGCAGCTCGGGGGGCAGACGCGCAAGGCCGGTCTGGACGATATCGGCGCCATAGGACTGGCCCATCACCACGACCCGCGGCTTGCCGGTTCGCGCCAGCGCGGTACGGATCACGTCCGCCATGAACGCATCCACCTCCGCCCGCGTCCGCCGCTGGCGGAAGACGGCGGGCGAGGCGATGCCGACGACCGGCAGATGATGTTCGGTCAGCCCGCGCGAGGTCGAGGCGCCGAGCAGGAAACGCAGCCCCATGTCGCCCGAGACGTTGACCACCGCGACGTCCGCGGCCGGCGGCACCGCCGGATAGACATGGACCGGATCGGTATCGAAATAGCCCGCCGCCGCGACGAACGCGCAGACGAAGGCGGAACTGACCGCGGCGACGCGCAGGCCCCGGAACAGGCGGCGGGACAGGGATGCGCGCGATCGACTCATCGCGGCGGCTTGCCAGCCCCCCGCGCGATTGGCCAGCGCTCGACTTCCCCGCGCCGGACTGGCTAAAGCACCGCCATGCTGACCCTCGACGCCGAACAGACCGCCGCCCGCACCTGGTTCGAATCGCTGCGCACCCGCATCTGCGCCGCGTTCGAGGCGATCGAGCGCGAGGCGGGGTCGGATGCCGCCTTCGACTATCTCGCTTGGGACCGCACCGATCCGGCGGGCGCCCCGGGCGGTGGCGGCGTGCGCGGGGTGATGAAGGGCAAGGTGTTCGAAAAGGTCGGGGTCAACGTCTCGACCGTCGGCGGCCTGCTCGACGGCGAATTCGGCAAGACCATCCATGGCGCCGGCGACGACCCGCGCTTCTTCGCCACCGGCATCAGCCTCGTCGCGCACATGGCCAATCCGCACGTCCCCGCGGTGCATATGAACACCCGCTTCCTCGTCACCACGAAGCGCTGGTTCGGCGGCGGTGCCGACCTCAACCCGCCGCTGCCGGTGGCGGAGGATACCGCGGACTTTCACGCTACGCTGCAGGCGGCATGCGACGCGCACGATCCGGCCTATCATCCGCGCTTCAAAACATGGGCGGACGAGTATTTCTACATCCCGCACCGCAAGGTCCATCGCGGCGTCGGCGGCATCTTCTACGACCATCTGGAGGGCGATTTCGACGCCAATTTCGCCTTCACCCGCGCGGTGGGAGAGGCGTTCCTCGACGTCTATCCGCGGATCGTGCGGCGGCGGATGCACGACGCCTTCGACGCGGCGGACGTGGCGGCGATGCGCAACTGGCGCGGGCGCTATGCCGAATTCAATCTCGTCTACGACCGCGGTACGCTGTTCGGGCTGAAGACCGGCGGCAATATCGATGCGATCCTGATGAGCCTGCCGCCGCTGGCGACGTGGGAATGACGCGGTGGCGCTGATCCCGGTCGATCCGGGCGAGCTGGCGACGATCGTCACCACGCTGGAGATGACGCGGCGCCCGCCGCTGCGCCCCATGCCAGCCTCGCCGTTGCGGCTGGTGCGCTGGGAACGGCCCGATCCGGCGAAATACCGGGCGCTGTTCCGACGGGTCGGCGGACCGTGGCTCTGGTATTCGCGGCTGGCGATGGACGATGCCGCGCTGACCGCGATCGTCCACGATCCGGGGGTGCAGGTCCATGCCGTACTCGACCGGGCGGGGATCGAGATCGGCCTGCTCGAACTCGACCTGCGCCATGCCGGCGCCTGCGAACTCTCCTATGTCGGGCTGGTGCCGGAACTGGCGGGCAAGGGCCATGGCCGCTGGCTGATGGCGGAGGCGATGGCGCGCGCCTGGGTGCCGGGCGTCACCCGCGTCTGGGTCCACACCTGCACGCTCGACCATCCGTCGGCGCTCGGTTTCTACCGTGCGCAGGGATTCGTCGCGGTGCGGCGGACGATCGAGACCTTTCCCGATCCGCGCGCGCTGGGGCTGCTCCCCGTCGAGGCGGGCGCGCACGTGCCCTATCTGGTGGGGGCGGACAGCCGGCGGTAGCCCGTGATCGCGATCAGCGCGCCGGCCAATTGGGTGAGCGTCGCGACGCCCGCCGCCATCGCCTCGACCAGCGCGACGCCGAACGGATTGCCGCCACCCTCGCCGCCCAGCCAGCGCGACAGCAGCATGAACGGCTGGCCCGCGAGGATCGCGGCGAGATAGACGGTGACGATCGCGCCGAGCAGCGACAGCTGGGCCGGCCGCGTCATCCGCCACGACCGGCCGACCGCCTGCATCGCGCCGAGCTGCGGCTGCGCGAACAGCAACGGCCCGGCCAGCATGAACCGGCTCATCAGCCACAGGCCCGGCAGCAGCAGGATGTACATGCCCGCACCCGCCGGGATCGACACGACGACCATCGCGAGGATGAAGCGCGGGAAGCGCCGCGCCGCCTGCTGCACCGCCGCCGCGACGGTGGGCCGCCCGGCGTCGAGAAACAGGCAATAGACCACAGCCAGCCCGAAATAGGTGATCACATAGGCGGCGACCGACCCCAGCCCGTAATCCCCCACCCAACTGTCCAGCGCGGTCATCCACGCCTGCGCCCGCGCCTGCGTGTCGACGATCTTGGCATCGGGCAGCGGCAACGGCCCGACGAGCAGCAGCAGCGCATAGGTCGGTACGAAGACGAAGATGCCGGCGACGCGCAGCAGCAGGTCGGCGTCGCGGCGGAACAGCGCCCAGGCATCGCTGAGCAAGGCGGCGAGCGTGACCTTCACGCCGGAACCGCCCCCTGCGCCGCGCGCTCGCGCACCAGCCGTTCGCGCGCGACCAGCGCAACGTACAATTGCGCCGAGAAGACGATGGCGATCAGCGTCAGCGCGGTCGACACCGCCTGCGCGATCACCGCCGCGACGAAGGTGACGGTGGCGCGCGCATCGGCGCCGAGGATGATGCGGAAGACGAGGCCACCGACCGACTGCGCCGCGCTGGTCGCGATCATCAGCACGATCAGGAACAGCAGGACCACGCCGACCAGCCGCCACGTATGCCGCCGGGTCAGTCGCCAGCTCCGCGCGATTGCGCCGAGGCCGAGCCGCTCGTGCAGCACCACCGCATAGAGCGGCAGCAGGCGCGCGCCGGCGAACAGCATGACGATCAGGACGACGATCACATAGAGCGAGGCGAACAGCGCCGGCCCCGGCGCCACCGTCCCCTGTTTCGCACCCTGCGACAGTGCGGCGAAGTCGAAACCCGCCATCGCCAGCAGCGCGACCGCGGGCAGCAGCGCGACCAGCATGATCGCGACCAGCGCCAGCGCGAGCAGCAGCGCCGGCAGCAACCGGCCGTTGGCGCCGCGCCGCGCGGTCGCGCGATCGGTGGCGGGGTCGCTAGCGGCGGCGATGACGTACAGCTGGCCCCACAGCGCCGCGACCGACGTCGCCAGCGCCAGCAGCGCGCCGATCGCCGCGGTCGCCGTCCCCGGCGTCGCATAGGCGGCATACGCGGCGGAGATCGTCCCCGGCACGAACAGGGTCAGCACCGCGATGCCGGCGAGCATGCCGCCGCGCCCGTTCAGCACCTCCATGGTGCGATCCCACACATTGCCCATCTTGACCATCTGGCACCCCGATTGCCGTACGTGCGCCCGGTTAGCCCAAGCACCGCGGCTTGGCCATCCATGAGCATGGGCCATAAGCGGGGGCCATCGGTGGCGCCCGCCTTGCAACCCCGCCCCGGCTCGCTCACATGGCGGCGATGACGGACGTGGACGGGATCGAATGGCGGGTATCGCCGGGGCTGACGCCCTATGACGCGGCGCTGGCGACGATGGAGGCACGCGCCGCGGCGGTGCTGGCGGGCGAGGCGCGCGAGCTGATCTGGCTGCTCGAACATCCGCCGATCTACACCGCGGGCACCAGCGCCTCCGACGCCGACCTGATCGACCCGCGCTTTCCGGTCGTCGCCACCGGACGCGGGGGCAAGCACACCTATCACGGGCCGGGGCAGCGCATCGTCTACATGGTGCTCGACCTGAACACCCGCGGCCGCGACGTCCGCTGCTTCGTCCACGCCGTCGAGGGCTGGGCGATCGCCGCGCTGGCGGAATATGGCGTTGCAGCATTCCGGGCGGAGGGCCGGGTCGGCATCTGGACCCGCGACGGCGGCCCGGAAGCGAAGATCGGCGCGATCGGCGTGCGCGTGCGACGCTGGATCACCCTGCACGGCATGGCGGTGAACGTCGCGCCGGACCTCAACCATTTCAACGGCATAGTTCCGTGCGGATTGGCCGAATATCCGGTCACGAGCCTCGCCGCGCTCGGCCGAAATCCCGCGCTCGCAACCTTTGACGATGCGCTTGCGTTGACTGCTCCGGCCTTCCTCTCGTCGCTTTCCTGCACTGCCGAAGGGCCGGGATTGGAAAACGAGGCTTGAGGGCGGGACGTTATGCGATTAATGTCCACTGTGATTTGGGTATTAAAGGGCCAGCAAGCCGTCCAAATCTCTATCTAGGGAGCTTCCAATGCGTGCACTCATCTCCAAGGTCCTGACCGGCTCGCTGATCGCCGGCGCCGCCCTCGCCGTGTCGGCTTGTGGTCCGAAGACCGAAACGGCCACCGACAACACGATGGTCACCGACATGAACGCCACTGACGACATGGGCACCATGAGCGACAACATGACTGCCGTCGACGGCAGCATGAACGGCGGCATGATGGCCAACGACACGATGATGTCGAACGACACCATGATGTCGAACGACACGATGACCACCAACGCGATGTAATAGCCCCTCCGGGTTATTACGGTGGTGAAACGGCCGTCCGGGCAACCGGGCGGCCTTTTCTTTTGGTTCCAACGTCTTGGCGCGGTTCGTCGCTTTTTATCGGGTCATGGTGAATCGGGGATTGGGTCGGCCCTCAAAACCATCTAGAATCGCCCGATAAATGCCCGTTCGGGAGGAAGTTGGAAATGACCCTGTTGCGTACCGCGCTGGCGCTTGGCGGCGCGGCGATCGGCCTGATGGCGGTGGCGACGCCTGCCTCGGCCCAGTTCTTCCTGCGCTCGCACGATTTCCGTGGCGAGGCGGTGAAGGGGCATGAGGACGGGCTCGGCCAGCCCCTGCCCGGCGCCAGCGAGACCGAGCTGCGCGCGGCGATGGCGTGGAGCATGCGCGCCGCGCTCAACGTCGCGGCGTTGCAATGTCAGTTCGAACCGACGCTGCTCACCGTCAACAACTACAATGCGGTGCTGAAGGACCATGAGGCGGAGCTGAAGGGCTCATTCGACACGCTGACCAAATATTTCAAGCGCACCGGCAAGACACCCAAGGAGGGCCAGTCGGCGCTCGACCAATTCGGCACGCGCACCTATTCGGGCTATGCCACCGTCGCCGCGCAGTTCGGCTTCTGCCAGACCGCGAGCGAGATCGGCCGCGATGCGACCTTCGTGCCCCGCGGCAGCTTCGGCGACCTCGCCATGGCGCGCATCCGCGAGCTGCGCAACAGCCTGACGCCCTACGGCGAGCAACATTTCCAGCGCTATCTCGGCCGCGACTATGCCTCCAAGCCGCGCTTCGATCCGATCTGCTGGAACAAGAAGGGCGAATGGGTGGTCAAGAAATGCGGCGTGTTCGCCTGGCCGCCGGCCAGCGTGACCGCGGTCGCGACGACCGTGAAGCCCGCAGGCACCGAAACCGCGCTGCGCTGACGCTTTGCTCCTCCCCGGCACGGGGAGGAGGCACCGCGCATGCGGTGACGGAGGGGCTTCCACATGCGAACCGCTCATGGAAGCCCCCTCCCCGCGACGTCCCCGTACCGGGGCGCATCTCTTGCTACCGCAGCCCCAGATATTTGTGCGTCTGGAGCGACAGCCGCCAGTGCGGCCGCGCCATTACCACCGCGATCGCCGCCTCGACGTTCGCCGCCCCCCGCGCATCGTCCATCGGCTGGAGCAGGCGATGGGCGAAGTCCCAGCGCTCGACCTCGTCGATATCGGTGCCGGCCTGCGGCCAGACCAGCTTCAGTTCGTCGCCCGATCGCTGCACGACGACGCTGCCCGCCTTGGGGCTGACGCAGATCCAGTCGATGCCGGGATGCGCGGGCAGCGTGCCATTGGTTTCGACCGCGATGCGGAACCCCGCGGCATGCAGCGCATCGACCAGCGCATCGTCGATCTGCAGCATCGGTTCGCCCCCGGTCAGCACGACGAACCGCTCGTTCGCCCCCGCGCCCCAGAAGTCCGCGACCGCCGCGACCAGCGCCGCGGCATCGGCGAACTTGCCGCCGCCCAGCCCGTCGGTACCGACGAAATCGGTGTCGCAGAAGCGGCAGACCGCCGTGCTGCGGTCCTGTTCGCGTCCGCTCCACAGGTTGCAGCCGGCGAAGCGAACGAACACCGCGCGCCGTCCGGCGTTCACGCCCTCGCCCTGCAGGGTGAGGAACATCTCCTTGATCGCGTAGCTCATCGGATCACGGCTGGACGGCGTAGACCGTCGGGTCCGGAATACCGGCCTCCTGGAAGCCCTTGGATCGCAACCGGCAGCTGTCGCAGGTGCCGCAATGCAGGCTGCCCGGCGCCGGATCGTAGCACGACCAGCTGATCCCCATGTCGACGCCCAGCCGCGTGCCCTCGCGGACGATATCCGCCTTGGTCATATGCTGCAGCGGCGCATGGATCTTGAACGGCTCGCCCTCGACCCCGGCCTTGGTGGCGATCTCCGCCAGCCCCTCGAAGGCGCTGATGAATTCGGGGCGGCAGTCGGGATAGCCCGAATAATCGAGCGCGTTGACGCCGATGAACAGGTCGCGTGCGCCCGCCGCCTCGGCCCAGCCGAGCGCGAGGCTGAGGAAGATGGTGTTGCGCGCGGGCACGTAGGTGACGGGAATGCCGCCGCCGTCCTCGGTGCCGACGCCGTCCTTCGGCACCGCGATATCGTCGGTCAGCGCCGATCCGCCGAACGCCGACAGGTCGAGCGGCAGGACGATATGGCGCTCGGCGCCCAGCGTGTTGGCGACCCGCCGGGCCGCGGCGAGTTCGACGCGATGGCGCTGGTTATAGTCGACCGACAGGGCAAGCAGGCGATAGCCCGCCTCGCGCGCGCTGGCGGCGGAGATCATCGAATCGAGCCCGCCGGAGACGAGCACGACGGCCAGGGGTTTGGTGGTCATGATCCGCGCGGCGCTAGACCCATGGCGGCCAAAAGAAAAGGGCCGCGGATGAGGCGGCCCTTTGAAGGGGAAGAGCGAACCCGCTCTTTAAGGGAGAAAAGCGTACGCCATCCGAAAATGTGCACACGCCTTATCTAAGGGGGTATCGGTTAAAATCATCCTAAGGCGGTTCGTTCCCGGCCATCGCGCCCGATGCGACGAACCGAGGCGGATCAGGCCGAATCGTTTCAGGCGACCGGATCGGCCTCCGCCGGCACCGGAAACTTGGTCGCGCAGAACGCGCAGTCGACCTGGATGAAACCGCTGTCGTCCGCCATCTCGCGCCGTTCCTCGATCGAGAATTTGGACAGGACGCTGGCGATATAGTCGCCGGTGCAGCGGCAGCCGCGCGACAGCGGGGTGGAGGCGAGGACGCGCACGTCCTCCTCCTCGTTGAACAGCCGCCAGACCAGGGTTTCGAGCGGCAGCGCCGGATCGGCGAGCTCGTCGGTCCCGGTGGTGCTGCCGAGCGCCTCGACATGCTCCCATTCGGGGTGGTCGAGCCGGGTGTGCAGCCGCTCGCGCCCGACCTCGCCCTCAGGCAAATGCTGGAGGAACAGGCCGCCGGCGATCGTCCGCCCCTCCCCGTCGCGGGCGATGCCGACGCGCACGAGGCTGGGGATCTGCTCCGACTGGATGAAATAGCTCTGCGCCGCCTGCGACAGCGTCTCGCCGTCGAGCGGAACGATGCCCTGATAGCGTTCGCCCGTGGTCGCGAGGTCAAAGGTGATCGCGAGATAGCCCTGTCCGAACAGCGCGAACAGCGTCGGCTGTTCGGGCGCCGCGGCGAGCTTGTCGGCGTCGTAATCGATATAACCGCGCACCTCGCCGCCGCGATAGTCGCAGACCAGCAGCTGGACGACGCCATTCTCGGTCCGCGTCTGCATCGTCAGCTGGCCGGTCGGGTCCTTCAGCGTCGAGCCGATCAGCGCGGCGAGCGTCAGCGCCTCGGCAAGCAAGGCCTCGATCGCGGGCGGATAGGCATGCGCGGCCAGCACCCGGTCGAGCGCCGGGCCGAGCCGCACCACACGGCCGCGCACCGAGCGGGAGGGGATCGCGAAGCCGAGCGCGCGATCGAGGTCGGTTGTCTGTTGCATCGCCGGGAGATGGGATGCGGGTGGGTGGCGGTCAAGTTGGGCGGACTACACCGACCCCCCAGCCCCGACCCCCGGTACTCCCTCATTCTCGTCATCCCCGCCTGGGCGGAGATGACGATTGAATGGGATACGAGACAGCGAAAGGATCAGCCTACCCGATCTGCCCGAACACCCAGCGCAGCACCGCCTTCTGCGCATGCAGGCGATTCTCCGCCTCCGCCCAGATCAGCGATTGCGGACCGTCGATCACCGTATCGACCACCTCCTCGCCGCGGTGTGCGGGCAGGCAGTGGAGGAAGCGCGCATCGGGCTTCGCCTGCGCCATCAGCGCTTCGTCGACCTGATAGGGCATCATCGCGGCGAGCTTGGTCTCGGCATGCGCCTGCCCCATCGAGATCCACGTGTCGGTGACGATCACGTCGGCGCCCGCGACCGCTTCCTGTGGCGAGGCAACGACGCGGGCGCGCCCCTGCCCCAGCGCGATGTCGCGCTCGGGCGGCGCGAAGCCCTGGGGACAGGCGGCGATAACGTCGAACTGCATCAGCCCGGCCGCCTCCATCAGCGAGGCGAGCACGTTGTTGCCGTCGCCCAGCCACGCGACCTTGAGCCCGGGCAGCGCCTTGCCGTCCTCCAGGATCGTCTGCAGGTCGGCCATGATCTGGCACGGGTGCGAGAAATCGGTCAGGCCGTTGATGACCGGCACGCTGGCGTAGCGCGCCATGTCCTCGACCTTGGCGTGATCGTCGGTGCGGATCATGATCGCATCGACATAGGCCGACAGCACGCGCGCGGTGTCGGCGACGCTCTCGCCGCGACCCAATTGCATCGACCCTGCATCCATGACGATCGAGGTGCCGCCCAATTGCCGGATCGCCATGTCGAAGCTGACGCGGGTGCGCGTCGAATTCTTTTCGAAGATCATCGCCAGCACATGGCCGGCGAGCGGCGCGTCGGCATCGGCGCGGCCCTTGGGAAAGCCCTTGCGCGCCGCCTTGCGGTCGATCGCATCGGCCAGCATCGCGGCGACGCCATCGGCGCCGGCATCGGACAGGTTCAGGAAATGACGCATCGTAATTCCTTCTTTCCCTCTCCCCCCGGGAGAGGGACGGAGCTGCGCAGCAGCGGAAGGGTGAGGCCGACCGGCAGGAATTCCGCCGCCCTCACCCTCCCCCGATGGAAGAGGGACGTAAATTCAACAGTCAGTCGTCGCTCGCCGCCACGAACACCCGCGCCGCCGCACTCAGCTTGTCGACGCATTCGGTGACGTGCGCATCCTCGATCACCAGCGGCGGCAGGATGCGGACGACGTTCTCGCCCGCCGCGACCAGCAGCAGCTGGTGATTGTCGCGGGCATGCGCCACGAACTCGCGCGGCTCGACCCCGGCCTTGAGCTTCAGCCCCAGCATCAGCCCCTTGCCACGCACGCCCTCGAAGACGTGATCGTGGTTCGGTATCATCTGCTCCAGTGCGCCGCGCAGCCGCTCGCCCATCGCCTCGACATTGGCGAGGAAGCCGTCCGCCAGCATCACGTCGAGCACCGCCTGCCCCGCCGCCATCGCCAGCGGATTGCCGCCATAGGTCGATCCGTGTGTGCCGATCACCATGCCCTTGGCGGCATGTTCGGTAGCAAGGCATGCGCCGAGCGGAAAGCCGCTGCCGATGCCCTTGGCGATCGGCATGATGTCGGGCGCGATCCCGTAATGCTCGTACGCCCACATCTTGCCGGTGCGCCCGTAGCCGCATTGCACCTCGTCGAGGATCAGCAGCAGGCCGTGTTCGTCGCACGCCTTGCGCAGGCCGGTGATGAATTCGGGCGTGCCGACCGACACGCCGCCCTCGCCCTGGATCGTCTCGACCATGAAGCCCGCGGTCTCGTCGTCGATCAGCGCCAGCGCCGCGTCGAGATCGTTGAACGGCGCATAGGCAAAGCCGGGCAGCAGCGGTTCGAACCCGTCGCGCATCTTGGGCTGGTTGGTTGCCGAGATCGCCCCCATCGTCCGCCCGTGAAAGGCATTGTTGAAGGTGATGATCTTGTGCCGCTGCGGATTGCCCTCGGCATAATGGAAGCGGCGCGCGGTCTTGATCGCGCATTCGACCGCCTCGGTCCCCGAATTGGTGAAGAACACCGTATCGGCGAAGCTGTTGGCGCAGATCCGCTCGGCCAGCGCCTCGCCCTGCGGCGATCCGTAGAGGTTGCTGACGTGCATCAGCGTCGCCGCCTGCTCGGCGATCGCCTTGACCAGATGCGGATGGCCATGACCCAGCGCGTTGACCGCGATGCCGGCCGCCATGTCGAGATAGCGCGTGCCGTCCTCGGAGATCAGGTGGCAGCCCTCGCCTCGGACCGGACGCACCCCGCACCGTGGATAGACGGGCATGAGCGGCGTAATGGTCACGGGAGGTCTCCTCTTCTCCAAACGAGAAAGGGCGGCCCTTTGCTGGCCGCCCGCCACAGCCATACCGGTTCGGCACCGGGTGGGTCAACACCGGTCGCATCGCGCCGGACACCCGCATCGGCCGCGCCAACAATCGGGAAAAATCGCCAAACCCCGGTACGCCATCGATCGTCAGGACGACGCTATATCGGCAGAAAATGACGGTTTTCCGCGGGATAAGGTGTTTGGCACACCTAATGCAGTGCACCACCTGTGAAGCGGGGACGCTTCAACGACACCACAGGAGGAAGACCATCATGACCCACATGTCCATGCGCCGCTCGATCGCCCTGCTCGCCACCGCCGGCCTGATCGCCACCGGATCGGCCTCGAGCGCCTTCGCCCGCGGCAAGGGCCCCGCCAAGATCACTTTATCCGCAAAGACCGCGCCGGACCCGACCAGCCGCATGTGCATGCCCAAGACGACGCTCGGCAACACCGCGACCCGCGAGATGCCCGACACGATCTGCCAGACGCGCGCCGAATGGGAAACCGCCGGCGTCACCTTCGTCATCAAGTAAGCCCCGACCGACCGGGAGCGCGGGGACGCTCCCGGCAGTCGCCGGATCACGCGTCGATCGCCTCTTCGTCCAGCCGCGCCGCGTTTTCCTGGATGAAGGCAAAGCGATGCGCCGGGTTGTTGCCCATCAGGCGGTCGACCAGATCCTTTACCCCCGCGCGCTCCTCATATTCCTGCGGCAGGGTGATGCGGATCATGCCGCGGGTCTTGGGGTCCATCGTCGTTTCGCGAAGCTGGCCCGGGTTCATCTCGCCCAGCCCCTTGAACCGCGCGACCTCGACCTTCTTGCCCTTGAATGCGGTGCGTTCCAGCTCGGCGCGGTGCGCGTCGTCGCGGGCGTAGAGCGACTTGGCACCCACCGTCAGCCGGTAGAGCGGCGGCTGCGCGAGATAGAGATGCCCGCGCCGGACCAGATCCGGCATCTCCTGGAAGAAAAACGTCATCAGCAGCGTCGCGATATGCGCGCCGTCGACGTCGGCGTCGGTCATGATGACGACGCGTTCGTAGCGCAGCTGGCTGGCGTCGCAATCCTTGCGCGTGCCGCAGCCGAGCGCCTGGATCAGGTCGGCGATCTCCTGATTGGCGACGATCTTGGCGCTGGTCGCGGAAGCGACGTTGAGGATCTTGCCGCGGATCGGCAGGATCGCCTGCGTCTTGCGGTCGCGCGCCTGCTTGGCGCTGCCGCCCGCCGAATCGCCCTCGACGATGAAGAGTTCGGTGCCGTGGTTGCCGTCGTTGGCGCAATCGGTCAGCTTGCCGGGCAGGCGCAGCTTGCGCGCGCTGGTCGCGGTCTTGCGCTTGACCTCGCGTTCCTGCTTGCGGCGCAGGCGCTCGTCCATCCGGTCGAGGACATAACCGAGCAGCGCCTTGCCGCGCTCCATATTGTGGCCGAGCCAATGGTCGAAATGGTCGCGCACAGCCTTTTCGACGAGGCCGGCGGCCTCCGGGCTGGTCAGCCGGTCCTTGGTCTGGCTCTGGAATTGCGGTTCGCGGATGAAGACGCTGAGCATCAGCTCGCTGCCGACCATCACGTCGTCGGCGGTGATGTCCTTCGCCTTCTTCTGGTGAACGAGGTCGCCGAACGCGCGCAGGCCGCGGACCAGCGCCTGCCGCAGCCCCTGTTCGTGGGTGCCGCCGTCGGGCGTGGGGATGGTGTTGCAATACCAGCTGTAGCTGCCGTCGCTCCACAGCGGCCAGGCGACCGCCCATTCGACGCGGCCCTGTTCGCCCGGGAAATCCTGGTTGCCCGCGAAGAAATCCGCGGTGGCGCATTCGCGACCGCCGATCTGTTCGCGCAGATGGTCGGCAAGGCCGCCGGGGAACTGGAACACCGCCTCCGCCGGCGTGTCGCTGCCCTCGACCAGCTCGGGCGCGCAATGCCAGCGGATCTCGACGCCGGCGAACAGATAGGCCTTCGACCGGGCGAGCTGGTAGAGCCGCTTGGATTTGAAGGCGAGCTCGGGACCGAAGATCTCCGTGTCGGGGGTGAAGGCGACCGAGGTGCCGCGGCGGTTGGGCGCGGCACCGACATGTTCGAGCGGCCCCTGCGTCAGCCCGCGACTGAAGCGCTGGCGATACAGCTGCCGGTCGCGGGCGACCTCGACCAGCGTATCCGACGACAATGCGTTGACCACCGACACGCCGACGCCATGCAGGCCGCCGCTGGTCGCATAGGCCTTGCCGGCGAACTTGCCGCCCGAATGGAGCGTCGACAGGATCACCTCGAGCGCGCTCTTGTCGGGGAACTTGGGGTGCGGGTCGACCGGGATGCCGCGGCCGTTGTCGGTGATGGTCAGCCGGTTGCCGGGCTCCAGCGTCACCTCGATCCGTGTCGCATGGCCCGCGACCGCCTCGTCCATCGCATTGTCGAGCACTTCGGCGGCGAGATGGTGGAGCGCGCGCTCGTCGGTGCCGCCGACATACATGCCGGGACGGCGACGGACGGGCTCCAGCCCCTCCAGCACCTCGATCGACGAGGCGTCATAGGCATTGGCGGGCGCCGCGGAGGATGCGAACAGATCTTGGGCCATTGCGCGGAACCATAAGGGAACATCGCGGGGTATACCAGCACCCGCCGGCGCGCCATGTTGCTGGCATATGTCTCGACCGGTGCAATAATGCCACAGTATCAGCATTTTACCCGTATTGATGCATATTATGACGGCGACGCACGTTCCTCGACCGACTGCAACGACCCCTCGGGAGACACCATGCGTACCACATTGCTGCTCGGCACGATCGCCGCCGCCACCTTCGCCACCGCCGCACAGGCGCAGGACATGACGACCGATCCCGCCCCGTTCAGCGGCATCTATGTGGGCGCATCGGGCGGCTATGACGTGCAGCCCAACGATGTCGGCTCGTCGATCCTGTTCGATCGCGGCTCGAACGGCAGCTTCGGCGACACGGTGACGACCGCCGCGGGTGCCAACGCCTTCTCGCCCGGCTTCTGCAACGGCCGCGCGGTCGGTGCGACGCCGCTGCCGGGCAGCTGCCGCAACGACAAGGACGGCTGGTCCTATTATGGCCGCATCGGCATGGACTCGCAGTCGGGCAATATCGTGATCGGCGCGCTGGGCGAGTTCGGCAAGACCGAGATCAACGACAGCGTCAGCGGCTTTTCGACCACGCCGGCGAACTATGTCATGACGCGCGACGTCAAGTGGGAAGCCAGCATCCGCGGCCGCATCGGCTATGCGCCGGGCACGACGCTGTTCTACGGCACCTTCGGTCCCGGCTATGCCAACATCGACCGCAGCTTCACCTCGACCAACACGCAGAACGCCTTCGTCCAGACCGGCAAGCGCAAGCAGTTCGGCATCGTCGGCGGCGGCGGCATCGAGCAGAAGCTCGGCCGCAACTTCTCGATCGGCATGGAATATACCTATCACCAGTATCAGGACGACGACGCCCGCGTGCGCGTGTCGCAGGGTACGGCCGCGGCGAACAACCCGTTCATCCTGCCCGCCGGCGGCGCGACGACCGACTTCCGTCGCTCGGACGACAAGTTCCGCTGGCATTCGCTGCGCGCCACCGCCGCATTCCGGTTCTGAGGCGCAGCGCGGCCTGCGCGACGCGAAGCGTAACGCAGGACTCGCGCCAGCCCGGCCAGCGTAGCGCCAGCTACGTCTGACGACGCGGCTTCGCCGCGGCGGGCCTGAGACA
Organism: Sphingomonas sp. GW821-FHT10F09; assembly: GCF_058809195.1. NCBI lineage: Bacteria > Pseudomonadati > Pseudomonadota > Alphaproteobacteria > Sphingomonadales > Sphingomonadaceae > Sphingomonas > Sphingomonas sp. GW821-FHT10F09. The sequence goes on along the minus strand of NZ_JBXASI010000002.1, from coordinate 301,587 downwards.
AAGAAGGGCCGGTGTTCCGCAAGGGAACGCCGGCCCTTCTCGTTCCTCACGCCACGGACAGGGATCAAAAGAAAGGCCGCCTCCCTCGCGGGAAGCGGCCCTCTTTCAAAACCCGGTCATGGGCAAAGCCCATGACGTCGGACGCGGCTGTCGGCCGCGCCGGCCGGGCGGCCCTGTGTGCGGGCGCCGAGCGTTGCTCAGCGCACCCGCGGGCCGCCGAACGGCAGCGGCGGCGGCGGGCGGCGGTCGCGACGGGGCAGCTGCGCCTGATAGGCATGGCCGCAATGCGCGACGCAATAGGGGAACCCCGGGTTCACCTTGTCGCCGCAGAAGTGGAAATCGGGCTCGCCCGGATGGCCGAGCGGCCATTTGCAGATGCGGTCGTTGAGGTCGAGCAGGGTCGTCTTGCCGGCGATCTCGGGCGACGGCTTGGCCGGGACCAGCCGGCGCGGCGGCGCGGGGGTGGCGGGCGGCTGCTGCTCGCCCGGCGACTGGCGGACGAAGCCGCCGGGGCCGACCGAACGCAGGATCGGCTGCGGCTCGCGCACCGGCGCGGGGGCCGCGACGACCTCTTCCTCGTCCTCGTCGTCATCCTCGTCGGCGGCGACCACCGGTTCCGGCTCGGGCGCCGGGCGCGGCGGCGCGGGCGGCGGCGGTGGCGCGGCGACGACGGGGGCCGGGGCGGGAGCGGGCTCCGCCTCGACCGGCGCAGGCGCCGGCGCGGCTACGGCGGGTTCGTTCGGCTTCACCGGCGACGGGCGCGACTGCAGGCCCAGGCGGTGCGCCTTGCCGATCACCGCGTTGCGGCTGACGCCACCCAGCGCCTCGGCGATCTGGCTCGCGGTCTGGCCCGCCTCCCACATCGTCTTGAGCGTGTCGATCCGCTCGTCGGTCCAGGACATTCGTGTTTCCTTACTCTCGCGCCGGGTTGCGGGCGACTGCGGCTGCGGTTACCCGCTTGTCCCATGAGCAGCCAGCCCCCAATCGGCGAAATCCAATCGGCGATCCGGTCCGCACCCGGCGTGCCGGTCATCCGGAACGTGAACTGGGGCGGCCTGAAGACCCTCTATGTGAAGGAGGTGCGCCGGTTCTTCAAGGTCCACCTCCAGACCGTATGGGCCCCCGCGATCACGACCTTGCTGTTTCTGATCGTCTTCACCATCGCGACCGGCGCGAAAAGCCCGGTCCATGTCGGCGGAATCACCGTCCCCTTCGCCGATTTCATCGCCCCCGGCCTCATCATCAGCCAGGGGATGATGGGCCCCGCCTTCGCCAACGCCAGCTTCTCGCTGCTCGTCGGCAAGATCCAGGGGACGATCGTCGATTACCTGCAACCGCCGCTGTCGACCGCGGAACTGCTCGCCGCGCTGGTCGGCGGCGCGATGACGCGGGCGTTCATCGTCGGCTTCATCTGCTGGTGCGCGATGGCGCTCTATCCCGGCGTCCACGTCACGCCGGTGCATCCGCTCGCGATCCTGTGGTTCGGCTTCCTCGGCGCGGCCTTCCTCGCCTTCCTCGGCGTGCTGACCTCGATCTGGGCGGAGAAGTTCGATCATGCCGCCGCGGTCACCAATTTCGTGATCGCGCCGCTGTCGCTGCTGTCCGGCACCTTCTACTCGGTCGACCGGCTCGCCCCCGCCTTCCGGGCGTTCAGCCACGCCAATCCGTTCTTCTACATCATCTCGGGGTTCCGCTACGGCTTCCTCGGCACCGCCGATTCGCCGGTCGCCGTGGGCGGTATCGCGATCCTCGGGGTGGATATCGCGCTGGGGGTTGCATGCTACGTGCTGTTGCGAAACGGCTGGAAGCTCAAGAACTGATCGCGGCCCTCGCGCTGGCCCTCGCGCTGGCGGTGCTGGCGCCGGCCACCGCCGTCGCGCAGACGCCGCCGGCGGCGACCGCCGCCGATCCCGCCGTCCGTGCCCGCGCGGAGGCGCTGGTCCCGGTGCTCGCCGGCAAGCCCGGCTATGATGCATTGTTCGCCGCTGCCTTCAAACAGGCGGTGCCCGCGGCCCGCTTCACCCCGCTCACGCAGCAGCTGCGCACCGCGCTCGGCGAACCGCGGCGGATCGAGCGGTTCGAACCGCTCGGCCGCTGGGCGGCGACGATCGTCATCGGCTACGATCGCGGCACGGCGACCGGACGCCTGACGCTCGACCCCGCCGCGCCCCATGCGATCACCGGCCTGCTCATCACCGGCACCGCCCCGCGCGGCGACACCGCCGCCAGGGTGCAGGCCGCGGTCGCCGCACTGCCGGGAACGGCGCAGATCGGCGTCTATGCGCTGGACGGCGCCACCCCGACGCCGGTGTTCGAGACCAGGGGCGACACCGCCGCCCCGCTCGGCTCCGCGTTCAAATTATGGGTGCTGGCGGAGGCGGCGCGGCAGGTCGCGGCGGGCACACTGCGCTGGGATCAGGTGGTGCCGGTCGGCACGCCGTCGCTGCCCTCGGGCCTGTTGCAGGGCTGGCCGGCGGGATCGCCGGTGACCGTGCAGACGCTGGCGACGCTGATGATCTCGATCAGCGACAACACCGCCACCGATACGCTGCTGACGTTGCTCGGCCGCGACCGGGTCGATGCGATGGCGGCGACGTTCGGTGCGCGCGGCCCGGTGCTGACCACGCGCGAGGCATTCGTCATCAAGGGCGATCCCACGCTCGTCGCCGCCTGGGCGAAGGGCGACGCGACGCAGCGGCGCGCGCTGCTGACCGTGCAGGCGGCGCGGATCGCGGGTGCGACGCTCGATCCGATGATGTTCTCCGCCGGCCCGGTCGCGACCGATTCGGTCGAATGGTTCGCCGCCCCGCGCGACATGGCGCGACTGCTGGCGGCGCTCAGGGACGCCGGCCCGGTGGTGCGCGGCATCCTCGCGATCAACCATGGCGTCGATCCGGCCAGCGTCGCGCGATTCGCCTATGTCGGCTTCAAGGGCGGGTCCGAGCCGGGCGTGATCGCGCTGAACCTGCTGGTGCAGGCGAAGACCGGGCGCTGGTATGCGGTCAGCGGCAGCTGGCACCGGCCCGATGCCGCGGTCGACGAGGCGACGTTCCTGCCGCTGGTCACCCGCGCGCTGGCGCTGGTCGCGGAATAGCATCACCCGTCAGGGGCGCCATTCGTCCCTGAGCAGGCCGAAGATCAGCGAATCGCGCACGCCGATATGCGTCTCCCACTCGCCGCGCAGCCGGCCTTCCAGCGTGAAGCCGAGTCGTCGCAGCAGGCGAACCGACCCCGCATTGTCGGGATCGCTGTCGGCGAAGAGGCGCCGCGCGCCATCGGCGAACAGGTGCGCGATCACCGCCGACACCGCCTCGCGGGCGATGCCGCACCCCCAGGTCTCGCGCGCGAACAGATAGCCGATCTCGCCCACGCCTGCCCGCCGCCACCCGACCGAGACGAAGCCGATCGCGCGATCCGCGCCGGTGCGGGTCACCGCCCAGGCGCCTGGCCCGCCCGCGAAACAGGCGCGCAGATCGTCCACCGATGTGAACGGCGCGCACGACCACCAGCGCATCGCCCCGGCATCCGCCATCGTCGCGAACAGCGCGTCCGCATCGTCCGGCACCCGCTGCCGAAGCGTCAGCCGCGCCGTCGCCAGCGTCGCCAGCATCGGCAGAGCAGTCATGCGGTCATGCGGTCATGCGGTCAGCGCATCGACCAGCGCACGCACCTTGGCCTGTCGCCACTGCGGCAGCGGCGCGACCAGCCAATAGCCGAAGCGCGACGGCTGCGCCTCGCCGATCGCCATCACCTTGCCCGCCGCGATCGCGCGCGCGGCGAGCAGTTCCGGCACCGTCGCGCGGCCCAGCCCCGCGACCGCGGCGTCGATCGCCAACCCGGCATCGGCGACCCGCACCAGCGGCGTGCCGTCGCCGGCGGGCGCACCCGGCCAGCCGATCACCGCATCGCCGGCGTGCGGCGCGGCGATCGTCACCATCCCCTCCGATTCGAGCGCCTCGCCCTCATGCTCGCCCGGCCCCTCGCCCCAGCGGATCGCGAGGTCGAGATTGGCCTCGGTGAAATCGATCGCGTCATCGGCGGAGAGTAGCACGAAGCGCAGCTCGCCATCGGCCTGCGCGACCTCGGCGAGGCGCGGCATCAGCCATTTCTCGGTCAGGTCGCGCGGCGCGGCGATGGTCAGCGACTTGGACGATTGCCCCGCCTGCATCGCACGCACCGCCTCCTCGAATTGCAGGAAGCCGTCGCGCAGCGCGCCGAGTCCCGCCTCCGCCTCCGGCGTCAGCTCCAGCCCGCGCGTGGTGCGGCGGAACAGGACGACGCCCAGCGTATCCTCCAGCGCGCGGATCTGCTGGCCGACCGCGGCCGGGGTCACCGCCAGTTCGTCCGCGGCGCGGGTGAAGCTCAGATGCCGCGCCGCCGCGTCGAGGACGCGCAGGCCATTGAGCGGCAGGTGGGTCCGCTTCACGATTCGACCGCCGGAGCGTGCAGCGCGAACCGGGGGATGGCGGCGTCGAACTGCGTGCCGTCATCGCCGATCAGCCGGTAGCTGCCCTGCATCGCGCCCTCCGGCGTCTGCAGCGGGCAGCCCGAGACGTAATCGAAGCTGCCACCCGGCGCGATCAGCGGCTGTTCGCCGACGACGCCCTCGCCCTCCACCGAATGGCGCGCGCCGCGGCCGTCGGTGATGATCCAGTGGCGGGTCAGCAGCTGGACGGTGCGGTCCGATTCGTTCTCGATCCGGATATGATAGGCCCAGAACCAGCGCCCGCGGCGCGGCTCCGACTGTTCGGGCAGATAGCTCACCGCCACGCGCACCGTCACCCCGTCGGTGGTCGCGGCGTGCGGGAAGAATTCTTTCACGACCCGGTCCTCACAGGCCGACCTGCCGCAGCGCCTGGTCGAGATCGTCGATCACGTCCTGCGGGTCCTCGAGGCCGACGTTGAGGCGCAGCATGCCCTCGCTGATCCCCATCTCGATCCGTTTGTCCTCGGCGACCCCGGCGTGCGTGGTCGAGGCGGGATGCGTCATCAGTGAGCGCGAATCGCCGATGTTGTTGCTGATGTCGACCAGCGCCAGCGCGTCGAGCAGGCCGTGCGCCTGCGCGCGATCGGCGACCTCGAAGGCGAAGATCGGGCCGGTCGCGACCATCTGGCTCATCGCGAGGTCGTGCTGCGGGTGGCTGGCGAGGCCGGGGTGGAGGATCTTGGGCACGCGCCCTTCGAGGAAACGGCCGACCTTCAGCGCATTCTCCGACTGGCGCATGATCCGCAGATCGAGCGTCTCCAGCCCCTTCAGCACCACCCAGGCGTTGAACGGCGACAGCGTCGGACCGGTGTTGCGGGTGAAGGGCAACAGCGTGTTGGTGATGAAATCCTCGGTCCCGCACACCGCACCGGCGAGCACCCGGCCCTGCCCGTCCATCATCTTGGTCGCGCTATAGGCGGTGACGTCCGCGCCGAGGTCGAGCGGCCGCTGCAGCGCCGGAGTCGCGAAGGCATTGTCGACGACGCTGGTGATGCCGCGTTCGCGCGCGATGGCGCAGACCGCGCGCAGGTCGACGACGTCCATCGTCGGATTGGCGGGCGTTTCGAAGAAGAAGACCTTCGTCTCCGGCCGCACCGCATCGAGGAATTGCTGCGGATCGCGCGCATCGACGATCGTCGTCGCGATGCCGAACTTGGGCAGCAGCGTGTCGGTCAGCCAGCGGCACGATCCGAACGCCGCGCGCCCGCCGACCAGATGGTCGCCCGCCTGCAACTGGCAGAGCAGCACCGCGGTCATCGCCGCCATGCCGCTCGCCATCGTCCGGCACGCCTCCGCGCCCTCCAGCAGCGCGATCCGCTTCTCCAGCATCTCGACCGTCGGGTTCTGCAGGCGGGAATAGGTCATCCCCTCCTGCTCGCCGGCGAACCGTGCCGCCGCGTCCGACGCCTTGTCGTAGGTATAGCCGGAGGTGAGGAACAGCGCCTCGCTGGTCTCGCCATATTCGCTGCGGGCGGTGCCGCCGCGGACCGCGAGCGTCGCGGGCCGCCATTGCGAGGTGATCGAGGGGTCCTGGCCTGCCTTGCGCTTCATGCCACGCGCTTTGCCGGACGCGGACGGGGGGTGCAAGGGCGCTTGCCATTCCGGCCGATCCGCTCGACACAGTCGGCCGTGCGCGCGTTCCTGTCCCGTCCCCTGCCCGCTGCGGTCTGCCTCGGCCTGCTCGCGCAATTGCTGTTCTGCTGGCGGCTGACGACGCCGCATATCCTCGTGTTCGACGAGGTGCATTACGTCCCCGCCGCGCGGATGCTGCGCGACCTCGCCGGGCCGGTGAACATCGAACATCCTCTGGTCGGCAAGACGTTGATCGCGCTCGGCATGATCCTGTTCGGCGACGGCCCGCTCGGCTGGCGCGCGCTGTCCACGATCGCCGCCAGCGCGGTCGTCATGGGCGTGTTCGCGATCCTGTGGCTGGTGTTCGGCCGGGTGCGCACCGCCAGCGTTGGCGCGGTGGTGACCGCGCTGAACTTCACCGTCTTCGTCCAGGCGCGGATCGCGATGCTCGACGGGTTCATGGCCGCGTTCGTCGTCACCGGTCTCGCCGCCTTGCTATGGGCGATGCGCGCGCAGGGGGCCGCGGTGTGGCGGCGCTGGCTGCTCGGCGCGATGCTGCTCGGCCTTGCGATCGGCACCAAATGGACCGCTTTGCCCTATCTGGGGTTCGCCGGGCTCGCCTATCTGGTCGCGCGCCGTCGGCGGCCCGATCTGTGGCCGGGCCTGCACCCGGTCGTCGCGCTGGCCCTGCTCGGGGCGACGGCGGGCCTCGTCTATCTGGCGACCTTCTGGCCCGCCTTCCTCTATGCCGACCAGCCGCTGACGCTGGCGCGGCTGCTGCCGTTCCAGATCGACATGTATCGCCAGCAGACGCAGGTGCTGCCGCCGCACACCTATCAGTCGCCATGGTGGACGTGGCCGTTCGACTGGCGGCCGATCTGGTATCTGTACGAGCCCGCCGACGGGGCACAGCGTGGTGTGCTGATGCTCGGCAATCCGGCGGTGATGTGGGGCGGGTTGCTCGCGATGCTCGCCTGCCTCGCCGCCTGGGCGCGCGACGGCAATGCGAAGGCGGGCGGCGTCGCGCTGCTGTGGCTGGCGAGCATCGCGATGTGGGCGATCATCCCCAAATCGCTCGGCTTCTTCTATTATTACTATCTGTCGAGCATCTGGCTGGGGATCGGAATCGCGGCGATGTTCGACCATTGGCGCGTGCGGCTGCGCTATTGGGATGAGGGCTTTCTCGCGCTCACCGCGGTGATGTTTGTGCATTTCCATCCCATCCTCAGCGCCGCCGCGCTGCGCGGACCGGCTGCGTTCCGCCACTGGACGTGGATCGATTCGTGGATCTGACGGCGCGGCGGACGTCCTAGTATCTCGTGGCGCAGCGATGCTAGGCATCGCGCCGACACTTCAGCCGGACGGGTTCATGGGCGGACATCATCATCACGGCCACGATCACGGTCATGGGCACGGCCATGCGCATGGCTACGGCCACGGCCACGCGCACGCCCCGGCATCGTTCGACCGCGCGTTCGCGATCGGGATCGGCCTCAACATCGCCTATGTCGTCGCGGAAGCGGGCGCGGGGATGTGGACGGGGTCGGTCGCGCTGCTCGCCGATGCCGGCCACAACCTTTCCGACGTGCTCGGCCTCGCCGTCGCCTGGGGCGGCGCGGCGCTGGCACGCAGCGCGCCGACCAAGCGCTTCACCTACGGGCTGAAGGGATCGACGATCCTCGCCGCGCTGGCCAACGCGCTGTTCCTGCTGGTCGCGCTCGGCGCGATCGTGATGGAGGCGGTGCAGCGGCTCGACGACCCGCCCGTCCTCGCCGGCCTGACCGTCTCGATCGTCGCCGGCATCGGCATCGCGGTCAACGCCGTCACCGCCTGGCTGTTCGCGCGCGGGCGCAAGGGCGACATCAACATTCGCGGCGCCTATCTCCACATGGTGAGCGACGCGGCGGTATCGGCCGGCGTCGTGGTGGCGGGCCTCGCGATCTGGGCGACCGGCATCGGCTGGATCGATCCGCTGGTCAGCCTCGTCATCGCCGCGCTGATCCTGTGGCAGACCTGGGGCCTGCTGCGCGAGACGGTGGAGATGAGCCTCGCCGCGGTACCGCGCGCGATCGATTATGACGCGGTCACCGCCGCGCTGGTCGCGCTGCCGGGTGTCGCGCGGGTCCACGACCTCCACATCTGGCCGATGTCGACCACCGAGCCCGTGCTGACCGCGCATCTGGTCATCCCCGCCGGCCATCCCGGCGATGGCTTCCTCGCCACCGCGCGGGCGATGCTGCACGACCGGTTCGGCATCGGCCATGCGACGCTGCAGGTCGAGACGGGCGGCAACTGCGAAAGCTGCTGACGGCCGAACCGCCATTGGCCGCCGCCACTCGCAAGCCATTGAAGATATGCCGTAATCGCGACGGGCTTTCCTACACGTCCGCGCCTGCGTTACCGTTAGGGCGAAATCGACGCGCTCTTTGCTTACCGTGAATCACCACCATTCCCGAAACGATCGCCCTGGATCGTTTCGCGGCAGGTGTTCATGTTGTCCATGTTGCGCAGCGGTCATGCCGCCGCGCGCCGTTCAATAGGCGCGCGCGACCGCGAATTCGACCGCCTCGATCATCGCGTCCTTCGCCTTGCCGTTGGCGAAGCCGCCGATCGCGTCGATCGCGCGCTGGCCATAGTGGCGGGCGCGGGCGAGCGTGTCGTCGACCGATCGCGTCCGCCGCACCAGCTCGATCGCATGAGCGAAATCCGCGTCGGAGGCGCGCCGGCCCTCGATCGCATCCTTCCAGAACGTCCGCTCCCCGGCGTCGCCGCGCGCATAGGCGAGGATCACCGGCAGCGTCATCTTGCCTTCGCGGAAGTCGTCGCCCGCATCCTTGCCCATCGTCCCCGCGTCGGAGACATAGTCGATCGCATCGTCGACCAGCTGGAACGCGATGCCGAGGTTGCGGCCATAGGCGTCGAGCGCCGCCTCCTCGCCCTCGCTGCGCTCCGCCACCACCGCGGAGATGCGGCAGGCGGCGGCGAACAGCGCCGCGGTCTTGGCGTTGATGATGTCGAGGTAGCGATCCTCGCCCAGGTCGATGCGCCGTGCCGCGGTCAGCTGGTTGACCTCGCCCTCCGCGATCACGGCGGAGGCGTTCGACAGGATCTTGAGCACCTTGAGGCTGCCGTCCTCGACCATCAGTTCGAAGCTGCGGCTGAACAGGAAATCGCCGACCAGCACGCTGGCGGGGTTGCCCCAGATGATGTTGGCGGTGCGCTTGCCGCGGCGCAGGTCGCTGCCGTCGACGACGTCGTCGTGGAGCAATGTCGCGGTGTGGATGAACTCGACCGAGGCGGCCAGCCGGTGGTGGCGCGTGCCGGTATAGCCGATCAGCCGCGCGCTCGCGAGCGTCAGCATCGGCCGCATCCGCTTACCGCCGCCGGCGATCAGATGCCCCGCCAGTTCGGGGATCAGCGGGATCTGCGACTGCATCCGGTCGAGGATCACCGTGTTGACGGCATTCATGTCGCCCGCGACGAGCTGGAGCATCGGCTCCAGCGAAGGTGCGCGGTTGTCGAGGCGGTGGATGGTGGCGGTCATCTCGCCCCGCGCTCTGGCCTCTTGCCCGTGCGAACGCAAGCCTTGCTCGCAGCCGCAACACACCCCATGGGGAAGGGAAATCGGGCGACGAAGGGCCGCGACATGAGCGACGACGTGCTGCAAGGGTATCGCAAGAGCATCGACAATATCGATGCGGCGCTCGTCCACCTGCTCGCCGAGCGGTTCAAGGTGACGCAGGCGGTGGGGCGGCACAAGGCGACGTCGGGCCTGCCCGCCGCCGATCCGGGCCGCGAGGAACGCCAGATCGCGCGGCTGCGCCATATGGCCGAAGAGGCGGAGCTCGACCCCGAATTCAGCGAGAAGTTCCTGCGCTTCATCATCGACGAGGTGATCCGCCACCACGAACGGCTGCGCGGCTGACCGCCGCCCTCCCCCCAACCAGCATGATCGCCGCCCTGCTCCTTGCCGCCGCTGCCGCCGCCGCCCCCGCCCCTCTCGCAGATCCGCATGCGGCGATCCTCGGCACGTGGCACAATCCGAAGAACAGCGTCGCGGTGCGCACCGGCCGCTGCGGCGAAAAGCTGTGCGGCTGGGTGATCCGCGCGACCGACAAGGCGCAGGCCGACGTCGCGACCAGGGGCTATCCGCCGCTGCTCGGCACCGCGCTGCTGCGCGACTATCAGGCGAGCGGCAGGGGGCGCTGGTCGGGGCAGATCTACGTTCCCGACATGGGGCGGGCATTTGGATCGAGGGTGGCGATGGTCAACGCCGACACGCTGAACGTGAAAGGCTGCCTGATCGGCGGCTTTATCTGTAAATCGCAGATCTGGCGGCGCGACTGATGGCCGGGGCGTTCATCGCGGTCGAGGGCGTCGACGGATCGGGCAAGAGCGGCGTCGTCCGCCACCTGATCGCGGCGTTGCAGGCGCAGGGTCATGACGTGCTCGGTACCCGCGAACCCGGCGGCACGCCGCAGGGCGAGGCGCTGCGCAGCCTGCTGCTGTCGGGCGCAGACGACGCCTGGGACCCGCGCGCCGAGCTGTTGCTGATGACCGCCGCGCGCATCCAGCATGTCGCCCGCGTCGTCCTGCCCGCGGTCGCGGCGGGGCGGATCGTCGTGTCGGATCGCTACGCCGGATCGACGCTCGCCTATCAGGGCGCAGGCCGCGGCATGGCCGAGGGGCTGATCCGCGATCTGCACGCGAGCATGGTCGACGACGTCTGGCCCGACCTGACGCTGGTGCTCGACCTCGATCCCGCGATCGGCCTCGCCCGCAGCCGCCGCCGGCTGGCGGTCGACGCGATCGACGAGGGCCGGTTCGAAAGCCTCGCCCTCCCCTTCCACCAGCGCATCCGCGCCTCGTTCCTGGCGCAGGCCGCCGCCGCGCCCGATCGGCACGCGTTGGTCGACGCGAGCGGCACCCAGGATGCGGTGCAGACGGCCGCGCTGGCGGCGGTCGAAACATTCCTTCGCCCGTGATTGCCGGAAACGCGGGAAACTTTTTCCGAAACGGATGGCGTTTCAGGAAAGGGCGACCTGTTCGCTACGGAGCCATGCCGCCCCTGCACCAATCTATTTCAGAGGCAGGAACAGTTCCGCGATCGCTTCATGTTCCGGCACCTCCGGGAAGAAGGTGACGCGCTGGCAGTAGAGCGGGAAGTCCCGCGCTTCCTCGCCGCTGGCCGGTAGCCAATCGCGGTAGAGGTATAGGGCGGCAGGTTCCAGATTGTCGGTGTTGCCGACCACGCGCAGCACCGCACAGCGTCCCCCGGGAATGGTGCCGGCCTCGATCCGCTCACCATGCGCCTCGATCGGGCGATCGGTGCCGGCGCACAGGTCCATGCGGTATTCGGCCGGAGGCGTCGTGCGCGGATCGGAGTGGAAGACGTTGAAGGTCGGGCTGGTCTTTGGCGACAAGCCGCTTGCTTTACGCCAAGCGATGAACCGCTGGATGGTCGCACCGACCGTCGCCGGGTCGCCCCGATGCTCCATGATTGCCACCGGCGTCGGAGCCACGTCGCGGATCGTTACGTCGTCAGGGATGTAGGTGGTCTGCATCAGCTTGCTCCTCGCGTTGTCGAGAGGCCCGAAGGCCGCAAGCCACGGCTCCCAATCGGGCGCTTTCCTGAACGACGACGGCGACTGCCCGAACCGTTGCCGAAAGGCGCGAGCGAAGGCATCCGGGGCATCGTAACCGGCATCCATCGCTATGTCGGTGACGCTCTGTGCGTCCCGATAGGCCAGCTGGTAGGATGCCCGCTTCATGCGGGCGAGCTGGATGTAGCGATGCACGGACAACCCGAAGGTTGCCGTGAACTGCCGGTGGAAATGGTACTTCGAGAAAGCCGCGACCCCGCTCACCGCGTCCAAGTTCAAATCGCAATCCAAGTGCCGGTCGATGTGGTCCAGCACCCGCTGCATTCGGGCATGGTAGTGGGAAAGCGCCGCCTTCATCGTCCTGTCCTCCGTGGCGACGCCAGATAGGCGCTCACGGATAGGACGCGCTCGACCGATCTTGCGGTTCTGGCATAGCCCGGCGGGGGGCTTCCCAAAACGGAACTATCACAGGAATCCCGCCGCGCCGATCACGCTGACGGTCACCTGCGGGTTTCACTTTCCGAAGCCCGTTCCCCGATCGAGATTTCTCCGAAACTGCCGGTCCCTACGGGAAAACGGGCAGCTGCCACCCCTACTTCCCCGTCCACGCCCCCGGCCGCTTCTCGACGAAGGCGGCCATGCCCTCGGTCTGGTCCGCGGTGCCGAACAGGCCGTGGAACAGCCGCCGTTCGAACTGGACGCCCTGCGCCAGCGTGGTCTCGAACGCCGCGTTGACCATCTCCTTGTTCGCCAGCACGGCGAGCGGCGCCATCGCGGCGATCGTCGCGGCGGTCTTCACCGCCTCCTCGACCAGATCCGCCGCCGGGATGACGCGGCTGACGAGGCCGGCGCGCTCCGCCTCGGCGGCGTCCATCATCCGGCCGGTCAGGCACATCTCCATCGCCTTGGCCTTGCCGACCGCGCGGGCGAGCCGCTGCGAACCGCCCATGCCGGGGCTGACCGCCAGCTTGACCTCGGGCTGGCCGAACTTCGCGGTGTCGGCGGCGAGGATGAAGTCGCACATCATCGCCAGCTCGCATCCGCCGCCCAGCGCATAGCCGGCGACCGCCGCGATGATCGGCTTGCGCGTCTGCGTCAGCCGTTCGTAGCCGCTGAAATGGTTGCGGCCGTACATCGCGGCGAAGTCCATCGCCTGCATTTCCTTGATGTCCGCCCCCGCCGCGAATGCCTTGGCGCTGCCGGTCAGCACCGCGCAGCCCTGCCCCTCGTCGGCGTCGAAATCGGCGAGCGCCGCCAGCAGGTCGGCGAGCACCTGCGCGTTGAGCGCGTTGAGCGATTCGGGCCGGTTGAGCGTGATGAGCGTCACCCGCTCGCGCCGTTCGACGAGAATGGTCTGGTATTCGGACATGAAGGCTCTCCTCAGGCGGGCGTCCACGCTTCCGCTTCGGGCAGCGGTGCGAAGATCTGGTCGATGACGTGATCGGTGACGGCGTCGGGCGTGGCGGGCTGCCAGCGCGGTGCATTGTCCTTGTCGACGATCACCGCGCGCACGCCCTCGAGGAAATCGTGGCGCTGCACGACGCGGCTGGCGACGGCATATTCCTGCACCATCTCGTCGGCGAAACTCTGCATCAGATGGCCGTCGTACAGCAGGCGCAGCGACACCTTCATCGCCTGCGGCGACTTGCTGCGCAGCACGGCGAGCTGTTCGGCGGCAAACGCGCCGTCGTCCGCCTCGATCGCCGCGAACACCTCCTCGAGCGTGTCGGACGCGAACAGGCGGTCGATGGCGGCGCGATGCTCCAGCAGCCGCGCCGGCGGCGGCGCGATCGCCAGCCGGTCGAGAATCGTCTCGATCGCATAGGGGTCGGCGACGATCGCGGCCTTCGCCTCGTCCAGCGCGGCGGCGGGCAGGTAATGCGTCGCCAGCCCCAGCGCATGCGTCTCCGCGCCGTCCAGCCGGTGCCCGGTCAGCGCCAGGAACTGCCCGACCCGCCCGGGCAGGCGCGACAGGAACCAGCCGCCGCCGACGTCGGGGAACAGGCCGATGCCGGTTTCGGGCATGGCGAAGCGCGTATTCTCGGTCGCGACGCGCCAGCGGCACGGCAACGCGATGCCGACGCCGCCGCCCATCGTCACCCCGTCCATGAACGCGACCGTCGGCTTGGCATAGGCGAACAGGCGATGGTTGAGCCGGTATTCGGTGTGGAAGAACGCACGCGCCGCCGTACCGTCGCCGGCGCCGCTCTCGCTGAGCATGCGGATGTCGCCACCCGCGCAAAAGCCGCGGCCGTCATTGTGGTCGAGCATCACCGCCGCGACGCCCGCATCGGTGCGCCACGCCTCCAGCGCGGTCAGCATCCCCTCGCACATCGACAGGTTGAGCGCGTGGAGCGCCCTGGGCCGGTTCAGGCGCAGCCGCCCGACGGCGCCTTCGGTCGTGGTCAGCAGGTCATCGCTCATGCGTTTCGCCTTTGACCCGCAGCAGGCCCCGCGTCCATACCGAACCGACGAAAAGCTGCGCCGGATGTTTGACAGCTATCGGGCGAACGCTCATTCCGGCGACCATGTCCTCCATCCCTCCTGCGCCTGCCTCCGCGCCCGCCCCCTGGCCGGCCGATGGCGGCGAATGCGGCGCGCTGATTCGCGCATATGACTGGAATCGCACGCCACTCGGCCCGATCCACGGCTGGTCGCCGGCGCTGCGCACGACGGTCAGCAACATCGTCAATTCGCCCGTGCCAAAGGTGCTGATGTGGGGCCCGGACCACGTCATGATCTATAACGACGGCTATGGCGATATCGCCGGCGCCCGGCATCCGCAGGCGCTGGGCGGGACGGTATCCGCGGTCTGGCCGGAGATCTGGGACTGGAACCGGGCGATTCTGGCGCGGGGATTCGCGGGCGAGGTCGTCAGCTATCGCGACCAGCCGATGGTGCTGAACCGTGGCGGCACCCCGCAGCAACTGTTCCTCGACCTGTTCTACACGCCCGTCCATCTCGACGACGGCAGCGTCGGCGGCGTGATGTGCACCGTGATCGACAATACCGCGCGCATCGGTGCCGAGATCGCGGTCGCCGCCAGTGCCGCCGAACTGCGCGCGATCACCGATGCGCTGCCGGTGCTGATCTCCTACGTCGATGCGGACCAGATCTATCGCTTCGCCAACAGCTATTATCTCGACTGGTTCGGCCTGACGCCGGAACAGGTCACCGGCCGCCCGCTGCGCGACGTGCTGGGCGAGGAGGTCTATGCCGAACGCCTGCCGCTGATCGAGCGCGCGCTGGCGGGCGAGGCGATCCAATCGGAAGGGCGCATGTCGCATCGCGACGGCGGCTTCCGCCGCGCCGACATCCGCTATCTGCCGCGCGCCGATGCCGAAGGCACGATCCTCGGCTTCCACGTCCTCGTCACCGATATCGAGGAGCGCGCGCAGCGCGAGGCGGCGGTGCGCGTCAGCAACGACCGGTTCCGCGCCGCGATGGAGGCGGTGCACGGCGTGCTGTGGACCAACACCGCCGACGGCCGGATGCTGGGCGAGCAGCCGGGCTGGAGCGCGCTGACCGGGCAGGACGAGGCGGCCTATAGCGGCTATGGCTGGGCGGACGCCGTCCACCCCGACGATGCCGATGCGACGGTCGCCGCCTGGAATGCCGCGGTCGCCGCGCGATCGGTCTTCGTCTTCGAACATCGCGTCCGCCGCCACGACGGCGCATGGCGCAACTGCCTGATCCGCGCGCTGCCGATCAAGGATGCGACGGGCGCGATCCTCGAATGGGTCGGCGTCCACACCGACATCACCGAACAGCGCGCCGCCGAACAGACGCTGCGCGACCAGGCCGAGCATCTGCAACGCCAGGTCCGCCACCGCGAGCGCGCCGAGGAACAGCTGCGCCAGCTCAACGAGAATCTCGAGGCGCGCGTGATCGCCGAGATCGGCGAACGCCGCCAGGCGGAGGCGGCGCTGGCGCAGGCGCAGAAGATGGAGACGATCGGCAAACTGACCGGCGGCGTCGCGCACGACTTCAACAACCTCCTCCAGGTCGTCTCCGGCAATCTACAGTTGCTTTCCAAAGACATTGCCGGAAACGACCGCGCCGAACGCCGCGTCGCCAATGCGATGGCGGGCGTGTCGCGCGGCTCGAAGCTCGCCGCGCAGTTGCTCGCCTTCGGCCGGCGGCAGGCGCTGGAGCCGAAGGTCGTCAACGTCACCCGCTTCGTGCAGGGCATGGACGACATGCTGCGCCGCGCGATCGGCGAGGGGATCGAGGTCGAGACGGTCTTCGGCGGCGGCCTGTGGAACTGCTTCATCGATCCGGTGCAGATCGAGAATGCGTTGCTCAACCTCGCGATCAACGCGCGCGATGCGATGAACGGCACCGGCAAGCTGACGATCGAACTGGGCAACACGCACCTCGACGATGCCTATGCGCGCCGCCACGAAGAGGTCGAGGCCGGGCAATATGTCATGCTCGCGGTCAGCGACACCGGCAGCGGCATGGCGCCCGATATCATCGCCAAGGTGTTCGAACCCTTCTTCTCGACCAAGTCGGAGGGCAAGGGTTCGGGCCTCGGCCTGTCGATGGTCTATGGCTTCGTCAAACAATCGGGCGGCCATGTGAAGATCTATTCCGAGGTCGGCGAAGGCACCACGATCAAACTCTACCTGCCGCGCAGCCGCGAGGCGGAGGATGTCGAGGTGATCGTCGACACCGGCGCGATCGAGGGCGGCACCGAGACCGTGCTGGTGGTCGAGGACGACGACGAGGTCCGCGCGACCGTGGTCGAAATGCTCGGCGACCTCGGCTATCGCGTGCTCAAGGCGGTGGATGCGCAAAGCGCGCTCAACGTCATCGAGAGCGGCATCCCGATCGACATGCTGTTCACCGACGTGGTGATGCCCGGCACGCTGAAGAGCCCCGAACTCGCGCGCAAGGCCAAGGAACGCCTGCCCGACCTCGCGGTGCTGTTCACCAGCGGCTATACCGAGAATTCGATCGTTCATGGCGGACGGCTGGATGCCGGCGTCGAGCTGCTGTCCAAGCCCTATACCCGCGAGGCGCTGGCGCGGAAATTTCGCCACGTCCTCGCCAACCAGCGCCAGCGCAATGCCGGCCTCGCCGCGCGGCAGCTGACCAGCGCACCCGTCGCGCTGCGCCCGGCAGCGGGCGCGAAGGGCCAGATCACGGTGCTGCTGGTCGAGGACGACGCGGTGATCCGCGCCACCACCGCCGAGCTGTTGCAGGCGAGCGGCTTCGTCGTGGTCGATGCCGCCAGCGCCGAGGATGCGATGACCGCGCTGCAGACGGTGCCGATCGACGCGCTGGTGACCGACGTCAACCTGCCCGGCGCGTCGGGGCCGGAGTTCGCGGTCAAGGCGCGCGCGCTGCGGCCGGACGTGGGGATCGTCTTCGCCACCGGCGACACCGCGGCGGTGCCGGCGGGGACGGGCGCGGTGCTGCTCGCCAAGCCTTATGGCACGGAGGCGTTGCAGGCCGCGATCGCCGCGGCGCTGCCGGGCGGGGCGGTGGTGAAGGAACGACGGCTCGAACGCGAACGCTGACGCCGCCCCGGCGGGGAGGATTCCGGGCATTGGGCAAGTGGCACACTGCGCGTTCTGCCTGCCCTCACCCTTCCGGCGCTGAGGAGAGCCGGCGTTCAATCGTAGGCGGCGTCCCACATCAGCGCGGCGATCTGATCCTCGGACACGTCCGCGACGCTCGCGACGCCGTCAGCGATCGCGGCGCGGGCCACCACCAGTGCGATCCGCAGCGCCACGTCGCGCAGGGCCTCGATCGGCGGCAGCAGCGTCTCGCCCGCCCCGCCCATGGCGCCGAGCGCACGTGCCGCGGCCATGAACATGCCGTCGGTGACGCGGGTCGCGCCGACCGCGAGCGCGCCGAGGCCGACGCCGGGGAAGATGTAGACGTTGTTCACCTGGGTGACCCCGGCCACGCCGAACGGGCTGCCGGTGCCGACCACCGCCCGGCCGTCGGTCCACGCCAGCACGTCCGCGGGATGCGCCTCCGCGCGCGACACCGGATTGGACAGGGGAAAGATCACCGGCCGCGCGCAGCCCGCGGCCATCGCCCGCACCACCGCCTCGGTGAACGCCCCCGCCTGCCCCGACGCGCCGATCAGCACCGTCGGGCGCACCGCATCCACCGTTTCCAGCAGGCCGATCCCGCCGTCCGCATCGCGCGCCCAGCCGGCGACCTCGGCCCGATTCCGCGCCAGCCGCACCTGCGGCAGGGTCAGCTTCGGCATGTCGGACAGGATCAGCCCGTCGCGATCGACCGCCCAGATCCGCGCCCGCGCCGCCTCGTCGTCGAGCCCCTCGGCGCGCAACGCCTGCACCAGCAGTTCGGCGACGCCGCTGCCCGCCGCACCCGCGCCGAACAGCACGATCCGCTGCGCGGTCAGCGACGCGCCGGTGCGCCGGATCGCCGACAGCAAGGTGCCGACCGCGGTCGCCGCCGTCCCCTGGATATCGTCGTTGAAGCTCAGCAGCCGGTCGCGATAGCGGGCGAGCAGGTCGTGCGCGTTATGGCCGGCGAAATCCTCCCATTGCAGCAGCACGTCGGGCCAGCGTTCGGCCACCGCGGCGACGAACGTCTCGACGAACACGGCATAATCGTCGCCGCGGATGCGGGGATTGCGCCAGCCGACGTAGAGCGGATCGTCGCGCAGGGCGGCATTGTCGGTGCCGACGTCGAGCAGGATCGGCAGCACCTCGGCAGGGTGGATGCCCGCACAGGCCGTGTAGAGCGCGAGCTTGCCGATCGGGATGCCCATGCCCCCCGCCCCCTGATCGCCGAGGCCGAGGATACGCTCGCCGTCGCTGACCACGATCACCTTGACCCGGTCCAGCGCCGGGTCGGCGAGGATGTCGGCGATGCGTTCGCGGTTGGGATAGCTCAGGAACAGGCCGCGCGGCTTGCGCCAGATCTCGCTGAACCGCTCGCACCCCGCCCCCACCGTCGGCGTATAGACCAGCGGCAGCATCCGCGGCAGGTCGGCCTGGACGAGGGCGTGGAACAATATCTCGTTCGAATCCTGCAATTCGCGCAGGAAGGCATAGCGATGGAAGTCGTCCGCCATCCCGTCGAGCACCCGGCGGCGGCGCGCGATCTGGCTCTCCAGCGTGCCGACATGCGGCGGCAGCAGCCCGTGCAGGCCGAGCCGGTCGCGCTCCGCCTCGGTAAAGGCGGTGCCCTTGTTGGTCAGCGGATCGGACAGGAGCGCGCGCGCGGCGGCATGGAAGGCGGGGGGCATATCGGGAACCCTTAGAAGCGGAAGCTGAGCCAGCCGGCGAGGAAGTCGGAACTCCTGAACCCGGCCTTGGTCAGCGACGGGCCGGCGGCGAGATGTTCGTAGCGGCCGGTGAACGACAGGCGCGGCGTGATCGACCAGATCGCCTGCAGTCGCGCGACGTCGCCGATCTTGGCATCGCGGATCAGCTGCGTTCCCGCGAACGGCTGACCGTTGGCGCGATAGACCGCGTCGGTGGTGCTGTCGCGCCACGTCAGCTGGTATTCGGCGGTGACGCGCACGGACCGGAGCGGCGACACGGTGACGTTGGGGGCGACCGCGATCAGGTTCGACGGGGTCAGGAACAGCCCGTAGCTGTAATAAATGTTGTTGCCGAACGGCGCATAGGCGTCGCGCAGCTTGCCGTCGCCATAGCCGCCACCGCCACTGGCATAATCGACGTGGAAGCCGACCCGCGGCGCGGTCTTCACCTTGCCGATCCGCCAGGTCTGGGCGAGGAACACCTGCCAGGCGTCGATGTCCTGATTGATGTAGGTGCCGTATTGGTGGTTGACCGTCCAGTCGATCGTCAGCGGTCCGGCATCGCCCCAGGCGTGGACGCCGGCGAAGTAGCGCGTCGCTGGCCCGATCCGCCCGCCCCAGGCGCCGACCGTGTTGCGCCGCCGCCAGAAGAAGGGATCCACGTACAGCTTCGACCCGCCGAACCAGCTGGTCGGCGCGGCGAAGCCCAGGGTCACGCCCGAGAAGCGGCGCGCCGGATCGCTGACGTCGTCGTCGGTGCCGAGGTCGCCATATTGCGTCGGCTTGAGGTCGAACACGTCCGCGCGCACGCGGCTACCGCGCGCCCAGGCGCGGACGCCGTTCAGCGTGTAGCGGATCGTGTTGTTGTCGCGCTGCGACACCAGCAGGTTCGGGCCGTCGGTGAATTCCTGCCGGCCGTAGCGCACGCCGACGGCGACGCCCTCGATCTCCGCATTCCCCTCGACGAACGCCTGTTGCAGCACCAGATCGTTGCGCAATGTCGCCGCCGGTGCGCCGAGCTCGACGCCGGAGATGCCGCCATGCGCGACCTCGGCAAAGGCGCGGAAATGCGGGCCAACGTGCAGATCGACGCCGCCGACGATGCGGTTGATGTCCTGCCGCTGCGCGCGAACCTCGCGCAGGCCGGGGTTGGTGGTGTGGTTGACCCGCAGCCGGAGTTCGCCCGACAGCGTCAGATAGACGTCGCCGTCCCCGTCGAGCGGCAGGAACTTCAGCCGGTCGAGGAAGTCGTCGCGCTTCGCCGGATCGCGCATCACCCGCCAATCCTCCGCCCAGCGCGACAGGTTGAACCCGTTGGTCGTCGCGCCGTCGCCCGCCGCGGCGGAGGGGTAGGAGGTGACGGTCGGCATCGCGGGATTGCGGGTCTGGCCGCTTTCGGTCGGGGCGACGCTGGTCTGCGCCTGGACGGCGGTGGCGAGCAGCATGGTGGCCCCGAGCGGAGCACAGCAACGGTAGAACATCATCTGGTCCTCATGTCGCCGACGCCCGGGCGGTCGCTGTGCGACCTCGCCCCCCGCCCGGCGGGAGAGGGGCGACGGGCGGGGCTGGGCGCGGTTATTCGGCGGGAACGGCGTCGGCGGGCAATTGGTCGACGCGCAGGGCCTGACCACGCAGGGCCGCGTTCAGCTGCCCGGTATCCAGCGCGCCTTCCCAGCGGGAGACGACGATGGTCGCGACCGCATTGCCGATGAAATTCGTCAGGCTGCGGCATTCGCTCATGAAGCGGTCGACGCCGAGGATCAGCGCCATGCCCGCGACCGGCACGCTCGGGACGATCGACAGCGTCGCGGCGAGCGTGATGAAGCCCGCGCCGGTGACGCCCGCCGCGCCCTTGGACGAGAGCATCGCCACCGACAGCAGCAGCAATTGCTGGCCCAGCGTCAGATCGACGTTGCACGCCTGCGCGATGAACAGCGCCGCCAGCGTCATGTAGATGTTGGTGCCGTCGAGGTTGAACGAATAGCCGGTCGGCACGACGAGGCCGACGATCGACTTGGGGCAGCCGGCGCGTTCCATCTTTTCGATCAGCGCGGGCAGCGCGCTTTCCGACGACGAGGTACCGAGGACGAGCAGCAGCTCAGCCTTCAGGTAGGCGATCAGCCGCAGGATCGAGAAGCCGCACAGCCAGCTGACGGTGCCGAGCACCACCAGCACGAACAGCAGCGAGGTGAAGTAGAAGGTGCCGACCAGCATCGCGAGATTGGCGAGCGTGCCGACGCCATATTTGCCGATGGTGAAGGCCATCGCGCCGAACGCGCCGATCGGCGCCGCCTTCATGACGATGCTGACCACCTTGAAGAAGGCGAGCGACACGTCCTCCAGCACGCTCAGCACCTTGGTGCCGCGATCGCCGATCAGCGCCAGCGCGATGCCGAACAGGATCGAGACGAACAGCACCTGCAGGATGTTGCCTTGCGTCAGCGACGACAGGAACGTGTCGGGGATGATCCCGGTCAGGAAGCCGGTGATCGTGCTATCATGCGCCTTTTCGGCGAATTCGGCGACCTTGCTGGTGTCGAGCGTGGCGGGATCGATGTTCAGCCCCGCCCCCGGCCGCACCACGTTGGCGACGATCAGGCCGACGATCAGCGCCAGCGTCGAGAAGAACAGGAAATAGACGAACGCCTTGCCGGCGACGCGCCCGACCGCGCCGAGATCGCGCATGCCGGCGATGCCGGTGACGATGGTGAGGAAGATGACCGGTGCGATCACCATCTTGACCAGCTTGATGAAGGCATCGCCGAGCGGCTTCAGCGCCTCGCCGGTGGCGGGCGCGAAATGGCCGAGCAGCACGCCCGCGACGATCGCGATCAGCACCTGAAAATAGAGCTGCGCATACCACGGCTTGGCAGCCGGCGGTGTAACGGGCGCTTGCGCGATGCTGATGGTCATGGGCAGCCTTTCATCCTCTATGGCGACGCGGGCGGGCTCTTGTCGGCCGTGAGCGTCACCGGACCATGCCGCGCGGACCCGAGCCCCGGCAACGGCCCGGGGAAGTTTTAATTATCCCTGTATTTCAATGGCCTACCGTGATGCCCCGGAACCGGCCAACCCGGCTCATGGTCGCACTCGTCGCGAAGTGTGCCGAAAATTGCACACTATTCGAACGGCAATTCGCCCGCGCGCCGCTCCAGCGCCAGCAACAGGGCCTTGGCCTCCAGCCCCCCGGCAAAGCCCGTCAGGTCGCCGCTCGTTCCCACCACGCGATGGCAGGGCGCGACGATCGACAAGGGGTTGCGCCCGTTCGCCGCGCCGACCGCACGGCTGGCGGTCGGCCGTCCGATCGCCCGCGCGATCGCGCCATAGCTGCGCGTCTCGCCATAAGGGATGGCGAGCAGCGCCGCCCACACGCTCTTCTGGAAATCGGTGCCGCGCATGTCGAGCGGCAGCTCGAACGCGGTCAGCCGCCCGGCGAAATAGGCGCGAAGCTGCCGCGTCGCCTCGACCAGCACCGGATGCGCAGCATCCTCGACCAGCGGCCCGAGCCGCACCCGTAGCGGATCGTCCCCCTCCCACAGCACAGCGACGAGCCCGACCGCGCTCGCCACCAGCGTCAGCGTGCCGACCGGCGAGTCGAGCGTGGTGGTGGCGAGCGTCATGGGAAGGGCCCTGGCGCTAGGCGCTCGGGAACACGCCCTTGCGCGCGGCATAAGCGGCGAACAGCGTCGGCCATGCCGCCGCCGGCACCGCCCTGGCGAGCCGCACGCCGAAACCGTGGCCGCCCTCGTCGAAGACGTGCAGTTCGGCCGGTCGCTTCGCCGCCAGCATCGCGGCGTACATGGCGAGGCTGTTGGCGACCGGGACCGTGCCGTCGTCGCTGGCGTGGACGAGAAACACCGGCGGCGTGTCCGCCGCGACCCGGCGCTCGACCGAGGTCGCCGCCAGCGCCGCCGCATCGGGCGTCGGCCCCAGCAGATTGTCGCGCGAGCCCTTGTGCGTGATCGTCGCATCCATGCCGATCACCGGGTAGATCAGCCCCGCCAGATCGGGCCGCGCCGACTGCCGGTCGGCGGCGTCGACCGGGGCATAGGTCGCCTCGCCATGGCGGGTCGCCAGCGATCCGGCGAGATGCCCGCCGGCCGAAAAGCCGAGCACGGCGATGCGGCGCGGATCGACGCCATAGGTCGCCGCACCGGCGCGGATCACCCGCATCGCGCGCTGCGCATCCTGCAACGGCACCAGATGCCGGTTGCCCCAGCCTTCGCCGGGCAGACGGTAGAGCAGGATGAAGCAGGTGACGCCCAGCGCGTTGAGCCAGCGCGCCTGTTCGATCCCCTCATTGTCGTAGGACAGGAAACCGTAGCCGCCGCCCGGCACCAGCAGCACCGCGGCGCCGTTCGGCGTCGCCGGCCGCTTCACCACCAGCGCGGGCGCGTCGATGCCGGTGATCCAGCGATCGTTGGACGCGGCGCTCTTCGCGCGTTCGTTGACCTTGCGCACGATCCGGGTTCCCTGATTGCCCGGGATCGCCTTCGGCCACAGCGGCACGACCTCGTCCGCCGTCCCGGCCTGCGCGAGGGCGCGTCCCGCCAAAGCCACCGCGGCAACGCCGCCGATCACGCCGCGTCGGGTCAGGTCGTCCATGCATCCCTCCTCAAGGTCGAGCGCGATGTCGCAAGCCCGCGGGGGCCGGTCAATGCCCGTCAGGCGGCTTTCGCGAGGCGGGCGGGCAGCAGGCGGGCGATCGCGTCATATTCGACCGGGCGGCTGAGCAGGAAGCCCTGGATGCTGTCGCAGCCCTGCCCGCGCAGGCAACCGAGCTGGTCGGCATCCTCGACCCCCTCCGCGGTAATCTCCATGTCCAGCGCCGCGGCGAGGTCGACGATCGCGCGCACGATCGCCGCGCTGCTCGCATCGGCGGCGACATGGGTGACGAACGATCGGTCGATCTTGATCTTGTCGAACGGGAAGCTGCGCAGATAGCTGAGCGAGGAATAGCCGGTGCCGAAATCGTCGAGCGCGACGCGGACGCCGATCGCGCGCAGCTGGTGCAGCAGCCCCAGCACATGGTCCTCGCCGTCGAGGAAGACCGATTCGGTGATCTCGATCTCCAGCCGGCGCGGCGGCAGGCCGGTGCGGGCCAGTGCCTGCATGACGATCGCGGCGAAACCCTGGCTGCGGAACTGGAGCGGCGAGACGTTGATCGCGACGCGGACGTGATCGGGCCAGTCGACCGCGTGGCGGCATGCCTCGTGCAGCACCCATTCGCCGATGCCGACGATCAGGCCGGTATCCTCGGCGACCGGGATGAACTCGACCGGCGACACCTCGCCGCGGGTCGGATGCTTCCAGCGCAGCAACGATTCGAAGCCGCCGATCCGGTCGGCCTTGAGGTCGTAGATCGGCTGGAAGTTGAGGCGGAACTGGCCGGTCATCAGCGCCTCGCGCAGGTCCAGCTCCATCTGGCGCCGCTTGCGCGCGGCGATGTCGAGCGCCTCTTCGAAGAAGCGGAAGACGCCATGGCCGTCCTTCTTGGCGCGGTAGAGCGCGAGGTCGGCGTTCTTGAGCAGCTGGTCGGGATCGGTGCCGTCGGCGGGCGACAATGCGATGCCGATGCTGAAGCCGGTGGCGATCTGGTGGCCCGCGGTCTCGACCGGGCGGGCGACCGCGTCGAGGATCGCCTGCGCCAGCCCGCGCGGGCGATCCGCCTCATGACGGCCCGCCAGGATGATCGCGAATTCGTCGCCGCCCAATCGGGAGACAAGGCCGTCGGGCGCCAGCCGGGTGAGCAGCGCGCCGAGCGCGCCGAGCAGCGCATCGCCGACCGGATGGCCGAGCGTGTCGTTGACGCCCTTGAACCCGTCGAGGTCGAGGCACAACACCGCGACCTGCTCGCCTGCCTGCCCCGAGCGGGCGGCGCGGGCGAGCGCCTGGTCGAGCGCCTGACGGAACGAGGTGCGGTTGGGCAGGCCGGTGAGCGTGTCGTGGAAGGCGAGATGCGAGATGCGGTTCTCGCGATCGACGATGCCCTGCGACATGCGGTTGAAGCTCTGCGCCAGCCGGCCGATCTCGTCCTCGCCGGTCACCGTCACCTCGGTCCGCGCGCCCTCCTCCAGCGTGCGGGCGGCGGCGTCGAGTTCGAACAGCGGCCGGGTGATCCGGCGCGCGAGCCGCAGGCTGCCGAGCACGACCAGCGCGATGCCGATCAGCCCGGCGAGCGCGAGGCCCGCCTGCAACGGCAGATAGGGCGCGAGCGCCGCCTGCAACGGATAGCGGATCAGCAGCGCGGCATCGGCGCGGCCGTTCGGGCCGGCGAGCGGCTTGGCGATGGCGAAGGCGCGGCCGCCCGGCAGGGCGAGCGTCACCAGCCGGCGCGCGGACTGCGAGGCCGCGACCAGCGCATCGACCGCGGGATCGGGCCCGATCGAGCCGTCCGTCGACTGCCAGCCCCCGGCGGCGTCGCGATACAGCATGGTCGCGGTCAGCGGGATCGCGGACAATCGCTCCAGCCCGCGCATCTCCGCAGCGTCGAGCGGCAGCGCGAGCACGACCGAGCCGATCTGCATCGGCGCCAGCACCGGTGAGACGATGACCCGATAGATACGGCCCTGCGACACCAGCACCGCGTCGTGGCGGCCGTCCCCCATCCGGTCGGGCAGGCCGGCGATGGCGGCGGCGAGCGGCCCCGCCGCGCCGACGACGCTGCCGTCCTGTTCGACCACCATCGCGCGCTGCACCCCGGCGCGGGCGCGCAGCGTCGCCAGTGCCGATTCGATCGTCGGCCGGTCGCCGGTCGCCACAGCGGTGCGGAAACCGAAATCGTGCGCGAGCACGTCGGCGGTGCCGGCGAGCGTCTTCGCCCGCAGCGCCCACAGGCCGTCGTAGACGCTGCCGCTCGCCGCCAGCTCCGCCGAGACGGAAGAGCGCGCATGCGTCCAGATCATCACCTGCGCGGTGACGCCGAGCACGGCGAGCGCGAGCGCGAACATGCCGGTGTACAGCACCGCGAGCCGTCCCCGGAGCGTCCGGAACCGCGGGCGAGGCAGGCGCATCAGCGGCGGATCGTCAGCGTCGTGGCATAGCCGGCGGCGGGCACCATCGCCGCCTGCGCCAGCACGTTACCCGATGCGCGGATCGACGGCGACCACAGCCGCAGCGTCACCGCACCGGCGGGAACGCCCGGAATGGTCACCCGGCCCTGCGCATCGGTGCGCGCGTAGAAGGGCGTCGCGGTAACGATGACGAAGCCGCTCATCGTATCGTGGATGTTGCAGCCGAGCGCGACGACGCCGGGCGTGCCGAAGACGATGCTGCGCTGGTCCTCGCGGCCGTACAGCTTGAGGTCGAACCGCTTCGCCTTCGAAAAGGAATAGACGTGGTGCCGCACCGAATCGCGGTTGGGAAAGGCGACCTGCGCGCCGACCGGGACGATCAGCACGTGCGGCTGAAAGGCGATCTGCTTCTGCTCCATCACATAGGGTCCGTGCGGCACCGGGCGCGGCGCGGCGGCACTGTCGACCAGCACGACGCCGTCGGTCAGCGGCGTGCCGTCGGCCTGACGGATGGTGATCGTCACCGTCGCGGAATGTGCGGCGGCCGGCGCGATCGCAGCGACGACGGCAAAGGCGGAAAGGAAACGGATACGCATCATCCGCCCGTATCGGGTCCGGCGTTGCGAATTGCTGAAGGCCACCCTCACAGAACATTTACCATATCGGTTGCAATGATTTCACCATGTTGAGTGTAACCGTATCGCGTATCGCCATGACCGCGACCCTGATCGTCGCATCGGCGCAGCCCGCGCTTGCCAACCAGCGTCGCGGCGGCGGCAAGCTGCTGCTGACCAACGGCGTCTCTTCGATCGAGGGCGCGGCGGGCGGCGGGCTGGCGACATGGGCGGTGATCGCGGGCAACGAGACCGAGGACGGGATCGGCGGCACCGCGCATGCGACCTATGTCGCGCTGCCCGATTTCGACCTGACCAGCGCGGGCGCCGCGATCGGCGTGTCGGACCGGATCGAACTCTCCTATGCCTATCAGCGGTTCGACACCCGTGCCGCCGGCGCGGCGCTGGGGCTGGGGCGCGGGTTCACCTTCGGCCAGCATATCGTCGGGGCCAAGGTGAAGCTGGTCGGCGATGCCGTCTGGGCGCAGGACACGCCGCTGCCGCAGATCGCGGCGGGCGTGCAGTACAGGATCGCCGAACGCGGCGCGGTGGTGAAGGCGGTGGGCGCGGCCGGGACGCGGAACGCGGACCTCTATGTCGCGGCGACCAAGCTGTGGCTGGCGCAGGGCATCGTCGTGGATGCGACCGTCCGCTTCACCAAGGCGAACCAGCTGGGACTGCTCGGCTTCGGCGGCCCCAAGGGCAACGACCGGACCGCGCAATTCGAGGGATCGCTCGCCAAGATGCTGAGCCGCAAGCTGGTGGTCGGCGCGGAATATCGCACCCGGCCGGACAATCTCGGCTTTGCGGAGGAGGACGACGGCTACGACCTGTTCGCCGCCTGGGCGGTGCACCGCAACGTGTCGCTGACCGCCGCCTATGTCGACCTGGGCGACATCGCGACGGTGCGCCGGCAGCGCGGGCTGTTCCTGTCCGTCCAGGGCGGATTCTGACCGGCGCCGTCATGCGCCGACCTTCACCTTCGATAGGGACTATCCGATGATCGCCATGCTCCTGTTCCTCGGCCTGCAGGCCGCGCCGCCCGCCGGCGAGCAGCCGGTCGCGCCCTATGTCCAGTCCGACGCCAATGCCGGGGCGACGCCGTTCGCGGGCGAGCGGATGTGGCGTGCGTTCCACGGCCAGGCGGGGGTCGACCGGATCGTCGAGGATATGGTGGCGCGCAACATCGCCGATCCGCGGATCAGCGACATCTTCAAGGGGCAGGACCTCGTCCGCCTGCGCCGCACGCTGAAGGAGCAATTCTGCTACATCCTCGGCGGCGGCTGCCGTTACAGCGGGCGGACGATGCGCGCGGCACATACCGACATGGGCGTGCAGCATGCCGACATGGCAGCGCTGGTCGAGAATCTGCAGGCGGCGATGCGCACCGAGCATGTCGGCTTCGCCGCGCAGAACCGCTTCCTCGCCAAGCTGGCGCCGATGCATCGCGACGTCGTCAAGATCCGCGGCACGCGTCCGGCGGAGTGACCGGGCACCGTCGCTAGCGGCGGCGCCGCTCCAGCCACCACAACAGGCCCGCGGCGGCGAGGAACGGCAGGAACCAGCGCCACGACGGTCCGTGCTCCACGGGAGATGCCGGGCCCGCCCGCACGGCGCGCGCGCCGACGAGGGCGAGCGTCGCGTCGCGGCGCGCGGCGGCGCGGACCTGCGGCAGGGCATCGGCGGGATGAACGTAGAGCGGGCGGCCGGCGACGCGGTGCCAGCCGGGCGCGAGCGGCCAATAGCCGGCACAGCCGCTCGGCGCGGGGTCGGCGATCAGGGCGGTCGTCGTGCCATCGGGCGCGATCGCGCGCGCATCGGCGCCGAGGCCGCAGATTGTCGTGCGCTCCCCCGCCCAGGCGAGCGGAGCGACATCGGGCATTGATGGCGTGCCGCGACCCACGGTGGTGGCGAGCATGCTCCACAAATCGGCATGCGCATCGCCGTTGCCGCTGGTGACCAGCGCGAAACTGTCCAGCAGCGTGAGCATTGCGACGCGGCCACGACCGACGTTGCGCCACGCGGCATAGGGCGTGCCGCGCGCGTCGCGGAGCAGCGGAATGCCGGCGATCGTCGTGGCGATGCGGCTCAACTCCGGCACCTCGCCGAGCGGCGCGGCGCTGTCGGCGGGAGCGTCGCGGCTGCCGGGGCCACGGCGGGCGGCGAGCGCAGCCTGGCTGGGCGCGGCGGGGGCGAGGCGCAGCGGCACCGTCGCCGCGCCGCCGCCCGCGGCAAGGCCGAACACCTGCCAGCCGCGCGGCACGGGCCCGGTCAGCCGCACGACCAGCCCCATGCCGCCACGCACCGCCTGCGCCAGCGCGGCACGCCCCCCACCGCCGAGTGCCGCCCAGCTGCGATCGTCGAGAATGGCAAGGTCGTAGCCGGCATAGCTTGCGGGTGGGTCGCCCAGCGTCAGCCCGCCGCCCGCCGCCAGCTGCGCCTGCGGCGTCAGGCCGGCATCGGCGGCCCAGCGGCGCAGGAACTTGACCTCCGGCCCCGGCGCGCCGGCGAGGATCAGCGCCTTGGCCGGCGTCGTGGCAATGGCGACGAGCGGCACGCGCGCGGTGTTGCCGCCGGCGAGCTGCAGCGTGAACAGCGCCTCACCCGGCACGCGCGCGGTGCCGTGCAGGACGAGCGTGCCGTCCGCAGCCGGGCGGGCGGTATCGACAATGCGGCCGGCAGGATCGCGTAACGTGGCGGCGGCGCCACCCTCGACCCGCGCGACCACGGCGAAGCGCGCGCCGGGCGCGACCGGCGCCGGGGGCGTGAGCGCGACGAGGCCCCGCGGGACCGGCGGCGGCGCATAACGGACCGCGACCTGCATCGCTGCCGGCCGGTCGCGCGCGACGAGCCCGCTGCCGACGACGCGGATCGCAACCGCGCCGGGATGATGGCGCAGCGCCGTGCCGAGGTCGGGTTCGCGCCGTGCCCCCGCGATCGCGCCTGCCTCCGGCAGCGCGATCAGGGTTTCGTCGGGCGCGGCGGCGATCAGTCGTGGCGCGCCGGCGGTGGCGATCACCAGCCGGTCGGCGGCGACGGACCGCGATGGCGCGAACAGGGTCATGTAGACGAGGCCGGCGACGATGGCCTGCAACGCCGCGAGCGTCGCGATCCGCCAGCGCGGGCTGCGGACGGTGGCGCGCCGCTGCCAGCGCCACAGCCGCAGCCATGCCGCGGCGACCGCGAGGCAGAGCAGCGCGGCGGCGATCCGCTCGGGCGTCATGGCAACGCATCCAGATAACGGCGCCCGACCGCATCGCCGGCCTCGCGGCGGGCGAAGCCGGGTGCGGGCCGCGGCAGTGCCTGCCACAGCTGGCCACGCAGCGCCTCGCGACAACGCGCGCAGTCCGGCTGCCGGCGCAGCGTATCGACCGCACCGGCCAGCGCCAGTGGATCGGGCACACGCGCGCCGCCGCGCAGCCAGCGCGACAGCGCATCGAGCGCCGCCTCCGGCCGCGGTCCGTCGAGCGCGCGCCAGATCGCCGCGGGGGTCGCATCGACCGGATCGGCGGCGGCGGGCGGCAGGGACCGCGCGCCCATCGCACCGCGCTCGCCGGTCAGCCGCCGCGCCATGTCGACCGCGGGCAGGTCTGTGCCGGTGCGCGCGAGGAAGATGCGCGTCGCCTGCTGCACCTGCTTGATGAAGCGCAGCGCTTTATAGGCGAAGGGCAGAGCCTTGCGCGGCTCGCCCTGCCGCAGCGCGACCTCGGATTGCCACATATTGTCGAGCGCCTGGCGCAGCGTCGCGCGAGTGCCGGGATCAAGCAGCGTCGCCGCCTCCGCCTCGTCATGGGTGTGGCCATAATCGGCGGTGACGTCCGTCCCCGTGCCGAAGGCCGGCGGGGAGTGACCGGGCGCGTCGTGATCGTGCGTATCGGCGTCGGGCTTCGCACCGTCCTCCTCATCATTGGTCGGCATCGCATTGGTGGCACCGCCGCCGACCTCCTCGCCCATGAACTGGCCGTAGCGCATGCGGAGCAGCCGCTGATCGGCGCCGATCGCATCGGAGCGGGACAGGAAGCGATCGGCGGGGGGGCGCGGCCGTTCGCCTAGCAGCGCCTCGGCATCGATGATGATCTGGCGCTGGCTGCGGAAATAGGCGGGCATGACCTGGCGGGTCATCGCCTCCAGCCCGCCGCCCTGCGCCGCGGCGGCCGGCGGGCGGCGAAGGATGACGCTGGGGCCGCGCACCGTCTGCGGCGCCGGGGCGCGGGTGTCGGCGACGATGATTTGCGCGACGATATCCCCCGCTTCGGTGAAGCCCAGTGCCGCGAAATCGAGGTGCGCGGCGAAGCGGCGCGCGCGCGGGTTGCCACTGCCGGCGAGGGTGAGCAGCCGTTCGGAGAAGCGGACGTTCTCCCCCTCCCCTTGCGCGACGACGATGCGCAGGCGGGCGGCGGCGCCGACGCCGTAATCGTCGGTGGCGACGAAGGCAATGGCGGCGCTGCGCTGGCCCGGTGGCAGCATGGTCAGCGGCGTGCGCGGCGTATCCAGCCGCACCTGCGGCGGGCGATCGGGGATCGTATCGATCCGGTGAAGCGGCGGCACGCCGGCCTGCTCGGCGCCCACCGGCGTGACGCGGTACAGCAGGGGCGCGTCGGCGCGGTGATCGACGCGCCAGTCGCTGCCGTCGCGGCGGAGCGGGATCGCCGTGCGTCCCACTGTCGCCAGCGTGGCGCCGCGCGGGTCGGGCGCGAAGCGGAGCGTCCACCGCAGCACGGACCCCGCCGGCACGCGCGCGTCGAGCGTCGCCGACGTCCGTGGCGGCAGGCCGGTATAGGCGGGCGGCACCACCGCCAGCGCCTGCGCGACGAGGCGCGGCACGCCGGGGGCCGCCGGCAGCCCTTCCTGCGCGGGGGCGAGCGTCGCCGCGGGGCGCTGCGGCCATGCCAGCACCAGCGCGGCGGCGATCAGCGCGACGGCGGCGATCGCGACGACCGCCCGCGGATCGCGCACGGGGACGGGCGGCGGCATCGCCTCGGCGCGGGCGGCGATGCGGGTGCGTTGAAGGCGCTGCAACGGCGACAGCGCGCCGGGGTCGGTGAACAGGAGGTCGCTGCTATCCTCCAGATCGCGGCGCGCGGCGTCGAGCGCTGCGATCAGCCAGCGGCGATCGAACCGGCGGCTTCGCCGCTGCGCGATGCCGGCGGCGATGGCGAGGGTCAGGGCGAGGAGCGCCAGCGCCACGACGATGCCGCCGGTGCGCCACCCGATCGCCGCGACCAATAGCGCGAGCGGCACGCCGATCGCTGCGGTGTCGCGCCACGCATGTCGCCGCGCCGGGCGCGTCCAGTGTGCGGTCAGCGCCTCGCCGCTCATGGCGCGGCCGCCCGTGTCGGACGGGTGGCGAGCCAGCGCTCGACGCCGAACAACGCCGCGACCGCGACGGCGAGCCACGGCCAGAGCGGATGGACGGGCGGCAGCGGTACGGGCGCACCGGTCTGCGGCGTATAGGCGTCGGCAGGCACGCGCGCCGGATCGGGCGTGGGAGCGAACAGCGCGGCGAGGCGGCGGGGGAAATCGGGTTCCAGCAGCGGCGGCATCGCTGCGGGGGTCAGTGCGCGGGTGAAGCGGAGGAGACGGCCGCGACCGAGCGGCTGCGCCTCGACCAGCGGGGCACCGGCGGCGTCGCGCCAGACGATCGTCGTGGCGGCGGCCGGAACGATGGTGTCGCGCCCGACGAGGACGGTGTGACCGGCCGAAACATGGTCGCTGGCCATCCGCGGCAGGGCGCCCGACCCCAGCCAGATCAGCGACCGGCCCCCGGCTACATCCGTCATCCCGCCGATATCGGTGCTGCCGAGCGCGCGGACGGCGGCGGCGATGTAGCGCGATCCGGGAACGGCGGGATCGTAGCGGAGCGCGATCTGCACCGCGGGCGTCGCGCGCGGCGGTGCCCTGCCCTCGCCGGCGATCCGCCACGTCACCGCGCGCGACAGCCGCGGCCGTTCCGCATCGGCGCCGTCGAGGAGGCGCGGGACGACGATCGTCAGCGGCGCGCTCGCCGGCAGGTCCGCGTCGAGTTGGCGGATCAGGCTCGCGATCGGCTGGCGGCCCATCGGCGCGGGCGTGTCGATCGCGGGGAAGCCGGGCGCGAGCCAGATGCGGCGGGCCGTGCCGGCCGCCGGCACCGCCGCGCCGGGCGCGACCGCGATCACCGCCTCCGCCTCCTCGTGGCCGGTCAGCACCGGTTGCGCGAGCACCGTTGCGATTCCCCCGAGCAGCAGCAGGCGCACCGCGAGCAGCAGCCATTCGTCGAAGCGCGGCCGATGCCGTGGCCGCGGCTTCTGGCGCAACCAGCGCAGCGCGGCGAAGTCGGTCGGCGTCTGTTCGGTCCGCCGCGCCAAATGCAGGACGAGCGGCAACAACAGGCTCGCCAGCGCGGCAAGACCGAGGGGAAAAAGCATACTCACCGCGACACGCGTCCGAACAGCGCGTGCAACGGCGTGTCGAGCGGCTGGTCGAGGACGAGTGTCGCGTGGCGGATGCCGGCGGCGGACAGCGCGGCGGCGAGATCGGCCTGCGCCGCGCCGAAGCGGGCGAGATAGTCGGCGCGCAGCGCGACGGCGTCGCCGAGTAGCTCCTCGCCCGTCTCGGGATCGCGGAAACGATAGCCGCCGTCGAGGTCGAAATCGCGTTCGGTGACGGTCAGGATCTGGATCGCGAGCACCTCGCGCCCCGCCGCCGCGAGCTTGCGCGCGAGCGCGAGGCAGGCGGGGTCGAACCAGTCGGACAGGATCGCAACCAGGTCGCGGCCGCCGATCCGGTCCCACAAGGGGGCGAGCGCGGCGTCGGCGGGAAAACCGCCGCCTGCCTCGAGCCCGTGAAGCGCCAGATGGAGGCGGTCGCGCTGGCGCGCACCGTTGGCGGTGGGGACGAGGGCGAGCCCGGTGTCGCGCAGCGTCGCCAGCGCGAACCGGTCGCCCTGCGCCAGCGCCAGTTCGGCGAGCGCGGCGGCAAGGCTCCTGGCGGCATCGAACCGGCAATACGGCGTCGCATCCGACTGGTTCATCGAGGCACTGGCGTCGAGCAATATCCAGAGCGCCACCGGGCTTTCCCGTTCGGCCTCGCGCACGAAGAACTTGTCCGAGCGGCCGTAGAGCTTCCAGTCGATCTGGCGCGGTTCGTCGCCCGGCTCGTAGGGGCGATACTGCGCGAACTCCAGCCCGCTGCCGCGCGACCGGCTGGCGTGGAGGCCGAGGCCACGATCGCCGACCGCACGGCGGGCAACGATCGCCAGCCCCTTCAGCCGATGGCGGACGTCGGCCGGTATCAGCTCAGGCACCGGGTCCTCGAACCGCGGCGAGCAGGCGGTCAATTACGGCATCGGGGCTGACCCCCTCCGCTTCGGCGGCGAAGGCGAGGATCAGTCGGTGGCGCAGCACCGGCGCGGCGAGCGCGGCGACATCCTCGCGCGTCGCCGCGAGCCGGCCGTGCAGCAGCGCGCGCGCTTTCGCGGCAAGGACCAGCGACTGGCCGGCACGCGGGCCGGCGCCCCAACGAACGTAGCTGCGCAGCGCATCGGGCATCGCCGCGCCGGGGCGGGTCGCGCGGACCAGCCGCGTGATCCAGTCGAGCAGGTCGGGGCCGAGATGGACGTCGCGGACCAGCGCCTGGATCGCGAGTACATCCTCGCCCGCCATCACCCGCGGCACCTGCGCAAGACCGCTGCCGGTGGTCGCGGCGAGGATATCACGCTCCTCCGCCTCCGTCGGATAATCGAGGCGGACGTGGAGCAGGAAGCGGTCGAGCTGCGCCTCGGGCAAGGGATAGGTGCCGGCTTGTTCGATCGGATTCTGCGTCGCGAGCACGAAGAACGGGCGGGGCAATGTATAGGTGGTGCCGCCGTAGCTGACGGTGCGCTCCTGCATCGCCTCCAGCAGCGCCGCCTGCGTCTTGGGCGGCGTACGGTTGAGTTCGTCCGCGAGCAGCAGATTGGTGAAGACCGGGCCCTGCTGGAAGCGGAAATGGCGTTTGCCGGTGCCGTGATCCTCCTCCAGCAATTCGGTGCCGAGGATGTCGCTCGGCATCAGGTCGGGCGTGAACTGGACGCGGCGGAAATCGAGGTGGAGCGCCTCGCCGAGCGAGCGGACCAGCAGGGTCTTGCCGAGGCCGGGCACGCCCTCCAGCAGGCAATGGCCACCGGCGATCAGGCCGATCAGCAATTGCTCGACCACCGCCGCCTGCCCGACGATCGCCTGCCCGATCGCGGCGCGCAGATCCGTGAGCGTCGACAAACGGGCTTCGATATCGGCTTCGGTCATGCGGCCCTCACGCGTTCAGCGCGTACATCACGATGTTGACGGCGAATTTCGTGTTGTCCTGCGCGAGGAAGCGTTTGTTGCGCCAGTCGTAGTCCCATTCGCACCCGTAATCCTTGTTGCTGTAGAGCAGGCCGAGCCGGCCATCGATGGTGATGCCCTTCAGATAATCGTGGACGAGGTCGTCGCCCCAGCCGTTCAGTTCGAACCCGGTGTTGGGCGGCCCGTCGAACTTGAAGAAGCTGGTATAGATCGGGTGTTTGCGCGGCAATTTCGCGAGCGCCTTCGGCCCGAAGAGGCTGCGCATCTGGCGTTCGAAGCTCTGCGCGAAGAGGCCGTCGATATCGTGGTTGCAGTCGTCGACCAGCACGAAGCCGCCGCTACGGACATAGCGTTCGAAGTTGCGGCGTTCGGCGGCGTTGAATTCCACCAGGCGGTGGCCGGCCATGTAGCAGAAGGGCGCGGTCAGCATCTTGGGATCGGCGAGCGCGACGACGCGCTCCTTCGGATCGATCCGCAGGTTGGTATAGTCGACCAGTGATGTCAGCAGGTTGCTCGGCATGCGCTGGTCGACGTCCCAGTCGCCGCTGTCGTAGCGCAGCCGGGTGAACCAGAAGTCGTAGGCGCCCGCCGCCGTGGCCGCGCGGGGGACCAGAGCAGAGGCGAGCGCGGCGATGCTGGCGCGCAGGAACTGCTGGCGGGTCACCCTCACCCTTCCCGCTGCCTTACGGCAGCAGGCCCCTTCCCTTTCCTGGTGGGCAAGGGAGGGAGCGGCGCAGCCGCGGAAGGGTGAGGGTGAGCGACATTCACACCGCGTCCGACAGCGAGGTGAAGGTGAAGTCGCGCAGCCGCATCGGCGGCAGCATCATGATCGTGTCGCCCTCGTCGCCCTTCACCCGCACCGGCTTGCCGAGTTCGTCGATGTTGTTGAGCATGATGACCGGGCTTTCGTTGAAGCGGAAGTTCTTCAACGGATATTTGATCTCGCCATTCTCGATATAGAAGGTGCCGTCGCGGGTCAGGCCGGTGAGCAACACGGTCTGCGGATCGACCATGCGGATGTACCACGTCCGGGTGACGAGGATGCCCTTCTGCGTACCGCGGACCAGATCGGCGGTCGATTTGGTGCCGCCCTCCATGATGATGTTGCCGGGCGAGGGCGTCGCCGGCTTGCCCTGCTTCTGCGCCCAGTAGCGCGAGTAGTCGAGGTTCGCGATCTTGCCGTTCTGGACGATCTGGAGCCGCGCACGCGGCAGGCCTTCGCTGTCCCAAGGCAGCGCCGGCACGTCGGGATGGCCCGGATCGGCGTAGATGTTGACGCGCGGATCGAACACCTGCTCGCCGAGTTTGTTGCCGCCGCCCTTCTTCGACAGGAAGCTGCGGCCCTCGTCGGCTTCGCGCGCGCCGAAGAAGTTGAACATGAACCCGATCAGCCCCGCCGCGGCGGCGGGTTCGAGGATGACGGTGTACTTGCCCGGCTCCAGCGCGCGGGCATCGACCGATCCCGCCGCCTTGCGCGCGGCGGTACGGATGTCGGTCGAGGGAACGAAGGTGCCGACGTCCTGCACGTTGCGGCCGACCCAGCCGGAACCGCGGCCGTCCTCGCTGCGGACGGTGCAGGTGTAATCGACGCCGCTCGCGCGCTGATAGCCGAAATTCCCCTTGGAATTGGCGAAGGCGACGAAGCTCTGGCCGTCCTGCAGGAAGCCCGCGGCGATCAGCTTCTGCGCCTTGCACGCCGCGATCGAATCGCCTGCCACCTTGGCGCGATATTCCGGCGTGATGTCGGCAGTGGTCTGGCTGAACGTCGGCGTCGCCTTGTACGCCTGCTTGTCGACCGCGGGCACGAATTCGGGGTTCTGGGGCGCGAGGCGGGCGAGTTCCTCGGCACGGCGCACGACGCGTTCCAGCGAGGCGTCGTCAAAGGCGTTGATCGTCGCGGTGCCGACGCGCTTGCCGAACGCGACCTGCACCGCGAGGTCGGCGTTCGACACGATGCCGCTGGTCGAGATGTTATTCAGGGCGAAGCGGATGTTGCCGTCGACCGAGCCGGTCAGCTCGGCCGTGCATTCGTCCGCCTTCGACAGCGCAACGCACTTGGTCAGGATGGCGCGCGCCTGTGCTTCGGTGAAGATTGCCATGATCCTATGTCTCCTCAGCCGAGCGAACGGGCGGTGTTGATGACGTTGATGCCGTTGAAGCGCGCGGTCGAGGACCCGTGGCTCACCGTCGACACCTGCGACGGCTGCCCCTTGCCGTCGAAGAAGCTTCCTCCCATCCGGTAGTCGCTGGCATCGCAGACGCCGACGCAGGCGTTCCAGAATTCCGGCGTGCGGATCTGATAGGCGACATCCTCGATCTGCTGCGTGATCTTGCCGTTCTTGATCTCGTAGAACAGCTGGCCGCCGAATTGCGCATTGTAGCGCTGCTGATCGATCGAGAAGCTGCCGTCGCCGACGATATAGATGCCGTTCTCGACCCCGCCGATCATGTCTGCGACGCTCTGTTTCTTCTTGCCGGGTTCGAGGCTGACGTTGGGCATGCGCTGGAACTGGACGCTCGACCAGCTGTCTGCATAGCAGCAGCCGTCCGACGCACTCTTGGCGAGCAGCTTCGCCTGATCGCGGATCGCTTCCAGATCGACGAGCTTGCCGTCGCGGATCAGGTCCCACTTCTTCGTCTTCACACCCTCGTCGTCGTAACCGACCGCACCGAGGCTGCCGGTTTGCAGCTTGTCGGCGACGATGTTGACGCTGGGGCTGCCGTACTGGAAGCGCTCCCTGACCTTGTCGAGCGTGACGAAGCTGGTGCCGGCGTAATTCGCCTCGTACCCAAGCACACGGTCGAGCTCGAGCGGATGGCCGACGCTCTCGTGGATCGTCAGCCAAGTGTGCGACGGGTCGAGGACGAGGTCGTACTTGCCCGGCTTGACCGACGGGGCCTTGAGCTTGGCGACCGCCTGTTTCGCCGCGGCGATCGCATCCTCCTTCATGTCGTAGGACAGCCCGTAGTTGACGACGCCGTTGGGCGAGGTGAACTTATCCTTCGCATTGCCATCGAGATATTCGAAGCCCATGCCCATCGGCGCCGACAGGCCCTCGCGGGTGCGGAACTTGCCGCTGGTCTTGTCGATCGCGGTCGCGGTCATCGGCGCCCAGATGCGATGCACGTCCTGATCGATATACGACCCGTCAGTGCTGGCGAAATACTTCTGTTCGTTGACCAGGAACAGCATCGAATTGACGAAGTTGGCGCCCGCGCCCTGTGCGGCGGCGTTGACACCGAGCAGCAGGTCGACCTTGTCCTTGATCGGCACCGTCATCGCGTTCTTGACGATCGGCGTCTTCCAGCTGACCTCGCCGACGCCCGGCGTGGGCGCGAGCTGGACCGGTGCGGTCTGCGTCTTCGCATTCGCCTTGGCGATGGCGACGGCGAGCTGCGCCGCCTTGGCGACCGCCTCCGGCGTCATCTCGTTGGTGGCGGAAAAGCCCCAGGCGCCATCGGCGATGACGCGAACCCCGGTGCCGAGCGATTCGGTGTTGACGACGTTCTGGACGTTCGCCTCACGCGTGATGACGAACTGGCGCATGTAGCGGCCGACGCGGACGTCGCAATAGGTCGCGCCGGCCGATTTGGCGGCGTTGAGCGCGGCATCGGCGAGCCGCTTCTTGACCGCGACGTCGATGGTCGATTGCAGCTCCTCCGCCGCGATCGCGCGGCCGAGGAAGGACGGCAGGACGCCGCCTCCGAGCGCCAGGCCGGTTGCGGCCAGGAAATCGCGTCTGTGCAAGGCTGTCGTCCCCCGGATCGGCGCGCTATCGGCAAATCCGCCCTGCGCGCATGATGTTGCGAGGCGGGCGACTTGCCCGCCTCATACACCGATCATTGCGTGGACCGCGGGGCGGGTCAATCGGGGGCGGTCGATTTTTGTCCCTCGTTACCGATGCCGGTCCCAGGTGACGAGGGACCGGCTCACCGGCTCAGTTGCGCAGGCTGTCCGGCACGATGCCGCCATTCTCGGCGAGCTTCGCCATCACCGCCTTGTGCAGCGCGATATTCTGTTCGGCGCTGCCGTCGTCGCCGGCATGGACGCCGAGTTCCTGACCCAGCTCCTTGCGCGCGGCGAGGCTGGAATCGAGGTCGAGCAACTTGAGCAGGTCGACGATCGAGCTTTGGTAATTGCCGCCGCCGTCCTTCATCGTCGCCATCTCGGACAGGACCGCGCCGACATCGACGGGCTCTGCCGGCGCGGCCGCGGCGGGTGCCGACGTCGGGGCGGCGGGTGCGGCCTGCGTGGTCTGCGGCGCCTGCTGCGGCGCGGCGGGGGTCGCTGCCGGGGCTGCCGGTTTATGGCCGAAGATCTTGCCCATGATGTTGCCGAAAATGCTCAACGTCGTTCTCCTGGATGACTCGGATGCAGCGCCAACGTCGGGCGAGGCGGAACGCTCCCGTTCCGGCGGCGGAACGGGTGGCCGTGCCGGCACGTTGAGGGCGCCGCAGCTAGGGAGACGGAAATGTTGAAGAAAACCATGATGATCCTGTCCGCATCGGCATTGGCGCTCGCCGCCTGCGGTCAGAAGACGGACACCGCCAATACCGCCGACGCAAGCATGGCGACCAACGACACCACGGCCTTCGACGCCGGCAATGCGGGCGTCGCCGACACCAACATGACCGCACCGGCAACCGGCGGGCAGGCCTTCGCCAACACCGCCGCCGCGAGCGACGCGTTCGAGATCGCGACGTCGAAGCTGGCGCTCGACAACAGCAGTTCGGCCGCGGTGAAGAAATACGCCAACCAGATGATCGCCGCGCATACCACGTCGACGGACAAGCTGAAGGCGACGACCGCCGCCCTGTCGCCGGCGATCACCCCGGACCCGACGCTGACCGCCGCGCAGCAGGCGACGGTCGATTCGCTCAAGACGCTGAAGGGCGCGGCATTCGACGCGGCCTATATCAGCGCACAGCAGTCCGGCCACCAGCAGACGCTCGACGCGCTGAAGGCTTATGGCGCGACCGGCGACGTGCCGGCGCTCAAGACCTTCGCGACCGGCCTCACCCCGACGGTGGCAGCGCATCTCAACATGGCGAAGGCGCTGAAGGCCTGATCGCCATCGCCCGATAGACAAAAAAGGGGGCGTCGGTCGAAACCGGCGCCCCCTTTCCGTTAAACGGGCCGCAAGGCTTACGCCTTCTTGCCCCGCAGCGTGTTGAGGATCGCGAGCCCGACGACACCCACGAGGGCCGCGGCGGTCCAGGGGCGATCGTTGGCGAACTTGCGTGCCTTGTCGGCAAGCGGCGCGGCGGCGGCGGCAACGGTTTCCTTGGTATCGCCGATCGTCTTCTGCACCTTGCCGCTCAACTGGTCGGCGACGCCCGCGTTCTGCGTCTGCGTGTCGCCGGTCACATTACCGAACGATTCCTTGACCTTGCCCGTGAGGTCGGTGGCCGTGCCCTCGATCTGATCCTGGTTCATGCCGTTTCTCCTGTGAAATGATTGCGCGCGTCAACGCGCGGGGAGGCCACGGTTTCCGCAGGTGCGAAATGAGCTAGCGCGGATAGCGTCGCGCCAGCGCCTGGCCGGCGAGATTCTTCGATCGGCCGACGTGTTTGACGTGGACGCGGGCGATCCCCGCCACCGTCTCGCGATAGGCGGCAAGGTGGGGCTGGAGATGCGGGCTGCGGCATTTCCAGTGGCCGAGCGCCTGTTCGACGATCGTACGGGCATCGCCGACGAACAGGACGTCCTGCGCGCCCGCATCGCGCGCAATCTCTGCGGCGAGGCGCAGTGCCAGCCATTCCGCGGTGCAATTGTCACCCTGCCCGACGTCGTCGCGGATGTGGCTCTGCCCGCCGGTGACGACGGCGATCTCCATCCGGCCCGGGTTGGGCCGCGCCCCGCCATCGAAATACAGCGTCATCCGGCCAGTCATGCCGCGCGCCGGTGCGGGGCGACCAGCGTCGCGATGAAATTGCCAATCTCGATACGGCGATGCGCTTCGTCGGCGAACTGGCGGTCGAGGCCCAGTTCCCACAGCAAGGCGCGGTCGTCGGGCGCGTCGTGGAGCGCGTCGAGCAGGGCGGCGCGACGCTCGACGCCGGCCGCGTCGTGCGCGAGGCCCGCCGCGATCAGTTCGTCCGCCTGCCGGCGCAGCGCCACCGCGATTTCGCCGGGAC
Source organism: Sphingomonas sp. GW821-FHT10F09 (assembly GCF_058809195.1). NCBI lineage: Bacteria > Pseudomonadati > Pseudomonadota > Alphaproteobacteria > Sphingomonadales > Sphingomonadaceae > Sphingomonas > Sphingomonas sp. GW821-FHT10F09. The sequence goes on along the minus strand of NZ_JBXASI010000002.1, from coordinate 260,603 downwards.
TGAGTTCGGGATGATATTGCACGCCCCAGAAGATGCCGCCGTCGTGGCGGATCTCGGCCGCCTGGATACGGGTGACGGCGTTGCCGGCGAGCAGGATGGCCCCTGCGGGCAATTCCTCCACCTCGTCGCCGTGGATCGCGGGGGCGTCCCATGCCGGCGCGCGGCCGGCGAGCAAGGGATGATCGCGGCCCGCGTCGGTGGCGGTGATGCGGCGGGCGACACCGGCCTCGATCCGTTCGGGCATCTTGCGCACCCGCCCGCCCGCCGCGGCAACCGCGAGTTGCAGGCCGGCGCAGGAGCCGAAGGCGGGCGTGCCGCTGGCGTAGACCGCGCGCATGAAGGCGAGCTGGCGCCGCACCTCCGGCGTGTCGTCATAGACGTGGAGCGGCGAACCGGTGACGAAGACCGCATCGTAGCGGGCGATTGCGTGCGGCGGCAGCACCTCCGCCTCGGCATCGGCGGGCGCGACGCGGGTGATCGCAACGCCGGGGTTCATCTGTTCGAGGGTGGCGGCATAGCTTTCGCCGGCGCTGCGACCCGCATGATGGCGGCGGGCGGCGCGTTCGTCGGGGGTTTCGCTCTCGGCGACGAGGAAATGGTACAAGACGGATCTTTCATTGGGGCGCAGGCTGAACGCGCCGGCGGCGATCGGGTGCATCCGGACATGGTTTGACGCGAAACCGGCAGTGGCGCGTTGGGCGGGGATGAGCGAGGCACCGACGACTCCCGATGGCCGTTACCTGATGGTGCGCGGCCGCCTGTGGCGCAAGGCGAACCCCGCCTTGCCGGAGGAGCGGCGCGCGGCGCTCGTTCACGACCTGATGGCGGCGCGGCGGGCGGTTGGCACAGCCCTGCGCGACGGGAACGCGGCCGCGGAGCGGGCGGCACGGGCGCAGGTCGATGCGGCGAAACACGCGCTGGGCGAGCGCGGCCCGGTGTGGTGGGACGACGGCGCACCCGACTTCAATCGGCATATGGCGGCGAACACGCCCTATGCGGCCTGGGCGGAGGCGCAGGCATGAGCGCGCGCGGGCCATGGCTGCCGCAACGCGTGCTGGTGACGCGATCGGCGATGACGCATGCGCATGGCCGTGCCATCGCCGAACGTGCGGCGGCGCTGGGCATCGCGGTGGAGACGCTCGCATCCGACCGGCTGGCGCTCGCCCTGCCCGACGATCCGCGCCGCGCCTACGCGGCGGCGAAGCGGACACTGGCAGTGACGGTGGCACCACCGTCGAAGTTGCGGCTGCAACCGATCGCCCCGTCCGCCGACTGGCGCGTCGATCTGGCCGAAGGGTGCCCGGCACATTGCAGCTATTGCTATCTGGCGGGGTCGCTGAAGGGGCCGCCGATCACCCGCGTCTATGCCAATCTGCCCGAGATCGTCGCGACGCTGCCCCGCTATCTGGGCGAGGGCACGATCACTTCGCGATCGGCGGCGCGCGCGGGCGAAGGCACGACGTACGAGGCGAGCTGCTACACCGACCCGCTCGCGATCGAGCATCTGACGGGGTCGCTCTCGACGCTGATCGCGGCGTTCGGGCAATGGCAGGCCCCGGTGCAGTTGCGCTTCACCACCAAATTCGACGCGGTCGCGCCTCTGCTCGGGCTCGACCATCAGGGGCGGACGCGGATGCGCGCCTCGATCAATCCGGCAGCCTTCGCGCGGTTCGAGGGCGGGACGAGTCCGGTCGCGGCACGGCTGGCGGCGCTCGCGGAGATGGCGCGGGCAGGCTATCCGGTCGGGCTGACGATCGCGCCGATCATCGCCGCCGAGGGATGGCAGGCGGCCTATGGCGACCTGATCGCGGAGGCGGGTGCGATGCTGGGCGCGGTGCCGGGGGTGGATTGCACGATCGAGCTCATCACCCACCGCTACACGCCGGGGTCGAAAACGGTGCTGGACGACTGGTATCCGGGATCGGGGCTCGACATGGGCGCGGCGCAGCGGACCGAGAAGCGGACCAAGTTCGGCTCGGTCAAATATGTCTACGACGCGCCGACGATGACGGCATTGCGCCACTTTTTCACCGCCGCGATCGCGCGCGACCTGCCGTTCGCGCGCGTACTGTACTGGACGTAACGGCGCGGCCTCACACCTGTCGCAGCGCGCGCGCCGGACGGATGCTGAGGATCGGCCACGCGCCCGCCAGTCCGATCGCCAGCGTGATCCCCAGCCCGGCGAGCAGCGTCACGCCGACCGCGACCGGATCGGGCGCCCAGGCGAAATCGAACATCCGCACCACCACATACCACGCGCCGCCGAGGCCAAGCGCGAGCGCGACCAGCGTCACCACTGCACCGAGCAGCAGATATTCCAGCGCCTGCACCGCCAGCAGCTGCCCGCGCGTCGCGCCCAGCGTACGCAGGATGACCGCGTCATAGGTGCGCGCCTCGCGCGCGGCGGCGATCGCGCCGACCAGCACCGCGATGCCGGCGGCGACCGCGACGCCCGCCGCGGCGGCGATCGCGGCGGCGACCTGCCCGACCAGATCGCGCACCTGCGCGAGCACCCCGCGCACCTCGATCACCGACACCGAGGGGAAGGGTGCGAGCAGCGCGCGCGTCACCCTGCCCTCCGCCCCCGGCGGCAGGTCGATCGTCGCGGCGAGGTTATGCGGCGCATCGGCGAGCGTGTTCGGCGAGAAGACCAGCACGAAGTTGAAGCCCAGCGTGTCCCACTGGATCGTCCGGAACGACGCGACGCGCGCGGTCCGCTCGACGCCGAGCAGGCTGACGGTCAGCGGATCGCCGAGCTTGAGGCCGAGCGCCTTCGCCAGCCGCTCGTCGACCGATACGAGCGGCGGCCCGGCATAGTCGCGCGGCCACCAGCGGCCCGCGGCGAGCGTGCTCCCCTCCGGCAACGTCTCGGCATAGGTAAGGCCGCGTTCGCCCCGCAGCGCCCAGGCGCCCTCGGGCAACGTCTTGAGATCGGCGACGCGGATGTCGCGATAGGCGGTGATCGTGCCGCGCAGGATCGGCACCGTCTTCACCACCGCGGCGGGTGCGGCGGCGGTGACGATTCGGCCGAACTCGCCGGCCCGCGGGCGCGGCACGTCGAGTGCGAACAGCGACGGCGCACGGGCGGGAACGGTGGTGGCGATATTGGCGTCGATGCTGGTGCGGATCGCCGCGAGCAATACGAACAGCGTCAGCCCGAGGCCGAGCGCGACGACCAGCGCCTCCGTCCGCGCGCCCGGGCGATGCAGCGCGGCGATGGCGAGGCGGAGCAGCGGCCGGCGCGGTGCCGGCAGGCGGCGGGCGGCGCTGCGCACCAGCCGCCCCAATCCGGCGAGCAGCAGCAGCGCCGCCGCCACCGCGGCGAGGAAGGTCGCCGCCATCGCCGGCTGCGCCGAGCTCGCGACGGCGAGCGCCACCGCCGCGCCGCCCGCGACGACAGCGACGATCCGCCCGGCCCAGGAGCTGGCCCGCATCGGCGCGAGCGCGCCGCGCAGCAGCCCGGCGGCCGGGGTCGCGCCGGCTGCGGCGAGCGGCGGCGCGGCAAAGGCGGCGGCGATCAGCAGGCCATAGGCCGCGGCGCGGAGCAGCGGCCCCGGTTCGGGCGTCAGGTCGGGAACGACGGGCAGCGCGCCCGCCAGTGCCTGGCCGAGCAGCGGCACCGCGGCGATACCGATCGCGAGTCCACCGGCGACCCCGGCGAGCGCCGCCGCACCGATCTCCAGCGCATAGACGCGCGCGACGTCCGCGGTGGTCGCGCCGAGCACCTTCAGCGTCGCGATGCCACCGCGGCGTGCGGCGAGGAACGAGGCGACGCCATTGCCGACGCCGATCCCGGCGATGGCGAGCGCGGCGAGGCCGACGAGGGTCAGGAATTCGCCCATCCGGTCGACGAAGCGTGACGCGCCCGGCGATGCCCGCTCACGCGTCTTCGCTTCCCAGCCGCCCGCCGGAAAGGCGTCGCGAAACCGTTCGGACACCGCCGCGGGGCTACGCCCGGCGGGCAGACGGAGGCGGTAGCGCGTGTCGTACAGGCTGCCGGGCTGGATCAATTGCGTCGCCGGCAGCGTCTGCATCGCGACGATCGCGACCGGGCCGAGCGTAAAGCCCTCGCCCAGGCGGTCGGGTTCGTCGGCGATGACGCCGGCGACGGTCAGCGTCGCCGCGCCGACCCGGAATCGCGCGCCACGCTTCAGACCGAGGCGTTCGGCCAGCGCCGGCACGATCCACGCCTGTCCCGGCGGCGGCCCCGCGACCCGACGGCCATCGGCCAGCGCGATCCGGCCATAGAGCGGATAGGCGCCGTCCACTGCCTTCAACTGGATCGGCGCGGCGGCGCCGCCGGCGACCGCATTGGCCTGCATCCGGATCGTCTCGGACACCGTGCCCGCCGCGGCCATCGCCGCGCGCTCGGCCGGCACCGCGCGACGCTGCGACACCGCGAACTCCACATCGCCGCCGAGGATCACGCCGCCGCGCGACGCCAGCTCGCGCCCGACCGCATCGGCGAGCCCGCCGATCGCCGCCAGCGCGCCGACGCCGAGCAACAGGCAGACGACGAGCAGCCGCAGGCCGCGGAAGCGCCAGTCGAGCTCGCGCCGCGCCAGCGTCCCGGCAAAGCCCCAGCGGCTCACACGATCCGCCCGTCGGCGAGCGTCACCACCCGGTCGCAGCGGGCGGCGAGGCCGCGGTCGTGGGTGATGACCACCAGCGTCGCACCGATCGCGGCGCGACGCGCGAACAGCAGGTCCATGATCCCCGCACCGGTGGCGGTGTCGAGGTTGCCGGTCGGTTCGTCCGCGAACACCAGCGGCGGCCGCGGCCCGAGCGCGCGGGCGATGGCGACGCGCTGCTGCTCGCCGCCCGACAGCTGGGACGGATAATGGTCGAGGCGATGGCCGAGGCCGACCGCGGCCAGTTCCTCCGCGGCGCGCGTCCAGGCGTCCGCGGCGCCGGCCAGCTCCATCGGCACCGCGACATTCTCGCGCGCGGTCATCGTGGGGAGCAGGTGGAAGGCCTGCAGCACGATGCCGATCCGGCCGCGGCGGGCGCGGGCCAGCGCATCCTCGTCGAGCGCACCGAAATCGAGCCCGTCGACGCGGACGCTGCCGCCGCTCGCCCGCTCCAGTCCGGCGAGCACCGCCATCAGCGACGATTTGCCCGATCCCGAAGCGCCGAGCAGCGCGACGCTCTCACCCGGCGCGACCGACAGGTCGATGCCGCGCAGGATGGCGGTGTCGCCCAGCGTCAGCGTGACATCGCGCGCGGCGATCACCATAGCGGATTGGGTCATGACGGAAGGAACAGCCTTGCAGGGAATGAAGCGCTATGCGGCAGCCGCCGCGCTTGTCCAAGCCCTCATGCTGGCGGGATGCCACCAGCCGGCCCCCGCCCCGTCGCCGACACCGACGTCCAGCGCGGCGGCGGCGGTCGCGCGCCCGGCCGGGCCGGAGCGACTGGTGCTGGCGTTCGGCGACAGCCTGTACGCGGGCTACGGCCTCGACCGCGGGCAGAGCCTGCCCGATGCGATCCAGGCGCGGCTGCGCACCCGCGGGATCAACGCGACGATCGTCAACGCCGGGGTTTCTGGCGACACCAGCGCGGCGGGGCGGCAGCGGCTGGGGTTCGTGCTCGACAATCTGCCGCGCAAGCCCGACCTCGTGCTGCTCGGGCTCGGCGGCAACGACGTACTGCGCCAGATCCCGGCGGGGGAGACGCGCGCCAACATGACCGCGATGCTCGACACGTTGCGCGAACGGGGCGTGCCGGTGGTGCTGACCGGCATGAAGGCGCCGCCCAACCTCGGTGCGGACTATGTGACCGCGTTCGACGGCATCTGGCCCGATCTCGCGCGGCGCGACCGGGCGGGGCTGTACCCGTTCGTCCTCGACGGCGTGATCGGCGACCCGGCATTAATGCAGGCGGATCGCGTGCACCCCAATGCCGCCGGCGTCGCCCGGATCGCCGACCGGGTGACGCCGCTGGTCGCGCAACGGCTGGCGCCGGCGGGTTGACGGAACGTCGCGGGTTCCGCTGCGCTATAGGCGCGACCCCTCGCTAAGGAATTGCCCATGGCCGATCGCCGCAAAGCCACCCTGCACCGCATGGTGCTGCCCGACCACATCTGCCCGTTCGGCGTGCGCGCCAAGCAGATCCTGCAGGCGGAGGGGTTCGAGGTCGACGACCAGATCCTCCGCTCGCGCGAGGAGGTCGACGCGTTCAAGGCCGAGCAGGGCGTGACGACCACCCCGCTGGTGTTCATCAACGGCGAAAAAATCGGCGGTAGCGACGATCTGGAACGCTATCTCGCAAGCGAAGGCGTCTGACGTCGCGGGATGACGGCCGCCTCAGTCGCGGCCGTTGTCCCTCGCCCGTTTCCGCCCCGGCGCGTCCGGCGCGACGATCGGCACGCGGTCCAGCGCCTCGGGCACCAGTGCCAGCGTCTGGATCGCGGCCAGCCCCCATTGTGACGCCGCATTGGTCGACACGCCGGGCCATTCGAGCACGCCGCCGGCGTCGCGGCGCGGATCGGCCGGCCAAGTCCCCAGCCCCGCATCGCCCGACAGGAACTCCTGCGCCGCCCGCGTCGCGAGCGCCGCATCCTTCTCTTCGAACGCCGCATAAGCGGTCAGCCGGGCATGCCCCTCGCGCAGGTTGCGCGGACCGAACGGCGCACCGAACTTGGCGAGATAGTCGGCCTGCGGCGCGTTGTACCAGCGGCAATATTCCAGCCACGCCGCCCGATAGCGCGGCACGTCGAACAGGCGGATCAGCTCGCTGTTGACTTCGACCGCACCGAACACCGCATTGAGATGCGACAGGCCGATCCTGCGGTTCTGGTCGACGAAACGGCCCGTCGCCATGTCGAACGGCGCGCTGCCGGTCATCCAGCCGTGCGGCAGGCGGCCGATCGTCTCCAGCCCGGCGAGGATGCGGTCGCGCCAGCGGGTATCGCCGGTTCGCTCCCATTCGGTCAGCCATGCCGCCGCGAGCGGGCACCAGGTGGTGCCGAACGTCATCTCGATCGTCCCCGCCGGCAGCACCGGGCGCTTCGCCCCCGGCACCTTGCGACCGATCTCGACCCGCGTCAGCGCCTGGTCGGAAGTGACGAGGTCGCGGAGCAGGTCGCCGGTGCGGTCGTCGGTGGTGAGATAGTAGAAGATGCGTCTATAGCTCGCGTTGCTGACCCGCGGCTGTTTCGAACTGTCGCTCCAGTGCTGGACGCCGTGCCGCGTCCCCAGTCCGCGGAAGCGGCCGGTGTGGTAGACGTCGACCTCCCCCGTGTGCCGGGTCATCGCCTCGGCGAGGCGGTACGCCTGCGCGTCACCGGTGCGCAGCACCTGCGTCCACAGCCACAGGTCGGGCGACAATTCGCTGTTCGCCCAGGCGAAGCCGCCGATGTCGTAGCGCCACTGGTGCCGGTCCGCGTCATAGGTGTGCATGACGTCGCCGTGGTTCCAGAATCCGTACCACGACCGCCGGTCGACCTCGCCCGCGTAGAAATCGATCAGGTCGACCAGCTGGTTCTCGATCGCGGTGCGATTGGGGGTCGATCGATCGGGCAGGTTCCAGTCGCCGAACACCTGCGCGGCGTGGAGGTGCGCCGGCGCGGTCATCAGCTGCGGCGGCTGCGCCTGCATCGCCGCCATCGCGGTCAGCGTGTCGGTCGGCGGCGTCGCGGGCAGCGCCCAGAGCATCAGCTCCGACGTGCGCGCGATCCCGGCGGCATCGTCCCAGCCGGGCTCGTAATCCTCGTAGGTGACCGACAGCCCCTCGTTCTGCGCGTCATAGTTCTCCATCCCCATAGCGCCATGATAGGGCCGCAGGTCCATCGCCGGGGCCTCCGGCGACCACAGCCATGCGGTCAGCCGCGCGGTATCGCCCGCCGCACCGTCGATGTGCAGCGCGGTCGGATGCCGCTGCCAGAAATAGCGGACGCCGATCGCCGCACCGCCCGCAGGCCCGCCGACGTAAGCGAGGCCGGGCGCACGCCGCCCCTCGGTGCTGTCGACCCAGCCCTGCCCCGGCCCGGTCCGCTTGGTGATGGCGAAGCCGTTGGCGTTGGGCTGTTCGAGGCGGAAGTCAGCCCAGGCGGGGATACGCTCCAGCACGTCGCGCACTGCGGGGGCCATCCGGTCGAGCGGCGGGACGGCGCGGCCGGTGACCTGCGCCTCGCGGAACGCCTTGCCGGGATCGCGGCGCAGGCCGGTGAGCGGGCGGACGCCCTCGGCGAGCATCTGGCGATCGGTGGCGATGCGGACGTGGCGGTCGTGCAGCGCGCCGGTCATCGGCACCGCCGCCTGCACGCCGAGCGCGGACAAGAAGTCCTTCGCCACGTCGCCGTCGAACACCACGCTGTGGACGATGCGCAGCGCCGCCGATCCGGCATAGGCATAGAGGCGGACGGTGAACGGCATCCAGCGGCGCCCGCCCGCGGCATGATGCCCCTCGACCTTGACGACGGCGCGCACCGGGCCGCGCTGTTCGACGGTGACGCGGTCGATGCTGCCACCGAACGGAACCGGCTCGCCATGCTCCGGATCGCTGCGCACCGCGCCGACGAGCGTGACCGGGCCGAGCACCGGCCGGCCGCTCTGGCTGGCGGAGCGGATCAGCGCCTCACCCGACCGCGCCACCTCCCAGCGCAGATCGCCGACCTGGATGATGATCGCATCGGCGGATTCGGTGACGCGCACCGGCTGTTGCGGCGCCGTCTCCCGCCCGCGCGTCACGGTCAGGTCGGCGGGCATGACATCGGCGGGAATCGCGTGCGCGCTCCATTTGATCGATCCGTCGGGCCAGGTCGCGGTCGTCCAGCTCTGCGCCGGCACCGCCTTGCCCGCCGCCTGCACCGCGAGGCGCGTGCCACGCTTCAGCACGCCGCGCGGCCAGGCCACGCCGAACGTCTGCCCTGCGTGCATCGCCGGCGCCGTGCCGTCGATCCAGCGCACCGGCGCCGGCGCGAACGTGGGGGCCGCACCGGCCCCCGTGGGCAGCCACAGCGCCGCGCCGCCGAGCAGCCCCGCCTTGATCGTATCGCGTCGGTTGAGGTGCATCATGCTCTCCATCACGACCGCGTCACCGCCACGCGGCGGATCCGCAAGTGACTCCAGGTGGTGCGCAGCCCCCAATGGCCGCGCGCATAGGGTTGCGGATCGGACAAGGTGAACACGCGCCGTCCGTCGCGCTCGACCGCGACGGTGCGGCCGTCGGCGATCAGACTGATGCGCGTCCAGACGTTGGGGCGCAGCATCTCCGCCGGCGCGCCGAGATCGTGTTCGGGCAGCAGCGGGCGGTTGCCGGGCTGGCCTATGTAGCGGCGGAAACGGGTGGTCGTGTTGCGGTTGCCGCCGATGCCGACATAATAGGTCCTGAGGTCGTCATAGGCGGCGAAGGCGCCGCTGCGCGGATGCGCCAGCACCGATCCGCCATCCGCATCGCTGGCCATCCAGAAGGCGTTGAGATCGCTGACCGCGTCGTTGACGCCCCCGGCCGCGACCGCCATCGCCTCGAAACGGATCGTGACCGGTGCGGCAATCGGGCGTCGCCACCACAGCGTCAGCCCCTTCGGCGTGTCGATGTCGATGACGCCATCGCGTGCGCTGACGCGGGCATCGGGCGATTCCGCCTCGATCCGCCAATCCGCCAGCGGTTGCGGCCGGGGCGCCGCCGCGGTCAGCGCCAGCATCATCACCGGGATCGCCATCCGTCTCCGCATCCAGTCCGCCTTCCGTCGTTGCGCTCTGTCGACGCCTGCGCCTGCTTAGGTCGGCCGGAACAGGCTGCCAAGCCTTTCCCGAATAATCACTTCGTATCTCACATATTGGCAGTTGCGCTCGACGACACGCCGCCGCATGATGCGGGACAACAAGATATCATGTGGAGAGTGGCATGAAGACCAGCATCCTGGCCGCGGCGATGATCGTCCTGCTGACCGGCGCGGCGGCGCCGACCCCGCCACGAATCTTCATCGCCAGCGATTCCACCGCGCAGGATTACAAGGCGGATCGCTATCCCCAGTCTGGCTGGGGCACGATGCTGCGCTGCGCGGTGCCGGGCGTGACGGTGGAGAATCGCGCGATCGGCGGACGCAGTACCAACAGCTTCATCCGCGAAGGGCGGCTCGACCGGATCGCCGCCGACCTGCGCAAGGGCGATACGCTGTTGATCCAGTTCGGCCACAACGACGCCAGCATCGACAAGCCCGAACGCTACACTACGATCGACCAGTATAAGGTCAATTTGCGCCGCATGCTTGACGTCGCCAAGGCGGCGGGGGCGAAGGCGGTGATCCTGACCCCGGTGGCGCGGCGCGATTTCAAGGATGGCGTCGAACAGCCGAGCTTCCCGACCTATGCCGATGCGGCACGCGAGGTCGCGAAGGCGACGCGGACGCCGCTGATCGACCTCGGCAAGGCGTCGCAGGCGATGGTCCAGGCGGCGGGGCCGGAGGCGGCCAAGGCCTATTATCTGCATTACGATGGCGTGGCGGGCGCGCCCGGCTATCCCAAGGGCGTCGCCGACGACACGCATTTCAGTGAGTTGGGCGCGCGCCGGGTCGCCGATCTGGTCGCGGTCGGGCTGAAGGCGACGCGCCTGCCGATCGCGAGGCAGGTGACACCGCATGTCCCGGCGCTGACCCGGACGACCCCCGCAGGCGGCCCGTCGTGCGACTGATGCTGACGGCTGCGCTGCTGCTCGCTTCCCCGGCAACGGCAGGCGCACAGGCGGGGGGAGGCGCACAGGCGGGGGCGACCCTGGCCAAGGCACAACGCTTCACCCTCGCCGGTACGGCAGCGAAGGGCAGCACCACCGTCCCCGCCGATCGTCGTTATGCGGACGGCTACGGTTACGAACTCGGCAGCCGCGCCCTGTTCTCGGTCGCGGCGGCGCCGGGCAATTACCGCGTCACCGTGACGCTCGGCCGCCGCGATGCCGCGACGACGAGCACGATCAAGGCCGAATCGCGCCGACTGATGCTCGACGCCGTCACCGTTCCGGCGGGCCGCAGCGTCACGCGCAGCTTCATCGTCAACGTCCGCGACGCCGCACTCGCGCCGCCGCCCGCCAACGCCCCCGGCGGCGACCACGTACTGCTCAAGCCGCGCGAGCGCGGCTCGCTCAACTGGGACGACCGGCTGACGCTGGAGCTGCTCGGCGATGCGCCTACGGCCATCGCGATCGAGCCGGTTTCGGTGCCGACGCTGTTCCTGCTCGGCGATTCGACCGTCACCGACCAGCCCGCCGAACCCGCGGCGAGTTGGGGGCAGATGCTGCCCGTCTTTCTCAAACCCGACATCGCCGTCGCCAATCACGCCGAATCGGGCGAGACGCTGAAATCCTTCATCGCCGAACTGCGCTTCGCCAAGGTGCTCGAATCGGTGAAGCCGGGCGATGTCGCGCTGATCCAGTTCGGCCACAACGACCAGAAGACCCAATGGCCGCAGACCTATGCCGACGCGGCGACCACCTATCGCGACTATCTGCGCACCTGGATCGCCGAATTCCGCCGCCGTGGGGTGACGCCGATCCTGGTCACCTCGCCCGAACGACGGACGTGGGAAGGCGACCGGATCAAGCCGACGCTCGCCGACTATGCCGCGGCGGTGAAGGCGGTCGGTGCATCCGAGACGGTGCCGGTGATCGACCTGAACGCCGCGAGCATCGCCTTCTACGAAGCGCTGGGGCCGGCACGCGCGCCGCTGGCGTTCAACGACGGCGGCAAGGACGCGACGCACCACGACAATTACGGCGCCTGGGTGCTGGCGCGCAGCATCGCGCAGGGCCTCGCCGCGCTGCCGGCCGGTGCGCATCTGCGGCCCGGCCTCTCGCCGTTCGACGCGCGGCGCCCGCCCGATCCGGCGACGTTCCGCCTCGCCCCCAGCGTCACCCGCGACGCGACCCGACCCGACGGGAATTGAGATGGCCGATCGCCGTACCCTGATCGCCGGCGGGCTCGCCGCGCTGCTGCCGCTCCCTGCCCATGCGCAGACCCCGGCCGTGCGCTTTCCGCTATGGCCGGGCGCGGCGCCGGGCGGCGAGGGACGTGCGATCGCCGACCAATGGGTGAAGCGGTCGCCCACCGGCGGCGCGGACGACATCGCCTGGCCGCATGTCGCGACGCCGATGCTCACCGTCGTGCGCCCCGCGAAGCCCAATGGCGCCGCGGTGCTGATCTGCCCGGGCGGCGGCTATGCCCGCGTCGCGGTCGGGCGGACCGGCGGCGGCATCGCCCGCGACTTCGCCGCGCGCGGGGTGACCGCGTTCGAGATGCTCTATCGCCTGCCGCACGACGGCTGGGCTGCGGGGCCCGACGTCGCCCTGCAGGATGCGCAGCGCGCGATGCGTGTGATCCGCGCCGGCGCGGGCAACAGATGGCCGATCGACCCGGCCCGTGTCGCCGTCGCCGGCTTTTCCGCCGGCGGTCATGTCGCCGCCCGCCTCGCCGCGCGGGCAGCGACCCGCGTCTACGATCCGGTCGACGCCGTCGACCGGCTGTCGGCGCGACCCGATGTCGCCGGCCTGTTCTTTCCGGTGGTGACGATGGGCGACGATGGCGTCCATGCGCAGTCGCGGCGCGAACTGCTCGGCGCGCATGCCGCCGATCCCGAATGGCAGCGGCGCTATTCGGCCGAGGTCGACCTGCCCCCCGCCATGCCGCCGACCTTCGTCGCGACCAATGCCGACGATCCGGTCGTGCCGCCGCGCAACGCGATCCTGATGTGGCAGGCGTTGCAGGCGGCAAAGGTGCCGAGCGAATTGATGATCTTCGAACGTGGCGGCCATGGCCCGCCCGCGGCGCATCGCGACGGTCGCCCGGTGCCGTGGATCGACCTGTTCGCCGCCTGGGCCGGCGATCACGGCTGGAACGGCTGAACCGCGGGAACCATCGCGGCGCGCGCCGGTAGACCTGTCATGCTGCCCGCCCGCTACTTCGATCGCGACGTCGTCGCCGTCGCCCGCGACTTGATCGGTGCGACGCTGCTGGTCGACGGCATCGGCGGCATCGTCGTCGAAACCGAGGCCTATGCGCCCGACGACCCCGCCTCGCACAGCGTTCGCGGTCCGACGCCGCGCAACGCCGCGATGTTCGGGCCGGCGGGCCACGCCTATGTCTATCGCAGCTACGGCATCCACTGGTGCTTCAACATCGTCTGCCGCCCGGGCAACGCGGTGCTGATCCGTGCGATCGAACCCACCCACGGGCTCGCCACGATGATCGCCAGACGCGGCCTCGCCGATCCGCGCCTGCTCTGCGCGGGACCAGGCCGGCTCTGCCAGGCGCTGGCCATCGACCGCACGCTCGACCACGCGCCGCTCGACCGCGCCCCGTTCGCGATTCATCCTGCGCCTGCCGCACCCCCGATCCACGCCGGCCCCCGCATCGGCATCACCCGTGCGATCGACACCCCCTGGCGATTCTGCGCGATGGGTTCGCGCTTCCCGAGCAAACCGGCGCGCTGATAATCGGCGGATCGCGCCAGATCATGGCGAAACCCCGACCCGATTCATGCTTCGATCAACGGGCTCACCCGGAAGAAGGTGTCTGGCATGCATAATGCAGTGATACACGTGCAACCGATTGAGGCTGCTCTGTCCGGGAGACACGTCATGCTCATCACCATTATTGCCGCCGCCGTCCTTGCCTCCGGTGTCCCTGCCGCTACTGAAACGGCGACGCCGCAACCCGCCCCCAAGGCAGCCGATGCGACCAGCAATCCCCGCGTATGCCTTGTCGATAACGTCACCGGCAGCCGCATCCCGGTTCGGACCTGCAAGCGGTTGGCGGAATGGCGCGCCGCTGGCCTCGACCCCTTTGCCAAGCGCTGACGATCGCACCGCCGGAGGTCAGGCCTCCGGCGCGTTGCGGTTCTTTGATACCGTCCGTTCCGCATCGGGACCTTCCATGCTGCACCTGCGTTCATGCGCGGCAAAACCAACTTGGGGGTCCCTGACGTGCACGCATTGCCCGACCGGCTCGAGCCGGGCTCGCCCTATCCGCTCGGCGCCACGTTCGACGGGATGGGCGTCAATTTCGCGGTCTTCTCGGCCAATGCCGACGCGATCGACCTGTGCCTGTTCGATCCATCCGGCAAGCGCGAGACGCAGCGCATCCGCCTGCCCGAATGCACCGACGAGGTGTGGCACGGCTACCTGCCCGACGCCGCCCCCGGCCTGCTCTACGGCTATCGTGCGCACGGCCGCTACGAGCCGGAGAACGGCCACCGCTTCAACCCCAACAAGTTGCTGCTCGACCCCTATGCCCGCAAGCTGCACGGCCAGATCAAATGGACCGACGCGCTGCACGGCTACAAGGTCGGCCATGCGCGCGAGGATCTGTCGTTCGACAAGCGCGATAGCGCGCCCGCCATGCCCAAGGCGGTCGTTGTGGACGACCATTGGGACTGGTCGCGCGACACGCGGCCCAACACCCGCTGGTCCGAAACGGTCGTCTACGAGGCGCACGTCAAGGGCCTGACCAAGCTGATGGAGCTGGTGCCGCCGCGCGAGCGCGGTACCTATGCCGGGCTCGGCCACCCGGCGGTGATCGCGCATCTGAAGCGGATCGGCGTCACCGCCCTCGAACTGCTGCCGATCCACAGCTTCACGCAGGACCGGTTCCTGCAGGAAAAGGGGCTGAAGAACTATTGGGGCTATAACACGCTCGGCTTCTTCGCACCCGAACAGGCCTATATGTCCACCGACAGCCAGGACGAACTGCGTCGCGCCGTCCACCGCCTGCACAAGGCGGGGATCGAGGTAATCCTCGACGTCGTCTACAACCACACCTGCGAAGGGTCGGAAAAGGGCCCGACGCTGTCATGGCGCGGGCTCGACAATGCGAGCTACTATCGCCTCGTCAAGGACCAGCCCCGCTATTCGATCAACGACACCGGCACCGGCAACACGCTCAACCTCAGCAACGCCCGCGTCGTCCAGATGGTCGCCGATTCGCTGCGCTACTGGGCGACGAGCTTCGGCATCGACGGCTTCCGCTTCGACCTCGGCCTGACACTCGGGCGCGAGGACGATGGCTTCGATCCCGGCGCGGCCTTCTTCGACGTGGTGCGGCAGGATCCGGTCCTCGGCCGGCTCAAGCTGATGGCGGAACCGTGGGACGTCGGGCCGGGCGGCTATCAGCTCGGCAATTTCCCGCCCGGTTTCGCCGAGTGGAACGACAAATATCGCGACACCGTCCGCCAGTTCTGGCGCGGTGAGCCGGGGCAGCGTGGCGATCTCGCGGCACGCCTGTCGGGCTCGGGCGACCTGTTCGATCGCCGCGCGCGGCGGCCGTGGGCGAGCGTCAACCTGATCTCCGCGCATGACGGCTTCACGCTTGCCGATACGGTGATGTACGAGGAGCGCCACAACGAGGCGAACGGCGAGGACAATCGCGACGGTCACGACAACAACCATTCGCGCAACTGGGGGGTCGAGGGACCGACCGACGATCCCGCGATCAACGACGCGCGCGGCCGCGTGCAACGTTCGATGCTGACCACCCTGCTCGCCTCGCTCGGCACGCCGATGCTGGTCGCGGGCGACGAATTCGGCCGGACGCAGCAGGGCAACAACAACGCCTATTGCCAGGACAATGAGATCAGCTGGCTCGACTGGACGGCGGCGGCGACGCCGGAGGGGCAGACCCAGATCGACTATGTCGCCCGCCTCGCCGACCTGCGGCGCCGCTATCCGGTGCTGCGCGCCGCCACCTTCCTCTACGGGCAGGATTCGCCTGGCCACGGCATCAACGACATCGAATGGTGGGACGAACGCGGCGAGCAATTGTCGCCGGAGGACTGGCAGAACCCCGAAGGCCGCGCGCTGATGATGCGGCGCGCGACGCGCACCGACGCGGGCGAGATCGAGGCGGTGTCGCTGCTCGTCAACGGGTCGGAGGATCCGGTCACCTTTTACCTGCCGCCGCCGCACAGCCAGCGGACGGTGCTGATCGACAGCGCCCGACCCGATCAGGGCGAGATCGCGATCGAGGACAGCTACGAGGTGTCGCCGCAGGGTGCGGTGCTGCTGACCTGGACCGCCGGCGTCGAGGAGCCGGCGGCGTGAGCCGGCGCTGGGGAGCCGAACCGCTCGACGACGGCCGCACCCGCTTTGCACTCTGGGCTCCCGATCGCGATGCGGTGACGCTGGAGGTCGACGGCGGCGACGCGGTCGCGATGGATATGGAGGCGGACGGCTGGTTCGTCGCCACCACCGCCGCCCTCGCCGGCACGCGCTATCGCTTCCGCTGCGGCGACCTCGCCGTGCCCGATCCGGCAAGCCGCGCGCAATCGGGCGGCGTCCATGGCTGGAGCCTCGTGATCGATCCTGCTTACCCCTGGACCACCGCCGACTGGCGCGGCCGGCCGTGGGAGGAAACGGTGCTGATCGAGCTGCACCCCGGCGTGCTCGGGGGGTTCCGCGGCGTGATGGACCAGATCCCGACGCTCGCCGCGCTGGGCTTCACCGCGATCGAACTGATGCCGGTCGGCGCGTTCGGGGGAACGCGCAACTGGGGCTATGACGGCGTCCTGCCCTATGCCCCGGCCGAAGCCTATGGCGCCCCCGCCGACCTTAGGGCGCTGGTCGACGAGGCGCATGCGTTCGGCGTGTCGGTGTTCCTCGACGTGGTCTACAATCATTTCGGTCCCGACGGAAATTACCTCGGCGCCTATGCGTCCGACTTCTTTGATGCGGGGGTCGATACGCCATGGGGCGGCGCAGTCGCGGTGGAACGCGAGGCGGTCCATCGCTTCTTCGTCGACAATGCGCTGATGTGGCTCGGCGACTATCGCATCGACGGGCTGCGCTTCGACGCGGTCCACGCGATCGCCAACCCCGGTTTCCTCGACGCGATGGCCACCGAGATCCGGGCGGCCTTTCCCGATCGCCACATCCACCTCGTCCTCGAGAACGAGGAGAATGACGCGGATCGTCTGCGGACGGGCGGCTATGACGCGCAGTGGAACGACGATTTCCACAACGTCCTCCATGTCCTGCTGACCGGCGAGACGAACGCTTATTATGCCGACTTCGCCGACCGGCCCGCGGATCGCCTCGCCCGCTGCCTGTCGGAGGGGTTCATCTATCAGGGCGAGGGCTCGCCCAACCATGACGGCAAACCGCGGGGACGTCCCAGCGCGCACCTGTCGCCGACGCGCTTCGTGTCGTTCCTCCAGAACCACGATCAGGTCGGCAACCGCGCCCTGGGCGAGCGGCTGACCCTGCTCACCGACACCGCCCGCCTGCGCGCGGCGACCGCGCTGCTGCTACTCGGCCCGCAGATCCCGCTGCTGTTCATGGGCGACGAACAGGGCAGCGAGACGCCGTTCCTGTTCTTCACCGATTTCCACGACGAACTGGCAGATGCGGTGCGCGAAGGCCGCCGCAAGGAATTCGCCAAGTTCGACACCTTCGCCGATCCGGCGGCCCGCGAACGCATCCCCGATCCCAATGCGGTGGAGACGTTCGATCGCTCCCGTCCGGAGCCGGGCCCGGATGCGACCGGCTGGCGCGACCTGATCCGCGATCTCATCGCGCTGCGCCAGTCCGCGATCGTCCCGCACCTGTCAGGCGCAACGTCGCTCGGTGCAGACGCCACTGGCGACGCCGCCGTCACCGCCCGCTGGCGGCTCGGCGACGGCAGCATCCTGACGATCGCGCTGGACCTGTCCTATGATCCCGCGCCCCTGCCGCAGGGTGAGGGCGAATTGCTCCACGCCGAAGGCGAACGCTTCGCGGCGTGGATCGCACGATGAGGCGCGACGGCGCTGCGACGGGGGCTGGCGGCAGCCCTTCCAGAAGGTTGATTCACGCGGAGACGCAGAGACGCGGAGGGGATACGCGGCCATCGAAGCCCTCCTCTTCTCTCCGCGTCTCCGCGTCTCCGCGTGAACAGACCTTCTTCGCTGCGCGGCGGACACGCACGGCACACGCCGCCGCCCGCGCCTCTGCGAAACCGCATAGCCAGGCGCAACGCCGATGACCGACCTCGCCAGCGACGCCGCCGCCGCCGGTCTCCAGATCGAGTGGGAGGACGCCGACGGCAACCGGCACACGGTCGCCGACGACACCCTCCGCGCGATCCTCGACACGCTCGACACGCGCACCGACGGTATCTCCTTCGTCACTGCCGATACCGGCAAACCGGTCGCCACCGCCGCGACGCCCGGCCATGCGACGCTGATCCTCGAAGACGGCATGCGCACCGCCGTCACCATTGCCGCAGACGGCACGATCCCCGCGATCGCCATCCCCGGCTACCACCGCCTCGAAACCGGCGACGCCGCGATCACCCTCGCCGTCGCGCCACCCCGGTGCGTCGCGCCGCCGCCCGGCCACAGCTGGGGACCTGCGGTGCAGATTCCCGCCCTTCGCGGCGGCACCGCCACCCCCTATGGCGACCTCGGCACGCTCGCCGAAGCCGCCCGCGCCTTTGCGCAGGCCGGCGCGGACGCGCTCGCGATCAGCCCGACCCACGCGCTGTTCCCGACCGACGCCGACCGCTTCAGCCCCTATGCCCCGTCGAGCCGCCTCTTCCACCACGCCCTGCTCACCGCCCCCTCCCTCGCCGGCGCGCCGCCCCCGGCACAGGACGGCGACGCCCTGATCGACTGGCAGCACGCCCTTCCGGCGCGGCTCGCGCATCTCCGCCACGCGTTCGACACCGCCCCCGCCGGCCTGCTCACCCGCTTTACCGCAGAGCGCGCCCGGCGGCAGGACTGGAACGAACACGCCCGCTACGATGCGCTCCACGCGCATTTCGGCACGCACGGCTGGCAGGACTGGCCGGATGCGTTCCACGACCCCGCCGGCCCGCAGGTCGACCGCTTCGTCGCCGACCATACGCGGGACGTCGATTTCTACGCTTTCCTCCAATGGCTTGCCGAGACCAGCCTCGCCCGTGCGCAGGCCGCCGCGCGCGACGCAGGCATGCGGATCGGCCTGATCGCCGACCTCGCCGTCGGCATGGACGCGGGCGGCAGCCATGCGTGGAGCCGTCGCGGCGACCTGCTCACCGGCCTGTCGATCGGCGCGCCGCCCGATCCGCTCGGGCCGCAGGGGCAGAATTGGGGGATCACCGCGCTGTCGCCGTTCGCGCTGCGCCGCACCGGGTTCGACGCGTTCATCCGCACTGTCCGCGCCGCGCTCTGCCATGCCGGGGGCTTGCGGATCGATCACGCGCTCGGCCTCAAGCGGCTGTGGGTAATCCCCGACGGCGGCAGGGCCAGCGACGGCGCCTATCTGGCGATGCCGTTCGACGACCTGCTCCGCATCCTCGCGCTCGAATCGCACCGGGCGAATGCGATCGTGATCGGCGAGGACCTCGGCACCGTGCCACCCGGCTTCCGCGACACGATGGCGGCAAAGGGCATGCTCGGCATGCGCGTCCTCCCCTTCGAGCGCGATGCCAGCGGCTTCACGCCGTCGTCCGGCTGGGACGCGCAGGCCGTCGCGATGACCGGCACGCACGACACCGCGACGCTGGCAGGCTGGTGGACCGGGCGCGACATCACCTGGAACCACAAACTGAAGCGGTCGGGGAACGACGAACCCGCCGACCGCCTGCGCCGCATCGGCGAGAAGAAGGCGCTGTGGACCGCGTGCGCGGCGGCCGGCGTCGCCACCGGTCCCGTCCCGCACGATACCGCCCCCGCGGTGGATGCGGCCATCGCCTTCACCGCGCAGGCACCCTGCCCGATCACCATCGTGCCGCTCGAGGATCTGGTCGGGATCGAGGAACAGCCCAACCTGCCCGGCACCACCGACGAACACCCCAACTGGCGCCGCCGCATGCCTGATACCACCGCCGGCCTGCTCGCCCGGCCCGAGGTCGCACGCCGCACCGCCCTTCTTTCAGCAAAGACCCCCGCATGACGATCCAGACCATCCCGCGCGCGACCTATCGTATGCAATTCCACAAGGGCTTCACCTTCGCCGATGCGGAGGCGCAGGTGCCGTATCTCGACCGGCTCGGCATCAGCCACCTCTACGCCTCGCCGATCACCGTCGCCGCGGCGGGATCGACGCACGGCTATGACGTGATCGACCCGACGCGGATCAACCCCGAACTCGGTGGCGAAGAGGGGTTTCGCAGCCTCGTCGCCGCGCTCCACGCCCGCGGCATGGGCGTCGTCATCGACATCGTCCCCAACCATATGGGCGTCGCCGGCGGCGGCAACGCCTGGTGGAACGACGTGCTGGCGAAGGGGCAGGACAGCGCCTACGCCTGCTTCTTCGACATCGACTGGTCGCGCCGCCTCGTCCTGCCGGTGCTCGGCGACACCCTTCCCGCCGCGCTCGCCAACGGCGACCTCGCGATCGAGGGCGACGAGGTCGTCGCCTATGGCGAGCATCGCTTCCCGCTCCGTGCCGACGGTCGCGACGGCGACCTCGCCACCGTGCTCGACCGGCAGCATTACCGCCTCGCCAGCTGGCGCGTCGCCAACGACGAACTCAACTGGCGCCGCTTCTTCACCGTCAACGACCTCGCCGGCATCCGCATCGAGGATCCGGCGGTGTTCGAGGCGACGCACGCGCTGTATGTCCGGCTGTACGAGGAAGGGCTGATCCAGGGCGTCCGCGTCGACCATGTCGACGGCCTGACCGACCCGATCGGCTATTGCCGCACCCTGCGCGAACGCCTCGGCCCCGATGCGTGGATCGTGATCGAGAAGATCCTCGGCGCGGGCGAAGGCCAGCCGGTCGGCTGGGGCGTCGACGGCACCAGCGGCTATGACTTCATGGAGCAGGCGGCGCTGCTGATCCACGACCCGCTCGGCGCGCTGCCGCTCGAGGAATTGTGGCAGGACGTCAGCGGCCGCTACCAAGGCTTCGAGGCGGAAGAGTTCGAGGCAAGGCAGGACCTGCTGGCGTGGCAGTTCGCCGGCCAGCTCGACGCCTGCGTCGCCGCGTTCGTCGCGCTCAACACCGACGAGGCCGTCACCGCGGCGATGCTCCGCCGCGCGATCGAACGGCTGCTGTGGGTCTTCCCGGTCTATCGCACCTATGGCACCGGCGACGCCGACGCGGCGCAGGATGCGCAGATTCGCGGGCTGGTGCGCGAGCGCGTGTCGTGGCTGATCCCGCCCGGCGAGGCGCATGTCGTCGATCGCATCCTCGGCTGGCTGGCGGGCGAGGGGCCGGACGGAACGCCGGGCGATGCCGCCGACGCCGTCCGCCGCTTCCAGCAGCTGTCCGCACCGATCGCCGCCAAGTCGGTCGAGGACACCGCTTTCTACCGCTCCGGCCGGCTGCTCTCGCGCAACGACGTCGGCTTCGACGCCAACGTTCTCGGTATCGGCATCGACGAATTCCATGCGCTGATGGCCGATCGTGTGCGCGACGTGCCGCGCGCGATGCTGACCACCGCCACCCACGACCACAAGCGCGGGGAGGACGTCCGCGCCCGGCTCGCGGTCCTCAGCACGATCCCCGACGCATGGCGCAACCGCGTCGAGGCGTGGGAGGCGATGTCCTTCGCGTGGAACCACGACGTCGACGGCGGCGACCGCTACATGCTGCTCCAGACCATCGTCGGCGCCTGGCCCGACGCCGGCCCGTCCGACGATTTCGCCGACCGCCTCAAGGCATGGCAGCAAAAGGCGTTGCGCGAAGGCAAGTTGCGCTCGTCATGGGAAGCGCCGGACGAAGCCTATGAAGCCGCCGCCGCGGCGCTGGTCGACAGCTATCTGTCCGACCCGCGGTTCGTCGCGGAGGTCACCGCCTTCGTCGCCGAGATTGCGCCTGCGGCGGAAGCGAACACATTGGTCCAGACGCTGCTCCGCTACACTGCCCCCGGCGTGCCCGACTTGTATCAGGGCACCGAACTCGCCGACCTCAGCCTCGTCGATCCCGACAACCGCCGTGCCGTCGATTACCCCGCACGCGCAGCCCTGTTCGACGACGACGACGCGCCCGCCAAGTTCCGCCTGATTGCCGACCTGCTCGCGCTGCGCCGGGCGCATCCTGCCGTGTTCGCGGACGGCGATTACCAGCCGGTCGCGGTCGACGGCAGCGACCGCATTCTCGCCTTCACCCGCAGCACCGGCGGCACGGTGCTGACGGTCGCGGCCCTCGTCCGCGGCACGGCAGTGCCGGAGGCGACGATCCGCTTCGCCGACGGCAGCATCGCCGCCGCCGACCTCTTCGCCAACCGCGCAATCTGGTATCGGATCGGTTGACCGGTCAGAACCAGGTCCGGATCCCCAGCACCAGCGCCGCCCCGCCCGGATCGCGGCCGCTCGCGCGGGCGATCCGGGCGGTGCCGCCGAGCGCACGTTCCCAGCTCAGCCCCACGTAGGGCGCGAACTCGCGCCGCACCTCGTAGCGCAGCCGCATGCCCAGATCGGCCGACGTGACGCCGCTGCCCAGCCCGATCCGCCGCGTATCGCCCGCCGACAGGTTGAATTCGGCACGCGGTTGCAGGATCAGCCGCTGCGTCAGCCGCTGGTCGTAATAGGCCTCGACCCGGCCCAGCAGCTCGCCCCGGGTCGAGACGAACGCCGCGGCCTCCACCTCGAACCAATAGGGCGCGAGGCCGGCGACCCCGATCGTCGCGAAGGTCCGCGCGGGCGTCGGCCGGATGTCCTGCCGCACACCGGCCTGCAGATTGAAATACGGCCCGATCGCATGGCTGTAGAGCGCGCGGACCTCCGCCGCCTCCAGCCCGCCGCCGACATCGCCCTCCCCTTCGCTCTTCAGCACGAGCCGGTCGATGTCGCCGCCGATCCACGCCTCGCCATCCCAACGATAGCCGTCGCGGCCGTTGCGGATGCCATATTCGGCGATGTTGACCATCACCTGCGCGAACCGCTGCCCGCCGCCGTCCGGCCCCATCATGATCGCCCGGCCCCGCGCCATCGCCGCCGGGTCCCAGATCCGGTCGGCATAATGCGGCAAGGGCGGTGGCGGTGCGGCTGCATCACCGGGCGGCAGGTCCGTCCCCAGCTTTTCCGCGGGCCCGGCCATCGCGCCGTGATCCATCGTCGCATGATCCATGGTCGAATGGTCCATTTGTGAATGGTCCATGGTCGAATGGTCCATCGCCGGCTCCGCCTGCGGCTGTGGCGGAGCGGCGCGCGCGGCCGGTTTCGCGGGTCGGCGCGCCGCTGGTCGGGGCGCGGGTTTCGGCACCGGTTTCGCCCTGGCGCGGACGGCGGGTTTCGCCGCCGGCATCGGCATCGTCATGCCCGGCATGCTGTGCATGCTGTGATCCTGCGCCCCGCCGGCGAGGAGCAGCGCACCCAGCAGCGCGCTCATGCCGCCTCTCCGCGCGGACGCACGCTCACCACACGCATCATCCCCGCCAGCATGTGGTAGAGCATGTGGCAGTGGAACGCCCAGTCGCCCACCGCATCCGCGGTCAGGTCGAAACTGACGATGCCGCCCGGCTGGACGATCACGGTATGCTTGCGCGGCGCATAGGCGCCATGGCCGGTGACCAGCTCGAAATAATGGCCGTGCAGGTGGATCGGGTGCGCCATCATCGTATCGTTGACGAGGCGCACCCGCACCCGCTCGCCCTCGGTGAAGGCGAAGGGGACGTGCGTGTCCGACATCTTGACCCCGTCGAACGACCACATGAACCGTTCCATGTTGCCGGTCAGATGCACGTCGAACTGCCGCCCCGGCGCCCGCACGTCTGGGTTGCGGCTCAGCGCGATCAGGTCGCGATAGGTCAGCACGCGATGGCCGACGTCTTCCAGCCCCTGCCCCGGATAACCGGTCCGGTCGACCGGCATGGGAGAGATGGTCTGCACCCCCGCTCCCTTTTTGACCTGCGGCGCCACCGCGAAATCACGCATCGCCATCGATCCGTGATCCATCGCGCTATGATCCGTAGCGCCATGATCCATGCCGGGCATCGCGCCATGGTCCAAGCTGGCCATCCCGCCATGGTCCATCCCAGCCATCCCGCCGTGATCCATGCCGGGCATCCCGGCCATTCCCCCGGCCATTCCCCCACCCATTCCCATGTCGGCCATCGTCGCCAGCGGCCGCGGACGCAGCGGCGGCACCGCGGCGGCCATGCCGCCTTGCGGCGCCAGCGTCGCACGCGCCATGCCGGACCGGTCGACGCTTTCGCCGACCAGCGTATAGGCGCGCGCTTCGGCAGGCGCGACGATCACGTCATAGGTTTCGGCCACGCCGATCTGGAATTCGTCGACCGCGACCGGCCGCACCGCCAGTCCGTCGGCGGCGACGACGGTCATCGCGAGCCCGGGGATCCGCACGTTGAACGTCGTCATCGCCGCGGCGTTGACGATGCGCAGCCGCACCCGCTCGCCGGGCCGGAACAGCGCCGTCCAATTGTCCGCCGGCCCGCGGCCGTTGACCAGATAGGTGTAGGTCGCACCGGTGCCGTCGGCGATGTCCGCCGGGTCCATCCGCATCCGGCCCCAGTCCAGCCGCTCGCCGGCGCGCTGGTCCTTGCCCGCGATCAGCCCGCCCAGCGTCTGCCGCTGGTAATTGTAATAGCCCGGTTGCAGCTTCATCCGGCGAAAGATCGCCGCCGGGCTCGCCGGGCTGTGATCGGACAGCATCACGATATGCTCGCGGTCGAACGGCACCGGGTCCGCCGCCGCGGGGTCGATCACGATCGGCCCGTACAGCCCCTCCTGCTCCTGTCCGCCCGAATGGCTGTGATACCAATAGGTGCCGCTCTGCCGCACCGTGAAGCGATAGGTGAACGCCTCGCCGGCACGGATGCCGGGGAAGGACACGCCCGGCACCCCGTCATACTGGAACGGCACGAGCAGGCCGTGCCAGTGCAGCGACGTGTCGGAATCGAGCGCGTTGACGACGCGGATCGCGACATCCTGACCCTCGCGCAGGCGGATCAGCGGCCCCGGCGCGCTGCCGTTGATGCCGATCGCGCGCGACGGCTTCCCGTCGATCCGCATCGTCTCGCGCGCGATCCGCAGCGTGATCGCCTCGCCCGACACCACCGGCAGCGCATCGGCGAGGCCCTGCGACGTCCCCTGCGACACGCCCTGCGCCCATGCGGGGGCGGGCAGCCCCATCGCCATGCCGCCCCCGGCCAGCGCCCCATCGCGCAGCAGGCCGCGCCGGTCGATCATCCTCGTCATCTCTATCCCATCATCGCCGCGCGCCATCGCGCCGGCACCAGCTGCACGCTGCCCTTTCGCAGATTTCGCCCGTCCGGACCATGAACGGGATCGCCGTATCGGCTTTCGGAACCGCGCGTCGCACCGCCATTGCGGCAGGGACAAGACCAACAAAATGAATTAGCTGAACATTTTTTGTTAAACCAAATTACCCAGACTGCGTTTGCAGGGCAGATCGGGTCGAGGAACAGCCGTGTCGGACGAGCGCTTGGTCGAATTCTGGGCGAAAACGATCGCGATGCGATCCCCCGTCATGCTGCAACAGCTGCACGGCGCCGCACTCGGCCTGATCGCTGCGCGCCGGGCGATGCAAAGGGCGATGCCGCCCGAATTCGTCCATTGCCCGTCGCTCGACATGCTGCTGGCGCTCTTCGTCGCCGATGGCCATGCGCTGTCGCTCGCCGACCTCGTCCAGGCGACGCCCGCCGCGCCCGCGGTCGCGCGACGCTGGACCGACGTCTTCGTTCAGCGCGATCTCGTGGCGGTGCGCGACGGGACGGCGACGCTGACCGAGACCGGTTTCCGCATGATGGCGGACACCTGCCGCGCCGTCATTGAATCGCAGATGGCCGCCCGGGTACCGAGCCTGAACTGAGGCGGGCCGCCTGCGCGGCACGATCGTGGATCGTGTGGAGCGCCTGCTCCAGTTCCGCCGCGGCGAGCGTCTCGTCCGCCGCCACGACCAGCCGGATCGCCCGCTCTACCAGGTCGCGCGCCTCGGCGAGGCGTGCCGCATTATCAGTCGCCATGTTCGAACTTTCGCTCCGCTTCGCGCGAACCCGAACGCTCCCTGCCATCGCGGCGACCATGACGTCAAACGGCAATCATCCGCCGGAAATCCGAAATCGGGATCAGGCCGGATCGACCCTGTCGGCCGAATGCGCGCCTGCGTCGTGCCGCGCCGCCTGCCCGCCGCTCCAGACGGTCCGGAGCAGCGCGACGAATGCCGCCCAGCGCGATGGGCGGCCGGGCGCATGCGGGTCGATCGCCGCCCTCCGGCTGGCATAGACGCTGGCGAGGTGGCGATGGACGCCCTTCGCCCGCGGGCAGCGCGCGCGGCGGGCCATGCGCAGTTCCCGCAATTCGCGCCGTCGCAGATATTCGGCCTCTTGATCCATGGGTGTCAGGCTAGGGGCGGACGCCGTCGCGGCAACGGGAATTGGTTCCGGAACCGGAATCCAGGCAGCCAGGCGGGGGCGGGGCGGTTCATGGTCGTGACGGACCCGCACCCTTCCCGAGTCGCGTAACGACACGGGTGCCGGTCCCCCAAAGGGAGACGGTGATGAACGTGGAAGTGATCTCGAAGGCGACCGGTGCGATCACCGAAGTGGCCGGCGCCGCGATCGATCTCGATGCCCCCAGCATCGTCCGCCTCGACATCACCCGTGCGCAGGTGGCGGGCTTCGAACAGCAGGGCGACGATCTCATCATCCGGCTGGTCGATGGCGAGACCATCCGCATCGTCGATTTCTATCCGCCCAATGCCACCATCCCCAACGATCTCGTCCTGCGCGAGAATGACGGCAGCCTGTGGCTGGCGAAGCCGGGCGCCGGCACGCCGCGCTTCTCGCTGATCCAGGACCTCGACGACCTGCTCGCGGCGCACGGCGGCAGCGGCGGATCGTCGCTCGCCATTCCCGCGCTGCTCGGCGGTCTCGCTGCCGCCGCCGGCATCGCCGCGATCGCGAGCGGCAGCGGCGGGGACGATGACGCCCGGCCGAGCGGCGGGCAGGAACCCGATCCCGGCACCCCCGCACCGGATCGCGATCCGCCCGCCGCGCCGACCGGCGCCGTCCGTGGCGACGGCGCCGCGGTCGTCGGCCGCGGCGAAGCGGGCGCGACCGTGTCGATCCGCAACGCCGCCGGCGCCGTGATCGGCACCGCGGTGGTCGCGGCAGACGGTAGCTATACGGCCACCGTCGCGCCGCCGCAGGTCAATGGCGAGCGGCTGACGATCACGCAGGCCGATCCCGCCGGCAACGTCTCGCCGGCAACGCCGGTCCAGGCGCCCGACATCACCGCCCCCGCCGCGCCCACCGCCGCGATCGATGCGACCGGCACGACGGTCACCGGCCGCGGCGAGGCAGGTGCGACCGTCACGATCCGCGACGTGTCCGGCGCCGTGATCGGCACCGGCCTCGTCGGCGCGGACGGCACCTATACGGTGACGCTGTCGACGCCGCAGGCCAATGGCGGCACCCTGTCGGTCGCCCAGACCGATGCTGCGGGCAACGTGTCTCCCGCCACCAGCACGGCGGCGCCCGACATCACCGCCCCCGCCGCGCCGGTCGCGACGATCAGCGGCGACGGCACGGTCGTCACCGGCACCGGCGAGCCCGGCAGCCGTGTTACCGTCACCGGCCCCGCCGGCACCCCGATCGGCACCGCCACCGTGCGGCCGGACGGCAGCTATACCGTCACCCTCTCACCCGCGCAGGCGAATGGCGGCGCCGTCTCCGTCACCCAGACCGACGCGGCCGGCAACGCCTCGCCCGCGACCAGTCTCACCGCCCCCGACATCACCGCCCCCGCCGCGCCACTGGCAACGATCAACGGCGACGGCACCGTCGTCACCGGCACCGGCGAGCCCGGCAGCCGTGTCACCGTCATCGGCCCCGCCGGCACTCCGATCGGCACCACCGTGGTCGCCGCCGACGGCAGCTACACCATCACGCTTTCGCCCGCGCAGGCGAATGGCGGCACCGTCTCCGTCACGCAGACAGACGCAGCTGGCAACGCCTCGCCCGCCACCAGCGTCACCGCGCCCGACATCACCGCCCCCGCTGCGCCCGTCGCAACGATCAACGGCGACGGCACGGTCGTTACCGGCACCGGCGAGCCCGGCGGCCGTGTCACCGTCACCGGCCCCGCCGGCACCCCGATCGGCACTGCCGTTGTCGCAGCCGACGGCAGCTACACCGTCGCGCTTTCGCCCGCACAGGCGAATGGCGGCACCGTCTCGATTGTCCAGACGGACGCGGCTGGCAACGCCTCGCCCGCAACGAGCCTCAACGCCCCCGACATCACTGCCCCCGCCGCGCCACTGGCGACGATCAACGGCGACGGCACCGTCGTCACCGGCACCGGCGAGCCCGGCAGCCGTGTCACCGTCACCGGAACCGCCGGCCCCCCGATCGGCACCGCCGTCGTCGCCTCCGACGGCAGCTACACTGTCGCGCTTTCGCCCGCGCAGGCGAATGGCGGCACCGTCTCCGTCACCCAGACCGACACGGCCGGCAATGCCTCGCCCGCGACGAGCCTCACCGCCCCCGACATCACCGCCCCCGCTGCGCCCGTCGCGACGATCAATGGCGACGGCACGGTCGTTACCGGCACCGGCGAGCCCGGCAGCCGTGTCACCGTCACCGTCACCGGCCCTGCGGGCACCCCGATCGGCACCGCCGTCGTCGCCGTCGACGGCAGCTATACCGTCACCCTCTCGCCGCCGCAGGCCGATGGCGAAGCGCTGACCGTGACGCAGGTCGATGCGGCGGGGAACGTCTCGCCGCCGACCGCCATCGCCGCGCCCGACATCACCGGCCCGGCCGCGCCAACGATCGCGATCGACGCGACCGGCACGCAGGTGAGCGGCAGCGGCCAGCCCGGCGCGCGCGTGACGATCACCGATCCCGCCGGCGCGACGATCGGCACCGCCGTCGTCGCCGCCAACGGCAGCTACAGCGCGACGCTGACCACGCCGCAGGTCAATGGCGAGCGGGTCGACGCGCGCCAGACCGATGGCGACGGCAACGCCTCCGGCATCGCGAGCACGATCGCGCCGGACCTCACCGCCCCCGCGCAGCCGACCGCGGCGATCAACGCGGACGGCACGGTCGTCGCCGGCGCGGGCGAACCCGGCGCGCGCATCACCGTCACCGACGCCGCCGGCACCGTGCTCGGCAGCGCGACCGTCGCCGCCGACGGCACCTTTAGCGCGCCGCTCACCCCCGCGCAGGCCGATGGCGAAGCGTTGCGCGTGATCCAGGTCGACGCCGCCGGCAATGCCGCGCCGCCGCTGCCGCTGACCGCGCCCGACATCACCGCGCCACCGGCGCCGCTCGCGACGCTCGATGCGACCGGGACGGTGGTCAGCGGCACCGGCGAGCCCGGCGCACGTGTCGCGGTGCGCGATGCCACCGGCGTCGAGATCGGCAGCGCGACGGTCAATGCGCAGGGCGGCTATGCCGTCGTCCTCGCGACCCCGCAGGTGAACAACCAGATCCTGACGGTGACGCAGAGCGATGCCGCCGGCAATGCCTCGCCCGGCGTGCCGCTGACCGCGCCGGACCTCACCGCACCGGTCGCACCGACCGCAACCGTGGCCGCGGATGGCTCCAGCATCGCCGGCATCGGCGAACCCGGCGCCACCGTCACCGTGCGCAGCCCGTTGGGGGCCGTCATCGCGACCGCCAACGTCGCCGCGGACGGCAGCTACAGCGCGACCCTCACGCCCGCACAGACCGATGGCGAGGTGCTGGCCGTGCGTCAGGCCGACGCCGCCGGCAACGTCTCACCCCCGGCGACCGCCACCGCGCCCGACCTCGTCGTCGACAGCGATCCGCCCGCCCCCACCGCCAGCGTTGCGGCCGATGGCGCCGCGGTGACCGGCGTCGCGATCGGCGGCGCGACGATCACGCTGTACGACGCCAACGGCAATGCGATCGGCACCGGCGCCGCCAATCCCGACGGCAGCTACAGCGTCGCGCTCACCCCGCCGCGGATCGACGGCGAGACGGTGCGGGTCACCCAGACCGAGGCGGATGGCGACGTGTCGCCGCCCGCGACCGCCATCGCCCCCGATCTCACGCCGCCCGCGGCCCCCGCCGCGACGCTCGACGGTACCGGCGGCATCGTCACCGGCACCGGCGAGGCGGGCGCGGTGGTGACCGTGCGCGCGGCCGACGGCACGATC
The DNA here is from genome assembly GCF_058809195.1 of Sphingomonas sp. GW821-FHT10F09. Classification (NCBI taxonomy): domain Bacteria; kingdom Pseudomonadati; phylum Pseudomonadota; class Alphaproteobacteria; order Sphingomonadales; family Sphingomonadaceae; genus Sphingomonas; species Sphingomonas sp. GW821-FHT10F09. The sequence goes on along the minus strand of NZ_JBXASI010000002.1, from coordinate 230,603 downwards.
CTCGGCACCGCCACCGTCGCTGCCGGCGGCGCCTATGCGGTGGTCCTCGCCACGGCGCAGGCCAATGGCGGCACCCTGTCCGTCACCCAGGCGGATGCGGCGGGCAACGTTTCGCCCGCGACCAGCCTCGCTGCGCCCGATATCACCGCCCCGGCCGCCCCCGCCGCCACGGTCGCCGCGGACGGCACCGCCGTCACCGGCACCGGCGAAGCCGGCACGATCGCGACCGTCCGCGACGCGACCGGCACCGTCATCGGCAGCGCCACCGTCGCCGCGGACGGCCGCTATACCGTCCCGCTCGCCCCCGTGCAGGCCAATGGCGAGACGGTATCGGTGACACTGGCCGATGCGGCCGGCAACGTCTCGTCCCCGACCAGCGCGGTCGCGCCCGACATCACCGCGCCCGCCGCACCGACGCTCAGCGTTGGCGACGACGGTACCTCGGTCGCAGGCACCGGCGAACCCGGCGCGACAGTCACCATCACCAGCCCCGCCGGCGCGACGATCGGCACCGCCGTCGTCGCCGCGGACGGCCGCTACACCGCCACGATCAGCCCGGCGCAGATCAACGGCGAGCGGCTCGGCGCGACGCAGGCGGATCCCGCCGGCAACGTCTCGGGCAGCACCGACGCGCTCGCCCCCGACCGCGTCGCCCCCGCCGCGCCGACCGCGACGATCAACGGCGACGGGACGATCGTGTCGGGCACCGGCGAACCCGGCGCGACCGTCACGATCACCGGCCCGGCCGGCGCCGCGATCGGCAGCGCCGCGGTGGCCGCCGACGGCAGCTATGCCGTTACCCTTACCCCCGCACAGGCAAACGGCGAAACCTTGTCGGTGACGCAGCGCGACCCCGCCGGCAACGCCTCCCCCGGTGTCGGCGTCACCGCGCCGGACATCACCGCACCCGCTGTACCGACCGCGATCATCAGCGGCGACGGCGCGACCGTCTCCGGTACCGGCGAGGCCGGTGCCACGATCACCGTGCGCAACGCCGCCGGCGCGGCGATTGGCAACGCGACCGTCGCCGCGAACGGCAGCTACACCGCGACGCTCACCCCGGCACAGGCGAATGGCGAGGCGCTCACCGTCGGTCAGGCCGATGCCGCGGGCAATCTCTCCCCCAATCTGCCGCTGACCGCGCCCGACATCACCGCGCCACCGGCACCCCCGGCCGCGCTCGATCCCACCGGCACTATCGTGTCCGGCACGGGCGAGGCGGGCGCGACCGTCACCGTGCGTGCGGCGGACGGTACGTCGCTGGGCACCGCCCTCGTCACCGCGCAGGGCACGTACAGCGTCGCCCTCGCCACGCCGCAGGTGGACCGCCAGGCGCTCCGCGTCACGCAGGCGGACGCCGCCGGCAACGTCTCGCCCGCCACCCCGCTGACCGCGCCGGACCTGACCGCCCCCGCGGCGCCCACCGCCAGCGTCGCGGCGGATGGCCTGACGCTCACCGGCACCGGAGAGGCCGGCGCGACCGTCACGGTGCGCAACCCGCTCGGCGTTGCGATCGGCACCGCTACGGTCGCCGCCGACGGCAGCTACACCGTCACCCTCGCGACGGCACAGACCGACGGCGAGACGCTGTCGGTGCGGCAGGCCGACGCGGCGGGCAACGTCTCGCCGGCCGTCAGCGCGACCGCACCCGATCTGGTCGTCGATACCGACCCCGCCGCACCCACGGCGACGGTCGGCACGGACGGCGCCACCGTCGCCGGCGCGGCCCTCGGCGGTGCGACGATCACCGTCTATAATGCGACCGGTACGGTGATCGCCACCGGCACCGCCAACCCCGACGGCAGCTACAGCGTCGCGCTGTCGCCCCCGCAGGTCAACGGCGAGACTGTCCGCGTCACCCAGACGGAGGCGGACGGTGACGTCTCGCCCCCCGCGACCGCCATCGCACCCGACCTGACCGCTCCGATGGCCCCCACCGCGACGCTGGACGCGACCGGCGGCGTGGTGACCGGCACCGGCGAGGCAGGCGCGACGGTCGTGATCCGCGGCCCCGGCGGTGCGACGCTCGGCACCGCCACCGTCGCCGCCAACGGCGCCTATGCCGCGACGCTGACCCCGGCGCAGACCAATGGCGAGACACTGACCGTCACCCAGGCGGATGCCGCCGGCAACGTCTCGCCCCCGGCCACCGCCCTCGCCCCGGATCTGGTCGCGCCGCTCGCGCCCACCGCGGCCGTGTCCACCGACGGCACGACGGTGACCGGCCGCGGCGAGGCCGGCGCCCGCATCGTGGTCCTCGATCCCGCCGGCACGCCGATCGGCGTCGCCACCGTCGCTGCGGACGGCAGCTATAGCGCGACGCTGTCGACGCCGCAGGTGGATGGCGAGCGGCTGACCGCCACGCAGACCGACGGCGGCGGCAACGCCTCGGCCCCGGTCGTCGCGGTCGCGCCCGACCTCACCGCCCCCGCTATCCCCACCCTCGCCATCGCCAGCGACGGTACGAGCGCCAGTGGCGTCGGCGAACCCGGTGCGACGGTCACGCTGACCGGTCCGGGTGGGACGATCGTCGGCACCGCCCCGGTCGCCGCGGACGGCAGCTACACGATCGCGCTCGCGCCGCCGCGGGTGAATGGCGAAGCCTTCACCGCGACCCAGGCGGACGCCGCCGGCAACGCCTCGCCCGCCGCCAATGCGGTCGCACCGGACCTGACGGCTCCCGCCGCACCGATTGCCGGGGTCGACGCGACCGGCACGACCGTCACCGGCACCGGAGAGGCGGGCGCCACCGTCCGCGTCACCGGTCCGGGCGGCGCGCTCGGCAGCGCGCTCGTCGCCGCCGATGGCAGCTATACGATCACGCTGACCACGCCGCAGGCAAACGGACAGGCGCTGCTGGTGACGCAGACCGATCCGGCCGGCAACGTCTCCCCCGCCACCGGCCTCGCCGCGCCCGACATCACCGCCCCCGCCGCACCGACCGCCACGGTCTCGACCGATGGCGCGAGCGTCACCGGCACGGGTGAGGCGGGTGCAACCGTGACCATCACCGCCCCCGGCGGGACGGTGATCGGCACCGGGCTCGTCGCCGCCAACGGCAGCTACACCGCGCTGCTGACCGTTCCGCAGACCAACGGCGAACTGCTCGGCGCCAGCCAGCGCGACCCCGCCGGCAATCCGTCGCCGGTCGCCCCGGCATTCGCCCCCGACAGCACCGCACCCGCCACCCCCACGGCCACGGTCGGCGGCCAGGGCGATGTGGTAACCGGCCTCGGCGAACCCGGGGCGACGGTGACGATCACCGGTCCGGGCAACACGATCCTCGGCACCGCCGTGGTCGGCGGCTCCGGCAGCTATCTGGTGACGCTCGCCACGCCGCAGCGCAACGGCGAGGTGCTGGTCGCAACGCAGCGCGATGCGGCGGGCAACGCCTCCACGCCCGTCAACGCGCCCGCGCCCGATCTCACCGCACCACCGCCCCCCGCCGGCCTGACGGTCAGCGGCGACGGTACCGCGCTGACCGGCACCGGCGAACCCGGCGCCCGGGTCGAGGTGCGCGCCGGCGGCGTGCTGCTCGGCACCGCGACGGTCGCCACCGACGGCAGCTTCTCCGTGCCGCTCTCGCCGGTTCAGGTCACCGGCGCCACCGTATCGGCGACCCAGGCCGATGTCGCCGGCAACGTGTCCGGCGCCGCCACCGCGGTCGCCCCGTTCGATATCCAGGCGTTCGGCAATACCGACACCGCCTCGATCGACATCGTGCCGGTGACGACGAACGTGAACGCCGGCTCGGCCAATTACGTGGCGCTGGTCGCACTCGGGCTGGTCAACCTGCAGGCGCAGGTGCTGGCCATCCCCAACGTCCAGTTCACCGTCGCCGCGGGCCACAGCCTCGATGCGACCTTCACTTATGACGGCCTGCTCACGCTCGGCCTGGGCGGCGGCTATTCGGTCGTCGTGCAGCGCTTCGACGGCACCAACTGGGTCGCGGTCAACGGCACGGCGGGCGGCACCTTGCTCGAACTCGGCCTGCTCAGCGACAATCTGGTCGCGACGGAGACGCTGGGGCCGGGCAGCTACCGTGCCTTCGTCACCTTCGACGGCGGCCTTGCCGGCATCGGAGTGCTCGGCGACCTGATCGTCAACGGCCGCGATTCGGACTTCACCGACATCCAGTCGGTCGTCCCCCAGGCGGGCAGCGGCAACGTCATCACCGATCCCGGCCCCGGCGGCGAGGTCGACGTGGTCAGCGCCGCGACGCGGGTCGACAGCGTCACCCACAACGGCATCGTCACCGCGGTCACCGCCAATGGCACGATCGTCGACGGCGACTGGGGAACGTTGGTCATCAACACCGACGGCAGCTACACCTACACGCCCGACGCCAATGCCGCGGCGATCGGCCGGACCGACGTCTTCACCTACACGCTGATCGATCCGAGCGACAACGAGCGCGAAAGCGCCAGCCTGTCGATCACGATCGGCAGCGGCGACATCGCCGGCGCGCCGCTGGCGGTGAACGATGCAGCGATCGCCGATGTCACCTATCGCAACGTGGAGGTCGTCGCCCCGCCGGTCACCGCGTTCAGCTACAACACCGGCGTGCTGGGCGGCAGCGGCAACAGCGGCTTCACGGTGCAGGCCAACACGACCGCTGACGTGACGATCGTCGCCCGCACCGACAATCTCGCGTTGCTGCCGACCTACAACCTGGTCGTGCGGGATGCCGGCAACGCCGTCATCCGCAACGTGTCGGTGCTGTCGGTGGTCACCCTCGGCAATGCCGTCCCCACGGCCACTTTCGTGCTCGATGACCTGCCCGCCGGCAGCTACAGCTATTCGGTCAGTAGCGGCACCGCCGTGCTCGGCTTCGGCAGCACCGTCTCGCTGGGCACGACGACCACGTTGCTCGACCGGTTCGAACTGGCGACGCGCGAGACGGTGCAGGGCGATCTGTTCGCCAACGATACGGCGAACACGCCGTTCGCGGCGCTGCACGTCGACCGCGGCACCGGCTTTGCCGAGGTCGGCGACACGCCGGTCGTCCTCACCGGACGGTACGGCACGCTCACCGTCAACGAAACCGGCGGCTACAGCTATCAGCCGAGCGCGACGCTGGCCTATTCCGCGGTCGATCTGGTCGACAGCTTCACCTATCATCTGGTGCAGCCGAACGGCGCGACGTCAGTCGCGACGCTGACCGTCACGATCGACGTGCCGGGGGACGGGCCCGCGACGGCCGCGCTCGCCGGTATCACGGCCTTCGGCAGCGTGGAATCGGACGTCATCGCCCTCGACGGCGTCATCGCCCCCGGAGCGGCGACGACGCATGCTCCCGAAGGCACGGCCATCAGCCTTGCCGCTTACGATCTGTTCGAGGGGCAGGGCGATCTCGAGAACGTGCTCACCCATTATCTCGCGACGCAGACCGACGATCAGCATGGCGCAATGCCGGCGACCGAACATCCGGTCTCGGTCATGAACGGCGCGATGCCCGCTATCGCCGATCCGCTCGATTACCTAGTCGTTTCCCCCGAAGATCACGACCGTTATGGAATTACAACCAATCATGTTGTTTGAACAAACCAGAACGCGTCTAAAGTATTGTTGCTGATATCCACAAAGGTCAGCATCCCTACACTGTTTATTAAAGGTCCCGGTCCTTTTCTGAATAACAGAAGAGGATCGGACCATCATGGACTATTGCCATAGTCATTTTGCGATACGGGCGACAATTGTTGCGCTGGCAATCGGGATCTGCGGCAGCGGCATGGCCGCCGATGCCGGAGCCCCGGTAACGCTGGAAAATGCCGCGCGCGAGGCAGTCGCCTGGCACCCGTCGATCATCGAGGCGGCGGGCGCGCTCAACGCCCGCGGCGAAGAGGTCGCCGCCGCCCGCGCCGGCTATCTGCCGACGGTCAGCGCCGGGGTCGGCAGTGGCTACGACAGCCGCGTTACCGGTACGTGGCGCCCCCGCCCGCAGGTCGGCGCGTCGCAGATGCTGTACGATTTCGGCAAGGTGTCGAGCGACGTCGCCGCGGCGCGCGCCGGCACCCGCGTCGGCCGGGCGGAGATGCTGCTGGCGGTCGACACGCTGATCCGCGACACGGCCTATGCGCTGATCGAACTGCAGCGTGCGACCGCGCTGCACGCGATCGCCGCAGATCAGGCGGACAGCATCGGCCAGATCGGCGAACTGGTCGGCAAGCGCACCACGATGGGCGCCGCGACCCGCTCGGACGCGTTGCAGGCGCAGGCGCGGGTCGAGGCGACGACCGCCAGCCTCGCCACGATCGAGGCGGAGCGCCGTCGCTGGGCGAGCAACCTCGCCTTCCTGCTCGGCCGTGCGGCACCGCCCGCGACCGTGTCGGCGAACGTCCCCGACTGGCTGATGCGCAGCTGCGCGCAGCCCGCGTCCGACTGGGACAGCGTGCCGGCGGTGATGGCCGCCGATGCGCAGACCGAGCGCGCATCGGCCTATCTGCGCCGCAGCCGCGCGGATCGCTATCCGACGCTGGCGCTGGGCGGCGACGCCTCGACCGACTTCGCCTCGCCGTTCGGCCAGCGCAGCATCTACAACGTCGGCCTGCGCGTCACGAGCAACATCTTCGCCGGCGGAATCACCAGGGCACGGGTCCGCGGCGCCTCCTACGAACTCGACGCGGCGGAGGCGCGCGCGAAGCGCGTCCGCAACGAAACCGGGCAGCGCCTCGCCGAGGCGCAGCAACAGATCGACAGCCTGTCGCGGCTGGGTGCGACGCTGACGGCGCGCGAGGACAACATGCGCGAGACCGGCCGGCTCTACCGCATCCAGTATCTCGAAATGGGGACGCGGACGCTCGTCGACCTGCTCAACGCCGAACAGGAATTGCAGCAGGTCCGCTACGAAGCGGTCAACACCGCGCACGACCTGCGCCGTTTGCAGGTGGATTGCCTGTTCCTCTCCGGCCGGATGCGCGACGCCTTCGGCCTCGCCGGCACCGCCGTCCGCGGGGTAACGCTGTGAGCGCCCTGCTGGCGGTCCCGCCTGCCACCGGCATCGACAGCTGGCTCGAGCTGCTCGGGCGCGTCGCCCGCCATTACCGCCTGCCCGTCTCCGAACAGCGCGCACGGCTGGCGGCGCAATGGGACCTCGGCGGCGACGACGACGCCCGCATCCGCACGCTCGCCCGCGCCACTGGCCTGACCGTCCGCTTCACCGCGCCGCGCGACGTCCGGCTGACCGGCTGGCGGCTGCCGGTGATCGCGCGCCTGTCCGACGGCGAGATCGCGCTGATCGAGGGGGTCGATGGCGATGGCTATGCCTGCCTGACCTTGCCCGGCGACCGCGGCGGCCAGACCCGCCTCCCCCTCGCCGACCTCGTCGCCGCGGCGACCGGCTTCGTCACCCCGCGCCCGTCGCGGTCCGCCCCGGACCAGCGCGTCGACACCTATATCCGCCCGTTCGAGGATCACTGGCTGCGCCAGATCCTGATGCGCGACGCCCCCTCCTACGGCCATGTCATGGTCGCCTCGGTCGTGACCAACGTGCTGGGGCTCGCCGGCGTGTTGTTCTCGATGCAGGTCTACGACCGGGTGGTGCCGGCGGGATCGATCCCGACGTTGACCATCCTGTTCGTCGGCGTGCTGATCGCGATCGGCTTCGACTTCGTGCTGCGCCGCCTGCGCACCAACATCGTCGACGTCCTCGGCAAGCGCGCCGACCTGCGCATCTCCGACCGCGTCTTCGGCCACGCGCTGCGTGTCCGCAACCGGGCGCGGCCCGCCTCGACCGGCACTTTCATCTCGCAGTTGCGCGACCTCGACCAGGTCCGCGACATGCTCACCTCCACCACCGTCGCGACGGTCGCGGACATGCCCTTCTTCCTGCTATTCCTCGCCGTACTCTGGTATATCGGCGGCGCGCTCGCGCTGGTGCCGCTCGGCGCGCTGGTGCTCCTGTTGCTGCCCGGCCTGCTCGCCCAGCGCAAGCTGCGCATCCTCGCCACCGAATCGATGCGCGAATCCTCGCTGCGCAATGCGATGCTGGTCGAGGCGATCCAGGGCATCGAGGACATCAAGGTCCTCCAGGCCGAGGATCGCTTCCACCATCAGTGGAACCACTACAATGCCGTCGCGGGCGAGGCGCAACTGCGCCTGCGCGGCCTCACCAACAGCCTGTCGGTCTGGACGCAGAGCGTGCAGAACGGCGTCTATGCCGCGATCATCTTCGTCGGCGCGCCGCTAGTCATCGCCGGCGACATCACCACCGGCGTGCTCGTCGCCACCTCGATCCTCGGATCGCGGATGATGGCGCCGATGGCGCAGGTGACGCAGCTGCTCGGCCGCTTCCAGCATGCGAAGGTGGCGATGGGCAGCCTCAACCAGATCATGGCGTTGCCCGTCGACAGCGCCGATGCCGATCACCGCATCCCGCTGCCCGCGGTCACCGGCGATTTCGCGCTCCGCGCGGCCGTGTTCACCTATGCCGATCCCAATGCCCCGCCCGCCCTCTCCGTCCCGCAGCTCGACATCGCGGCGGGCGAGCGGATCGCGCTCCTGGGCCGCAACGGCGCCGGCAAGTCGACGCTGCTGCAGGGATTGTCCGGCATGCTCCAGCCGGTGTCCGGCGAGGTGCTGCTCGACGGCCTCGCGCTGCATCAGGTCGATCCCGCCGACGTGCGCCGCGACGTCGGCCTGCTCACCCAGCACAGCCGGCTGTTCCACGGCACGTTGCGCGAGAATCTGACGCTCGGCGCACCGGCCGCTGCGGATGGCGAGATCATGGCGGTGCTGGCGACGGTAGGCGCGGAGGGCATGGTCCGCCGCCTGCGCGACGGCCTCGGCCATGTCGTGCAGGAGGGCGGGCTCGGGCTGTCCGGTGGGCAGGTGCAGGCGCTGCTGCTCGCCCGCCTGCTGCTCCGCCAGCCGATGGTCGCGCTGCTCGACGAACCGACCGCGGCGATGGACGAGGCGACCGAACGCCATTTCATCCAGCAGCTCGGGCTCTGGAGCCGCACCCGCACGCTTGTCGTCGCGACCCACCGCACGCGCATGCTCGACATCGTCGACCGCATCGTCGTCATCGACAATGGCGGCATCGTCCTCGACGGACCCAAGGACCATATCCTCGCGACGATGCGCGGAACCCGGAGTGCCGCGGCATGACCACGCTGGCCATCGAAGACGACCATCTGTTCGGCGGCGACGGCGAAACCCGCCTCGTCACCGCGCGGCGGCTGGTCTGGCTGCTCGCCGCCCTGTTCGCCGCGGCGCTCGGCTGGGCCTGGTTCGCCAGCCTCGACGAGGTCGCGACCGGCGAGGCGCGGGTGGTGCCGACCAGCCGCGAACAGGTGCTGCAATCGCTGGAGGGCGGCATCCTCGCGAAGTTGCTCGTGCGGCAGGACGATATCGTCACGCCGGGCCAGTTGCTCGCGCAGCTCGACCCGACGCAGGCGGGGTCGACCGTCGACGAAAGCGCCGCCAAATACCGCGCCGCGCTGGCCAGTGCCGCCCGCCTCCGCGCCGAGGCGAACGGCACGCCGCTGTCCTTCCCCGCCGAGCTCGATCGCTATCCCGACCTCAAGGCCGCCGAGACGCGCCTGTACGAGACGCGCCGCCGCAGCCTGCAATCCTCGCTCGGCCTGATCGACCAGGGTCTGACGCTGATCGGGCGCGAGGTGACGATCGGCCAGTCGCTGATCGCAGTCGGCGCGGCGAGCAACGTCGAGGTGCTGCGCCTGCAGCGCCAGCGCGCCGACATGGCGCTGAAAAAGGCGGACCTCCGCTCGCAATATATGGTCGAGGCGCGGCAGGACCTCGCCAAGGTCACCGAAGAGGTCGACAGCCTCGCGCCCGTCGTGCGCGGCCGCTCCGACACGCTGTCGCGCCTTACGTTGCGCTCGCCGGTGCGCGGCGTGGTCAAGAATATCGAGGTGTCGACGATCGGCGGCGTCGTGCCGCCCAACGGCCGCATCATGGAGATCGTGCCGCTCGACGAACGGCTGCTGATCGAGGCGCGCATCCAGCCACGCGACATCGCCTTCATCCGCCCGGGACAGGCGGCGAAGGTGAAGGTCACCGCCTATGACTATTCGGTCTATGGCGGACTTGACGGCACCGTCGCCAGCATCTCGCCCGACACGATCCGCGACGAGGTGAAGCCGGAGACGCTTTATTACCGCGTGTTCGTCCGCACCAACGCGGACTCGCTGGCCAACAAGGCGGGCAAGCGCTTCCCGATCACCCCCGGCATGGTCGCGACGGTGGATATCCACACCGGCAGCAAGACCGTCCTCCAATATCTGCTGAAGCCGCTGAATCGCGCGCAGGAAGCGTTGCGCGAACGATGACCCCGCCCCGTGGTGACGAAAGCTGCGGTGCCGCCGCCCGCTATGGCGACGCTCCGTCGCGCCGGCCGATGTCGGCGGCGCTGCTCGCCCGCGCCCGTCATGCCCGCCAGCTGCGCGCGACGATGAGCACCTTCCTGCCGCGCGATCTGCTGGTCGATCCCGCCTGGGACATGATGATCGACCTGTTCGTCGCCGCCGGCACCGGCGAACGCCTGTGCGTCAAGGATCTGCGGCTGATGTCGGGCGAGAGCGCGGCGGGGGCGATGCGGCGGATCGACCGCCTGCAGGAAAGCGGCCTGATCGCCCGCCATCCCGATCCCAACGACCATCGCCGCGTCCATGTCGGGCTGACCGAGCAGGGCCAGATGGCGATGGCCGCGATGCTGGAGCACCTGTTCGAAACCCCCGACGGCACCGGGCAGGATGCCGCCGCAACGCCCCGGTCGTTCCACCCCGGACCAGTCCGCGGCCAGGGGTGACTCAGTAGCGGCCCCAGACGAACTTGGACGACAGCGCGTAATTCCACACCGCGCCGACGAGGATGCCGATCAACGCCGAGGCGGCGGCGCCGCCGTCGCGGAAATCGTGGACGAACGCCGCGATCCCGACATTGGCGACCAGCCCGACCGAACAGACGACGCAGAACGACACCCAGCCGTCGAGCAGCTGGCGCAACCCCTTCAGGCGGCGGTCGCGATAGGTCAGCGCATTGTTGAGCAGGAAGTTGAACGTCATCGCCGCGACCGCGCCCATGATCTGCGCCGGCAGGAACGCCGCCCCCAGCAGCATGGCGAGTCCGAGCACCCCCATGTGCACGCCGACGCCGAGCACGCCGATGCCGGAGAACATCGCGAACCGCACCGGCACGAACCGCCCGAACATCCGGTCGTACAGCGCGATCAGATATTCCATCGCGACGACGTGATCGAGCTTCGACTCCCCCTCGGTCCGCACGCGGAACGTATAGGGCAGCTCGGCGAAGCGCAGCGCGACGGGGCTCGCGGTCATCAGGTCGAGCAGGATCTTGAAGCCGATCGCCGACAGTTCGGGCGCCAGCCGTCGCGCATGGTCGGTCCGGATCGCGAAGAAGCCGCTCATCGGATCGCTCAGGTCGCCTTTCAGCACCTTGCGCGACAGTCTGGTGGCAAAGGCCGATTTGGCGACGCGGTCGCGGTCCCAGTCGCCGGTGCCGCCGCCGACGACGAAGCGCGATCCGACGACGAGATCGAGTTCGGCGTCGCGCTGGAGCAGGTCGAGCATCGCGGGCAGCAGCGTCTCGTCATGCTGCAGGTCGCCGTCGATCACCGCGACGACGGGCGCGGCAGTCGCGCACATCCCCTCGATACACGCCGAGGACAGGCCGCGGCGACCGATGCGATGGATCACCCGCACCCGCGGATCGAGCCGCCCCAGTTCGCGCGCGGCGTCGGCGGTGCCGTCGGGGCTGTCGTCGTCGACGAAGATCGCTTCCCAGCGGCGCCCCGCCAGCGCCTGATCGAGCCTCGCGATCAGCGTCGGCACGTTCGCCTTCTCGTTGAAGGTCGGGATGACGACCGCGATCTCGAGCAACGCGCTCACAGAACGGCGAGCACCGCGTCCCCCATCCGGGCGGTCGTCATCGTGCCACCCAGATCGGCGGTGCGCGCGCCGTCGCTAATCGCGCGCGCCACCGCGGCCTCGATCCGGTCCGCCGCCGTGGGCTCCCCCAGCGAATGGCGCAGCATCATCGCCGCCGACAGGATCGCGGCGCACGGATTGGCCTTGCCCTGCCCGGCGATATCGGGGGCGGAACCGTGGATCGGCTCGTACAGCCCCTTGCCCGCGTCATCGAGGCTCGCCGACGGCAGCATGCCGATCGACCCGGCGCACATCGACGCCTGATCCGACAGGATGTCGCCGAACAGATTGCCGGTGACGATCACGTCGAACTGGCCCGGATTGCGCACCAGCTGCATCGCGGCATTGTCGACGTACATGTGGGTCAGCGTCACGTCGGGATAGTCCGCCGACACCTCGATCACCACGTCGCGCCACAATTGCGAGGTGTCGAGCACGTTCGCCTTGTCGACCGAGCACAGATTGCCCTTGCGGCGGCGCGCCGTCTCGAAGCCGACGCGCGCGATGCGGCGCACTTCGGATTCGTCATAGCTCATGATGTCATAGCCTTCGCGCAGGCCGTCGGCGGTGGTGCGACGACCCTTCTCACCGAAATAGACGTCGCCGTTCAGTTCGCGGACGATGACGAGATCGATCTGGCGTGCGATCTCCGGCTTCAGCGCCGAGGCATCCTCCAGCCCCGCGAACAGCGTCGCGGGCCGCAGGTTGGAAAACAGGCCGAGGTGCTTGCGCAGCCCGAGGATCGCCTGCTCCGGCCGCAGCGCGCGTTCCAGATTGTCGCAGGTCGGATCGCCGACCGCACCGAACAGCAACGCATCCGCGCGCCGCGCGACGTCCAGCGTCGTCTCCGGCAGCGGATGGCCGAGCGTGTGATAGGCGACGCCGCCGACCGGCGCCTCCTCGTAGCGCAGGTCGAGATCGAGCGCGTCGAGCACGCGTCGTGCCTGCTGGATAACCTCGGGGCCGATGCCGTCGCCCGGCAGAAGTGCGATCAATGCCATGGCGCCTGCCTTGCCGCGCCCCCGCGCGTCACGCAACCGCCCTTTTCACCCCGCCCGCTTGAGCATCGCCACCAGCCGCTCGCGCGCGACCAGCGGCTCCGCCCGGCGATCGGTCAGCAGGTCGCGGGCGAGGAAATGCCCGGTGATCGCCAGCCCCGCAAGGATATCGGGCCAGTCCGCCGCCCCGCCCCCGGCCAGAAACGCGGGCAGCGCGAACAGCCGCTCCTCATAGCCATGCGCCGCCCCCCGGCACACCGCCCCGCCGCTGCGCGGGCTGACGAAGGCGAGGTCCTCCCCGCCACCGGTGACCACGCAGGTGCCGAGGTCGAGGCCGAAGCCCAGTTCGGCGAGCAGCAGCAGTTCGTACCGGGCGAGCGCACTCGCCCAGCCCCGCGCCGTCGGCGCCGCCTCGATCGCGTCGAGCACCCCGCCCAGCGCGTCGTAAATGCGGGGATAGGGCTGCGCCTCGGGCAACGCCGCGGCGGTCAGCGCGGTCACCCAGGCTAGCGCGGCGGCGGGCAGGGGTTCGCCATGCAGCGCGGCGCGGCTGTGCAGCGGCTCGATCGTCAGCGCCGCCAGCTGCTCGCCGGTTCGCGACCGCCACTCACCTGCGATCGCATTGGCGGGCTGCAACACCGGCCGCATCTGCCGCGACCGGCCGCCGCGCACGTAACCGGGCTGCACGCCGTCGCCGCGGGTCAGCGCCCGCACCACCGCACCATGCTCCCCATGCGCGCGAACGGCGAGGACGATGGCTTCTGCGCTCAGGTGCATGCACCCGATATAGCGCCCGAACCGCCCCCCGCCATCTCCGGATCAGGACCGGATCAGCGCAAAATCAGCGCCGGATCAGCGCCTGACCCGCTTTGCCAGCGCCGCCAGCGCCGGATGCCGGGTCGCGCGCTTCGCCCGCGCCATCGCCCCGTCGAACGCGCTCAGCGCCGCCAGCGTCGCGCGATTCGCCAGCGTCGGCCGCAGCAGCAGCAGCTCGACGCAATCGACCCCGCCGGTCGAGAACAACCGCTTGTGCTGCCCCTCGCCCTCGGTGGAATCGAACCGCGCGAAGCGGTCGCCGAACAGGTCCCGCATCGCTGCCGCCTGCAACACCGTCCCCGGCGACAGGTCGTTCAACGCCGGATCATGCCCGACATGATCGTAGCGCAACGCCGTCCCCTGCGCAGTGCAGCACAGATACGCCGCCGGCGCGCCGCCGATCGACAACAGCCACGCCCGCACCCCGTCCGCCGCTGCGAGCGTATGGAGATGCGCGACCGACGCCGCATCTTCGGGCAAACCCGCGTCGAGCAACCGCTCCTGATAGGTTTTTGCCGACACCGCCCGTGCCAGCGGATAGAAGTCCGCGAGCTCGTCGGGCGTGCGATAGGCCCGTATCGCCATCCCCGCCGCCGCCGCCTTCTTCGTCTTGCGCTTCAGCGTCGATCGCGCCGATCCAGACAGCCCGGCGAGCCAGGCGTCATATCCGATCCCGAGGTCGGTGTAGAATCGCGTGTAGCGCTGCCGCACCACCGCCGCATGCCCCCGTCCGTCGATCCGGTCCACCAGCGCCGCCGGCAGCGAGGTGACGAGATAGCCGTCCCCCTCCCCCGGCGGCAGCGTCGGCACCGTTCCGGCGAGCACGTCGTCGAGCGACAGTGCGACCCGGACCAGCCGCCGCCGGACCGATGCCAGCGTCCGCGCGCCGATCTGGAAGCGCAGCGCCACCGCGGTCATGCCGCGCGCTCCGCCACCCAGTTCGACCAGAGCTGCTCCGCCTGCCGCAACCGCCGCCGCAGCGCGTTGGCCGCGAGCGGCCGGTCGTCGCGATCCAGCGGCAATGCCGGCCGGTCGGCGAAATGCATCGTCGGCAGTTCGTCGCGCCGCGCGCCGAGCAACCGGCACAGGGTGTCGAAGCGCCGGACATGCACGCCGTTCGCCCGCGTTCCCAGACGGTTGGCGAGTTCGAAGCCATGGCTGACGATCGTCACCGCCGCATGCCCCTCCGCGGCGGCATGGTCGAGCGCCGCGGCCGCCTCAGCGCTCGACAGCGCGCACAGTTGAAACGTTCGCCAGATCCCCGGCGCATCCTCGATTACCGACACCGGCACCTCGATCAGGTGATGCAGGACCGGCGCGATCTGTTCGGGTGCGAGGCCGGTCCGGCTCTCCGCTCGCTCGCCGCCATTGTGGCTGCTGTCATAGACGAAGCCGAGCGCCGCCAGCGCGCGCAGCGTGTCCGCATTGGCGGCATAGCCCCCCGCGCGAAACGCGATCGGCTGCGGCGCGCCCGCGGCGACCAGCAGTTCGGTCGCGCCGACCAACAGCCCGACCTGCTCGTCCAGTGCATATTCGTGCATCTGGAACCGACCGAAGCTGGCGCCCCTATCGCCGGCTGTGGCGCCGGCCCAATTGGGGTGCAGATGCAATTGCACCTCCTGGCCCGCCGCGAGGATCGTATCGACCATGCGCTTTACCGGTGCCAGCCCGAACACCAGCGCCGGCATCGGATCGACGAAGAAACACGCCTTCAGCCCGTGCGCCGCTAGCACATCGAGCTGATGGCTCAGCCCCACCCCGGCCGGCTCCAGCGAGCGCGCATAGATCGTCTCGACATCCAGACCGGCGGCGTGATGCCGCCAGGCGAATTCGGTATCGACGGTCAGGAAGACAGGGGTCGCCATCGCCCCGCTCTACAGCGGGTCGGTGAACAAATAGCTAGGCCCTAGGGCCCTCGGCCGATCCCGGCGGCGGTCACGGCACGATGCCGTAGCGCTTGTAGTCGTCGTCGATCCGCGGGCGCATCGCGCGGGCGGCGATCAGGTCGCGCGCCCCCTCCGGCTTGCCCTGCTTGCCGAGGATGATCCCGCGCATGTACAGGCTCGCCGCCTGATCGGGATCGATGTCCAGCGCCGCCCCCAGATCGGCGAGCGCATCGTCCATCCGGTTGAGCCGGTAGAACACCATCGCCCGGCTATCGAGCGCGGCGACCGTCGAATCGCTCAGCTCGATCGACCGCGTGCAATCCTTCAGCGCGGTGTCGAGCGCGACGTTCAGCGTCCCCTTGATCCAGCACCGGTTGTTGAGCATCTGCGGATTGCCGGGGCTCGCCGCCACCGCCTGGTCGCTCGCGAGGATCGCGGCATCCCGGTCGCCGGTTTGCGCCAGCACCTCCGCCTTCAGCGCGATCATCGCCGCCTTGCTCTTGCCGCCGGCGTCGATCCGCGACTGGACGAGGTCGAGCGCCGCATCCTTCTCGCCGCGCTCGGCGCGTAGCAACGCCAGCTGGCGCACGATGACGTCGGACGACGGATCGAGGGCCTGCGCCGCGATCAGGTCGGCCAGCGCCTTGTCCCGGTCGCCGCCCTCCTGATACAATCGTGCGCGCCAGGCGTAACTGCCGACGTCCGGCGTGATCGCGATCGCGCGGCCGATGTCGGCGATCGCCCTGGGCCGGTCGTAGATCTCCTCCCAGAACCATGCGCGGTTGGTATAGGCGGTCGCCTCCCCCGGCGCGTCGGCGACGCCACGATCGTACAGCGCCGTCATCGCGGCGAAACCGCCCGCGCGCTTCACCGCGTCGATCCGCGCGGACTGGCCGGGCAGATCGGCCGGCGCGACGATGGTCAGCAGGCGATTCTTCGCCGCCGCGATCGCGGCGCGGTTGGCCGCGATCTCCGCCGCGGGCAGTTCGATGCCGGTCGAAATGCTGCTGTCGTCCAGCGTCACCACGCCGCCCTCCTGGCGCACGCTGCGGATCAGCGTGACGCCGGCCATCGGCCTGGCGAAGCTCCGGTCGCCCTCCAGCGTATAGCCCTTGCCGCCATCGGGCAGGCGGATGCGCGTCACCGCGCGATAATGCGCGTTGTCGCCGGTCGATACCGGCAGCGCGGCCCAGGCGGTGCGGGTCCGATCGGGCTCGAAGGTCATCTGGCCGATCACCTTGTCGATCACGCTGCGGAACCGCTGGTCGGTGCGCGTCCAGTCTGGATAGGCGACGCCGGTGATCCTGACCGTCGCCGTGCCGGTGACCGGGTCGAAGCCGAGCTTGCGGTCGACGACGGTGGCGTTGCCGACCAGCCCCTCGCTCATCTTGACCGCCATCGCCTTGAGCTCGTCCGTGCTCGCCTGCGCCTGCGCCGCCTGGATCACCTGCGCCAGCCGCCCGCGCAGCGTCACCGTCGCGGTCACCGGCGCGGGCAGGCCGACCCCCGCGGTCTCGTCCAGATCGATCGCCGCCTCGACGTCGGGCCGCGCATGCGGGCGCTTCGGCATCGCGACCAGCGCCGCGCCATCCGCCCGCACCGGCAGCACCCAGCCGAAATTCGGCACGTCGCGCAGATCGGCCAGCCGCGCGCCCGAATCGGTGCCGTCGAGCCACAGCGTCTCGCTCGCGACGGTCGCCTTCACCAGAATATGGTCGAACGCGCCCGGCGTCGGCAACCGCTCCGGCACCAGATCGCCCAGCGTGCTGTTCGCCAGCACCGGTTCGGCCGCGATGTCCAGCGCGCGCAGCAGCGCGAGCAGCATCAGCGTCTTCGCCTTGCAATCGCCATAGCGCAACGCCCAGGTCTGCGCCGGGCTCTGCGGCTGGTAATTGCCCTGATCCATGCCGTTGAACAGATAGCGTACCTGTTCCTGCACCAGCCGCAGCGCCGCCGCGGTCCGCACCATCGGGTCGGCGTCCGCCGCCTTGATCTTCGCCAGCTCCGCCGCCAGCGGGCTGTCCGGCGCGATCACGCCGTCGGTGGCATAGAGCGGCGCCATCACCTTCGACACGCCGGCCCAGTCGGCGAAGCTGGTCGCCTCCAGCACGGTGAGCTTGCGGAATCGCGCCGGAACATCGTTCGGCAGGTCGGGCTGTTTCGCGAGCGGCAGCGGGATCGTGATCTCGCGATAGCCGCCGACGGTCGTCTCCACCGGCCTCGCCGCATCGGCGTAGAAGCGCCAGCGCACCGGGTCGGCGGCCGGCCACAACAGCCGCGTGCGGGCATAACCGATCTTCAGCGGCGCGGCGGGCAGGCCCTGAAAGCCCTGCACCTGCCCCTTCAGCACCGCATCCTTGCGCGTGATCGACGAGGTGACGCGCAGCACGTCGCCGACGCGCAGTCCCTCCACCGCCATCGTCGCGGTCAGCATGCCGTCGAGCTGGCGCTGTTCCAGCTGCCGTTCGCGGCGC
The DNA here is from genome assembly GCF_058809195.1 of Sphingomonas sp. GW821-FHT10F09. Classification (NCBI taxonomy): domain Bacteria; kingdom Pseudomonadati; phylum Pseudomonadota; class Alphaproteobacteria; order Sphingomonadales; family Sphingomonadaceae; genus Sphingomonas; species Sphingomonas sp. GW821-FHT10F09. The sequence goes on along the minus strand of NZ_JBXASI010000002.1, from coordinate 212,520 downwards.
AGGACGTCGAACGCCTTGCCCGATTTGAGCAGGTCGATGTGCTCGGCGCCGCGCACGATCTCGGCGCGATGGACGATCAGGTCGCCCGCCGCCGGCTGCCATTGCAGCGTCACCGTGCCCGCCTGCCCCAGCATTTCCGTCGTCGCGATCCGCGAGGCGATGTCGGAATATTGCCAGACCTCGCCGCCCTCCAGCCGCTGCTGGTTGTCGAGCAGCAGCAGGACCGGCGAATCGGGCGTGATCGCCGCGGTATCGATCGCCGGCGCCGGCTTCACCCAGGCGGGTGCGGGCTGATAGACGACCTTGTCCGCGGCATGCGCCGCCCAGCTGGTGGAACCGAACAGCGCCAAAAGCGCGAGCCGCCGCGTCGTCATTTCTACACTGTCCCCCTGTACTGCGACCAGTCTAGCGACCAGCAGTGCAGCGACAATGGAGAAACGGCGGAGATCTGCGGGATTTAGCGCGCGTGATAGAAGTCGTAGACCTGCTGCGCGACCCCCGCCGACACGCCCGGCGCCTTCTTCAGGTCTTCCAGACTGGCGTTGCGCACCGCGCGGCCGGTGCCGAAATGCATCAGCAGCGCCTTCTTGCGGGCCGGACCGATGCCGGGAACTTCGTCCAAGGGACTGGCACCAATGGCTTTCGACCTTTTGTCACGGTGCGCGCCGATCGCGAAGCGGTGCACCTCGTCGCGCAGCCGCTGGAGGTAGAAGAGCACCGGCGCGTTGACCGGCAGCTGGAACTCACGCCCGTCGAGCATGTGGAACACCTCGCGCCCGTCGCGGCCGTGATGCGGCCCCTTGGCGACGCCGACCATGCAGACGTCCTCAATGCCCAGATCCTCCAGCACCGCCTTCGCAGCGTTCAGCTGCGGCTTGCCGCCGTCGATCAGCACCAGGTCGGGCCACGTACCGTCATCGCGATCGGGTGCCTCGTCCAGCTGGCGGGCGAAGCGGCGGCGGAACACCTCGCGCATCATGCCGACGTCGCTATCGGTCGCCGCCTCGTTCCCCTTGATGTTGAACTTGCGATACTGGCCCTTGCGGAACCCCTCCGGCCCGGCGACGACCATCGCGCCGAGCGCATTGGTCCCCTGGATATGGCTGTTGTCATAGACCTCGATCCGGTCAGGCGGCTCGGGCAGGTCGAACAGGTCGGCGACCTCGCGCAGCAGCCGCGCCTGCGTCGTGCTCTCCGCCAGCCGCCGTTCCAGCGCCTCGATCGCGTTGCGCTTCGCCTGCTCCATCAGCCGGCGGCGGTCGCCGCGCTGCGGCACCGACAGCGCCACCTTGTAGCCGGCGCGCTCGCCCAGCGCCTCGCCGAGCAGCGCGCCTTCGTTGAGGTCGCGGTCGAGCAGGATCGTCTTGGGCGGCGGCACCTCCTCGTAGAATTGGGTGAGGAAGCTCGCCAGCACCTCGTCCTCCGGCACCTCGTTGGTATGCTGCGGGAAGAAGCTGCGATGCCCCCAGTTCTGGCCACCGCGGATGAAGAACGCCTGGATGCCCATTGTCCCGTCCTTGCACGCCAGCGCGAAGACGTCGGCATCGCCGACCCCCTCCGCGTTGATCGCCTGCGACCCCTGAACGAAGGTGAGCGCCTTCAGCCGGTCGCGCAGCAGCGCGGCCAGTTCGAAATCCATATTCTCCGCCGCGGCCTGCATCTGCGCGCCGAGCTTCGCCTGCACCTTGGTCGACTTGCCGCCCAAAAAGTCGCGGCAATCGTCGACCAGCTCCTTATACTCGTCCTTGCTCACCCGGCCGACGCAGGGCGCCGAACAGCGCTTGATCTGGTAGAGCAGGCACGGCCGGTCGCGCGTCTTGAAGAAACCGTCGGTGCACGACCGCAGCAGGAACAGCTTCTGCAAGGCATTCAGCGTGTTGTTGACGCTGCCCGCGCTGGCGAACGGGCCGTAGTAATTCCCGGCCGCGCGCCGCGCACCGCGGTGTTTCTGCACCCGCGGGAAATCATGGTCGCCGCGCAACAGGATGAACGGGAACGACTTGTCGTCGCGCAGCAGCACATTGTACGCGGGCCGGTAGCGCTTGATGAGCTGCGCCTCGAGCAGCAGCGCCTCTGCCTCGTTGTTGGTGGTGACGATCGTCATCGACCGGGTCTGCGCGATCATCCGCTGCAGCCGTTTGGTCAGCCCCTTGACCTGCGTGTAATTGGCGACGCGCTGCTTCAGCGACCGCGCCTTGCCCACGTACAGCACGTCGCCCTTGGCATCGTGCATCCGGTAGACGCCGGAGCGCGTCGGCAGCGTTTGCAGCACGTTACGGATCGCGGCGATCCCCGCCTCCAGATCCGGCGTATCGGACCCGCGGACGGTGTAGGTGGCGCGTTCTTCGTTGAATCGATCGGGCGGACCGTAGGACGACATCCCCGCCATGTAGGAGTCGCGGCAGGTGCAGGCTAGGGGCCAGCGTCGCTAACGCTTTGTCGCCGGCTCAGCGCCCGCTCGGCAGCGCCCGCCGCACCTCGACCTTCTTCGGGGGTGGCGGCGCGCTCCCGTCGATCGCCGCCAGATCGGTCGCGACCTTCTCCAGCAGCGCCGCGGACATCTGCCCGCCGCTCAGCGGCGCCAGCTTGCGCAGCGACAGCGCCTTGAACTTCGGCAGATTCTCGTCCTCGCTCAATCCCGGCACGTCACGGTCGAGGATCGCCTTCGCGCGCGGATCGGCGATCAGCGCCGCGATCGGCGTGTCGAGCGAAAAACCGCCGGCCGCGGCGGGCGGAACGATCACCGGCTCGGCCGGCACGGGCGAGGGCGAGATCGAGGGTGGGGGTGAGATCGAGGGCGTGGGCACCGGCTCGGCCGGCACGGCGACGCTGTCGTCCACCGGCAGGTCGAGCGCGAACCGGTCGGCGGCGGTCGCCGCGGCGGAGGGCGATTGCGCCTGACCGCCGATCAGCAACACGGAAAGCAGGATCGACATCGCAATCACCTCGCCCAGCGTCCGCGGGGCGGCGGACGGCCGCCTGTGTAGCACGCCGGTCGCCGCGGGAAAGCTCAGGCTTGCGCGAACATCTTGGTGCCGACGATGCCGATCACGGTCAGCGCCATGAAGCCCGCCTGCACCACGCTCACCCGGTCGCCGAACAGCAGCATGCCGCCGATGATGACGCCGACCGCGCCGCAGCCGGTCCACACCGCATAGGCGGTCCCGGTCGGCAGGCCGCGCATCGCCAGCGCCAGCAGGCCCATGTTCACGAACGACAGGATGATCGGCACGCTCGACGCCTGCCACGTCGCCAGCGTCGCCGCCCATTTCAGGCTCAACGCCCAGCAGATTTCGGTGAACACGGCGACGGCGAGGATGACCCACGACATGGAGCTGACTCCAGAGCGGGCTCGGATGACACTACAGCGCCGGAAACCCGGGAAGAGACGCTGTCAGAAAGACGATCCTCCCCGGCCCGGGGAAGGCGCAGCGCACCGGCGCCGACGAAGGGGAGTTGCGGCAAACGATGCCGCGTGTGGAGAGTTCCCTCCACGCCGGCCCGGCCGGCGACCGTCCTCCCCGTAGCAGGGAGGAACGGGGTTCAGTTCAGCCGGTTCAGGCCCGAGATCGAACGGTCGATCATCGCCTTGTCGGCGCTGGCATCGTGATGCTCGGCGATCAGCACCGCCGCCGCCTTCGCCGCGGTGTCGGCGGCGATCGCGCGGACCTCGGCGATCGCGTTGCGCTCGGCCGCGGCGATCTTGTCCTCGGCGCGTTTGGCGCGGCGGGCCATCAGCTCTTCCGCGTCGTGCTTCGCCTTGGCGATGATCTGGTGGGCTTCCTGCTGCGCATGCTGGCGCATCGTCGCGGCATCGGCCTCGGCGGCCTTCGCCTTCGCCTCATATTCGGCGCGCAGCGCCTCGGCCTGCGCCCGCAGCGCCTTGGCCTCGTCGAGCTGCGCCCGCACGCCGGCGATCTGCTTGTCGAGCGTCGCGGCGATCTTCGCCGGCACCTTGACGATCAGCATGCCGACCAGCACGACCAGCGCGGCGATGCCGACCCAGCCGGTGGTGTTGAAGCCCAGCGCGGTCGCCTCGGCGACATGCTCGGCACCCGGTTCGGACACGTTGGCGGTCAGTTGGCTGCCGTCGCGCACGTCGCGCGGCTGCAGGCTTTCCGACGACGCGGCATCCGCCAGGTTCGCCGCGACGATGTTGCTCGCTGGATTAGCCATGAGCGTTGGTCCTCCGCACCGCGTCCGCGGCGGCATCGATGCCGACGGTCAGGCCCGACACCTTGGTCACCAGCTCCTGCGCCACTTCCGCGGCGACGGTCTGGAGGTTGAGCATCGCATGGGCCTTGGCATTGCCGACCGCGAGGTCGTGGTGCGCCAGCCGCTCGGCGAGTTCCGCATCCGCGGACTTCACCTGGCTCTCGGACGCCTTGGCGGCCTGCACCTTGGCGGCGCTGGTTTCGGCGAGCGCGGCGGCGCGCGCCTCGTCCATCTTCAGGCGCCACGCCGCTTCCACCGTATCGGCGGAGAGGCGGGCCTGTTCGGCCGCGGCGAGGTCGGCCGCGATCTGGCCTTCACGCGCGTCCACGGTCGCGATGACCCGTGGCACCATCATCTTGCCGATCCCGAAATACAGGATGCCGAAGGTGATGAGCAGCCAGAAGATCTGCGAGGCGTAGGTGGCGGCGATCTGCGAAATCTGAGGCATCGAGACCCTTTGGGAAGACCTTGGCGCGATGTTCACGACCATGTGCCGGGCGCGAACGCCCGGCGCAGGCCGATGTCAGGCGACGAACAGCAGGATGATCATCGTCACGAAGGCGAGCAGACCGAGCAGCTCGGCACCGGCGAAACCGATGAACAGGCGGCCCTGCTGGCTGTCCGCGGCGCCCGGATTGCGCAGCGCGCCCTCGAGGAACTTGGCGAACACGTTGCCCACGCCGAGCGAGGCGAGGCCCATGCCGATCGCGGCCAGACCGGCACCGATCATCTTGGCGGCTTCTGCGTCCATTTCAAAACTCCCGTATCAAATTCAGTTGGTTGGAACGTAGGAAAACTCAGTGCAGGTTGACGGCGTCGTTCAGATAGACGCTCGTCAGCAGCGCAAAGACATAGGCCTGGATCGCGGCGACCAGCAGCTCGAGCAGCGTGATGCCGATCATCAGCAGGAAGCTGGGCAGCGACACGAGCAGGCCGTAACCGATGCCGAGGTTCAGGCCGCTGATGACGAATGCCGCCAGCACCTTGAGCAGGATATGCCCCGCGGTCATCGCGACGAACAGTCGCAGGCCGAGGCTAAAGGGGCGCACCAGGAAGCTCATCAGCTCGACGACGAAGATCAGCGGGATCATCAGCGCCGGGGTGCCGTGCGGCACGAACAGGCTGAAGAAGTGGAAGCCGTGCTTGCCGAAGCCGACGATCAGGACGATCGAGAAGCTGATGATCGCCAGCACGCCGGTGACGGTCAGGTGGCTGGTGATCGTGAACGGATGCCAGCCCGGAACGACGCCGACCGGGGTCAGGCCCCAGATGTTGGCGAACAGGATGAACATGAACAGCGAGAAGACATAGGGGACGAAGCGCTTGCCCTGCGGCCCGATGTTCGACGTCAGCATGTTGGAGACGAAGCCGGTAAACCCCTCCACCGCAGCCTGCCAGCGGCCGGGAACCAGCTCGCGCTTCATCCCACCCAGCATGAACAGCCACAAGCTGACAAGCGTGATGACCATCCACAACGCGGAGTTGGTGAACGAGATGTCGTAACCCGCGACGACCCAATGCCGACCGAACAAAGGTTCGATCAGGAACTGGTGCATCGGATCGATCTTGCTGCCCGATTCTGCCGCCACTTGGGCCTTCGCTCCCTGATACGACAAACGCCCGGTTATTCCGGGCGCTCGCCTGCAATCCGAATGATCTGCCTGAACGCGACGGCGATTCCGAGGAACAGCATCACGATCAGTGCCCAGGGCGTCGTGCCGAACCAGCGGTCTATGCACCAGCCGATCAGAGCACTGCCGACGAGGCTTCCGATCAGGGCGGCGAGCACGCGATTGCCGAGCGAGTATCCCGCATCAGCCGTCGGCGCCCCCTGCCCCGTCCGCAACGCTTCCTGATGCCGGGCTTCCTTCAGCCGCTCGTCGAGCGCGGAAAGCCGCGGATCGTCCGCGCTGGTGAAGTCTCGTCCGGTATCCTCGTCCGCCACGCGCCATCCTCGCCTGTATCGTTCAGCCGGGGGAGAAAACGCGTAGGGCGAGCGATCCCGCCAAGGCGAGGTCCGTTTAGGTGGGGGGTGCCGGGGTGTCAACCACCCCGTTCCCGCGCCGCGCGGGGCGGATCAGGGCGTTACTTGCAGCGCCCGTCGAGCTCCGGCGTGCCGCTGTTCTCCTTCCACTGGCCCGACGGCGTCTTGTACATCTCGCCCTGCCCGACCTTGGCCACGAGGTTGCAGCCGCTGGTGAAGGCGAATTGCTCCACCGTCGATCCGCTCGCCTGCGCGCTGGCGGTATAGGCCGCCTTGCGCTTGATGTTGATGTCGCGGACCATCGCCTGCACCGCCGCCCCGCCGCTCACCACGCCCAGATAGCCGTCGGGCTGCTCGCCGACCTGCTTCGCCTCACGCGCGGCGGCATAGGCCGGATCGCGCTGCGCCATCGCCGCGGCGGACAGGCCGGTGAGGGCCACCGCGCCGGCGAACATCATCATGACCGTCTTCATCTTAGAAAATCCCCGGATTCTGCTGGATCAGCGACTTCGCTTCCCCGTCGAGACGATAGACCACTTCCTGCGTGACGCTGATGTTGAGGTTGATCTCGATCGGCTTGTCCGGCGCCGACACGTTGATGCAACCGCCCAACGTCGTCGCCAGCCCGATTCCGGCCATGCCCATCATCCATCCCAAGGTCGTGATTCGTCCCGACATGTTCAATCCTGTTTCGTTCATGGCACCTGTCCGCTTGCGGGGGGCTGAATGAGGGGCGTCGCCTTCTGCCGCTCCAGCAGCGTCGGCAGGTTGCGTTTGATGAGCCGGCTGGGGTCGTAGAAGGACTGCGCCGAATCGAGCAGGCCGCGGAACGGCGCCTTGATGCGGATATTGAACACGAACGGCAGCTTCTGCAGCCGGCGGACGATGAAATTGCTCGTCGCGCCCTCGCCCTGCGACACGCCGGCGAAGCGCACTTCGGTGACCATCTCGCCCGCCAGCGGTCCGTTCATGCCGATCGTCAGGTTGCGATAGCGCAGCGACTTCAGCGCCTGGAAGGCGATATTGCCCCACATCCCCAGGTCCTTCTGCGTCAGGTCGCCGACATAGGCGATCGCCCCGCCGCCCTGCCGCACCGCCAGCCGCCCGTTCTCGATCCGTCCGCCCTCGACATCGAAGATCATCGGCAGCTCGCCGTCGAACACGCCCGTCGCGTCGAGGTTCTTGAAGTCGAACTGGCCAAGGAACTGGCGCGCCTGCACCCCGTCGAGCCGGAACGTCATCCGTCGCGCGCCGGATTCGGCGAAATCGAGCGTCGTCGGCAGCAGCGTCATCGTCCCGCCCGCGAACGGCCAGCGCCCGTTGTCGATCTGCACCCGCTGGTCGGCGAGCAACTGATAGGTGATCGTCCCGTCGGTCACCGCGATGCCGGGGTTGATCGTGCCGATCGTCGCAACCTGCGCCGGCGCGCTTTCCAGCGCCAGCAGGTCGGTGAAGCGCACGCTCGTGGTGATCCCGCTCACCGGCCCGACCGCGGCGGCGAGCGCGGTATCCTTGGTCGCGAACTGCCCGGTCGAGGTGACGCCCTGCGCGGTCCAGCCGATATGCCCCGCGCCGGTCACGCTGCCGCGCACCTCGGCGATGACGCCGACGGTCAGGCGGGTCAGCAGCTCTGGCTGGAACTGTTCGGTGAAGGCGATCCCCGGCACCGCGATATCGGCCGTGCCGCTGCCCGAGGCGAGCGCATGGCCGATGCGGACGTCGGCGACCTTCACGTTCCGCGTCGGTTCGTACAGCGTCCCCGCCGCGGCGATCGCGCCATCGGCAAGGCGGAAGGTGACGTCGCGCACCGCCAGCGCGCGGAAACGCGGGTCGGGCGCGGCATCGTCGACCGTCATCGCCGCGGTCAGCGCGACCACGCCGCCGCGCAGCGACCAGTCGCCCGCCGCTGCGCCGAGCAGCAGCGGCACGTTGGCGATCTGCCCCGATCCGCCCGCGAACGTCCCCGCCACCGCGCCGCCCGCAATCCGTCCGGTCAGCGTGCCGAGGTCGATCCGCGTCACCCGCTCCGGACTGCCGAGCCGCGCCGCGACGCCCTCCAGCACGAAGCCCCGGTCGCCCAGCCGCAGCTGCGCGCCGCTCGCCGCGAGCGTCAGCGGCGTCTGCCCGAGCCGTCCCGTCAGACGGGTCGCCGGCAGGCGCACGCCGCCGCCCAGCCGCCCGTTCGCAAGGGTCACCATCGCCCCCGCCGACGGGCACAGCGTCGTCCGCAACGGATCGAGCGTCAGCCCGGCCACCGCCAGCCGCCCGATCGCCAGCGGTGTGCAGGCCGGATTGGCGATCAGCGTGCCGCGGCCGTTCCAGCGCAGGTCGAGCGGCACCACCAGATCGTCGACGCGCCCGTCGCCCAGCGGTCCCGACAGCCGCGCCTGCGTGACGATCCGCGTCGCGCCGCCCGGCGTCGCCGAGAACGACAGGTCCGCCAGCGCCAGTCGCGCCGATCCGGCGGCATATGGCGCCATCACCCCCTGCCCCCGCACCGGCGCGCCGACCCGCGCCTGCGCCAGCGCCAGCGTCACCGCCGGCAGCCCGCCGCCCGACAGCGCCAGCCGCGTGTCGATGCGGACGCGCGCATCGGGCCAGGCCAGCGCCAGCCCGCTGCCCCCGGCGATGCGCAGCCGAGCGCCGCTCGCCGCGGACAGATCGACCCGCGTCACCCGCACCTGCCCCGCGTCGCCCGCCAGTCGCGCGGTCAGCGCCGCGCTGCCGTCGAACCGCTGCGCTGCCAGTCGCGCCGCCCGCGTCGCCGTCGCAATAAGGGGCCCTACCGGCGTACCCTCGCCGACGCCGCGCTGCTCGAGCGCGGTCAGCAGCGCCGGCGCGACGCTGCCGCCGCCGACGCTCAGGGTGCCGGCGAACAGCTGCTCGGTCCCGATCCGGTAGCGGCCCTGAACGCCCAGCCGCTCGACCCGATTGCCGGATGCGGCACCGCCGGTCGCGCTCAGGTCGATCGCGCCCTCGGTCGTTCTTGCATTGCCCTCGAACCCGATCGTCCCGCGCGCGGTGGCGATCCCCGCCCCGCCCCCGCGCACCGCGCCGGTCGCGACGCGGGCCGACCCGCGCCAGCCGGTCAGCGCGGGGGTCAGCCACGCGTCGAGATCGATCCCGGGCCGCGCGACCCGCACGCCGCCGCAGCCTCCCTGCGCGGCGCGCACCGGCCCGGCGCCATGCGGCGCGGCATCGGCGATCGTCACCCGCACCGCCGCCTGCACCCCGGTGGCGACGCAAGTGCCGCTCGCCAGCCGGTCGCTGACCGCGGCGACCGTGCCGGCGAAGCCGTCGTCGAGCCGCCCCGTCCCGGCCAGCTTGAGCCCGATCACCCCCGCCGGTGTCTCCAGCCGCATCCGTGCATCCGCGACATCGACATGCAGCGCCGGCAGCGCGAACGGCTTGCCCGATGGCGGCGGCATCAATTTGTCGAGTTCGCCGAGCGACAACTGCCCGCCGACCAGCCGCCCACGCAGCCGGACATGCCCGGCGCGCACCCCGACGACGCTGGCGCCGTCCAGCCCGACCCGCGTCTCCGCCTCCAGCCAGTCCGCCACCAGATCGGGCGCCGCAGGATTGCCGATCACCACATTGGTGAGCCGCTGCCGGCCGATCCCCAGATCGGCGACGTCATAGCGGGCGACGACGCCGCGCTTGCGCAATTCGCCGTCGATGACCCGCGTCGCGATCGGCTTGCGCGCGCCCCACACGCCGATCAGCGCGATCAGCACCACCAGCGCGATGGCGAGCGGAACGCGGACGCGACCCAGCCGCGGCCCGCGACGCGGGCGTGCGGGGGGCGTATCGCTCGACTGGTCAACGCCCTCGGCCATTCGCGCTACCATAGCCGGACGCGGCGCCCCGGCGCAATTGCGCCCGCTCTGGACCGGCCCTAGACTTGGGTCCGATGTCGACCTTGCCGCTTTTGCCGGACGCGATCGTGCCGATGCTGCCGGAGGATACCGCCGGGCATCGCGAGCGGCTGCGCGGCCGGCTGCTCGACGGCGGCGGCGATGCGCTGCTCGACCATGAACTGATCGAATATCTGCTGATGCTGGCGATCCCGCGGATCGACACGAAACCGATCGCCAAGGCGCTGCTGCGCGAATTCGGCGGGATCGGCGGTTTGCTGACCGCGGACGCCGCCGCGCTCACCCGCGTGAAGGGGATCAGCGACAAATCCGCCGCCGCGATCAAGATCGCCCATGCCATCGCGATCCGGCTGCTGAAGGCGGAGGTGGCGGAGCGGCCGGTGCTGGCCAACTGGCAGGCGCTGCTCGACTATCTGCGCGCCGACATGGCGCATCACGCGATCGAGCGGTTCCGCGTGCTCCATCTCAACACCCGCAACATGCTGATCCGCGACGAGGTGATGAGCGAAGGGTCGATCGACCAGGCCGCCGTCCACGTCCGCGAGGTGATCCGCCGCGCGATCGACCTCGGCTCGGCGGCGATCATCCTCGTCCACAACCATCCCTCGGGCGATCCCTCCCCCAGCCGCGCCGACATCGCCATCACCCGCACCATCGCCACCGCCGGCGCGGCGATGGGGATCGTGGTGCACGACCATATCATCATGGGCCTCAACGGCCATGTCAGCCTGAAGGCGCAGGGGCTGATCTGATCCGCCCGGGCGGACATGCGACAGGGGCCGCCGGATCGCTCCGACAGCCCCTGTCTCATCTCTTCGCCGGGATCAGGACTGACCCTGGCTCAGGAAGCCGACCAGCTCGGGCTGGGTCACCGACTTGTCCTTGTCCTTGTCCGCCTGCGCAAAGGCCGCGTTGACCCAGGACTTGGTTTCGGCGCTCGTCGCGCTTGCCTTGGGATCGCTCGCCTGCTTCAGCTTGACCATCCAGCTGGCGAACTCGGTCTTTTCGAGCTTGCCGTCCTTGTTGGCGTCATAGGTCGGGAATTCGGTCTGGACGACCGTCGCGACCTGATCGCCGCCCGCGGCGGGCTCCGTCGCGGCGCTCTGCGTCGGGGTGCCGTCGGTCGTCGTCACCGGCGCCGAATCCATCGGCGTCGCCGGCGAGACCTGCGGGTCGACAACCGGCGAACCATCCGGCACCTGCGCCGGAGCAGTCGTCGTCTGCGGTGCAGTATTGGTTTGGGTCTGCGCCAGAGCCGGTGCAGCGATCGTCATCACTCCGGCGAGAAGAGCATATTTCAGCATTGCTTGTCTCCCATCGTTCTTCATGAACCTTGCGACGAACGATTACGCCATCCGCCGCGCTTACTTGAGATGGGGAATGATCTGTTGGTTGCAATGGTTCCGCACCGCCGGGTTTGTGACCGGCCCGCCACGCTGCTACGTCGCCCGCAGAAATCCGCGAGTCGTGCCGAAACGGCCACGACGAGCCGTGCGCCCATCAGGACGAAGGAACATCATGGTCCCCCGCTATTCCCGCCCCGAGATGTCCGCGATCTGGACGCCGGAGAACCGCTTCCGCATCTGGTTCGAGATCGAGGCGCATGCCACCGACGCGCTCGCCGACCTGGGTGTCGTGCCGAAGGAGGCCGCGCAGGCGCTGTGGGCGTGGTGGAACACCGGTCCCGCGATCGACGTCGCCGCGATCGACGCGATCGAGGCGGTCACCAAGCATGACGTCATCGCCTTCCTGACTTGGGTCGCGGACAATGTCGGCGACCAGGCGCGCTTCATGCACCAGGGCATGACCTCGTCCGACGTGCTCGACACCGCGCTCGCGGTGCAGCTCGCCCAGGCATCCGACATCCTGCTCGCCGACCTCGACCGCCTGCTCGCGGTGTTGAAGCGCCGCGCGATCGAGCACAAGATGACGCCGACGATCGGCCGCAGCCACGGCATCCACGCCGAACCCGTCACCTTCGGCCTCAAGCTGGCGCAGGCCTATGCCGAATTCGACCGCTGCAAGACGCGGCTGATCGCCGCGCGTGCCGATATCGCCACCTGCGCGATCTCGGGCGCGGTCGGCACCTTCGCCAACATCGATCCCTCGGTCGAGGAACATGTCGCCGCCAGGCTCGGCCTGTCGGTCGAGCCCGTCTCGACGCAGGTCATCCCGCGCGATCGCCATGCGATGTTCTTCGCGACGCTCGGCGTCATCGCCAGCTCGATCGAGCGGCTCGCGACCGAGGTCCGCCACCTCCAGCGCACCGAAGTGCTTGAGGCCGAGGAGTATTTCTCGCCCGGGCAGAAGGGGTCGTCGGCGATGCCGCACAAGCGCAATCCCGTCCTGACCGAAAACCTCACCGGCCTCGCCCGCATGGTCCGCGGCTATGTGACGCCGGCGCTCGAGAATGTCGCACTGTGGCACGAGCGCGACATCTCGCATTCCTCGGTCGAGCGCTACATCGGCCCCGACGCGACGATCACGCTCGACTTCGCGCTTGCCCGCCTCACCGGCGTGATCGACAAATTGCTCGTCTATCCGGAGCGGATGGACAAGAATCTCAACAAGATGGGCGGCCTCGTCCATTCGCAGCGCGTGCTGCTCGCGCTCACCCAGGCCGGCGTCAGCCGCGAGGATTCCTATCGCCTCGTCCAGCGCAACGCGATGAAGGTGTGGGAATCGGACGGCCAGCTGTCCTTGCTCGACCTGCTCAAGGCCGATCCGGAGGTCACCGCCGCGCTCTCCCCGGACCAGCTCGAGGAGAAGTTCGACCTCGGCTATCACCTCAAGCACGTCGACACGATCTTCGCCCGCGTGTTCGGCGCCTGATCGCGGAAACATTCCCGTGCAGGCGCGGAAACGGTCACGACCGTCTACGCGCCTGCACGTAAAATCAGACGTCGCGCATCACACCCATTGCGCCAGCCAGTCCGCCAGCCCCTGCGGCGACAGCGAGCGGGCGTCCGCCAGCGCCGTCTCGCGCCCGGCATTGACCACGCGGTCGGTCTTCGGATCGACGATCAGCAGCGCCGGCACGCCTGCCAGCCGCCCCTTGATCCCGTAACGCGCGGGGATCGCCAGATTCTTGTCGAACCGGCCGATATCCACCGTCACCACCTCATAATGGCGCCCGATGAAGCGGTGCATCGCCGGCAGGTGCATCACGCCGGCGAGCAGCCGGCAATCGAGGCACCAATTGCCGCCGAGATCGATCAGCAGCTTCCTGTGCCCCTTCAGCGCCCGCGCCTTCGCCGCCGCGACGGCGGCCTCGGCATTGGCGGCGGCATCATAGGGCAGCGGCAAGGGCTGCGGCAGCTGGTCGAAGGTCGCGACCGACACCCGCGGCGCCGCGACCGGTGCGGCGGCGAGCGGGAGCGACGGCAGCGCGATGGCAAGCGCGGCGACGAACGGCATCAGACGGGGCATCACGATCTCCGATTACGATGGTAGGAGTAAAGAGGCGTCCGGCGCGTCTGACAAGCCTCGCCATGCTACGTGATACGGAAGCCCGGCTTGTCCCGCTGCCAGCTTCGTCACGGGCTCGGCTCGCGCCGGTATACACTATGGGACAAGCGAAGACGTCCCGCCGGCTGAACCCCGGCAATGGCGACCTCCTAATGTTACAGTTGCGTGAAACGCATCCACGCATGCAAGCAACAATATTGCGTAAGAACGCAACAATCACCAAATCGCGCTTACCGGATATTCCTCCGGTATCGGAGACCCTCCATGCGCATGTTCGAAACCGCAGCCAGCAGCATGCTGGCGATCGCGGCTCAGGCGCTGGTGGTCGGGGTGATTATCTCCACCTTCTGACCCATCGGCCCGCCCGCCCTTTGCGCCCATCCGGGCAAGGGGCGCGGCTTGGCCGGGTCATCGCCCGACGTTCATGCCTTGCGCGGATAGCGCGCGGCGAATTCGCGTTCGGACATCATGAGATAGCGGATCATGTCGACGAACGCCCATGGCCCGGTCACCAGCAGGCCGACGACGGTGATGGTCATCACCAGCATGGCGATGCCCGATCCCGTCCGCCCCAGATAGAAACGGTGGACGCCGAGCGTGCCGAGCACGAAGGCGAGCGCCGCCGCGACGAACTTGTTGCGATCGTTGACCGGTTCATAGGCCGGGGCCGGCGCCGCGACCTGCCGCGTCCCCGCGATCTCCGGCATCGGAAAGACGCTCAGTGCGCGGTCGCCCTCCGCCTCGAAATCCACCTTGATCCCGATCGCCGGCTCGCCGCGCTGCGCCCAATCCTCGGGCGTGAAGCGATAACGCTGGCCGTCATCGCCCGCGACCAGCCCCTCGCCGGTCCGCGTATCCACACCCAACACCTGTCCGCGCATGCAAGTCCCCCGGTCGTTCGACAGGCCATTGTGACAATCCCGGCCGCCAACGCAAGGTGCCCTAGGGCCGATCGACCGACACGCAGAATCGGCACGATCGGCCGACCGCCGCTGGGGGCCGGGGTCACTCCGCCGCGAACACGCCCTTCAGCTTGGCGAAGAAGCCCTGGCTCGCGGGGCATTCGTCGCCCGTCTCGGTCTCGCGGAACAGTTCGAGCAGTTCGCGCTGGCGCACCGACAGCTTGGTCGGCGTCTCGACGTCGATCTGGATGACCAGATCGCCCTGCCCGCGCCCCTGCAGTACCGGCATGCCCGCGCCGCGCTGGCGCAACTGCTTGCCCGACTGGATGCCTGCCGGAATCTTGATCTCGTGCGTCCGCCCGTCGAGCCCGGGGATCGACAGCGCGCCGCCCAGCGACGCGGTGGTGAAGCTGATCGGCGCGCGCGCGAACAACGTCGTGCCCTCGCGTTCGAACAGCGCATGCCGCGAGACGTGCAGGAAGATATACAGGTCGCCCGCGGGCGCGCCGCGCGGCCCCGCCTCGCCCTCGCCGGACAGGCGGATGCGCGTGCCCTCGTCGACGCCCGGCGGCACCGTCACGCTCAGCGTCTTGGTCTTGTCGATCCGCCCTTCGCCGCGGCAGTCGGTGCAGGGATCGGCGATGATCTCGCCCGCGCCCTGACACACCGGGCAGGCGCGCTCGACCACGAAGAAGCCCTGCTGCGCGCGCACCTTGCCATGGCCGTTGCACTGGCGGCAGGTGGAGGCATGCGTGCCGGGCTTGGCGCCCGATCCGTGGCAGGTGTCGCATTGCGTCGAGACGTCGACGGTGATCTCGGTCTGCTTGCCGTGGAACGCCTCTTCGAGCGTGACCTCCATGTCGTAGCGCAGATCGGCGCCGCGGCGCTGCTGGCCCCGGCCGCCACCGCGACCGCCGCCCATGAATTCGCCGAACACGGATTCGAAAATGTCGGAAAAGCCGCTGAAATCCTGCGCACCGCCGCCGCCACCGCCGCCGTTCTGGAACGCGGCATGGCCGTAGCGATCATAGGCCGCCCGCTTCTGCGGGTCCTTCAGGACGTCATAGGCTTCGCTGATCGCCTTGAAGCGCGACTCGCTGTCCTTGCACCCGGCGTTCTTGTCCGGATGATACTTCATCGCGAGCTTGCGATACGACGACTTCAGCGTCGCGCCGTCCGCGGTGCGCTCGCATTCGAGCAGTTCGTAATAATCGACTGTGGTGCTCATTGCAGACCCTTAAGCCCTCTCCCCTCCGGCGGAGGGTTGGGAAAGGGGCCGTGCCGCACCGAGAACGCCGTCTCTGCGCGGCACAGCCACTCAACCCCGGCCCTCTCCCCAAGAGGGGGAGAGGGAGTTCAGGTTACTTCTGGTCGTCGACTTCCGAGAATTCGGCATCGACCACGTCGTCCTTGGGCGCTTCGCCGCCCGCCTCGCCCGACGGCGACGCCTCGGATTGCGCCTGCTTCTCGTAGATCGCCTGGCCGAGCTTCATCGCCACCTGCGCGAGCGCCTGCGACTTCTCGGTCATCTGGTCGGCATCGCCGGTCTCGACCGCCGCCTTCGCCGCGTCGATCGCCGACTGGATCTCGCCCTTCAGCGATTCGTCGACCTTGTCGCCATTGTCCGCCAGCTGACGCTCGGTGGTGTGGATCAGCGATTCGGCGTTGTTCTTCGCCTCGGCGCCGGCACGACGCTTCTTGTCGTCCTCGGCGAACTTCTCCGCGTCGCGCACCATCTGCTCGATGTCGTTGTCCGAGAGGCCACCCGATGCCTGGATGCGGATCTGCTGCTCCTTGCCGGTGCCCTTGTCCTTGGCCGACACGTTGACGATGCCGTTGGCGTCGATGTCGAACGTGACCTCGATCTGCGGCACGCCGCGCGGCGCCGGCGGAATGCCGACCAGATCGAACTGGCCGAGCATCTTGTTGTCCGCCGCCATCTCGCGCTCGCCCTGGAACACGCGGATCGTCACCGCGCCCTGGTTGTCGTCCGCGGTCGAATAGGTCTGGCTCTTCTTGGTCGGGATCGTCGTGTTGCGATCGATCATCCGGGTGAACACGCCACCCAGCGTCTCGATGCCCAGCGACAGCGGCGTCACGTCGAGCAGCAGCACGTCCTTGACGTCGCCCTGCAGCACGCCCGCCTGGATCGCGGCACCCATCGCGACGACCTCGTCCGGGTTGACGCCGGTGTGCGGCTCCTTGCCGAAGAACGCCTTCACCGCCTCGCGCACCTTGGGCATGCGGGTCATGCCGCCGACCAGCACGACTTCGCTGATCTCGTCGGTCTTGACGCCGGCATCCGCCAGCGCCTTCTTCATCGGCTCGATCGTGCGCTTGATGAGGTCGTCGACCAGCTTTTCCAGATCGGTGCGGGTGATCGTCTTGACGAGGTGCTTCGGACCGTTCTGGTCGGCCGTGATGAACGGCAGGTTGACCTCGGTCGATGCCGCCGACGACAGCTCGATCTTCGCCTTCTCGGCGGCTTCCTTCAGGCGCTGGAGCGCGAGCTTGTCCTTGGCGAGGTCGATGCCCTCGTCCTTCTTGAAGCCCTCGGCGAGATATTCGACCAGCTTGTTGTCGAAATCCTCACCGCCCAGGAAGGTGTCGCCGTTGGTCGCCTTCACCTCGAACACGCCGTCGCCGATCTCGAGGATCGAGACGTCGAACGTGCCGCCGCCCAGATCGTAGACCGCGATCGTCTTGCCGTCCTGCTTTTCGAGGCCATAGGCCAGCGCCGCCGCGGTCGGCTCGTTGATGATGCGCAGCACCTCGAGGCCGGCGATCTGGCCGGCGTCCTTGGTCGCCTGACGCTGTGCGTCGTTGAAGTACGCCGGCACGGTGATGACCGCCTGCGTCACCGTCTCGCCGAGGTACGATTCGGCGGTCTCCTTCATCTTCTGCAGCGTGAAGGCGCTGATCTGCGACGGCGAATAATCCTTGCCGCCCGCCGACACCCAGGCGTCGCCGTTCGCGCCGCGCGCGATCTTGTACGGGACCAGCTCGGTGTCCTTCTTGGTGATCGGATCGTCGAACCGACGGCCGATCAGGCGCTTCACCGCGAAAATGGTGTTGTCGCCATTGGTCACCGCCTGGCGCTTCGCCGGCTGGCCGACCAGTCGCTCGCCGTCCTTGGCGAAGGCGACGATCGACGGCGTGGTGCGCGCGCCTTCCGCATTCTCGATAACCTTGGGCTTGCCGCCCTCCATCACAGCAACGCAGCTGTTGGTGGTGCCGAGGTCGATACCGATAACTTTAGCCATGTGTGCTTGCTTAGCCCCTCACATACGAAATCAATGGCGAAACCGCCAAAACCCATGGAACCTTTGCCCCGTTACGGCAGCGAAGTGTCCGGTGTATGGCCGCGATATAGGTGGGGTTCCGCTTGCCGCAAGACGGTGCGCACCATAGTGGCGTGACTCAAAATGACCCGGTTCGGGAAGGGCGATGCATGATGCGCTGGTGGGTGCGGATGACGGCGGCGGCGCTGCCGATGGGACTGGCGGCCTGTAGCGGCCCCGAGCGGGTCGCGGTCGACGACGCCTGGATTCGGCTGCCCGCGGTCCCCGGCCGCCCGGGCGCCGCCTATTTCACGCTCGAAGGCGGCCCGTCGAACGCGACGCTCATCAACGTCAGCGCCGATATCGCGATCCGGGCGGAGATGCACGAGAGCATGACCGGCGCCGGCGGCATGGCGGGCATGAAGCCGCTCGCCAGCGTCGCGGTGCCGGCGAAGACCGACACCGTCTTCGCCCCCGGGGGCCGCCACGTCATGCTGTTCGACATCAATCCGAAGGCGAAGGTCGGGCGCATCTACAATCTGACGCTCAACTTCGCCAACGGCGCCCGCATCTACGCGCCGGCGATGGCGGTCGGCGCCGCGGACCCGGCGCCGGATTTCTGAGCGTGGCGGCCTGACGATCATGCCCCGGCACGCCCGCCCGCTGACCGACGGCGAACGCGCGCTTGCAGCCACCATGTTCCACGCCGCGATCGACTACGACGCGGTCCGGCTGTCGCTGAGCAAATGGGCGTTCTTCCAGCCGCGCGACACGGTGATGGCGCCGCGCGGCTGCATCCATTTCCACCCGAAGGGAACGGCATGGCGCGACGATTTCGCCGCCGCCGCGCTCACCGACCAAGGGCTCTTCATCCACGAGATGGTGCATATCTGGCAGCACCAGCGCGGCATCTTCCTGCCGCTCGCCCGCCATCCCTGGTGCCGCTACGATTATGCGCTGAAGCCGGGCCAGCCGCTGCATCGCTACGGTATCGAACAGCAGGGCGAGATCGTCCGCCACGCCTTCCTGCTGCGCCACGGTGCCCGCATCCCGGGCGCGCCGCCGCTCGCGCAATATGCCGGACTCCTGCCGTTCGATTAACCATGACCCGGATGCCGCGGGGTTGCCCCGCCGGTCTGACGTTACGGAAACCCCGCCGAAACGGTTTGAACTGCGCGACAGTTACGTTTCGGTCCTATTAACGGATTGCGGTCTAGGGGAGACATCATCTCCTCTCGACCAGGGTCACCGATGCACACCGATTCTCCTGTCCGCCTGGCCCATGTGCTGGACGAGCCCGACCTCGTCGCCGCGCTTTACGATATCTGGTCGCTACTGGAACCGGTCATCGTCGCCGACACCCGCGCCTTCTGCTGCCATCCGCTGGCGCGGATGCTTTATGCCGGCACCGGCCTCACCGCGGCCGAGGTCGTCGCGCAGGAGCTCGATTACACCCGCCGCAAGTTCCTCGGCCCGTTCGATTCGTCTCTCGACGCGCAGATGGTCGGCCGCGGCGCGCGCTTCGTCGCCAACGCCGGCAACGAAGAAGACTATCTCAACGGCCTCACCGACAACTACCACCACCGTAACACACTGTTACGCAACGCCTTGACGGCCGATCCGGTGCGTTATGCGGCGCTGACCAACGCGCTCTACCGCCTCGCGGCGGTCGACATTCGCGCCTTCGCCACCGGGGCTGCCGTGCATCGTCAGGCGCGCGAGGCGCAGGTGCGCCAGAGCCTCGCCGATGCGATGAGCGAGGTGACGCGGATCGTCGCCTCGATCAACGCGATCAGCAGCCAGACCAACCTCGTCGCCCTCAACGCCACGATCGAGGCGGCCCGCGCCAACGAACACGGCCGCGGCTTCGCCGTCGTCGCGCAGGAGGTCAAACGCCTCGCCCAGGCGACCCGCGCCGCGACCGAACAGGCCGCCGCATTGCTCGCCGCCGCCTAGGCGGGCATAGCGGCACGGCGCCTCGACCTCTCCGCGACGGGAGGGATCGTCCGTCCGCGCAGGTCGCCTGTCACCAGCCCTATAGACTGTCGAAATCGATGGGGGCGTGCCGGTCGAGCGTCCGGGGCGCAGCCGGCATCGGGTATTTCAGCCCCGTGGCGCAGTTGAACAGCACGACGCGCTCGTCCTCGTCGACCTCGCCCGTCCTCACCGCCTCGCGATAGGCGGCGAGCGTCGCGCCGCCCTCCGGACACAGCAGCAGCCCGTCCTTGCGCGCGGCATCGTCCACCGCCTGCAGGATCGCGGGATCGCCGACGCCCAGCGCCTTGCCGCCGCTCGCCCGCACCGCGCGCAGGATCAGGAAGTCGCCCACCGCCTTGGGCACGCGGATGCCCGCGGCGACGGTATGCGCATCCTCCCAGCGCTCCGCATGCTCCAGCCCTTCCTCGAACGCGCGCACGATCGGCGCGCAGCCGGACGCCTGCACCGCATACATCCGCGGCCGCTTCGCCCCGATCCAGCCGAGTGCCTCCAGTTCGTCGAACGCCTTCCACATGCCGATCAACCCGGTGCCACCGCCGGTCGGGTAGAAGATCGCATCGGGCAACTCCCAGCCGAACTGCGCGGCCAGCTCCAGCCCCATCGTCTTCTTGCCCTCGATCCGGTACGGCTCCTTGAGCGTCGAGAAATCGAACCAGCGCCCCTCCGCCGCGCCCTTGCCGACGATCGCGCCGCAATCGTCGATCAGGCCGTTGACCCGCCACACCCGCGCACCCTGCATCGCGATCTCGCGGACGTTCACCTCGGGCGTATCCTCCGGGCAGAAGACGATCGTCTCGATCCCCACCCGCGTCGCATAGGCGGCGAGCGCCGCACCGGCATTGCCGTTGGTCGGCATCGCGATCCGGGTGACCCCCAGTTCCTTCGCCATCGCCACCGCCATGACGAGGCCGCGCGCCTTGAAGCTGCCGGTCGGCAACCGCCCCTCGTCCTTGACCAGCACGTTGGGGCTGCCCGCGGCCCGGGGGATCGGGATCAGCGGCGTCTCGATCTCGCCGAGGCTGACGATATTGCCGGTCTGCCGCACCGGCAGCAGTTCGCGCCACCGCCACATGTCCGTCTCGCGCGCGCCGAGCGCATCGCGCGACAGCGCCGCCTTCACCGCCTCCAGATCGTAGCGTACCAGCAACGGCCGCCCCGCGCGCGACAGGCCGTGCAGCCGGTCCGCCTCGTACCGCTCGCCGGTCAGCGAACACTCCAGATGCGTGACGAAGGTCGGGCGATCGGTGGTGAGATTACGGTTCATGCCGCCATCTGTAGCGTTTTCAGCCACATGGCGTCCACTCGCTATCATGGCAGATCGTAGCTACAATCCGCCATCCTCGCACACAGGCGACCGACGGTGCGTTCATGTCAGTGGGAAGGAGCAACGCCGGTGCGCGACGGATCCATGATAGCAAACACGGCCGATCCGAACGGTCCCGGCGTCACGATCGGGGCCTTGGAACCAGCACGTCCGCAACGCCGGCGGGGTGTGCAGCGCGCGCCGACCAAGAAACGGGTGACGCTCCGCCTCGACCCCGAGGTGGTCGACAAATTCCGCGCCACGGGCCGGGGCTGGCAGGCGCGGATCAACGACGCGCTGAGAGCCGCCAAGGTCTAGCGCCGATCGACATGCAGCCCCGACGGCCTGCAAACGGCGGTCTCGCCACATCGTCATCGGAATGTCGACCGGCCCCGGGTTCGACCACGCGCCTCACAAAAAAGGGGAGCCGGCGGGCTCCCCTTCTGCCGGTCAGTCCGGCTTGCGCGCCACGCCGACCAGTGCCGGCCGGAGCAGCCGGTCCTTGATCATATAGCCCGCCTGCATCTCCTGCACGATCGTCCCGGGTGCGGCATCGCTCGGCACCTCCATCATCGCCTGATGCTTGTTGGGATCGAGCGTCGCGCCCATCGCCTCGACCTTGGTGATGCCGTTGCGCGCGAACACGCTGTCCAGCTCGCGGCCCGTCGCCTCCAGCCCGGTGACCAGGCCCTTCAGTCGCTCGTCGGCGCGCAGGTCGGCGGGGATCGCCGACAGGCCGCGCGACAGATTGTCCGCCACCGACAGGATGTCGCGCGCGAACGACGTCGTCGCATAGGCGCGGGCATCCGCCACTTCCTTTTCGGCGCGACGACGGACGTTCTGGATTTCGGCCTGCGCATACAGGGTCTGCTGCTTCGCATCGGCCAGCTGGTCCTCCAGCGCCGCGATCCGGTCGTGCTCCGCGACTTCGGGAGCGGCCTCGGCGGTCTCCTGACGCAGCGCCTCCGCGTCCAATTTCGTCTCTTCGGTCATTCGATTCCCTGTAGTTCAGCCCATCAAACGGGCGAGCGTTGCCGCCGTGAAATCCACCATGGGCACGACGCGGGCATAGTTCAACCGCGTCGGGCCGATCACCCCCACCACCCCGACCACCCGTCCGCCGGCCCCGCGAAACGGCCGCGCGATGACGGAAGAGCCTGACAATGCGAACAATTTGTTCTCCGCACCGATGAAGATGCGGGTCGCGTCGCCGGCGCTTGCACTGTCGAGCAGGTTGGCGATTTCCTGCTTGCCCTCCAGATCGTCGAGCAGGTCGCGCACCCGGTCGAGGTCGGCGGCGGCCGCCGCGTCGATCAGCCGGCTCTGCCCGCGCACGATGAACACCGGACGCCGCGCACCGTCCTCGCTCCACACCGCAAGGCCCCGCTCGACCAGCGTCCGCGCCGCGACGTCCAGCTCGGCGCGCTCCTCGACCAGTTGCCGCTCGATCCGCGCCCGCGCCTCGGCCAGCGTCAGCCCGCCCAGCGTCGCGGTCATATAATTGCCCGCCTCGATCAGCGCGGACGGCGTCATTCCCGCGGGCAGCTGGATCACGCGATTCTCGACGCTGCCGTCCTCGCTGACCAGCACCGCCATCGCCTGCGTCGCCGACAGCCCGACGAAGCCGATTGAGCGCAACGCCAGCTCGCGCTTGGGCACCATCACCAGCCCCGCGCAGGCGGACAGGCCGGACAGCGCGGCGGTGGTCGCCGCCAACGCCTCCTCGACCGGGCCGTGATAGCCGACCCGCGATTCGATCGCCGCACGCTCCTCCGCGGACGGTTCGAGCGCCTGCATCATCCCGTCGACGAACAGCCGCAGGCCGCGTTCGGTCGGGATGCGCCCGGCGCTGGTGTGCGGGCTGGCGAGAAGTCCCAGCTCCTCCAGCTCCTGCATCACGCCGCGGATCGACGCCGGGGACAGGTTCAGCCCCGACGCGACCGCGATCGTCTTCGACCCCACCGGCACGCCCGTCGCGACATAGCCGTCCACCACCGCGCGGAAGATATCCCGCGCCCGGTCGCTCAATTCGGTGACGGGCGGTCCCATGCGCGCCTACCTAGGGCGCCGCGGATCGCCGATAAAGGCCGCGATCGGCAGCGCCTCGGGCGCGGAGCGGAGGCCGGCACGCATCTCCTGCGATCCGCAGCCGTAATAGACGTTGAGATGCTGGCGGCTGCCGCTCGCCTCGCTCCAGACGATGTCGACGCTCGGCATGTCGGTCGGCGCATTCTCGCATCCGGGCTGGCCGGGCTGCAGCAGCGTTTCGGGCTGGCTCGGGCGGTACGGCGCCAGCTTCGCCGCGAAGCTGTGATAGGCCGCGGGCGTCGCCTGGAACGGCTTGATCCCCGTCACCGCGGTGAAGCGCTTTCCCTCGAACGTCCCCTTGCCGTTCGGCGCGATCGTCACCGCATAGACCGGGCAGGTGCCGAAGCAGGGCGCGGTTTCGTAGCGGATCGTCTCGCTCTCGAGTGCGACCGGACGGCCATTATTGCCGGAACTGGACGCATCCACCACCACGCACCCCGACATCGCGGCACCCGCCAGCACGACACCCAGTCCCGCGATCATACCCTTACGCATGGCACTCCCCTTTGCTCACCACTGGCGCAGCCACCCGGCGCCGTCTAGGGCGTTGCGCGATTGGACCTTTAGGAGAGTTGAATGCGCCCCAGCGGCCGCGCCCCCGATCAGATGCGTGCCATCGCGATCGAGCCGAACTTCACCCGCCACGCCGAGGGATCGGTGCTGGTCGGCTTCGGCGACACCAAGGTGCTCGTCACCGCCAGCATCGAGGAGCGCGTGCCGCCGTTCCTGCGCGGCAAGGGTGAAGGCTGGGTGACGGCGGAATATGGCATGCTGCCCCGCGCCACCCACACCCGCGGCAACCGCGAGGCGGCCAAGGGCAAGCAATCGGGCCGTACGCAGGAAATCCAGCGCCTGATCGGCCGTTCGCTGCGTTCGGTGGTGGACATGAAGCTGCTCGGCGAGCGCCAGATCGTCCTCGACTGCGACGTGATCCAGGCCGATGGCGGCACCCGCACCGCCTCGATCTCGGGCGCCTGGGTCGCGCTGCGCCTCGCGGTCGACAAACTGATGGCGGACGGCAAGCTGGCGGTCGATCCGATCCAGCAAAAGGTCGCCGCGGTCAGCTGCGGCATCTATCAGGGCACGCCGGTGCTCGACCTCGACTATATCGAGGATTCGGGTGCGGATGCGGACGGCAATTTCGTCCTGCTCGAAAACGGCAACATCGCCGAGGCGCAGGCGACCGCCGAGCACGCCACCTATGACGAAGAGGCGCTGCTCCGCCTGCTCCGCCTCGCGCGGATCGGCTGCGCCGACATCTTCGCGGCACAGGAGCGCGCGGTCCGATGAGCGGCGAGGGCAACACCCCGCAGGCGATCCGCAAGCTCGCCCCCGGCAAACTCGTCATCGCCAGCCACAATCCCGGCAAGGTACGCGAGATCGCCGAGCTGCTCGGCCCCTATGGGATCGAGCCGGTTTCGGCGGGCGAACTCGACCTGCCGGAGCCGGAGGAAACCGGCACCACCTTCGTCGCCAATGCCGAACTGAAGGCGTTGCAGGCGGCCGACCTCTCCGGCCTGCCCGCGCTCGCCGACGACAGCGGCCTGTGCGTCGACGCGCTCGGCGGCGATCCGGGCATCTTCTCGGCGCGCTGGGCGGGCGAATCGAAGGACTTCGGTCACGCGATGCGCCTCGTCGAGGATCGCCTGAACGAGGAACCCGACCTCCCCCGCGACGCGCATTTCGTCTGTGCGCTGGCGCTCGCCTGGCCGGACGGCCACGTCGAATGGTTCGAGGGCCGCGTCGACGGCACCCTCGTCTGGCCGCCGCGCGGCAAGGCCGGATTCGGCTATGACGCGATGTTCCTGCCCGTCGATGCGACCGAAACCTTCGGGGAGATGGACCCGGCGGCGAAGCACGCGGTCAGCCACCGCGCGGATGCGTTCCGGCAATTGGTCGCGGCAGTCCTCTGACATGGCGGCGGGTGGTATCGACCCGCGCCTCGTCCATGCCTGGCTCGCCGGCCGTTCGCTGGCCCGCGGCCTGCCCGCGCCGGTCGCCGACAGCGGCGGCTGGCGCGTCGACACCGATGGCGAGGCGGAATTGCGCCGCTACGTCTTCCCCGCGGTCGGCCCCGGCCTGATCGCCCTGCTCGATACGATCGCGCAGCCGCGCATCTTCGTGAAGCTCTGCGCCGACGCCGACACGCTCCGCGCGCTGCTGCCACCGGGCTGGTCGATCACCGACGCCAATCGCATGATGGTGACGGACACGACGCCCGCCCCCTGCCCGGTGCCGCCCGGCTACGCGCTGCGCAGCACGACCGATGACGGCGTGACGCATGCCACGATCGTCACGCCGGACGGGGAAGAGGCCGCGTCCGGCCATGCCGCCGAGCACGGCGGCGCCTTCGTCTACGACCGGATCGTCACCCATGAGGCGCACCGCCGCCGCGGCCTCGGCCGCGCGCTGATGCTGCACTCGGCGCCGCCCGCCGCGAACCCTCATCGCAACAGGTCCTCACCGCCACCGACATGGGAGCCGCGCTCTACACCGCGCTCGGCTGGCGCCATTATTGCGCCTATACCACCGCGGCACGGAGCCCCACTCAGTAGGCGACCCGCCCGAACACGTTGCCCGGCGGGCTGTAGCGACACACCAGATAGTCATCCGTCGCATTGCTCGCGATCGCACAGCCGACCTGCGTCGTGCCGCGCCAGACGATCTGCGTATAATGGCCGACGTCCTGCCAGCGCCCGGTGCGGCTCGACTGCGGCACCGCGACGTTGACGAAATCGCGCTTCTCCGCGACCCAATGGCCGATCATCTCGTCGAACCGATAGGCGCCGCGCGTGCCGGTCCACAGGTTCTCGCCCTGGCGATCCATACCCATCGACTGCGGCGCATGTTCGAACCGCCCGGTCCGCGCCAGCGTGTCGGCATAGGCGCGCGCGGACGACGCCAGCGGTTCGCTCCACGTCAGCGGCGCCACGCCCACATCGCCGCGCGCACGATTGTGCCGTTCCAGCATCACGCGCTGCAACAGCACCGATCCGCGCGGCGCGTTCGGCCCGGCGGGACGCGGCTCGACGACGCGATCGGGACGCTCTGGCGCCTGCGCGCAACCGGCGAGAAAGAGCAGTGGGGCGATCCACGAGTGGCGTTTCAGCATTATCGCCGCCATATCGGCGCCACCATGACCCCCGACAAGACGCCGCTCGCGCTTTACGTCCACTGGCCGTTCTGCGTCTCCAAATGCCCCTATTGCGACTTCAACAGCCATGTCCGCGACGTCGTCGACCAGCAGGCGTGGCGCGATTCGCTGCTCGCCGACCTCGCCTACGAGGCGCAGGCGCTGCCCGGCCGCACGCTGGGGTCGATCTTCTTCGGCGGCGGCACGCCCTCGCTGATGCCCCCCGCCACCGTCGCGGCGATCATCGCGGCGGCGCAGACGATCTGGACGCCGGCGCCCGATATCGAGATCACGCTGGAGGCGAACCCCTCCTCGGTCGAGGCCGCGCGCTTCGCCGACCTCGCCGCCGCCGGCGTCAACCGCGTCTCGCTCGGGCTGCAATCGCTCGACAATATGGCGCTCAAGTTTCTCGATCGCGCGCATGACGTCACCGAAGGACTCGGTGCGCTCGACACCGCGCAGCGCCACTTCGCCCGCGTCAGCTTCGACCTGATCTATGCGCTGCCCGACCAGAGTCTCGCCGCCTGGCAGGCCGAACTCGCCCGCGCGCTGGCGTTCGGCACCGAGCATCTCTCGCTCTATCAATTGACGATCGAGCCCGGCACCCGTTTCGCCACCGAGGCCGCCCGGGGGCGCCTCACCATCCCCGACGGCGACAGGGCCGCCGACCTGTTCGAGGCGACGCGCGCGATGACCGCCGCCGCCGGCCTGCCCGCCTACGAAACCTCGAACCACGCCCGGCCGGGTGCGGAGAGCCGGCACAACCTGACCTATTGGCGCTACGGCGATTATGCCGGCGTCGGCCCCGGCGCGCACGGTCGCCGCGACGGCCTCGCCACGCAGCGCCGCCGCAAGCCCGAGAACTGGCTCGCCGCCGTCGCGCGCAACGGCCACGGCATCGAGGTGGAGGAACCCCTCGCCCCCCACGACCGCGCCAGCGAGGCGCTCGTCATGGGCCTGCGCCTGCGCGAGGGGATCGACCTGCCGCGCATCGCCGCGCTGGCGGGTGGCACCGCACCGATCGACTGGCCGGCGGTCGCCCGGCTGGAAGCGCAGGGCCTGATCGCTCATGAGGGCGACCGGCTGCGCGTCACCGACGCCGGGGCGCTGTTGCTCGACGCGATCCTGCCGCTGATCGTTGCCGATGCGCCGGCGAGTCAGGCTACGCGAATGTAGAAGGGGGTTCGCGCGGAGACGCGGAGACGCAAAGGTGTGGGGCTTGCGGCGATGCCGCTCCTTCTCTCCGGCGATGCGTCTTGCTGGACGGTTGAGAAATGACATGCCTGCGGCGGCAGGCGCCACACCTTTGCGTCTTTGCGTCTCCGCGCGAACCCCTCTCTACTTTGCGGAAAAAGCCGACCTTACCGCCCGAAGCCGGCCGGTGCGGGCGACACGGTCACCGTGGTCCCGCCCTGGATCTCCTGCACCTCGAGCGCGCGCTCCGCCACGCCGTCGCGGCCGAAGCGGAACGCCCCGTCGATCCCGGCGAAACCGTCCGCATCGCGCAACCGCGCCTCCGGGAACGGCCGCCCGACCGGCCAGTCGCGCGAGATCCGCACCGTCAACAGCACCGCATCATAGCCGAGGCTCGACAGGCGATAGGGCGCCGCATTGTAGCGCGACCGGTATTTGGTGACATATTGCCGGTACAGTCCGTCCGCCACGCTCGCGAACCACGCACCGTTCAGTCCCGGCTTCGACGCGAGGCTCGTCTCGGAATTCCACAGCTCCGTGCCCAGGATCCGCGTCGACGCGCCGCTGCCGCGCTTGACCAGAGGGGCCGCCACCGCCGCGCTCGCGCCGCCATCGGCGACCAGCACCGCGCCATAAGGCGCCTTGGCATTGAGCCGCGTCACCGCGCCCGCGATGCCGCCGGCGACCCGGCCATAGGTCTGCAACGACGCCACTTCGCCGCCGGCGCCCTCGACCGAGCGCAGGAACGCGGTCGACGCCCGCTCGCCGTACAGGCCGTTGGGGATCAGCCCGGCAAAGCTCGTCACGCCGCGGCTGCGCGCATATTGCACCACCCGGTCGATCGACTGCGATGGGGCATAGCCCATCAGATACGTACCATCGCCCGCCACCGACACGTCGTTGGAAAAGCTCAGCACCGGCACCCGCGCCGCCCTGGCGATCGGCGCCACCGCACGCACGTCGTCGGACAGCAACGGCCCGAGGATCAGCTGCGCGCCATCGGCGATCGCGCGTTGCGCCGCCGCCGCCGCACCGGTCGCGGTGTCGTAATTGGTGATCCGCACCTTGTCCGTGCCGGTGTCGAGCACTGCCAGCATCGTCGCATTGGCGATCGAGCGGCCGACCCCGGCATTGCCGCCCGACAGCGGCACCAGCAGCGCCACCCGGTTGCGCTGCGTATCGCGCGGCAGCCCCGCCTCGACCGGCTCGGGCCGCTCCGCCTGCGGCCGCGTCGGGCGGTCCGGCGCCGTCACCGGTCCGCGCGGCACCACGGTCGAACAGGCCGCGAGCAGCCCCGCGCCGAGGATCGCCACCCACCGCGCCAGACCGCGCGCACGCGGCTGTCCAAATGTTGCTGCCTCTGCCATGACGTCCCCTGTGGCCATATCCGAAAATCCTCTCGATCCCGGGCTCTACATCGTCGCGACGCCCATCGGCAATCTCGCTGACCTCAGTCCGCGCGCCGCCGACATCCTGTCCCGCGCCGACGTGATCGCGGTCGAGGACAGCCGCGTCACCGCCGGCCTGCTCCGCCACATCGGCACGAAGCGGCCGATGCTCCCCTATCACGACCATAATGCCGAGGGGATGCGCCCCGGCCTGATCGCGCGCATGACGACCGAGGCGATCGCACTCGTGTCCGACGCCGGCACGCCGCTGATCTCCGACCCCGGTTACAAGCTGGTCCGTGACGCCCGCGCCGCCGGGCGCAATGTGGTGACCATCCCCGGCCCCTGCGCCGCGATCGCCGCGCTGACGCTGGCCGGCCTGCCCACCGACCGCTTCCTGTTCTGCGGCTTCCTCCCCGCCAAGGCGAAGGCGCGCGCCGACGCCATCGCCGAGGTCGCCGCGATCCGCGCCACGTTGATCCTCTACGAATCCGGCCCGCGCCTGTCGGCCTGCCTGTCCGCCCTCGCCGACGGACTGGGCGACCGCGACGCCGCCGTCACCCGCGAGATCACCAAGCGTTACGAGGAGGCCGTCACCGGCACGCTGACGCACCTCGCCGCGCGCTACGCCGATGCGCCGCCCAGGGGCGAGATCGTCATCGTCGTCGCGCCCCCCGGCGAGGCCCCGCCCCCCGACGCCGCCGACGCCGACGCCGCGCTTGCCGAAGCGCTCACCCGCCTGCCGGTCGCGAAGGCCGCGGGCGAAGTGGCCAAGGCGTTCGGCCTCGACCGCAAGGAGCTCTACACACGCGCGCTGGCGATGAAGCAGGCCGGCTAGGTCGCCCGGGTCGTCAGCAGCGCCAGCCCGAAACCGACGAAGATGCCGCCGGTCACGCGATTGAACGCCCGCCGGATCGCCGGACGCCGCATAGAGCGCGACAACGAACGACCGGTGAGGGCGTAGACGGCGTACCAGCCCATCTCGACGACGGCGAAGGTCACGACGAGGATGGCGAACTGCGGCGCCTGCGGCTGATCGGCGCGGACGAACTGCGGCAGAAAGGCCGCCGCGAACAGGATCAGCTTGGGGTTGCTGATCCCGATCGCGAACCCGCCGCGGAACACCGCCGCGGCGGACAGGCCGGGACGCAGTGCGCCATCGCCGACGTCAAGCGGCGCGACCGTCGTCCGCCACGCCTTCACGCCGAGAAAGATCAGATAGCCGACGCCGGCATAGCGCAGCACCTCGAACGCCCCGGGAGCGGCGCGCAACAGCGTGGTCAGCCCGGCCGCCGACGCCGTCAGGACGAGCACCAGCGCGAACAGGCACCCCGCCATGGCCATGGCGCTGCGCCGCAACCCCAGCTCGACGCTGCGCGACATGATGTGCAGCATGTTGGGACCCGGCGTACCGCACAGCAGGAATACGGCGGCCAGAAACAGCATCCAGGTGTGGAACGTCATACCGGTATCGTCCTGTTCGCCATCGTCTCGTGTCATGGCGCCCCGAACCGCGCCGCTCAGTTCAGCGCATAGCATTCCGATGTGGCGACATTCTGGTCGGTCGCGGGATTGGCACCCTGCAGGATGCACACGACGTTGCGCTTGCGCCACGTCAGCGTCACGACCGGGCCGGTCGCGCCGAGATGCGAATCGACGATCCTGCCACCGCCGTTCAGCATGTCGGTGAGCGACTGCGACACCGGATCGAGCTTCGTCGGCACGCTCAGCGCCTTCGACGGCGATTTGACCGCTTCGCCGAGCGGCCAGACCGTCTGCTGGGCCAGCACGGGCGCGGGCGCGACGGCGGCGCTCGTGACGGCGAGCAGGAGCAGGAATTTCATGCGAAGGTCTCCGAAGGACGGGAAAAGGCCCGTGCGCCGTAGCGTCCCGTATCGCCCTGGCAATCGCGTTTACGGGTCATATTCCGGTGTGGCGGCCTATCCCTTTCTCACCACGACGATTTTTTACAGCGGCGATGATCGCCCCACCTTCGGCCCCACGCGCCGGGCGCGATCCGCTTGCGTCGCCCGCCCCCGTGCGGCAGCCTCGCGGCATGCCGCGTCCATCCCGCCGATCCAGCACGACCGCTGCGCGTCAGGCGGCCGAGGCCGCGGGCCGGCGCGGCGAACGCCTCGCGGGCTGGTGGCTGCGGCTGAAAGGCTGGACGATCCTCGATCGCCGCGTCCGTACCCCCGCCGGCGAGGTGGACCTCGTCGCCCGCCGCGGCGCCCTGATCGCCTTCGTCGAGGTCAAGACCCGGCGCACCGCCGCCGAACTCGATTTCGCGATCGACGAACGGCGGCTGGCACGGGTCGCCGCCGCGGCGGAAGTGCTGATGCCGCGCTACGCCGGGCCGGGCGACGATATCCGCGTCGACGTCATCCTGCTCGCCCCCGGCACCCGGCCGCGGCATATCGAGAATGCCTGGATCGGGTGATCCACGCGAAGGCGCGAAGGGGTTTGCTTCTCGCGGAGACGCGGAGAAGATGGGTTGCGCGCGGAGGCGCGGAGGCGCGGAGGTTTGATCGAGGCCGCCCATGCGACGGCCCGTTCCCTTCCCCCCTCGATGATCGGGAGCTTGTCACGCCGGGAACGATCCCTCTGCGTCCTCCGCGCCTCTGCGCGAACTGCCCCTTTCTTCGCGTCTCCACACGGACACCCCGACGCGAACCAAAGCTTCGGGCCGCAAAACCCCGGCGCAGGTGACATCCGTTCCCCGCGACCCTAAGTCCGCACCCGAGACCAACAACCCTGCGAGTGCGTCCATGTCCCTCACCGTCGCCGTCCAGATGGACCCGCTCGACAGCATCAACATCGCCGGCGATTCCACCTTCGCGCTGATGATCGCTGCGCAGGCGCGCGGCCACAGCCTGTTCCATTATACCGCCGAGGACCTCAACTACGCCGACGGCCGCGTCTGGGCGAAGGCGCATCCGGTCACCGTCCAGCGCGTCGCGGGCGACCATTTCCGCTTCGAGGCGCCGGTCACGCTCGATCTCGGCGAACAGGCGGATGTCGTGCTGATGCGGCAGGACCCGCCCTTCGACCTCGGCTATATCACCGCGACGCACCTGCTCGAACGGATCGCCGACCGCACGTTGGTGGTGAACAACCCGCGCAGCGTCCGCAACGCGCCCGAAAAGGTGTTCGTGCTCGATTACGCGCAGTTCATGCCGCCGACGCTCATCACCCGCAGCCTCGACGAAGCGCGCGCCTTCCTCGCCCGGCATGGCGAGATCGTCGTCAAGCCGCTCCACGGCAACGGCGGCAAGGCGATCTTCCGCGTCGGCAGCGACGGCGCCAACCTGTCGGCGCTGATCGAGGTGTTCAACCAGACCTGGCGCGAGCCGCATATGGTGCAGGCGTTCCTGCCCGCCGTCGCCAAGGGCGACAAGCGCATCGTGCTGGTCGACGGCGAGGTCGTCGGCGCGATCAATCGCCTGCCGGGAGAGGGAGAGATCCGCTCCAACCTCGCGGTCGGCGGATCGGCGGTGAAGACCGAACTGACCGACCGGGAACGCCAGATCTGCGCCGTTCTCGGCCCGGAACTCAAGCGTCGCGGCCTGCTGTTCGTCGGCATCGACGTGATCGGCGGCGAATGGCTGACCGAAATCAACGTCACCTCCCCCACCGGCATCGTCGCGATCGAGCGGTTCGACGGCACCGATGTCGCCGGCCTGATCTGGGATGCGATCGAACGCAAGCTGCCGCTGCCCGCGCAGGTCTGACGGAACGGGGCCGACGCCCCCGCCGTTACCCGTCCCGACATGACCGAATTCATCCTCAACGGGATCGCCTGGGGCGGCTATTTCGGTATCTTCCTGCTGATGGCGCTGGAAAATATCGTGCCGCCGATCCCGTCGGAGGTCATCATGGGCCTCGGCGGCATGGCGGTCGCGCGCGGCGACATGGCGATGGTGCCGCTGGTGCTCTGGGGCACCGCCGGCACCACGGCGGGCAATTACTTCTGGTATTACGTCGGCCGCCATATCGGCTACGCCCGCTTCCGCCCCTTCGTCGACCGGCACGGCCGCTGGCTGACGCTCGAATGGGACGACGTCGAACGGCTCCACCGGTTCTTCGTCCGCCGCGGCGGCTGGGTCGTCTTCGTCTTCCGCTTCATGCCGACGTTCCGCACGATCATTTCGCTGCCCGCGGGCATCACCTGCATGCCGCTGTGGCGCTTCCTCGTCTGGACCTTTGCCGGCAGTCTGATCTGGAACAGCATCCTGGCCGCCGCGGGCCTCTATCTCGGCTCGCGGTTCGAGCAGCTCGACCGCTACGTCGGCCCGCTCGCCATCGCGCTGACCGTGCTGATGATCGGCGGCTACCTGTGGCGCGTCGCGACATGGAAGCCGCGCGAACGCCAGGGCTGATCGACATTCAGCCCTGACGGCCTGCAAACGGCGGTTTCGCGCGCTTCCGGTGCTCACGTACCGGTAATACGCTGCGCTCCGGGTCACGCAAAACCACCGTTTTCGGCACGTCATCATCTGAATGTCGATCGGCCCTACGGCCGGCCTCGATCACGCTCGCGGGTGGGCGTTGAGATAGACGTCGAGCAGGTGCGCCGCATCGACCGCAGTATAGACCTGCGTCGAACTCAGGCTGGCATGGCCGAGCAGCTCCTGCAACGCGCGCAGGTCGGCGCCCCGCCCCAGCAGATGCGTCGCGAAGCTGTGCCGCAGCGCATGCGGCGTCGTCCGCTCGCCCAGCCCCAGCCGCCCGCGCGCGCGCTGCACCGCCTTGCGGATCATGCCCGGCGACAGCGGCCCGCCCTTCGCGCCGCGAAACAGCGGCGCGTCCGCGTCGAGCGCCCACGGCACCTGCGCCACATAGCCCTCGATAGCGGCACGCACCTGCGGCAGCAGCGGCACGACCCGCGTCTTGTCGCGCTTGCCCGTCACCATCAGCGTCTCGCCGAGCGGCAGCACCCGCGCGGGCAGCGCGATCGCCTCGCCGATGCGCAGCCCCGCGCCGTACAGCAGCAGCAGCACCGCCCAGTCGCGCACGCCGATCCACGGCTCGGCGGCCTCGTCCGCCACCTCCCCGGCCAGCGCCAGCACCTCGTCGGGTGAGATCGGGCGCGGCACGCCCTTCTTCACCCGCGGCCCGTGCACCCGCGGCGGCGGCGCGTCTGGCGCAGCGAAGGCGAGGAAGCCGCGCACCGCGGACAGCTCGCGCGCGGCCGAGGCATTGCCCAATCCCCCGCCCGATTCCCCGCCGCGCCGCGCCGCCAGGAACGCGCGCAGGTCGGCCGGGGTGACGCGCGCCAGCGCCGCTGCATCCACCCGCTCGCCCCAATGCGTCTGGAGGAAGGCGACCAGCCGCTCCGCCGTCGCCTGATAGGCGCGCACGGTGTGCGCCGATCGCCGGCGGTCGCGCGCCAGATGCGCCGCCCATTGCATCGACACCGGCGGGGTGGGATCGTTCGTCACGCCCCCTTATGCGCGCCCCCCGGAAACCCGGGAAGGGACATATTAACCCTTATCCTCCATCAGGTTAGCGATGACGCATCCGGTAACGTCTCTCACCGATACGCTGTACGACGAGGCGAGTCGGCTGGCTGCGCTGCATGCGCTGGCGCTGCTCGACAGCGAACCCGAGAAGGAATTCGACGCGCTCGTCGCGCTGGCGGCCGAATTGCTCGGCTGCCCCACCGCGATGATCACGCTGATCGACCGCAACCGGCTGTGGATCAAGGCGACCACCACCCCGGGCATCACCGAACTCGATCGCGACATCGCCTTTTGCGACCGCACGATCCGCCAGGACGTGCCGCTGATCGTCGACGACCTCAGCGACGACGACCGCTTCCGGGACAATCCGCTGGTGGTGGATGCCGGCAAGCGCTTCTATGCCGGCACCGCGATCCACGTCGCCGACGGCCATGGCGTCCGCCAGCCGGTCGGCACGCTCTGCGTTCTCGACGACAGTCCACGCTCGCTCAATGCCGCGGGCCACGCCGCGCTCCGCCACCTCGCCAGCCTCGCCGAGGCGCTAATCGCCGCCCGCCGCACCGCGCTGGAGGCGATGCGCATCGCCACCGCGGGCGAAGCGCTGGTCGGCAGGCTCGCCAGCAAGGATCGTATCTTCCGCCAGGCGGAACGGATCGCGATGATCGGATCGTGGCGGCTGTCGGTCGCCGACCAGGTGCTGGAATGGTCCGACAACGTCTATCGCATCCACGGCCTCGCGGTCGGCGACATGCCGGCGCTGTCGCACGCGCTCGATTTCTACCCGCCGCAGGCGCGCGCCGACGTGACGGCCCGGATCCGCAACACGATCGCGACGGGCGAGCCGTTCGAGTTCGAGGGCGACCTCATCACCGCCGACGGCCGCCTGCGCCGCGTCCGCGCCGCCTGCGAGACGGAAAGCCGCGACGGCGTCGTCCTCGCGCTGGTCGGCGTGTTCCAG
Organism: Sphingomonas sp. GW821-FHT10F09; assembly: GCF_058809195.1. Taxonomy (NCBI): domain Bacteria; kingdom Pseudomonadati; phylum Pseudomonadota; class Alphaproteobacteria; order Sphingomonadales; family Sphingomonadaceae; genus Sphingomonas; species Sphingomonas sp. GW821-FHT10F09. The sequence continues at coordinate 177,268 of NZ_JBXASI010000002.1, read as the reverse complement.
GACATCACCGACCGGCACGGCCTCGAGACGCAATTGCGGCGCTCCGCCGATACCGACGCGCTCACCGGCATCGCCAATCGCGCCGCCTTCGACCGCGAACTCGACAGCGCGATGCGCACCGCGCGGCGCGACGGATCGCCGCTGATGCTGGCCTTGATCGACCTCGACGGCTTCAAGACCATCAACGATTCCCTCGGCCACGATGCCGGCGACGACGTGCTGCGGCTGACCGGCATGGCATTGTCGCAGCCATGGCTGCGCAACTGTTTCGCCGCGCGCATCGGCGGCGACGAATTCGCGATCATCATCGACGATCCGCAGATCGTCGCGCAGGCCGACCAGTTCGGGATCGACGTCGAGGCGGCGTTGCGCGTCTCGGTAGAGGCGAACGGCATCACCATGACCAGCGCCGGATCGATCGGCATCGCGACCTTCGACGACGAATGCCATTCGCTGCGCGATTTCGCCCGTCGCGCCGACACGCGGCTCTACGCCGCCAAGCGCGCCCGCGTCGGGCGGCGGCGCTCGACCGTCGCCCGCGCCGCCTGACGCCCAAACTGCCGCTTCACCTCGACTCGGCCAGCCCCCATATGGGGCGGCATGTCCTCGCGCGCCCGCGTCCTCGTCCTCAATTCCGCGCTCGGCCCGCTCGACTATCGCGTGCCCGCGGGCATGGCGGTCGAGCCGGGATCGATCGTGATCGCGCCGCTCGGCCCGCGGCAGCTGCTCGGCGTGGTGTGGGAACCCGAACGCCTGCCCTCCGACGCCGAAGTCGGCGACAATCGCCTGCGGCCGTTGCTCGGGCTGGTCGACGTGCCGCCGCTCGCCGCGCCGCTGCGCCGGCTGATCGAATGGACCGCGGCCTATTATCTCGCGCCCCCTGCGTCGGTGGTGCGGATGGCGCTCGCCTCCACCTCGGCGCTGGAGGGCGCGCGGACCGTCACCGAATATCGCGTCACCGGCCATGTCCCCCCGCGCTTGACGCCGCAGCGCGAGCAGGCGCTGGAGCGGATCGGTGACCGCCAGGGCCTGATCCGCGAACTCGCCGCGATCGCCGACGTCAGCGACGCGGTGATCCGCGGGCTGGTGAAGGCGGGCGCGATCGAGGCGGTCGAGGTCGACATCGACAGCCCGTTCCCGCACCCCGACCCCGCCTTCGGCCCGCCGACGCTCGCCGGCGAGCAGCAGGCGGCGGCGGATATTCTGGTCGCCAACGTCGCCGACCACGCCTTCGCCCCGACGCTGCTCGACGGCGTCACCGGGTCGGGCAAGACCGAAGTCTATTTCGAGGCGGTGGCGGAGGCGATCCGTGCCGGGCGCCAGACGCTCGTCCTGCTGCCCGAGATCGCGCTGACCGAACCCTTCCTCAAGCGCTTCCACGACCGGTTCGGCTGCGAACCCGTCGCGTGGCATTCGGGCCTGCGCTCGACCCAGCGGCGCCGGGCGTGGCGCGCGATCGCCGGCGGCGAGGCGCTGGTGACGGTCGGCGCACGGTCGGCGCTGTTCCTCCCTTATCGCAACCTCGGGCTGATCGTCGTCGACGAAGCGCACGAAACCAGCTTCAAGCAGGAGGAGGGCGTACATTACCATGCCCGCGACGTCGCAGTCATGCGCAGCAAGTTCGAAGCCTGCCCGGTGATCCTCGCCAGCGCCACCCCGGCGATCGAGACGCGCCAGCAGGTCGCGCTCGGCCGCTATGCCGAGCTGAAGCTACCCGGTCGCTACGGCCCGGCCGAGATGCCGACGATCGAGCCGATCGACCTGATCCAGCATCCCCCCGAACGCGGCCGCTGGATCGCGCCCAGACTGGTGACAGCGCTGGAGGAGACGCTGACAAAGGGCGAGCAGTCGCTGCTGTTCCTCAACCGTCGCGGCTACGCGCCATTGACGCTATGCCGGACCTGCGGCCACCGCTTCCAATGCCCCAATTGCACCGCCTGGATGGTCGAGCACCGGCTGACGCGGCGGCTGGCGTGCCACCATTGCGGGCATGTCATGCCGACGCCGCGCGCCTGCCCGGAGTGCAAGGAAGAGGACAGCCTTGTCGCCTGCGGTCCCGGGGTCGAGCGCATCGCCCACGAGGTGACGGCGCTGTTCCCCGAGGCGAAGACCGCGGTCGTTACCTCGGACACGATCTGGTCGCCGGCCAAGGCGGCGGAGTTCGTCGGGCGGATGGAAGCGGGCGACATCGACATCGTCGTCGGCACGCAATTGGTCACCAAGGGCTACCATTTCCCCAACCTGACGCTGGTCGGCGTGATCGACGCCGATCTGGGGCTGGAGGGCGGCGACCTGCGCGCGGCGGAGCGGACGTTCCAGCAGATCCGTCAGGTATCGGGCCGGGCCGGCCGCGGCGCTAAGCCCGGCCATGTCTTCATCCAGACGCACAGCCCCAAGGCGCAGGTGATGCAGGCGCTCATCACCGGCGACGCCGACGCCTTTTACGAAGCGGAGACCGAGGCGCGGCGCGATGCCGGCGCGCCGCCGTTCGGCCGCTATGCCGCGATCGTCATATCGTCGGAGGACCAGGCCTGCGCCAACGAGATCGCCAAACTTGTCGCCCGCAGCGCACCGCAGGTGGACGGCATGGCGGTCTATGGCCCGGCCCCCGCGCCGCTGGCGATGCTGCGCGGGCGGCATCGCTATCGGCTGCTGGTCCATGCCCGTCGCGCGCTCGACGTGCAGGATGTCATCCGCGACTGGCTGGGCGCGTTGGACTGGCCGGCGAAAGCGCGCGTGACGGTGGACGTCGATCCGTATAACTTCCTGTAGGAACCAATACCGGTCCAATGGGGGAATGGCGGATGACGACGCGGCGTGGCTTTCTGGGCGGGGCGGCAGCGACCGCGGGCGTCGCATCGCTGGCGGGCGCGGCGCCGGCGGCAAGCGGCGCGATGATCGTATCGACCTGGGATTTCGGCGCGGCGGCGAACGATGCTGCCTTTGCCCGGCTGAAGGCCGGCGGCAGCCTGATCGACGCGGTCGAGGCCGGCGGCATGGTGCCGGAGGCGGACCCGGACAACCATTCGGTCGGCTATAGCGGCTATCCCGATCGCGACGGCCACGTCACGCTCGATGCGGTGATCATGGACGATGCCGGCGGGGTCGGCGCGGTCGCCGCGCTGGAGGATACCGTCCACGCCATCTCGGTCGCGCGGCGGGTGATGGAGAAGACGCCGCACACCTTCCTCGTCGGTGCGGGTGCGACCCGCTTCGCGCGCGATCACGGGTTCCCCAAGGTCGACCTGCTGACCCCCGAAGCGGAGAAGGCGTGGCGCGACTGGCTCAAGACCTCGCAATACAGACCGGTCGCGAACATCGAGAACGCGCTTTCGCCCCGTGGCGTTCGGGGCGGGGCGCTCGATCATGACACCATCGGCCTGCTCGCAAGGACCGCCGACGGGCGGATGGCGGGGGCGTGCACGACGTCGGGCATGGCGTTCAAGATGCGCGGCCGGGTCGGTGATTCGCCGCAGGTCGGCGCGGGGCTGTACGTCGAGGCGGGGGTCGGCGCCGCCACCTCCACCGGCCTCGGCGAGGAGGTCACCCGCGTCTCCGGCACCGCCCGCGTCGTCGCCTCGATGCGCGCCGGCCTGTCGGCACAGGCGGCGTGCGAGGAGGTCGTCCGCCATATCGCCCGGTTGCGCGGGGATGCAATCAAGGGGACGCAGGTCGGGTTTCTGGCACTGTCGCCGAAGGGCGAGGTCGGCGCCTTCTGCCTGCTGCCGGGGTTCACCTATGCGGTGACCGACGCGGCGGGCGTAACGGTGGTGAAGAAGGGCGCGTCGCTGTTCGCGGCGTAATCGATAGGGGCAACATGGACAACATGAACACCTGAACGGAAACGTTCACGGATCTTTGTTTCCATATCTGTATCGATGAGAAAAAGCCGGATGTCCCCGGCTCTTTGGTCGCTTTGCGGGCGGTAGGACATCCCCACCCGATTCCGCCCGTTCCCTCAACCGGTTGGCCGGAGGGTGATCCAGCAATCCTCCGGCGGTCAGCGCGCCGTTACGCCGCCTGTTCCGCCAGCACGGTCAGGCCGCGGACATTGACCTCGGCGAAGCCGCCCTGGATCGCGATCGTCTCGGGCTGGCCGCCTTCGGTGCGATAGACCGACAGCGCGCCGTCGCGGACGGTGGACATCAGCGGGGCATGGCCCTCGAGCACGCCGAAGTCGCCTTCGGTGCCGGGGACGACGACCATGTACACGTCCTCGGACCGGACGAGCTTTTCAGGCGTGACGAGTTCGAAGTGGAGCATGTTTTTCTATCCTAAGCCCCTCCCCTTCGGGGGAGGGGTCGGGGTGGGGGAGACACGAGCTCAAGTCTCGGTGAGACACGCCCCACCCCCCTACCCCTCCCCTGAAGGGGAGGGGCTCATTCCTCCAGATTACGCTTCCTGCGCCATCTTCTCGGCCTTGGCGACGACCTCGTCGATGCCGCCGACCATGTAGAAGGCCGCTTCGGGCAGGTGATCGTATTCGCCGTCGACGACCGCCTTGAACGAGCGGACGGTGTCCTCGATCTGCACGAACTTGCCGCTGATGCCGGTGAAGACCTCGGCGACGTGGAACGGCTGGCTGAGGAACTTCTGGATCTTGCGCGCGCGCGTCACGGTGAGCTTATCCTCTTCGGACAACTCGTCCATGCCCAGGATCGCGATGATGTCCTGCAGCGACTTGTAGCGCTGGAGCAGCGACTGGACCGCACGCGCGGTGTCGTAATGCTCCTGGCCGACGACGCGGGGTTCGAGGACGCGGCTGGTCGAATCGAGCGGGTCGACCGCCGGATAGATGCCGAGTTCCGAGATCGCGCGGTTGAGCACGGTCGTCGCGTCGAGATGGGCGAAGGAGGTCGCCGGGGCCGGATCGGTAAGATCGTCCGCGGGGACGTAAACGGCTTGCACCGAGGTGATCGAGCCCTTGTTGGTCGAGGTGATCCGCTCCTGCAGCGCGCCCATGTCGGTCGACAGCGTCGGCTGATAGCCCACCGCCGACGGGATGCGACCGAGCAGTGCCGACACTTCGGCGCCCGCCTGGGTGAAGCGGAAGATGTTGTCGACGAAGAACAGCACGTCCTGCCCTTCCTGATCGCGGAAATATTCCGCGATGGTCAGGCCCGACAGCGCGACGCGGGCACGGGCGCCCGGCGGCTCGTTCATCTGGCCGAACACCAGCGCGACCTTCGACCCTTCGCTGACCGGATTGCCGTCGGCATCCTTGGCGATGACGCCCGCGTCGAGGAACTCGTGATAGAGGTCGTTACCCTCGCGGGTACGCTCTCCGACGCCGGCGAACACCGAGGTGCCGCCATGGCCCTTGGCGATGTTGTTGATGAGTTCCTGAATCAGCACGGTCTTGCCGACACCGGCGCCGCCGAACAGGCCGATCTTGCCGCCCTTCGCATAAGGCGCGAGCAGGTCGATGACCTTGATGCCGGTCACCAGGATGGCGTTCTCGGTCGACTGGTCGACGAACAGGGGGGCGTCGGCATGGATCGGCGCGCGCAGGTCGGTCTGCACCGGGCCACGCTCGTCGATCGGCTCGCCGATGACGTTGAGGATGCGGCCGAGCGTCGCCGGGCCGACCGGCACACTGATCTGCGCGCCGGTGTCGCGGACGGTCTGGCCGCGGGTCAGTCCCTCGGTCGCGTCCATCGCGATCGTGCGGACGGTGTTCTCGCCGAGATGCTGCGCGACCTCGAGCACCAGACGATTGCCGTTGTTGTCCGTCTCGAGCGCCGAGAGGATCGCGGGCAGGTTGTCCGGGAAATGCACGTCCACGACGGCGCCGATGATCTGCGCGATCGTGCCGGTGGTGTTGCTGCTGCCCGTGTTCTGCGTCGGGCGGATGTCGTCTGCGGCGGTTGCCATGGCGGTTCTTCCTGCTTCGGATTCGTTAGAGCGCTTCGGCGCCGGAGATGATCTCGACCAGTTCGGTCGTGATCGCGGCCTGACGCGTGCGGTTATACTGGATCGACAGGCGATTGATCATGTCGCCCGCGTTGCGGGTGGCATTGTCCATCGCGTTCATGCGGCTGCCCTGTTCCGACGCGGCGTTTTCGAGCATCGCGCGGAAGATCTGGATCGCGACGTTGCGCGGCAGCAGGTCGGCGAGGATGCCTTCCTCGTCCGGCTCGTATTCGACGACCGCGCTGGCGCCGGTTGCGGGTGCCTGCGCCACCGCAGGGACCGGCACCGGGATGATCTGCTGGCCGACCGGCTCCTGCACCAGCGCCGAGACGAACTTGGCGTAGAACAGGTGCGCAACGTCGAACTCGCCCGCGGCATAGCGCGCGAGCAGGTCGTCGGCGATCTCGCGTGCCTGGGTGAAGCCTAGGGTCTTGTGCTGGCCGAGCTCGTGATCGGCGACGATGCCGTTCGGGTAGAAGCGCTTGAGCACGCGCCCCTTCTTGCCGGCGAGATAGAAGCGCACGGTCTTGCCCTGCGCGGTCAGCTCCTCCGCCTTGCGGCGGGCGGCGCGGACGATGTTGGCGTTGAACGCACCCGCGAGGCCGCGCTCCGACGTCGCGACGACGAGCAGGTGAACCTGGTCCTTGCCGGTGCCCGACAGCAGCGGCGACACGCCCGCGCCGCCGGCGAGCTGGCGCGACAGGCTGGCGACGACCGCCTCCAGACGCTCGGCATAGGGACGCCCGGCCTGCGCCGCCTCCTGCGCACGGCGCAGCTTGGCGGCGGCGACCATCTTCATCGCCTTGGTGATCTTCTGGGTCGATTTGACCGAGTTGATCCGAACCTTGAGGGCCTTCAACGACGCCATTGTTGTCCTTCTTCTCCCTCTCCCCCTCGGGGAGAGGGCGAGGGCTAATGCATGTTACGCGAAGGTCTTCGCGAACTGGTCGAGCGCGGCCTTGAGCCCCGACTTGGCCTCGTCGCCGAGATCGCGCGTCTCGCGGATCTTGGTGAGGACGCCGGCGTGGTTGGCGCGCAGATCGGCGAGCATCGCGGCTTCGTAGCGAACAACGTCGGTAACCGCGACCTTGTCGAGATAGCCGTTGGTGCCGGCGAAGATCGACGCGGTCTGCTCCTCGAACGGCATCGGCGAGAACTGCGCCTGCTTGAGCAGTTCGGTCAGGCGCGCGCCCCGGTTAAGCAGGCGCTGCGTCGAGGCGTCGAGGTCGGAGCCGAACTGCGCGAACGCCGCCATCTCGCGGTACTGCGCCAGCTCGAGCTTGATGCTGCCCGACACCTTCTTCATCGCCTTGGTCTGCGCGGCGGAGCCGACGCGGCTGACCGAGAGGCCGACGTTGATCGCCGGACGGATGCCCGCGAAGAACAGATCGGTTTCGAGGAAGATCTGGCCGTCGGTGATCGAGATCACGTTGGTCGGAATGTACGCCGACACGTCGCCCGCCTGCGTCTCGATGATCGGCAGCGCGGTCAGCGAACCGCCGCCATTGGCGTCCGACATCTTGGCGGCGCGCTCCAGCAGGCGGCTGTGCAGATAGAAGACGTCGCCCGGATAGGCTTCGCGGCCCGGCGGACGGCGCAGCAGCAGCGACATCTGGCGATAGGCGACCGCCTGCTTCGACAGATCGTCGAACACGATCAGCGCATGCATGCCGTTGTCGCGGAAATATTCGCCCATCGCGGTGCCGGTATAGGGCGCGAGGAACTGCAGCGGCGCCGGCTCCGACGCGGTCGCGGCGACGACGATGGAATAGTCCATCGCGCCATTCTCTTCGAGCGTCTTGACGAGCTGCGCGACGGTCGAGCGCTTCTGGCCGACCGCGACATAGACGCAATACAGCTTCTTGGATTCGTCCGAACCCTGATTGACCGTCTTCTGGTTGATGAAGGTGTCGATCGCGACCGCCGACTTGCCGGTCTGGCGATCGCCGATGATGAGCTCGCGCTGGCCACGACCGACCGGCACCAGCGCGTCGATCGCCTTCAGGCCCGACTGCATCGGCTCGCTGACCGACTGGCGCGGGATGATGCCCGGCGCCTTGACCTCGACGCGGCTGCGCTTCTCGGCGACGATCGGGCCCTTGCCGTCGATCGGATTGCCGAGGCCATCGACGACGCGGCCGAGCAGGCCCTTGCCGACGGGAACGTCGACGATCGTGCCGGTACGCTTGACGATGTCGCCTTCGCGGATCTGCGCGTCCGACCCAAAGATCACGACGCCGACGTTGTCGGCCTCGAGGTTGAGCGCCATGCCCTGCACGCCGTTGGCGAATTCGACCATCTCGCCCGCCTGGACGTTATCGAGGCCGTAGATGCGCGCAATGCCGTCGCCGACGCTGAGCACCTGGCCGGTCTCGGTGACCTGGGCCTCGGTGCCGAAGTTGCTGATCTGGTCCTTGATGACCTTCGAGATTTCTGCGGCGCGGATATCCATCGTGAGTTAGCCCTTCATCGCGTGCGCGAGAGTATTGAGACGGGTGCGGATCGACGAATCGATCATCTGTGAACCGATGCGGACGACGAGGCCGCCGAGCAGCTCCGGATCGACCGACAGGTCGACGGACACCTCGCGGCCCATGCGGGTCCGCAGCTGCTGCTTCAGGTCGCCGAGCTGTTCGTCGGTCAGCGGGTGTGCGCTGGTCACCTCGGCGGTCGCCTCGCCGCGATGGCGGGCGGCGAGCTGGCGGAAGGCGCGCATGATCGCGGGCAGCTGGCCGAGGCGGCGGTTCTCGGCGAGGACGCCGAGGAAATTCCGGGTGGTCGCATCGATACCGAGGCTGTCGGCGACGCCGAGCACCGCCTTCACCGCGGCGCCGCGGGCGACCAGCGGGCTCGCGGTCAGCGCGCGCAGATCGTCGCTCTGCGCCAGCGCGTCGCGGATGCCCGCCAGGCTCGATTCGACGGTGTCGATGGTCTTCGCATCGCGCGCGAGCTCGAACAGCGCGATCGCATAGCGTCCGCCTAAGCTTGCCTGAATACCGCCGGATGTCTCCACGGAGTCGAAGTCCTCGTACCGAATGTTGGCCCATGGGGAAGAGGGCGCGCGAAAGCGCACCTTTATGGGTGGCGGGCGGCTAGCATGGGGTCGGCGGAAGCGCAAGTATGGCCGATGTCGCACGATGACGGAACCGTCATGTTGCCGCCGTTCAGGATCGCCGGCGTAACGACCGACGGACAGGAGGACGGACACGATGCGCGGGCTGGCGGCGATGGTGATCGGCATGGTGTTGGCATCGTCGGCAGCTGCCGAGACGCTGCGGGTCGAGGGCATTTTTCCCGCGCAGGTGCGCGAGGCGAGCTTTTCGCCGACGATCGCGGTCGGCGCATTCACTGGGCCGGACGGCGAGGAGCTCGCCGATGCGATCGAACGGCGGCTGGCGAAGCTCGGCGCGGACGGGCTGCCGCATGTGCGGCTGATCCCGCCGAGCCTGCGCCCGGACGGCATGCTGACCGGGCACACCGACGTGTCGGTCGCGGACAGCGACTATACCGAAACGCGCGAACGCTGTGCCGAGAAGAAGGATGGCAAATGCGTCCGCAAGGAAAAGTATCGCGTCGACTGCGTGCGGCGGGCGATCGATTTCCGCGCCGACCTGCGGCTGATGCGGCGCACCGGCGGCGGCCTGCCCTATGCGGTCAGCAAGACGCGCGACGACCGCCACGACTGGTGCGAGGACAGCGGCGTCGCCAGCGACGTCAGCAGCGTCGTCCACGGCTTCGTCGAATCGGTCGCCGCGGAGGTGCGGCTCGACCTCGCACCGCACGCCGAAATCTATACGATCCGCGTGCAGGAGCGGCCCGACGGCCTGCCGGCAGCGGCCGCCGCCCGGTTCAAGGAGGCGGTGCGCCTGACCAAGCGCGACCCGGCCGCCGCCTGCGCCGCTTTCGGCGAGGTCGACCGGATGGTGCGGGATCACGGATCGACCGTCTTCAACCTCGCGCTCTGCGCCGAGGCGGCGGGTCGCTATGCCGAAGCGGGCGACCGTTATACGCGGGCGCGGCTGTTCGCTCCGAAGGCGGCAGGCGAGGTCAGCAAGGGGCTGGGCCGGGTCGGCGCGCTCGCGGCCGGCGCGCAGGACGTCGCCGCGATGCGCGCACGGCCGCCGGTGGTGGGTACGGGACTTTGATCGCAACCGCCGGGATGAGGCGCCACGCGGAAATGCCTATATCGGCGGCATGACCATGATCGATCAGGACGCGGCCTGGGCCGCCTTCGCCGCCCGCGACCGGACGCAGGACGGCGCCTTCGTCGCGGCGGTGCGCACCACCGGCATCTATTGCAAGCCGAGCTGCCCCGCCCGCCATCCGCATCGCGCCAATGTCACCTTCCTGCCCGACGGTGCCGCGGCGCGGGCGGCGGGCTATCGCGCCTGCCTACGCTGCAAGCCCGATGAGGTCGCGCGCGACAGCCGGGCGGTCGCGGCGGCGGTGGCGCTGATCGCGGCGGCGGAGGAGGGCATCGGGCTGGCGGCGCTGGCGGCGCAGGTCGGATATGCGCGGCATCATTTCCTGCGCCTGTTCCGGCGCGCGACCGGGGTGACGCCAGCGGCCTATGCCCGCGGCCTGCGCGCCGGCCGCGTGGCGGAGGCGCTGCAACGCGACGGCAGCGTCACCGGGGCGATCTACGAGGCCGGCTATGGTGCCGCCAGCCGCTTTTACGCCGACGGCGCGCGGCGACTGGGGATGAGCCCCGGTGCTTGGGCGCGCGGCGGTGCGGGGACGACGATCCACTGGACGGTGGCAGCGACCAGCCTCGGCCCGCTGCTCGTCGCGGCCACCGACCGGGGACTGTGCCGCGTCGCCTTCGACGAGGATGCGGCCGCGCTCGCCCGCCGCTTTCCGCTGGCGACGATCGAGCCGAGCGATGCGGCGCTGGCGACGCTGGCCGCCGAGGTGGTCGCGCTGGTAGAGTCGCCCGGGCGCGACGCGGCGCTGCCGCTCGACGTGCGCGGCACCGCGTTCCAGGAGGCGGTGTGGCAGGCGTTGAAGACGATCCCCGCGGGCGAGACGCGCAGCTATGCCGAACTCGCCGCCGCCGCCGGCCGGCCCGGCGCGGTGCGTGCGGCAGGAACGGCGTGCGGCAGCAACCCCCTGGCGGTCGTCGTCCCCTGCCACCGCATCACCCGCAGCGACGGCGGGCTCGGCGGCTATGCCTATGGCGTCGCACGCAAACGCGCGTTGCTGGATCGGGAGCGGCGTTAAGGTCGGACACATCGCCGCAACTGTACCGGCGATAGATGCGGTCCGGAAACACGCCGAAGCAGGACGACGTCATGATGGACACCGGTGATCGCGGCAGCCTGCCATACGTGCGGCATGTCCTGTCGGCCGCAGGTCGAAGCAACCGTTTCGGGTAAAGACAGTATTGTCGTTAAACCCGATGACCGCAGTTTTTACTGTCGCTTCTCGCGATTTCCCCGCGTGAAACCTCTCATACAGGGGTATAATGTTGTTTTTACCGTGCCGATCCGTAATTTTGCGGTGTCGACGGGTTGACGCGCAATTTGGTCGGCGTACGGCTGTGGTTGGTCAAAGGAGCAAACTATGACTGATGACACGTCCGAACTGAACGCCGTCGAACTTGCAACCGAATTGACGATTGCTTGGCTCGGCAACCCCAACACCCGCACGTCCGCCGATGAGGTTCCCGCCTTTCTCGGCAAGATGCACGACACCGTGTCGGCGCTGCTTGGCGCGACCGGTCCCGCCGCAGAGGTACAGCCCGCCGCCGAATATACGCCCGCGGTTTCGGCGCGAAAGTCTCTCGCGTCGAAGGATCACATCATCTCGATGATCGACGGCAAGCCTTACAAGACCTTGCGTCGTCATCTCGCGACGCACGGCATGACGCCGGCGGAGTATCGCGAGCGCTATGGCCTGAAGCCCGATTATCCGATGGTCGCCGAGAATTATTCGGAAAGCCGCCGTGCGATGGCCAAGAAGATCGGCTTGGGTCGCAAGCCCGGCGCCCGCAAGGGCGACGATGCCGCTGCCGCCGCGCGCCGTGGCCGCAAGCCCGCGACGGAAACGCCAGAAGCCTGAGACTGCCTGAAACCGGGGCCTGCCTCCCCCAGGGCAGGCCGTCCGGCGCATGACGAAACGCCCGGTGGAGACCAGCTCCGCCGGGCGTTCGCATGTTCGCCTCGTTCGTCGGGTCAGGTGCCGAACACGCCCGTGCGATACAGCAGGGTGATCGCGACGCGGCGGTTGCGGGGATCGCCCGGATCGTCGGTAATGATCGGCTCGCGGTCCGCGACGCCCTCGATCCGTTCGAACCGCGCTTCCGGAATGCCGCCCAGCGCCAGCCGGCGGCGCGTCGCCTCGGCCCGGCCGGAGGACAGCATCCAGTTGTTCATCGCGCGCGGATCGCCATAGGGCACGCTGTCGGTATGGCCGCGGATCATGATCGTGTTGGGCGTGCCCGCGATCGTGCCCGCGATCATGCCGATCAGCTCCGACGCCTTACTATCCAGCGCGGTCGTGCCGAGCCCGAACATCGAATAATCGGCATCGTCGACCAGATCGATGCGCAGTCCGTCCTGCGTCGGCACGAAGCGGACGTGGCTGGACAGCTTCGCCAGGCGCGGCGAGCCCTTGATCTGCTTTTCGAGCTGATCCTTGATCGCCTGGAACGCCTGCCGGTCGAGCTGCATCGACGCCGGATTGCGCAGCGATCCCTTGTCACCGGTGCCGCTCCGCTGCCCGCCCGCCTCGCGCATAGGGATGCCGATCGACGCGATCGGCGCCGCCGCCGCCTTGGGGCCGAGCTTGTTGTTGCTGAGGATCGATTCGCCGCCCAGCACGCCGCTGCCGCCCAGGCCGAGTACCTTCTTGTCGATCAGCGTCGGCGCGAAATAGTCGGCGATGCCCTTGCGCTGCTTTTCGGTGGTCGCCCCGAGCAGCCACAACAGCAGGAAGAACGCCATCATCGCGGTGACGAAATCGGCATAGGCGACCTTCCACGCGCCGCCGTGATGGCCGCCGTGGCCGCCGTCGATGATCTTCTTGACGATGACGATCTTGGGCGGCTGGTTGGTGCCGTGAGGCGCGGCGCGGGCCATGGTCTATCTGCCCCCTGTCTTACTTGCCGCGCAGGCCATCGAAGACCTCGGCGAAGCCGGGCTGGTTTTTGTGTGCGATGCCGGAACGGGCCGCCTCGATCACCAGCGGCTGCGGATGGCCGTGGAGCGAGGCGATGATGATCTGCTTCACCACGTCGTAAATCGCGGCATCGGCGTCGATCACCTGCTTCAGCCGCCCGGCCAGCGGCGACACGATGCCATAGGCGAGCAGCACACCCATGAACGTGCCGACCAGCGCCGAGCCGATCATCCCGCCGAGCACCGACGGCGGCTTGTCGATCGATCCCATCGTCTTCACGATGCCGAGTACCGCGGCGACGATGCCGAGCGCGGGCAGCGAATCGGCGAGGCTGGACAGTGTCGTGTGCGGCCCCTCGACCTCGTGGTGATGCGTCTTGATCGAATGGTCCATCACCTCCTCGACCGCGTGCACGTCGAGCGTGCCCGACGACACCACGACGAGGCGCAGCGTGTCGGCGATCAGGTTGATGAGCGTGTGGTCGGCGAGCAGGCGCGGATATTCGCTGAACACCGCCGACGACTTGGGGTCCTCGACATGCGGTTCGAGTGCGATCGGCCCGTCCATTCGCAACATCTTCATCAGCTTGCTGACGAGGAAGATGACGTCGAGATAATCCTGCTTCTTGTACTTCGGTCCCTTGAACACCTTGGCGAGGCCACCGCCCATCGCCTTCAGCTCGGTGCCCGAATTGCCGATGATGAGCGCGCCGGCGGCGGCCCCGCCGATGATGAGCATCTCGTGCGGGATCGCCTCCATGACGGGGCCGAGCGCACCGCCGGTGATGGCGAAGCCGCCGAACACCATGCCGAGAAGGACGACGAGACCGATGGCAGGAAACACTGTGGGATACCCCGTTTTCGCCGGCATGCCGGCAACCCGATGACACCGGGTTAACCGCATTTCCTAGACAAGTGGTTACCAGACGCGAAGGTTTTCACCGGGCCCTCCGGCCGGCGCGCGGCCGGCGCCGCCGGCCCGCCCCGATGCGGGCGGCCCGTCATCCCCGTACCGCGCGACGCGTTACTTGAGGTAATCGAACAGCGACAGGCTGGAGAGCTTGCTGAAGCTCGCCTGCGACGCCGACAGCGCGGTCATGAGCTGTTGCAGCTGGACGACCGCCTCGGTGACATCCACCTGTTCCAGCTGGCCGCGCAATTCGGACCGGTCGGTGTTGGCGGTGGTCAGCAATTGCTGTTGCAGATCGACCCGCGCGGCGCGCGCGCCCACCGACGACTGGACGTCGGCGATCTGGTCGGTCGAGGCGCTCAGCGCGTCGAGCGACTCGGATGTGACGTCCGACACGTCGCCACCGGCTTGCAGCGCGGTCGCGAGTCGCGACAGCATCGCCAGCGCGTTGTCCGTATCGCCGATCTTGAAGATGCGCTCGGCGCTTTCGGTCGCCTGCACGCTTTGCCCGTCGGCGATCGGCACCTCGGATACCGCAGGTTCGGCGGCGGCGAAGGTGAAGGTGCCGTCGCCGTTGTCGGTGACCGCCTTGCCGCCCGCCGCATTGCCGAACAGCGGCTGGCCGCGGACGTTCTTCGAATTGGCGAGCGCCACCATCGATTCGACGATCGATTTCAGTTCGGTGCCGATGATCTTGCGCGTCGCGTCGGTCTGCGTGCCGGTCGCCGCCTGCGTCGCCAGTTCGGTCGCACGCGTCAATTGCGTGCCGATCTGTCCCAGCACGCTGTCCGCCTGCTGGAGCAGCGACCCGGCCAGCGTCATGTTCGTGCCATAGACGACCGCGTCGGCATCCTTGCGATCGAGCTCGGCGATCTGCTGCGACGCGGCGGGATCGTCGGACGGCTTGATGGTCTTCTTGCCGGTCGATATCTGCGTCATCAGGTCCGATGCGCGGGCGTTCATCTTGGCCATGCGGTTCGACGCATTGCCGTAGAACATGCTGGTGGAGATCTGCATCGCGCGCCCTACCGTATGTCGAGGATGGTCTGCATCGTCTCGCGCGCGATCTGGATCACGCGACTGGACGCTGCATAGGCCTGTTGGAAGCGGATCAGGTCGACCGCCTCGGAATCGAGGTTGACGCCGGTCGCCACCGATTGCGCGGTCGCCGCGCCGTCGCGGATCGCGGCCTGCGCCTCGGCGATCGTGTTCTTCTGCTTGTAGGCGGTGGCGTTGCCGGTGATCAGCGTGGTCAGCGACGCCTCGAACCCCTTGGTGACGCGCGTCGATTCGAGCGCCGCCAGGTTGGACGAATCGCGCACGCCGCCCGCCGGCTTGGTCGACGTCGCGGCGGAGGCGGCGGCGATCAGCTTGCCGTCGTCGAAATCCTTGTCGATCTGGATATTGGTCGCGGCCCCGATGACCGAGAACATCGGCTTTCCGGCCACGCCCGCGCGGTCGACGCCGGCGGCCTGATTGTCGTTCACCGAGGTCACGAATTCTTCCGCGACCGCATTCAGCGACTGGCGGATCGCGGCGACGCGCTGCGCGCCGTCGGTGATCCCGGCCAGCGTGCCGCCGTTGGCGGCGACGTCCTTCACCTCACCGCGGATCGTCACCGAAAAGGCGGCGGTGCCGTCCTGGTTGCGCGAATAGCTGACCGTCCCCGTCGTCGCGCCCTGCACGAACGCCGCCCCCTCGGGGCCGCCGAGCTTGACCGTGGCGCGGCCGATCGTGTCCATCCGCACGTCGATATCGACCATCTCGCTCATCTGCGACAGGATCGTATCGCGCTGGTCCATCAGCTGCGCCGCAGCGGTGCTGCCGGGCTGCGAACGGCTGATCCCCTCGTTGATCTTGGTCAGCGAATTGCCGAGCGAGGTCAGCGTCTGCGCCGCCTGCGTGCCCGCGGTCTGCAGATCGGCATCGACCTGGTCGAACGCCTTGCCGGTCGCGGTGAACGCCAGCGCCGCCGAAGAGGCCGCGCTCAGCATGCCGGTGCGCAGCGCGGTCGAATCGGGTTCCGCGGCCAACGCCTGCGCCGACCCGAAGAAGGACGTGACGCGCGACGTCAGCTGGTTGCCGGTCAGCGCGCTCTGGATACGGTCGAGCCATTCCGCACCCTTGGTGGTGCGGGTGAGGTCGCTGGTCGTGGCGCGCAGCGCCGCGGCGGAATAGATGTCGCTCGAACGGTTGACGCCCAGCAGGTAGACGCCGTTGCCGGCGCCATAGCCGTTGGTCGATCCGCTGCCGCCGGCGACCTCCGCCAGCGTCACCGCACGGCGCGCATAGCCGACCGTCCCGACGTTGGCGATGTTCTCGCCGACGGTCGCTAGCGCGGTCTGGTACGCGCGGACGCCTGACGCGCCGATCGACAACATGTCGCTCATTGCGGCGGATCTGCCTTGGACTCGTTAAGATCGGCTTGAGATTTCGCGAGAAAGTCGGTCATCGCCTTGCCGATGCCGAGCGGCGTCGATTCCGACATGCTCTGCGCGACGCGGGCGTCCTGCATCTCGGTGAAGGTGTCGAGCGCCTTCGAATCGAACAGCGGGTCGGCCAGTTTCGCCTGGCGCATGCTCTTCAGCATCATGCCGGTGAACACCGCCTCGAACTGCTGGCCGGCCTTCTTGAGGTTGTCGGCGCTCTTCAGCCGCGACGTGTCGGTGGAGATGCCGCCGACGCTGGAGATCGGGAGCCCGCTCACAGGACGATCAATTCGGCCTTGAGGCTGCCGGCTTCCTTCAGCGCCTCGAGGATCGCGACCAGATCGGCCGGCGAAGCGCCGATCGCGTTCACCGCCTTGACCACGTCGGCCAGCTTGGGGCCGGGATTGAGCAGGAACATCGGCTTCTTCTCCTCCTCGACCGACACGCTGGATTTCTGCTCCAGCGCGGTCTGGCCCTGACTGAACGGCGCCGGCTGGCTGATCCGCTGGTTCTCGTCGATGCGCACGGTCAGCTTGCCGTGCGTCACCGCGGCAGGACCCACCCTGACCGCAGAATTGATAACGACCGTTCCGGTGCGGGCATTTACAATTACTTTCGCGGACGGTTCGGCCGAGGTGACGTCGAGATTCTCGATCATCGACATCAGCGTCGCGCGCGTGTCCGCGCCCGGCGGTGCCCGCACCGCGACCGACACGCCGTCGATCGCCTGCGCGGTGCCAAAGCCAAGCTTTGCGTTGATCGCCTGCGCGACGTTCTGCGCGGTGGTGAAGTCCGAGCGGGCGAGGTTGAAGGTCAGCATCGGCGCCGAATCGAACCCGGTAGCGACCGCGCGTTCGACGGTGGCGCCTTCGGGGATGCGGCCGGTCGAAGGCACGTTGACGACGATCTTCGACCCGTCCGCGCCCTCGGCACCCAGCCCGCCGACCGCGAGATTGCCCTGCGCCATCGCATAGATCTGGTTGTCCGCGCCAAGCAGCGGCGTCAGCACCAGGCTGCCGCCGCGCAGCGACTTGGCCTTGCCCATCGACGCGACGGTGATGTCGAGCCGCTGGCCCGGCTTGGCGAAGGGCGGCAGTTCGGCGGTGATGAGCACGACCGCGGCGTTCTTCATCCCCGGATTGGCACCGGGCGGCAATTGCAGGCCGAAGCGCGAGGCGACCGCCTTCAGCGACTGTACGGTATATTCGAGATTGTCGTCGCCGGTGCCGGGCAGGCCGACGACGACGCCATAGCCGGTCAGCTGGTTCGAACGGATGCCCTGGAACCCGCCGAGATCCTTGATGCGGTCCGCTGACGCGGGCGCGGCGAGGCACAGGGTCGCGATCAGCGAAGCGAAAAGACAACGGAACATGGTTACGATACCTGCGCCAGAAATGGTTAGCGGGTTGCTAACGCCGCCCCCGCCCTTCCTGCCCTGCTGCGTCGGGCGGGGCCCTTCCCTCTCCCGGCGGGAAAGGACGACGATGCCGAAGGCGACGACGGGTGAGGCGGGCAAGCCGTTCATCAGAACGGCGAAACGACGGAGAAGAAGCGGCTCAGCCAGCCCTGTCGTCCGGCGCGGGCGACGTCGCCCTTGCCGGTATAGGCGATCTGCGCATCCGCCACGCGGGTCGACAGCACGCGATTGTCGGCGCCGACGTCGGCGGTGCGGACGATGCCCTTGATCCGGACAAATTCGTCGCCGCGGTTGAGCGTCACCCGCTTCTGCCCCTGCACCAGCATCGTGCCGTTGGGATAGACTTCGGCGACGGTGACGGAGACTTCGCCCGACAGCGAATTGGCTTGGTCGGCCTGCCCCTGCCCGTTGAAGCCACGACCGCCGCTCAGCGTCGCATCGGTTGTGTTGAACAGGTTGAGCGCGCCGGTGGTCGGTAGCGTGATGCTGCCCTGCCCCTTCGAATCAAGCTTCGAGCTCGACGATTTCGACGCGGCGGTGCGCTCGACCAGCACGATCGTCAGCGGATCGCCGACGCGGCGGGCGCGCCAGCCCTCGTACAGCGCGGCATAGCCGTCGCTGACCTGAAAGATCGACCCGTTGGCAGGCGCGGGCGCGGGTGCGACCGGCGCGCGGACGACGGTGAAATCCTCCGGCGGCTTCTTCTTGCCGAAGACGCTGGCATCGGCCTGGCCGGGCGCGAGCGCGGCGAGGACCAGCAGGCCGGACGCCGCGGCGAGCACGATCTCGGCCCAATGTCCGGCCAGAAAGGCGCCGGGGCGGAAGGGGTTGGGTGTGGATGCCATGTTACAGGTTCTGGTTCACGTATTTGAGCATTTCGTCGGAGGACGAGATCATCTTCGAATTGACCTCATAGGCGCGCTGCGTCTCGATCATGTCGACGAGTTCCTCGACGACATTGACGTTGGACGCTTCGAGATTGCCCTGCCGCACCCGGCCGCGGCCATCCTCGCCGGCGATGCCGAGATTGGCGGCGCCCGAGGAGGCAGTCTCTTTCAGGTAATTGTCGCCGGTCGATTGCAGCCCGGTCGGATTGGCGAAGCTCGCCACCTGGATCTGGCCGATGTTGGTGCCTTCGGTCTGGCCCGGCACCTGCGCGGTGACGGTGCCGTCGGTGCCGATCGTCACCTGCGTCGCGTTGGTCGGCACGGTGATGCCGGGCATCACCTGATAACCTTCGGACGTCACCAGCAGCCCTTCGGGGCTGCGGTTGAAATTGCCGGCACGGGTGTAGCCGAGATCGCCGCCGGGCAGCTGCACCTGGAAATAGCCGTCGCCGTCCAGCGCCATGTCGAAGCTGTTGCCGGTCTGCGTCAGCGACCCCTGCGTGTCGATGCGGGCGGTGCCCTGCACCTTCACGCCGGTGCCGAGGTTGAGGCCGGTCGCATACTTCGTCTCGGCCGTCGACTGCGCGCCGGGCGCGGTGATCGTCTGATAGGCGAGCGTTTCGAACGCGGCGCGGTCGCGCTTGAACCCCGTCGTGTTGACGTTGGCGAGGTTGTTCGAGATGACCCGCATGCGCGTATCCTGGGCGTCGAGCCCGGTGCGCGCGATGTGCATGGCGGAGGAGGACATCGTGTCTGTTCCTTAGCTCGGGAGGCGCATCACGGATGTGCTGCTCTCGTCCATATCCTTGGCCGATTTCATGAGGTTGGCCTGAACCTCGTAACTGCGCTGGTTCTCGATCATGTCGACCAGCGCCTGCGTCATATTGACGTTGGAGCCTTCCAGCGCGCCGCCCTGGACCCTGGCGTCGAGGTTGGCGGGCAAGGTGCCGCCGCCCTTGACGCGGAGCAGGTTGTCCATGCCCTTCAGCGTCACCGAACCCTTGGTATCGACCAGCTTCAGCCGATCGAGCACCTGCGGGTTCCGGGGGTCGCCGCCCTGCGGCACGATGCTGATCGTGCCGTCGGCGGAGATCGTCAGGCTGTCGTGCGGCGGCACCGTGATCGGCCCCGCCTGCCCCTGGACGATGAAGCCGTCGCCGGTCTGGAGCACGCCCGATGCGGCGACGTCGAGGTCGCCGCGCCGGGTATAGGCCTCGCTGCCGTCGCCGGCCTGCACCGCCAGCCAGTCGCTGGCGCCGCTGATCGCGACGTCGAGCGCGCGGCCGGTCGACTGGATCGATCCGGGCGCGCGATCGGCGTCGGTCACTTCTTCGCTGGTCGGCATGCGCGCCTCTAGCTGGGCGCCGCCGCCCTTCAGCTCGATCCGGTCGAAGACGACGCGGTCGGCGCGAAAGCCCGTGGTGGACGCGTTCGCCATGTTGTTGGCGATCGCCGCCTGCGCCTGCATATGCGCACGTAGGCCCGTCGCCGCCGTATAGACCAACTTGTCCATCTAGACCTCCGCTCCGCCGCCGTCGCTCAATTGCGGATCTGGATGATGGTCTGCGAAACCTGGTTCGCGGTATCGAGCGCCTTCGAGTTCGCCTGGAAGTTGCGCTGTGCCGCGATCAGGTTGACCAGTTCCTCGGTGATGTCGACGTTCGACCCCTCGATCTGCCCCGACATCAGCGACCCGAAGCCGTCGGCGCTCGCCGAACCCAGCGTCGCCGTGCCCGACAGGCCGGTCGCCGACCAATAGCTGTTGCCGATCTGGCGCAGGCCGGTCGGCGTCGAGAACTTGGCCAGCGCGACCTTGCCGAGCGGGACGATGTCGCCGTTCGAGAAGCTCGCCTGGATCAGGCCTTCCGAATTGACCGTCACGCCCGACAGCTGGCCGACGGCGACGCCGTCCTGGCTCTTGCTGTTGACCGCGAAGGCAGAGGCGAGCTGCGTCGAATTGGCGAGGTTGAGCGAGATCGTCTGCACCGCCGCGCCCGACAGCGGGATGAAGTCGTCATATTTGATCGGTGCCGTCGGCGTCGCGATCGCACCCGTCGTGTTGAAGGTGATCTCCTGCGGCGCCTTGCTGCCGCCCACCTCCAGCTGCTTGTCGCCGATGAAGGTATAGACCTGCCACGTGCTCGCGGTGTTGGTCGTCGCATCCGGCACCTTCGAACGGACGTAATAGCTCGTCATCGTCATCGGGTTGCCGTTGGCGTCGTAGATACGCGTCGCGACCGAGTTGTTGTAGGTCGTCGTGTCGGTACGATCGAACACCTTCTTGTTGACGGTTGAGGTGCCCGACAGGTTGATCGCGGTCGACACGTCCTTCGTCGCGACCGGCGTGCCGCTCGACTGCTGCAGCTGCAGGTTGGTGAGGCCGTCCTCGCCCGTCGCGGTGACGTTGCCGTCGCCGTCGACCGGATAGACCATCAGGAAGCTGCCCTGCGCGTCGACGACGTTGCGGCTCGAATCGACCGAGAAGGCGCCGTTGCGGGTATAGGCGATCGTGTCGCTGGCGCCGGTCGTCTTCACCGTGAAGAAGCCTTCGCCCATCACCGCGAGGTCGAGCGCGTTGGTCGTCCCCTGAAGGTTGCCCTCCTTGAACTGCTGCGTCGTCGCCTTCACGACCACGCCCGAACCGACCATCTTACGCGGATCGGTCGACACGCTCGATGCGATGACGTCGGAGAATTCGACGCGGCTCTTCTTGAACCCGGTGGTCGAGACGTTCGCGAGATTGTGCGAGATCGTGTTCATGTCGGTCTGCGAAGCCTGGAGACCGGAGAGCGAGGTGTAGAAGGACATCGGGTTACTCCTTGGAATCTGTAATCGGTTGGTGCGGGATCAAAGGGGCTGGATCAGGTGGCCGAGCGGACGTCGGACGGATCGACGTCGCCGACGCCGACGACCTTGAGCTTCGGCGCGCCGCTGGAGGGCAGCGACACCGATTCGACCGGCGCCCAGACGAGCGTGCGGCTGGTGACCGTCTTGTCGCCGCTGGTGGCGAAGGCGGTGATGGTGAAGGGACCGGCGCCGACGTCGTTGCCCGAACCGTCCTTGCCGTCCCATTCGAACGCCGTGGTCCCCTTGGCCTGGGCACCGAGCTGCAGCGAGCGAAGCGTGCCGCCCTGCGCATCGGCGATCGAGATGGTGACCGCGGTCGCCGCATCGTCCAGCTCGACCGCGCCGTCGAGGCCGCCGGCCGCGCGCGGATAGGCGGTCGATCCCTCGGTCAGCACGGTCTTGCCGACATAGGCCATCGCATCGCTGGCGGTGGTCGAGCCGAGCTTGGTCGCGACGCCGGACAGCGTCTTGTTCATCTCGCTGATGCCGGCGACGGACGAGAATTGCGCCATCTGCGCGACCATCTGGGTATTGTCCATCGGCGCGAACGGGTCCTGGTTCTTGAGCTGCGTGGTCAGCAGCGTCAGAAAGTCGGACTGGTCGAGCGTCGTCTTGGTCGCCCCCGTGGCGGTCGATGCGCCGCTCGCGGTGGTCGTGTTGGCGGTCGACTTGGCGCGCGTGATACCGAGGTTCTGCAGCGTGGAGTCGAAGGCGGTCGATGTCGTTGCCATGGTCTTAGCGGCCCAGCTTGAGGGTATCGATGGTGAGCTGCTTGGCAGTGTTCATCACCTCGACGTTGTTCTGGTAGGAACGGGCCGTCTCCATCATGTCGACGAGCTCGCGGCTTTCGTCGACGGCGGCCTGGTAGATATTGCCATCCTTGTCGGCGAGCGGGTTGTTCGGGTCGTAGACCTTGGTTGGCGCCTCGCCCGCGGTGACGATCTTCTCGACATCAACGGTGGCAAGGCCCGACGCCGCGTCGAAGCTGGTGCGGAACACCGGCTTCATCGTCTTGTACGCGGTCTCGGCGGAGCCGGTCGTCCCGCCGGCATTGGCGAGATTCGACGCGGTGGTGTTCATGCGGACGAGCTGCGCGCTCATCGCGCGGCCCGCCACCTGAAAGACGCTCATCGGATCGGCCATCGGCTTATTCCCCCTTCAGCGCGCGGGTGATCTGGCCGATCCGCCCGTTCAGGAACGACAGCGTCGTCTGATACTGGACGGCGTTTTCGGCGAAGGCGGTCTGTTCCTGGTTAAGCTCGACGGTGTTGCCGTCCATCGAGGTCTGCAACGGCACGCGATAGCCGGTCGCGGCGGTGATCCCGCCCTGGCCGCCATCCTGCTCCATCGAGGCGAGCGCCGACTTGAAGTCGATGTCGCGCGCCTTGAAGCCGGGCGTGGAGGAGTTGGCGATGTTCGACGCGAGGACGCCCATGCGCTGCGAGCGCACTTCGAGCGCGGCTCCGTGAACTCCGAACAGACTGTCTGCGGCCATCGGCCCAAATCTCCGGCGCACCATTGCGCTGCCGGGGAATAAGCAACCACCGTGCCAGTTCTCGAATCCCGGGGCCGGAGCCGCGAATTTTTCCGCTTTGCCGGGGGATGGCCGGGCGGCGGCAAGGCGGGCGGCAACCGGTTGCCGGTGATTGCCGCCGCTTGCCGGAGGGCGGCAACCGGCGCCGGGACGTATCGCCGCCCCGTCGTCGCCGGCGGTCAGGCCCGGCTGGCGGCCTTATCAAACTGGCCCGCAGCTTGCAGGGCAATCGCGCATGTTGATCGCCCAACTCTTCGATCCCGTCGCGCTTGCCATCGTCGGTGGCGGCACGCTGCTTGCCACGCTGCTCCGCTCGCCCATGCGCGACGTGGCGCGGTCGCTGTCGGCATTGCGCGTCCTGACGCGCCGGCCGTTCCGTGCTGACCCGCTGCTCGAACAGATTGCGGCGCAGGCGCGGATCGCCAAGCGCCACGGCATCGTCGCGCTCGACAAATCGGTGATCGCCGATCCCGATGTCGCCGCCGCGATCGCCGCGATCGTCGACGGCGCGATCCCGCGCGAGGTCGAGGCGGTGCTGCGCTATCGCCGGCAGGCGCGCGTCGAGCGCCATGTCGCCGCCGCCGACGTCTGGTCCGCCGCCGCGGAGGCCGCCCCGGCGATGGGCATGGTCGGCACGCTGATCGGCCTCGCCGGCATGTTCGCCAACATGACCGATCCCAAGGCGATCGGCGGCGCGATGGCGATCGCCCTGCTCGCGACGCTGTACGGCGCGCTGCTCGCCAACCTGCTTCTGATGCCGATCTGCCATCGCCTGCGCGCCGCCGGCCGTATCGAGGCGTTCGAGCGCTTCCGGATCGAGGCGCCGCTGGTCGCACTCGCGCTGCGCGAGACGCCGCGCCACCAGTTGCAGAGCGTCGCATGACCGACGCGGCGCTCTATCCCGATACGCCGCCCGCCAAACCACTCTGGCTGGTGACGCTGGCCGATCTCGCCCTGCTGCTGGTCGGGTTCTTCGTCCTGCTCCAGGCGAGCGAACGGCCACGCGCCGTCACCGATGCGCTGCGCGCCAGCTTCGGCGGCAACCCCGCACCCGCACCGCTGCCGGTGATGGCAGCGGGCATGCTCGACTTCGCGCCGGGATCCGCCGGCCTGCCGGAAGACCCCGCGGCGGTGGTCGCCTGGACGCGCGAGGCGGCACGCGATCCGCGCGTCGCGCTCACCGTCACCGGATCGACCGACGGCAGCACCGCCGACGTCGACCCCGCCACCGGCAGCGCCGCGATCCTCGCCGCCGACCGCGCCCGCGCACTTGCCGCGACGCTGACGGGGGTCAGCCGCCGGATCACCGTCACCACCGCCCATCGCCCCGGCCGCCGCGCCGCGATCGTCACGCTCGCCTTTGTCGGCGAACAGCCTTCGGACCATCAGCCATGATCCTGCTTCCGTTCCTCCTCGCCCCCCTGCTCGCGGGCGGCGCCCCGGTTGGCGGCGCCATCGCCTTTCAGGACACCGCGGGCCTCGACCGCGCGGTCGCCGCCTTCACGAGCCGGCCGGTCGGTGCGGAGGGCGGCGCCCGGACGCCGATCGATCCGCGGCTGCGGCTGGCGCAATGCTCCACCGTCGCGCTCGCATGGCGGACCGAGGCGCACGATGCGGTGGTCGTTTCCTGCTCGGGGCCGGACTGGCGCATCTTCGTGCCGGTGATCCGCCCCGCATCGGCCGCGCCGCCGACCGCGACCGCCCGCCCCGCGATGGTCGTCGCGGCGAAAACCGAACCGGTGATCCGGCGCGGCGACCCTGTGGTGATCGAGGCGGGGTCGAACGGCTTTTCGATCAGCCGCGAAGGCGTCGCGATGGGCGATGCGCCCCCCGGCGGCCGTTTCCTGGTGAAGGTCGAGGACGCCAAGGGCCCCGTCCAGGCGATCGCGATCGAGCCGGGCCATGCGACCCTGCCCGGCTGGGGCCAGTGATGCGTTTCGGATCGTGGAATCTTTTTTGCTAAACCTGCATCGCAACCGGCCGTTTATCCCTGTGTCAGGCAACACAGATAGGTGCGGACATGGTGGACTCGATCGGCTCAACGCCGCTGAACGGAAGTGGGAGCGTCTCGCGCGTCGCCGCACCCGCGGCTGCGCCGACGGTGCAGCCCGCACTGAAAAAGGCCGCAGAACAGGCGCCTGCGACGGATACGCAACTCGGCGCGCTGGCACGGTCGCTCGCGGCATCGCCGCCGGTCGACGGCGATCGTGTCGTGCTCATCAAGGCGGCGATCCAGAACGGCTCCTTTCCCATCCTGCCGGCGACAATCGCCGACCGGCTCCTCGCACTCCGGCTGAACTGGGACGGTCATGACGCGGCGTGATGCCCTGATCCGCGTCATCGACGCGCTCCATGCCGAAATCGCCGCGCTGAAGGCGAACGACGTCACCGCGCTGGAACGCGCGACGCAGGACAAGCTCGCCGGGATCGAAGAGGTCGCCTCGCTCGGCACCGGCCCCGCCGGCGACGAGATCCGCGAGCTGGCCGACGAAGCCAACCGGCTGAACGAAACCTGCCGCATCTACGTCAATCTGATGGCGGCAAATGTCCGCCGCCGCCTGCAAATCCTGACCGGCGATGCCGGTCACGGCTTCCGCCCGACGCTGGTATCGGCCTACGCCTGACGCGATCGGGGGTTTCGCGCCCTCCTCACGGTTGCTGTCGTCCGTCCACCCTCCGTCATCCCGGCGCATGCAACAAACGCAGCGGCTGACGGGGCTTCGACCCTGACGTCGGCGTAACCATGGGCTCCGGCGTTTGCCGGCATGACGAACTGGCACGGTCCTTGCTCAACACCCATCGACAACAGGGGTGTGTTCTTTCCGCAATGACCGTCAATCCGATTTCTGCCGGACGCGTCCAATCCGCGATTGCGCTTGCGAGCAGCAAGACGGGCGTCGATTTCGACTATCTGCTGGGCCAGGCCAAGATCGAAAGCGGCCTGAACGCCAGCGCGCGCGCCGGCACCTCCTCGGCATCCGGCCTGTACCAGTTCGTCGAACAGAGCTGGCTGGCTGTCGTCAAGAAGCATGGCGCGGAACACGGGCTCGGCTGGGCCGCCAACAGCATCGGCCAGACCGCCGGCGGGCGCTATACCGTCGGTGACAGCGCCACCCGCTCCGCCATCCTCAATCTGCGCAACGACCCCACCGCCGCCTCGCTGATGGCGGCCGAACATGCCTCCGACAACAAGGACGTACTCGAGGGCGCGCTGGGCCGTTCGGCCAACGGCACCGACCTCTACATGGCGCATTTCCTCGGCATCGGCGGCGCGAAAAAATTCCTGTCGGCGATGCAGACCAATCCCGGCGCGACCGCGGCGTCGCTTTTCCCGCAGGCGGCCGGCGCAAACCGCTCGATCTTCTACGCCGCCAACGGCCAGCCGCGCACGCTGTCGGCGATCTACCAGCGCTTCGCCGACAAGCTGGGCGCGGCGGGCGACAGCGTCACCGAGACGCGCAACGCCAACCTCGCCTTTGCCGCGCAGGCGCTCGCCATGGAGGATTCGACCGTCGTCACCGGCGGCAACGAAAGCGCCGAGGATGCGCTCGCCTGGGCGACGCAAGCTCTGAACGGCATGGGCGGGCGCCTCAACACGAGCGCGACGGCGGTGAACAGCCTGCTGCGCCCGTCCCCGAACAATGCGCGGCTCGCCTATATGATGCTCGCCGGCATGGGGGGCCGCTGACGTGAACAAGCTGCTCGCCACCGGTCGCGGCGCGGCGCTGCCGCTCGCCATCCTCCTGCTCGTCGTCGTCATGGTCGTGCCGATCCCGGCGTTCCTCCTCGACATCTTCTTCGTCGCCAACATCGCGATCAGCCTCGCGGTGCTGATGGTGTCGCTCAACGCGCAGAAGCCGCTCGACTTCTCGTCCTTCCCGACCGTGCTGTTGTTCGCGACCCTGTTCCGCCTCGGCCTCAACGTCGCCTCGACCCGTATCGTGCTGGTCCACGGCCACGAGGGCGAGAGCGCCGCGGGCCATGTCATCGAGGCGTTCGGCACCTTCCTGATCGGCGGCGACTATGTCGTCGGCATCTTCGTCTTCGCGATCCTGATGATCATCAACCTGATCGTCGTCACCAAGGGCGCCGGCCGCGTGTCGGAAGTGTCCGCGCGCTTCACGCTCGACGCCCTGCCCGGCAAGCAGATGGCGATCGACGCCGATCTCAACGCCGGCCTCATCACCCCGGAAGACGCCAAGACGCGCCGCGTCGAGGTTTCGACCGAGGCCGATTTCTACGGCTCGATGGACGGTTCGTCCAAGTTCGTGAAGGGCGACGCGGTCGCCGCGCTGCTGATCCTCGCCGCCAACATCATCGGCGGGCTGATCCTGGGGCCGGTCAGCCACGGCATGACGATCGCCGCCGCCGCCAAGAGCTATATCCTGCTCGCGATCGGCGACGCGCTGGTCGCGCAGCTGCCCTCGCTGATGCTGTCGATCGCCGCCGCCGCGATCGTCACGCGCGTGTCCTCGGACAAGGACCTCGCCGGCCAGATCGGCGGCCAGTTCGGTAGCCCGCGCACCTGGACGCCGGTCGCGATCATCCTCGGCCTGCTCGGCCTGCTGCCCGGCATGCCCCACCTCGTCATCCTCGCCACTGCAGGGCTCGCCGGTTTCGCCGCGTGGAAGCTGCGCCAGATCGAGAAGCGCCCGGTCGCCGCGCTGCCCGTCGCCGCCGAGGAACCCGTCGACCCCTCGACGATCGGCTGGGACGAGGTCACCGACGGGATGCAGGTCAATTTCGACATCGGCTACGGCCTCGTGCCGCTGGTCGACCCGCGGCGCGGCGCGCCGTTGATGGGGCGGATCACCGGGGTGCGCCGCCAGCTGTCGCGCGACCTCGGCTTCGTCGTGCCGCAATGCCGCGTGCGCGACGACATCAACCTCGCGCCCTACACCTATCGCATCCTCGTCAACGGCGTCGTGCTGGGCGAGGACCAAGTGTCCCCCGACGAGATGCTCGCGCTCGACACCGGCCAGGCCTATGGCGACCTCACCGGCAAGAAGGCGAAGGATCCGACCTTCGGCCTCGATGCGACCTGGATTCCCGCCGGCGACGCCGATGCGGCAACCGGTGCGGGCTTCCTCGTCGTCGATGCCGGCACGGTCATGGCGACGCACCTCAACCACGTGCTCGGCGCCAACGCCACCGACCTGCTCGGCCCAGACGAGGTCCAGTCGCTGCTCGACGGGCTGAAGGAGCGCGCCGCGCAGCTGGTCGCAACGCTGACCCCCAATCCGCTGCCGCTCACCACCCTCACCCAGGTCCTCAAGGGCCTGCTCGCGGAGAACATCCCCTTGAAGGAGTTCCGTCGTATCGCGCAGGCGATCTCGGTCGCCGCCACCCGCAGCGCCGATGCCGAGGAGATCATCGAACTGATCCGCCCCGAGCTCGGCCCGCTCATCATCCAGAAACTGTGCGGTGTGCGCGAGCCGCTGCGCGTGATGACGCTGGAGGGGCAGCTGGAAGGGTTGCTCGGCCAGGCCGCGCGCGCCGACCAGTCGCGCCGCCACGTCATCGAGCCCGACCTCGGTCGCCGCATCGTCGATGCGCTGCAACAGGCGGCGCAGCCGCTGATCGCCGAGGCCAAGCCGTTCGCGCTCGTCGTCCAGCCGGCGATCCGCATCGCGATCCGCAAGCTGGTCAAGACCGTGCTGCCTGACACGCCGGTCCTCTCCTTCTTCGAGGTGCCGGAAGAAAAGGCGGTCGAGGTCGTCGCGGTGATCGGCGGATCGCAGCAGCATCAGGCGCTGGCGGCATGAGCGCCGAACCGATGAAGCTGGCGTTCAGCGACGCCCAACCGGCGCCGGCCGGGATGGTCCCCATGCTGGCGCCAGCCGGCACGAGCCACGTCCAGCCGCTGACCTATTCGCGCGCGACGCGGCCCGGCGGCGATCAGGAAACGATGATCCGCCACTATCTGCCGCTTGTCCGCCGCATCGCCTGGCATGTGCATGGATCGATGAGCACGATCGTCGACGTCGAGGACCTCGTCCAGATCGGCCTCGTCGCGCTGGTCGAGGCGGTCGGGCAGGCGCAGGAACAGGGCGCACAGTTCCGCGCCTATCTCCAGACCCGGCTGCGCGGCGCGATGATCGACGAACTGCGCCGGCAGGCGACCGCGACGCGCGGCGCAATGCGGCGGCGGCGGCAATATCAGGCCGCCATCGCCGCGGTGACGGCAAGAACCGGCCGCCCCCCCGACGAGGCGGCGCTGGCGACGGAACTGGGCGTATCGGTGGAGAAACTGCGTGCGGATTACGAAACGGCGGACGGGGTGAGGTTCGAATCGATCGACGAGGTCTATGCCGATGACCTGCCCTGGTTCGCGGACGACACGCCCGACGCGTTCGAACAGCTTGCCGAAAGCGATCTGCGCGACACGCTGATCGCTGCGATCGGCGCGCTGCCGGAACGCGAGGCGCAGGTCATCCAGCTCTATTATGTCGAGGAACTGAACCTCGAGGAGATCGGCCAGGTGCTCGGCGTGGGATCGGCGCGCATCTGCCAGATCAAGGCCGCCGCGCATGCGAAACTGAAGAAGGCGCTGGCGAAGCGGATGTGACCTCCCCGGCACGGGGAGGTGGTGCGACGCTGCGGTGACGGGGGGCTTCGCCAAGCGATATCGCCTTAAAAAGCCCCCCTCCACCGCCGCCGCCGGTCACCCTCCCCGTGTCGGGGAGGATCGGGTCAGGCGACGACCGCCTTCGACCGCGCGGCGAAGCTCTTGCGCAGCTTCTGCAGTTTCGGCGGGATCACCGCCATGCAATAGGGGTTGGAACGTCCCGACGTCTCCCAATAGTCCTGATGATAGTCCTCGGCCGGATACCATTCCGCCATCGGTTCGACCGTCGTCACGATCGGCTTCGCCGCATCCGCCTGCGCCCGATCGATCGCGGCGCGCATCTCGGCCTCCTGGCGTTCGTCGGCCGGGAACACCGCCGAGCGATATTGCGTGCCCACGTCATTGCCCTGCCGGTTGAGCTGCGTCGGGTCGTGCGTCGCGAAGAAGATGTCGAGCAGGTCGCCGAGCTCCAGCTGCTCGGGGTCGAAGCCGATGCGGATCGCCTCGGCATGGCCGGTGTCGCCGCCGCACACCTGCTTGTAGGTCGGGTTCGGCACCGATCCGCCGATATAGCCGCTTTCGACGCTCTCCACACCGATCACGTCCTTGAACACCGCCTCGGTGCACCAGAAGCAGCCGCCCGCCAACGTTACGTATTCCGTCATCACGATCTCCTTTGCCCCAATGTAGGAACAGGTTAGAGCGCGCAAAAGGCGGGAGCAGATCGGTGACTTCAAATAGCACGTTGAACGGCAAGGTAATGGTGACCGGCGGGGCCGGCTATATCGGCAGTCATGCGGTGCTCGCGCTGCTCGACGCGGGTTACGACGTCGTCGTTATCGACAATCTCGTCACCGGGTTCGACTGGGCGGTCGATCCGCGCGCGACGCTGGTGCAGGCCAATATCGAGGACGATGCGGCGGTGCGCGCAACGATCCGCGACCACAGGGTCTCCGCGATCATGCATTTCGCCGGATCGGTGGTCGTGCCCGAATCGGTCAGCGACCCGCTCAAATATTACCGCAACAACACCGCCGCGACGCGCGCGCTGATCGAGAGCGCGGTCGGCGAGGGCGTGCCGCACTTCATCTTCTCGTCCACCGCCGCCACCTACGGCACCCCGGTGAAGGTGCCGGTGCAGGAAGACGATCCCAAGGTGCCGATCAACCCGTACGGCATGTCGAAGCTGATGACCGAGGCGATGCTGCGCGACGTCGCCGCGGCGCATCCGATCAACTATTGTGCGCTCCGCTATTTCAACGTCGCCGGCGCGGATCCCGAGGGCCGGTCGGGCCAGTCGACGGTCGGCGCCACCCACCTCATCAAGATCGCGGTCGAGGCGGCGACCGGCAAACGTGACGCCGTCTCCGTGTTCGGCACCGATTTCGACACGCCCGACGGCACCGGCGTGCGCGACTATATCCATGTCAGCGACCTCGCCGCCGCGCATGTCGCCGCGCTCGAACTGCTCGTCGCCGAACCGACGAAAAGCCACGTCCTCAACGCCGGCTACAACCGCGGCTTCTCGGTCAACGAGGTGCTCGATGCGGTCGATCGCGTCACCAACCTGACGATCCAGCGCCGCTACGAGGGCCGCCGCGCCGGCGACCCCGCCGCGCTGGTCGCCGACAACAGCGCGATCCTCGCCACGCTGCCGTGGCGCCCGCAGCGCGACGACCTCGACACGATCGTCAAGGACGCGCTCGCCTGGGAACGCAAGCTCGCCGAGCGGGCGTAACCGCCGACGCGCCGCCCCCCCGTTCGCGCCGGACCCGAACGGGGGGATGGCGGAGGGGCTAGCGTTCGCCGCCGATCGCCATCCGCGCCTGCGCGGTGGCGGTCCACCAGCCGAGCGCCCAGAGCGTGCCGAAGCTCCATCCGGCCAGCACGTCGCTCGGCCAGTGGACGCCAAGGTAGATGCGGCTGCACCCGATCGCCCCGACCAGCAGCACCGCCGCGACCAGCAGGTAGCGGCGCGCGGTCCGCTCGCGGGTCACCTGCCCGGCCAGCGCCGCGAGCGTCAGATAGACGATCGCGCTCGACGTCGCATGCCCGCTGGGAAAGCTGTAGCCGCTGACGTCGACCAGATGCGGGACCAGATCGGGGCGCGCGCGCAGCACCTGCCCCTTGATGAGGTCGACCGCCCAGCCGCCGGTCAGGCTGGCGAGCGCGATGGCCAACGCGGTCAGCCACAGCCGCTGCGCGAGCAGGAAGCCGACGACGAGCAGCACCACCAGCGTCAGCACGACTCCCCCGCCGAGCGCGGTGATATCCGCGGCGACCTTGGGCAGCCATGCCGGCCCGTGCCATTGCCGCAGGCCGAGGATGATGCCGCGATCGAAGGCGAAGGGATAGCGGCTGGTCGCGAACGCCCCGGCCAGCAGCACCGCCAGCCCCGCCGCGATGATCGCGAACCCGGCAAGCAACGGCGGAAGGCGCCGCGCGCCGCGATGGGAGGGCAGGGCTGGCTGGGTCATGGATCCGGGATCAACGTGCGAACGCCCCGACGGTGCCGGACGGGACCGACGGAGTCGAGTCTGCGTGGGGCGAGCTGGGTCGGCACGAGCCTTTACGGATCGCGGCCGGCACGGCACGGCCGCGCCGTCACCCTGAACAGGTTCCGGGGTCCACCTTGCCGCACGCCCCCCCCGCCGTCGACTGCGCGGCACAATGAATGCCGAATCCATCGGGGAGACGAGGCGCCGGACCGTCTGCTGTCACCCCTCCCCATCTCCCGCCGGCACCTAACCCACCAGTCCATCGCCGCATTTCCTCCGCGAGATAATGATAACGACTTGCAATAGCCTACTCACGCGCTATGCGCTCGGTCAGTTCACGGAGTAAGACGACATGACCGCCCTGATCGCCCTGCTGGTCGCTGCCGCAGTCTCGCCGACGGCGTCCGCCCCGGCCCCCGATTCGGCGAGGGATGCGACCACCGGCGCGGAGGATCCGCAGCGCACCGACGACATCATCGTCACCGGTCAGCGTAGCGAGGGCAGCGACGATTATGGCGTCAAGAGTCAGCGCACCGCGACGCGCCTGCCGCTCAGCCAGCGCGAGACGCCGCAGTCGATCAGCGTCGTCACCCGCGCGCAGATCACCGATTTCCAGCTCAACGACGTCAACGCGCTGCTGACGACGGTGCCGGGCATCAGCGTCTTTGCCGGCGAGACCGACCGCGTCTATTATTCCGCACGCGGCTTCGACATCCAGACCTTCCAGATCGACGGGATCGGCCTGCCCTTTTCGTTCGGCATCCAGACCGGGTCGCTCGACACCGCGATCTACGACCGGATCGAGGTGGTGCGCGGCGCGCCGGGTCTGCTCTCGCCGACCGGCAATCCTTCCGCGGTCATCAACTTCGTCCGCAAGCGCCCCTATCGCGAGCTCAAGGCGGCGGCGAGCGCGCAATATGGCTCGTTCGACGCCTTGCGGCTGGACGGCGACGTCAGCGTGCCGCTGACCACCGACGGCAGCATCCGCGCGCGGGCGGTCGGCGCCTATTCGAACAGCGACAGCTATATCGATCGCTACAAGCTGAAGCGCTGGACCGGCTATGGCATCGTCGAGGCGGACCTCGGCCCCAATACCGTCATCAGCGTCGGCTATGGCCATCAGGACCACACCAGCCGCGGCGCGATGTGGGGCGCGCTGCCGCTCTATTACACCGACGGCAGCCGCATCGACTATAAGCGCTCCGCCAATTATGCGCCCGACTGGTCGAGCTGGAACGTCGTCGACCGCCAGATCTTCGGCGACCTCACCCATGACATGGGTAACGGCTGGACCGCGAAGCTCTCGGTGCTGCGCAAGGCGACCGACGAGGACAACATCCTGTTCTACGTCTACGGCAATCCCGATCGCGCCACCGGTCTCGGCATCGCCAGCTATCCCGGCGCATTCCTGGGCGACACGCGCAACCTGACGATCGACGCCTATGCCGGCGGGCCGGTCGACATCGCGGGCCGCCGCCACGACGTGATGTTCGGCGTGATGCGCGGCGCGGAGCGCTACCGGCAGTATTCCAGCTACGACAATGCCACGATCGGCGTGTCGCTACCGCTCGACACCTTCCTGAACGGCACCTTCGCCCGGCCGAACTTCCCGACGCCCTATACGCTCAGCCTCGACACCAATACCCGGCGCGAGACGGTCTACGGCCTCGTCCGCCTCAACCTCGCCGATCCGTTCAAGGTGATGGTCGGCGGCAACTACACGCATGCGCGCAGCGAGGGCGCCTCCTATGGCGCGCCGACCGCCTATGATCACAGGCGCTTCCTGCCCTTCGTCGGGGCCACTTTCGACCTGACCGGGGCGATCAGCGCCTATGCCAGCTATGCGACCATCTTCAACCCCCAGACCGAGTTCGACATCGACAACCGCCTGCTCGACCCGATCAAGGGCGACAATGTGGAGGCGGGGCTGAAAGGCGCGTGGTTCGGCGGGCGCTTCAACGCCAGCGCGGCGGTGTTCCAGGCGCGCCAGCGCAACACCGCAGAGGCCGCCGGATTCGACACGGTGCTCGGCCGCACCATCTACCGCGGCGTCGATGCGACCTCGCAGGGGATCGAACTGGAGGTCGGCGGCAATCCCGTGCAGGGACTGCAGGTCACTGGCGGCTTCACGACGATGCGCGTCCGCGGCGACGACGATCAGGCGGTGCGCACCTTCGTGCCGCGCAACACCGCGCGCCTCAACCTGACCTATACGCCAGCGCCGCTGCCGGCGCTGAAGCTCGGCGCGTCGATGCAATATCAGAGCCGCTTCTATTTCGAACCCGGCGCCAATTCGGTCACCACCGGCCAGCCGATCCGGCTGACGCAGGGCAATTACGCGCTGCTCGACCTGCTCGCCCGCTACGACCTCACGCCGCGCATCGCCGTGAGTGCCAATGTGCGCAACGTCACCAACGCCAAATACCTGACGGCGCTGACCTTCGACCAGAGCCGCTATGGCGCGCCGCGGACGGTGCTCGGCACGATCAGCCTGCGCTATTGACCGGTTTGCCGTCGTGATCGCCGCCGCGCTGATTGTCATCCTCGTTGCCGTCGCGCTGGTCCGGCTCGGCTGGGGCGGACGGCGTGAGGCCGCAAGCCTCGGCTGGGCATTGGGGCTGGCGGCGCTGGTTGCGCTGACGGCGCGAGACGGCGCCTGGGGGCTGGCGATCGGCACCGTCACCGGCATCGCCGCCGCGCTCGCTTTCGTCCTTCATGCCGGCTGGACCTCGCCCGCCAAGATCCGGCGCGCGCCGCGGGAGGCGCCGGCGATCCTGCTGCCGCGGCGCTGGCACGATCTCGGCCGGCGCGTGCTGGTGTTCTTACTCGTCGTGCCGATCGCCTTCAGCGCGGCGCAATGGCTCGCCTTCGCCGTGCAGGCGGTGGCGCGGCGGGCCGGCGCCGGGGATGCCGACACGATGGTGATGACGCTGTTGCTGCAACCGATCCTGTGGGCGGTGCTGATGGCCTGGCAGATGACCCGCGCCGGCCCGGCCCGCATGGTCGCCCCGCCCGCTGCCGCCGCGCTGCTCGGCACTGCTCTATGGTGCGCGGCATGACCGGCACCCGCGTCCAGCGGGCGCTCGGCGGCCATGCCGCGATTGGCCTGCTCGTCAGCGCGCTGCTCTACCTGATCGCGCTATCTGGGGCGCTGATCGTCGTCCACGACCGCTGGCAGCGCTGGGAACAGCCCGACATCGTCGAGACCGCGACGCTGTCGCCGGCGGCGGTACAGGCGGCGATGCGCGCCGCCTTGGTCCGCGACCGCGGCAAGCCGCCGACCACGCACCTCTACGTCCGGCTGCCGACCGAAGACCTGCCGCGCGGCGTGGTGACGACCGATCACGGCGCCTCCTACGTCGACGGCACCGGCACGATCGTCGGCCGCGAGGCGCACAGCTGGACCGAGTTCCTGATCGGCCTGCACGAATATCTGCACCTGCCGGCGAGCTGGGGGCTGATCCTGGTCGGTGCGCTCGGTGTCGCACTGGTGGCGCTGGTCATCACCGGCGTGCTCGCGCATCCCCGCATCCTGCGCGACGCCTTCCGCCTGCGCATGCGCCAGGACCCGCAGATCGCGCGCGCCGATTGGCACAACCGCATCGGCGTCTGGACGCTGCCCTTCGTCCTCGCGGTGGCGCTGACCGGCGCGTTCATCGGGCTGGGCAGCATCGGCACGACCATGCTCGCGCGCGCTTATGCCGGCGGCAAGCTCGAAGCGATCTACGCGCCCGTCTTCGGCCATGAACCCGCGCCGAATCCGGCGAAGGCCGCGCTGCCCGACGTCGCCGCCGCCCTCACCGCGGTACGGACACGGGTGCCGGACGCGGTGCCGACCTATGTCATCGTCCACGAACCCGGGACGATGGGCCAGCATGTGCAGGTGATCGCGGAGCATCCGCGCCGGCTGATCTATGGCGAAACCTATGCCTTCGACGCGCGTGGCGGCTGGCGCGGCCCGGTCGGGCTCGCCGACGGGGCGGTCGGCCAGCAGGTCGCGGCCTCCGCCTACAATCTGCATTTCGGCAATTACGCCGGCCTGCCGGTCGAAATCGCCTATATGCTGTTCGGCCTCGGGCTGTGCGTGGTCACGGCGACCGGCACCTCTCTGTGGCTGCGCAAGCGCCAACGGCGCGGCCTCGGCGGCACGCGGCTGACCGCCTGCTGGAGCGTCGTGATCTGGGGAACGCCGCTGCTGATCGTCGCGCTGGCCGGGCTGCGCGCGATCGCCGGCCCCGACGTGCCGCTCGCCACCGTCTTCTGGAGCGCTCTCGCCGCCGCCATCGCCGCCGCCACGGCGCAGCCGCGTTGGTTTCCGGACGTCGCGCTGCGGACCATTCTGGCGGCGGCGCTGATCGCGACCGCGATCGTCCACCTGCTGCTGTTCCGCACTGCGCCGGCGAGCGTGCTCGCGATCGACGTTATCGTACTGGCACTGGCGATCGCCGCCCTCACGCTGAGCCGCCGCCAGTCGGTCTGATGCCGCACCGCGGCGCGTGGCCTTGTCACGACGGCAAGGCGCCCGACGACGCGAGGCACAGGTCGGGCCACGCCGATCGCCCGTAACATATCGTTGCAGGCGTTCGGGAACATCGCGGTGCTGGGGCTGCAGCGCTGCCGGTTGATCGGCTTCGATGCCGAGGACGCGGACGAGTTCGGCCCAAAATTGCGGTTCGATCGCCCCCATGGTGTGGGTGAGCGAGACCCGGCATCCGACGTTGCTGGCGGCATCCGGAGGGATGAAGCAACCGGGATCGGCGTAGAGAGCGGCGGCGACGACCGGCGGTATCATTGGGAAAAAAACGATGGTGGGTCCGCCGCCCACCACACTCTCATCCGAAACTGGCAGAAAGCCGACATTCGGATGCTCAGATGTAACGCGAATGCCCCCAGCGATGCCCCCTGCCCGCTTATACATGTCGTGACAGACGGATGGGCGGGTTTCAGCCAGGCGATGGCCCAAGAATCATCGCTGCGCGCTAACTCTCTCATGATGACCGTCATCGCCACGACAATGATCCTGTTAGGACTGCTGCTCCTCGCTTTCGGGCTCGCCCGCTGGATGGCGCAGACGTGAAATGCACATGCATTTGGCGCATTTATTTAACGCTGTTTGCATTCGTCAGCGACGAGGCTGCGTTGCATAGGGAGGGTGCCTTTCAGGCATCCTCTCCTAAAACTCCCATAGGCCGCTTAGAGGCGGCTTTTTTTGTCAGCCTCAAGTGACGCGCACTGCGGCGAAGGCTCACCCCGAGACGACGACCGCCGTCATGGCTCGACCTCCCCGCGATCGCTGACAGCGCCCGTTTGATCCGGATGCCTGGCGTTGATCGGCGAAGCTGACGCTATGGCAGCGCGTCAAGAAGTAGTGGAGGTGATCAGTGACGGCACGAATTCCTTCGTCAACAAAGTGATGGACGGACGAGCTGCAGCAAGGCAGTTTCCACTAACCGAATGGACCGAATCATTACCGGGGCGCTGCGCTGAACCACCCTCAAACCTCAGCTTAGAATTTTGTAGATTCTGTCATATTGGCTGCTTTTGATACGAGATAAGGATCTCCTGTGATCAGCAAATTCATTATCAATGTGCTCGCAGTAGTAGTCGCTAATTTGACAGTTTTACCAAATACACAAGTGACCCCGCCCCCCGCCCCGACGTCCCCGCCCACGGACGACATCGTTGTCAAAGGTCTCCGAGATCTTGATTTAAATGACCCTAAATCACCGGTAACCCATCGGACTATGGGGAGCAATAGAACCGGCCATAGTGCAGTTGCCAGTAACAACCTTGCTGCGATGGCCGAGCGCTTTGCACGTTGCGCGATCTCAAATGACTTACCCTCCGTCCCGAAAGCACGAGAGGCGCTTCAAAACGCCCTTGACGGAGCAGTGAACGGCGCTGGCCAGCGCTTCTGGCAAAGTCGTTTTGTACAGACAAATTCAACATGCGCACAAGACTCGCAACTCGCCCGCCAACAAGGCTTGGCATCTTTCGAGCAAGGCCGATATGATCCGAGTTACTACGATCGGGGCGCAATGTACCTTAGAGCTATACAGGTTTTTGCTCCTGAATTGCACCTTATAAAGGCTCAAACTGGCGATCCGATAGTCCAGCGGCGATTTGATGCGCGGGAGATACCTCTCGCACGATATCGCCTTCCAGTAGACCGCCGATACTTTGAAATCGCAGTTTGCCTTGTCCGAATGGAACCGGAGATCGCAGTGCGTCTCGTGCAAACGCAGCGAAAATCTACAATTACCAGCCTTGAAGCATCCCTCGTTAATCAAGGTCTAGTGTGCTTAGGGGGCGCTAATAAAGTCTACTTTGACCCGGCGCAGTTTCGAATGTACATCGCTGATGCGGTTTATCGGTGGGCGATAGCCGCAAAAGGATCTAGTTCACTTGTTCCGACCAAATAGCTTTGTTCGCCGTCCCCCGCGGGCAGCATCGAAGATCGGGATCGACATCTCGACATGGCCGCAGTCCACGCATTCGACGGCAAGAAGGCGGTTGTCGAAAAGCCGATTGCCGCGCACGCTCACCCCATGAACGAAGATGAAGCGACTCACCGGCTGGGCGAAGCGCTCAACCACCTCCACGCCGTTGCGGCGACATTCGAAGCGGGAGCGTACGTCGATGAGGAGAGCGCGCTGACCGCGGACGATCTGAACGTGATCCTGGCGAAGCTCGAGGTCGTGCATGGCGCGGAGAAGCGGGCTTCTGATCAGTGAGCGACGTAGGTACGATCGAGCGAGCGTTTCAGCTTGCGCGGGAAGGCGCCTGTCATTCGGTCGCCGACATCAGGCAGCAGCTGGGCGCAGAGGGGCACGAAGGCGTCCAGAGCCACCTGAGCGGCACGACGATCCAGCGGCAGCTGAAGGCGGCACTGAGCGCGCGCGGGGTGTCGTCGTTGGTGATGGATGACGAGGTCGACGCCTGACCGCGATTCGACGGGTTACGGCATTGAGAACAAATGTGGAACATGGCGACGCTGATCGAATTGGAGTCGCCCATGTCCCCGCTCAAAAACCTGCGTCAGCTTGCCGCTGAGCGCGGCGAAAGCCTCGCTAACCGATCGGCCCTCATCGAGCGCAATGCCGCCTATCTCCAGCAGTTCGTCACCCGCGGATCGCCGAAGCGGCTGGAGCCGGACGACCGGCTGCACCTGGCGAAATATCTAAACGTCGACGAGCGCAAACTCGGCGCCCGCAATCCGTGGGAGCCGGCGCTGTGAGGCGCGTTACCCGCGAGCAGCTGCGCACGAACATATGAGTCGCGCTATCCGTCCTGAAGCCGTTCCAGAAGCGGGCGCTGGGGCTCGATATCGAGCGCATCCGGGGCAACGTCACCGACGTCCTAGTCGAGCGCATCATGGGCCGGCCAGAGAGCGAGACGGTGATGCTGCAGCCTGACATGGTCGGCCCGGCACACGCGCCCTCGCACGGGCAGTGGGATGTCGACGAGCCCCATCCGTACCCCGATCCGGTCAAGCGCTGACGGACCGTCATAGCCTCCGCACCAAAAAGGACGGAAACAGAGGAGCGCTGATGCTGACCCTGCTAATTGGTCGACGACTTAAATACGCCGGCGGGACCTGCGCACGTGAGGAGCACTTTCTCTGTGGTCGCATCGATGTCGCTGCCACGCTCCATGACGGATATGGTCGTCGCATAGACCTTTTTCGATGTGTCGTTTGAGGTCACTTCATACCGAGCAGAGGCGGGATTTGCAGGCGGCGAAACACGATCGATACATGCACGAACATCGGCGGCCGGCTTTGATGTCCAGATCCCTGCGTAGGCCCCGTCGGCCAAATCGGTGGGATAACCGGAACCCATGATGCACCCGCTCAGTGCCAACCCAAGCGTCAGACCTGCACACACCTTCTTCACAGCCGGACCTCCGATTTGATACGCTTGGCTCTAGCGCCGGCCGGTAGCGCAGGATGACAGTTCAGCAAAGTGGCATCTGGCTCGACCATCGACCTTATCTTTCGACCGGTGATCGGCTAGAGACGTTTGGTGAACAGCCCAGATCTCACACTGATCGCCTTCGGCGTTGCACTGATCGTCGCCATCGTGGTCGGGCTACGCTCAATTAGGCGCTAAGCATGCTCTTGCGGACCGCTTGTCCGAATCGTCGATAAGTGCGTAACCTGCCGCATGACGCTCCTCGACCACATTCGTTCGCTCAACCAAGCGGCAGTGATGCCGGTCTCCTTCGGGCTGGGCATGGATAACTCGCCGATCGAGCGGGACATCTCGGCAGGCTACAGCGTGGCGGCGATCGACGAGACGCTTGCGGAGGCGTCGGACACCGACATCGTCGAAGCCTATCACCAGACGGACGGCGCGGAGGGGGATCTGGCAGCTGAGATCCTGCTCGCCGAGGTCAAGCGTCGCAATCTCAACATCTGAGGAGGTCGGCATCGCCTGGTCAGTAGACGACCACCGTCTGCTGCCACGCGAGATCCTCACCGCCTGAGGTCGGCGCTACGAACCGGATCGTCGCGACTTGCCCGGACGTGCCGCCCTTCAGCCAGAACTTCATGATCGGCCCGTCATAAGTGACCCGGTCGACCATGAGCATGGAATCGCTGCTGATCGCGGTGATGGTGTCGACGATCGTCTGTCCGTTGAGATCAGCCGACCAGTCCGCCTGATACTGCCGCTCCTCGGCTGCGTATTTCGTGATGGACGACATGCAGGTGCCTTTGCGGATGAGGAAGGAGCGCTGCCGGCGCGAGATGTTGAAGCGGCGTCGACGCGCGGGGATGACGAACCGGTGACGCAGCGGGATGATGATCGGATCGGTAGGCTCGATGGGATCGTCTTCGACCCTGCCAGCGGCGAGGACCGTGACGGCGCTGATGGTCGTTGCGGCCCACGCCTTGATCGCGAGGCCCGCAGCCCCCTGCCCGGCGATGGGCGCGAGAGAGGCAGCGGAGGTCGATGCGATCGGCAACTGCGCTGCGCCTGACGCGACGACAGCGCCGATGACCAGCGCGGCCGATCCGCGTGCTGATGCTCCGGACGACGAAGCTATTCTGATGGCGTCGAGAGACATCGCCGCCCGCCCGGTGATCGGGATGATCGCGACGGCTGCGACATCAATTCGTGCCAACGTCTGCGCAAAGTAAGCGGCGCCGGGTTCCTGCGTGCCGCCGATCGCGGCAAGCGTGATTGATCCCAGCGTGGGCGCGGACGAAGCGGTGATATCTGCTCGTGCAGCCGCGGTCGTGGTCACCGGCGCGAGGGCGATCGACGACGCGCCGGCAAGAGCGGCGCGCGCCCAGGATACGACGGCGATCACACCGATATCAGCCGCCGCGTAGCCGGCGATCTGCGAAACCGCAGACGCCTGCGCGGTGACTGGGTCCAGTTGGACCGCCGCCTGGGCGATCGCCGTAAGGCCGCCGGCTCCACTCGCTGTGACGTTGCCGAGCGATACCTGCGAGGTGCCAATGATCGGCAAGCTGGCCGCACTCGCCGCGGCGATCGGCTGCAGCGCCAGCGATGCGGAGGCCGCGACCAGCAGCGCCGCCGCAGCGCCGACCCCGATACTTCCCAGCGTGGCTGCAACCGCCGCGACCGGACCGGTCGGAGTGGGGGTAGCAATTTCCGCCCGGCCGCCGCCGACCGGTGCGCCGCCTACAGGATAGCCGCCGACCATCGCCTACATCTGCCGGAAGATTACGAGGTCGAGCGCCTTTATGTTCGGCGGGGTTCCGCTGCCGATATAGTAGAACGCCTCGAGCGTCTGACCCTTCTCGAAATAGGCCACCCGCCGATAGGTCGTTCCCTGCCGCTGCAGGTTGCCGCCCCACCAGCTGAAGGAAGGCGTGTCCCCGCGCGTCGTGCCCACACCGGTGCCGAACGACAGCGTCCGAATGTCGCCGTCGTTGAGCCGGAACTTGAACAGGATGTCGTAGATCCCGTCCTGCGGCACGGTATAGACCGAGGTCGACAGGTTGAACCCGGCGTGCGTGTCGGTCACCAGGGTGTTGAGCATGGCGCGAGCGAACGAGTTGCCCGTCGCCGCAACCTCGCCGTCGAAGGTGGCCTCGAAGAACGGCCAATCCGCTACGTTGTCCCGCGACAGGAAGTGGACACCCACCGTGGCAGAACCGGACAGGTTCAGTTTACCGCCGGTGGAGCTGCTGTCCACGATCGTGCGAGTGAGGGTGTTCGCCGCCTTGGCGAAGGTGCCGATACCGGCTTCCCACGCCACCCCATCCTCAATGACATACGAGACAACCCGATCAGCGGCATAGGCGCTGTCGAATGCCTGCCACCCGGCCACGGCCGCGCCGAGCGCGATCGTGCCGGTCCCGGTGGTGGCGGTGGTCGCTTTGACCCTGTCGGCAAGACCCGGCATTCGACGGCCCTCCCTCAGGCGTTCGCAGCGGTGATCGTGAAGCTGTCGATGCTGAACTTCTGCCCCGCGGCGAAATTCGTGTTGTCGACCGTCATGTCGCCGCCACCGTTGGTCACCGTAATCGTGCCTTGCAGATGGCAGGTCGTCCCGTCAGCCGCATAAATGCGGAAGTGGCCGGCGGTGCCATTGGCGTCGGCGGCATCGTCCGCCCACGTGCCCTGCTTGGCTTTCACCCCGCCGGCCGCCGGCGCCATCCAATCGGCGGGCAGCGCAACGGTAGCTAGGACGGTGCCGCTATCGGCTGCCGAAGGGCTAGCCGGCGCCGCACCGGTGCGGACCTTCAGGATCGCCGAAGCGCCGGCCGCGGCCTCGATGGCATCGAGCAGCGCGTTGCGCACCGCTGTGGAAAACTGGATCGTCATGTCGGGTCCTTCAGAAGATGAGGAGGAAGACCGCGACCCAAAGGGCGGCGGCAAGGATGAGGGCGAGCAGCAGGCCGCCCGGCGGGGAAAGGTCGCGCATCAGCTTCCAGCCGCCGTCTCGACGACAGCCACCGCCGCCTCCGCTTGCCGGAGCGCCGCGACCTGCTCCGCTGCCGTCGTCGCGGCCCGAGCCGCCAGCAGCGCGCGGTCCGCCAGCACCAGCGCCAGCCGCACGCGCGCGGCCCGCTCCGGCGACAGGAACGGCAGCACGACCTCCGCGGTGTGCGCGATGCGGTCATAGGCGGCCTGCGCCCGCTCTACCCGCGGCGCGATCTGGGCCGCGGTCGGCATGGTCGCGCAGCTGGCAAGCGTCATCGACGCCGCGGCGAGCGCGGCGATCAGC
Source organism: Sphingomonas sp. GW821-FHT10F09 (assembly GCF_058809195.1). Classification (NCBI taxonomy): domain Bacteria; kingdom Pseudomonadati; phylum Pseudomonadota; class Alphaproteobacteria; order Sphingomonadales; family Sphingomonadaceae; genus Sphingomonas; species Sphingomonas sp. GW821-FHT10F09. The sequence continues at coordinate 133,942 of NZ_JBXASI010000002.1, read as the reverse complement.
ATTCTCTTCATCGTGGTATTCCCCTTTCCGGGTATTGAAGTCAGCGAACGTCGCCGAGCGTGAGGCGGGTGACTTCGGCCATGTTGCCGCGATAGAGCGCAGCCTCGGCTGCACGGCGCCGGACGAGGCCGGCGGACACCTTGCCGCCCGCCTTATTCCAGCTGGCGAAGGCGAGCGCTGCGGCGTCGTATTTGCCGGCGACGTGGAGCTTGAAGACCTGCGACTGGCGGAAGCCCTGCTTCATGCCAGAGAGCCAGACCCGCGGGCCGGTGCCGATGTTGTAGGCGAGCGCCACCATCGCGCCGAACTGGCCGGCAGTGGTCGGCGCCTCGCCGATCGCCGCGTCAACGACGCCGGCGAAGTCGCGCGCCAGCAGCTGCGCGAACATCTCGTCGGCCTGCACCTGCGTGATGCGATCGCCCAGCTTCACCTTCCGGCCGTCGGGATAGTAGGTCATCCCCCAGCCAATGGTCGGCCGGTCGGCCGGGCAGAGGTACGCCACCAAGCGGCACTCCTCAAAGTGATGCATGAGGGCGAGCGCCTTCGGGCCCACCTTTCGGTCGGTCATTGTCGATCCTTTCGGTGGATTTTCGATGTGGCGGGCGGCAACCAGAGGGCGGCCGCGATAGTCATCCTGTTCCCGCGGCCCGCGCCCTGCCAAACCCGTCCGTCGAGAGGCTTCGGTGGGGCGCGTCAGCCCTCTTGCATTGCGATTCGTTTCAGGATTTCATGCCGTCGGCTGCTTGAGGGTGATGCCTCGCCCGCGTCCTGCTGCCCGCGCCCCGCCTCGTCACTGCGGGACCCTCCTTGGGCGGGGCGCGTCAGCCGCATTATCGGCCTTCCATGACGCTCACCGGTCGTTGCAACCTCCCGGTAAGCGTCACCCCGCAGCCTCCGGCCGCAGATTGCCAGCGCGCCGTTTTCGAGTCAGTCTCGCTGTCAGATCGCAGCATGGGGACGCTCGCGATCCGGCATCCCGGCGTCGCTCTCCACTCCTGCGCCGGGATGCCGTCTTCATCTGACGTTCATAATAGATAGGTCATAGATGCTGTCGCTGTGGTCGACCCCCAAGTGGACATGGCGTTTGAGGACCCCGTTGCAGCGCCTGGCTCGCAGCGGGGTCTTTTTTATTCTCCAGCCTTATCCCCGCTGCCCGGCAGCAGCGCGATCGGAGAGGCCGACGCCTAAAGCGCCGACGCTTATCCGTCGTCATAGATGAGCCTTCCTGTTGATGGGCGGATGCGTTTTTGCGAAGAGCGCCTTGATCGCGCCGGGGAGCTTCATGCGGCCGCGATTCGGCGCCGGTCGGACGGGACTTCCGGCCGGCGCCGTTCAGCCGACCTTGTCGATCTCGCGAAGTGTGGCGGTCATTTCGGGCGGCACGGCAGGCTTGCCGGGCATTACCGCGTCGAGCGCGTCGATGGCGCTCTGCCCGCGGCGCTTGAAGAAGCTGATGATGCCGGCGCCGACGCCTCCGGCCGCGCCACCGGTGCCGAGGGCAGCGAATAGGTCGACCTGATGTTCGGCGATCCAGACAGCGGTGACGAGCATGGCGAGGCCGGTGACAATTCCGTCAAGCAGCCAGCGCTTGGGGCCGGGGGTGTCGAGGGTGATGAACAGCCGGACCATGAGACAGGCGAGCAGCCCGACGATCATGGAACCTGCCGGGAAATGGTAGCCGAGGAAGGACCAGACGACCGGGACGGTGACGCCGGGCGCCGCGGAGATGGCCTGCTCCTTCATCAGCGCAGGCCAACGGCCGCGGCTGCCATGAGCAGGCTGACGATCAGGATGTAGACGGGACGACGCAGTTGGGGCCAGCGGCTGTACATGTCGACCGGCAGCGGCGCCTTCCGCAGCTGAAACTCGAGCATCGGCTCAGCGAGCACGTGCAGCGTCATCCACAGGAAGCCGCAACCGACCGATACAGGGTCGAGCCAGCGCTTGGCCTCCGCTACGCGCTCAATCGTTCGCGCGTTGCCAGATGACCATGACCACAGGCTGACTGCCTCCGCGCCGCCCCGCGTCGCGACAGCGCAGCCGGCGAGCAGGATGACGAAACGATAGATCGACACGGGGTCGGTCGGGTGGTCATCGTATCGCGCCGCCCAGATCCTGCGAACCTGCTTTCCAGCCATCATGATCCCGAGGCACATAGCCGCGGTCATGACGAACAGGTTCCAGGCGAGGAGGCCGGGATTGTCGGCAAGGCTGGGCGGCGCCAGCGCCGTCGTCGCTTTCATCGCCTCACCGATGTAGTTGCTAGTGGCTGTCGCGTTCATGCGTCAGATCCTCCCGCGACCGTTTGGGCCGCGAAGCTGGAACTATTCATAGGATACTCCCGGCAGATCAGGCCATGACCGCGGCACTGCGCAGCATATCGAGCAGTGCGTTGAACGCCGCAGGCGTTACCGTATCGCCTGCGGGCGCCACGGGGGGCTCCACCGCATCGATCGACAGATAGTCAAGGTCGATATTTCCGTTGGCCGCACCAGCGTTGTAGATGAGATAGACCAAGCGGTCGCCGACCGCCCAGTTGCGCAGGTCTATGGCGAACCGGTCGACGTTGAACGCGGCACCGGTGCCGTAGGTCAGGGGATGCGCCTCGGTCGCGACGGTTCCGTTCGCCCGAATCCGTTTGATAAGCACCACCCAGCCCCCGGAGGCTGACACCTTCGTTCGGGTCGTGATGGCCAACCAGGATGGCGGAAGGTCGCGCCCGATGACCCTTTCGGCGGACAGGCCGCCGTTCATCACCGCCGCTATACGGATCGTCCAGCCGGTGCTGGCGGTCGCGTCGGGCATCATGCCGGCGATCCCCGCGCTCGCCTCCGTCCCCTCGTTGTTCTGCCAGCCCCAATTCAGCGCCGACAGCACCTGTTGCTTGGGGGCAAGGATACCGCCCGCGCCGCGCGCCATCGCCACGAATTGACTGGGGCGGCTGTCCGGCATCGCGTCGAGGTCGTCGTTGATGAGCCGGGGATGGTCGCCAATGATCGCGCGGGCGTTGTGCGACATGCCGGATGCACGAAGACGATAGTCGGACTGGTTGCCGCCAAAATTCCACGATGCAGGCGCCTCATAGGTCGGCTGCCAACTCGCCATATACTTGCGGACGTGCGGATCGTGGATCTTCACCTCGCGCGCAAACGGGGCCGCCACCCAGAACTTGCAGGCGAACTGCGGCCCTTGGACGACGGTGCCGTGACCATTCAGGTAATAGGCGCCCATGGCATTGGGCGAGGCGTTCTCGAAGCTGTTGTTCAGGAAGGTCGTGCGGTTACCGCTGTCGTAGATTGCGAACTGCGGGACCGAGGACTGCTCGCTCGTGTTTCCGAGGAACTTGGCATCGACCGTATTGTCGTTCGTAAAGGTCCCGCTCGCCTCGAGCCGGATATGCTGTCCGTTCAATTCGCAGCGCATGCCGATCTTGTTGTTGTCGCAGCCCTTGAACCAGACCGCGTGGCGCCAGCCGCGCGCATAGCAATCGGTGCCGATCGCCGAATTCATCACCTTGGCGCCGCGGATACCGTCGCCAGTCTGGGCCGCGCCGCCATGTGCGCCGTAGAAGCGGCAGCGCTTCCACTCGATCAGCTCGGCATAGCTATAGGCAGAGGTGTCAGAAACTACACCATGCCCCGCGGTGTTATTGAAATCGAACGCCGATGCCTTGGGATCGTCGCAGATGAAGACGAGGTCTTCCCACGTCCACCAGCCACTGCTGCCACCGCCTGGCACGATATTCCAGAGCGCCTTGTCACCGGTGTAGCGCAGGCGCACACCCGGGCCGAATTCGCCGTTCGGGTCGCCCCGCGCTTCCCCGATGAAGCGCATGCCGGGCGAGAGGTCGCCGTCGACAATTGAACCGTCGAAGCGGCCTTGGCCGGTCGAGCCCCATGGGAACAGGATCGAGCGGACTCGCAGTCGCTTTGCTGCGGCGATGCAATCGAGGAGGGCTTGCCTGTTGTTGCTGCCGACAGCTCCGGTGTCGTCACCACGATAGCCGAAGAAGGCCGCGTTGAAGGTGACTTCGGCCAGCTGCCAGCGCTGGCCGGTGTCGGTCGACGTGAAGGTGCCAGGCAGACCCGCCGCTACAGCCGCGCTGTCGACCCGCTCGTACCGAGCGCCGCCGCGATCACCGGGCGCAGAGTGGGAACTCGTCTGCACCAGCGCCGCGCCCGCGCCGATCGCGAGCGCCGAGGCGGACGACAGCGGCCCGATCGCCATGACGTTGCCGCCGGAGCTGCCTTTCAGCCCGCGCCCGACGCCCCATCCCGCCGACGTCTTCGGCCCGTAGAATACCGGGTTGAGCCAGTCGGTGATGTCGTAATAGGCGCTGCCGACGATGCCGATGTTCGCGGCCGGGGCACCGGTTCCCATCAGCGGCTTCACTGCGTCGCGCGCGTCCTGCGCCTGCTTGACCAGCGGCGCGAGGAGATCGGCGCCGTCGATCGTGACGACGATGTCGTTCTCGCCGAACTCCAGCGTGGCACCAATGCGCATGCCGCTGACGCCCGCGCCGGCAGCACGGCTATAGCCGAATGGCCGGTTGAGCGGCGCATCGTCGGCGCCGGTGACCCCGGCGCCGACCGACACCTCGCCGCCCATCAGCACGCGCTCGTCGTTGCCCAGCGTCCCGATCAGGTCGTAGGCGAGTGCCGTCGCATCGCCGAGCTCGCCCGAGTAGGGCAGCGACTTCATCGTCGTCTTGTTGACGCGAATCTGCACGACACTGACCGGATACCCGTCGGTCACCTCGACCGAGAGCAGCTTCAGCCCCTCCGCGTAGGTGTAGTTGACCGTCTGGAGGTCGACGAGCGGGGCTCCCGGCGTGTCCGGGGCAAGGCGCCACTGCATCCGCAGCGACACGCCGGTCAGGTCGAGCCCGCGGAACGTGATCTTCCGGACACATGGCGTGTAACGGTCCGCCGCGAGGGCGACCCGTGCTGCATAGGACATCGATTTCTCCGACCTAGTTAGACGGCAGCGTGCCGTCTTCCGGCTGCTGTTGCTTGATGTTGTGGCTCAGAATGCCGTTCGAGACGTAGGTGTGAGCGCCCGTCACGGTGATCTTGACGATCGCCAGCTTCCCCTCGACGCGCGCAGCGCCCGGCAAGTCGCGGATCATCACCCATTCGCCGATGTAGACCCGGTGATCGCCGGTCGCGCGCAGCATCTTGCCGGCGATCGTCGCCTTCCAGACGTCATTGCTGTCGACGATTTCGATCGCCTCGACGGGATAGAAGCCCCAGCCCAGGGTTTCTTCGTGCCGTGTCCAGACGCGATCGCCGACGACGATCTCGCCTGCCGGCTTCTCGGTCATGTCGGCCATCAGGATCGGCGTGTCGACCGTCGGGCAGCTGCCGCCCGGCGGGGTTGCACCACCACCGCTGGTTGGAGGCGAGCCAGCTGTCGGGATGATCGCGTAACCGAGATAGTGCCGGCCGGGATGGTCGGGTGACGCTCGTGCGGCGATATCGTCCTGATCCAGAACGTACGCAACGGCGCCACCGAGCCGATCGGGATCATCGTAGCCGATCGCCCGGAAGCTGCCCGCCGCAAGTCCGCTGGCAATGGTCATGCCGACCACCAAGACGTCAGGATGTCCGTCGTTGTAGCGTCGCACGTGGTCGCTGATAGTAATTGCCCCATCCGAGGCGGCGGTGATCGTCAGGTTGATGGGGAAGGACGTGGCTATTGCGAGTTGCAACGCCGAGGTGTTCTCAATCGGATAGCTTGGCGGCACCGAAAGGTCAGGGGTCGGCGGTGCCTTGCCGGTTTTGCCGAGGCAGAACGCGTGCTTCGAATGCGTCTCCGAACGGCAGGTGAGCGTCACCGCCATCGTGCTTCCCTCGATCTCCCGATTGCGCACCACAACGTCACGAGCGACGAGCGCCGCTTCCGGAATGTCGACCGTCAGGCAGTCGCCCGGCCGATATCCGATCGCATAGACCTTGCAGGGCAATACGATGCCGTCGAGCTCGCGGCCATTGAACATCGTGTAGAGGCCCAGCTGCGCGCCCTGGTCGACCTGCTGCACCAGCGGAAAGCTGATCTCGGTCGGCCGGCTGCCGCCATCGGCGCTCACATAGTCGGGGATCTCGATCGCATCGAGCGGGACCTCTTCCCACCCGTGGGTCTCGAGCCGGACGCGCGGGATGACGGTGTTGCGGCGCTGCCGACGTGAGGCCGTGCCCGGAACGTCCACGTCGCCCATGATGTCGTTCATGGTGATCGTCCCGATCGATACGCGGGGCGCGTTGAAGCTGCACGACAGCTGCGCGCCGACCGGGAACACCTCGCCGCCGCCCGCTTGGGCGATCATCTTCAGAATGTCCCAACTGTTGTCGCTGGTCGTGTAGACGATCCCGCCGACCTTCCAGTCGTTGGCGTCGCAGACGTTGGCCCAGTCCACGAAAGGTGCGAGATCGATACCGTCGACGTCCAGCCCGCCGCCGGCGACGAGAACGCCATTCTGGATATGGCCATACGCCCAGGTCAGCGCATGAAGCGCGGGGCGCTCCGACCAGACATAGGTTGCTGGCTGACCCAGACGGCAGGCGCCAGAGCCGCCAGGATAGGTGCTGTCGAGGCGGGGATCGTAGACATAGACACCCTCGACCACGCGCCCGCGCTGCGGAACGCCGTTCGGATAGACCTTGCCCTTCTCGTCGAATTTCAGCGTCCAGAGATCCGCGGCAAGGCCGGACAGCTTCGAATTGCCGGTCCAGCCCAAGAAGCTGCCTTGCGGTCCGGCCATTGCGCGCGATTCCGGGCAGGCGCCCAGTTGTTGGTCGAGCCACATGAAACCGGCGTAGCTCCCGCCGACCGCTGTCCCGTTCAGGCTGACGCCGACCTTGTTGATTAGCAGCGGCCCCAGACTGCGGACCGGGCCAATGCTGTGCACCGTCACCCAGCTTTCGAGGCTGTTCTTACTCCCGTAGTATTGACGATGCACGACGTTGCCGCCGCTATATGTCCGGCCGATCGCAATCGGCAGGCCGGCGTCCTTGTCGATCTTGAACTGTGTCGCGCTGCCGCCGATGCTACCCTTCGGTGTCGCAAGGCCCGAGACAAGCGAAAGCCCGGCACCCACCGCGCCAGCGATTGCACCCACAGACGCGAAGGTGGCTGCCGAAACACCGAGGAACGTTGCGGTCGAAGCGCCTGCTGCGACCGAGCCGAGCAGGCCAGCGCTGACCGCGGCTCCGACGCCCGTTGAAGCAAGTGCAACTGCACCGACGACAAAAGCTGCGGTGCGAAGCGCCTTCACTTGATCAGACCCTCCATGCCGCGATGAAGTCGACCGGTTGCAGCACCTCGGCCGAACCAGCGTCCTCATGGAATCCAAGCACCCGGCCATTGCCGACCGCGATCGTCAGAGCACCGTCGAGCGGTGCCTCGCCGGGGATCATGATGATGTCAGCTACGCGCGCAGCCGCAGGCGCAATGCGCTCCAGCCCGAGCGCGTCCAGCGCCCCGCCGAGACTGTCATGCCCCGCGCGCTTGAGCGCCCGCATCGCGCCCGCGCCGGTAGTGTAGCTGCCAGCCTTCCCCAATTGCGGGCGATGGCCCATCTTTCGCAACACGAATGCGGCCATGCGGACGCAGTCGTTCTTGCCCAACTGCCAAGGTTGCCCCTTGAAGCGGTCGACCGCCGCCTGTGCCGCCTGCTGGCGCCGGATCATCTCGATCATAGCCCCATGGCTCCCAGGAACGATGCACGCGTGCTGCCGCTGATCACGGACACCGCCGAGGGGGGCTTCTCCACACCCCAGTAGCTGGTGCGTTCAATGCCCGTCATGTTGGCGAGACCTTCTTCGCCGGGCCATACCAGCCGATGCCAAGCGTCGGACAGGCGCGCGCCGATCTCCTGATCGTGGAACGGCTCGAGCGCCGAGGTGCAGCGCCATTCGACCGTTCGCGTTCCCTTGCCGACGCGGAGCCGCGGCACATCGAGTTCACCGGCGAACAGCTGCAATGGATCAGGGATGATCCGCCCGGTCGCGCGATCGACGACGGCGAGCCAGCCCCGCACCTTGCCGCCCTGCGCTGTGGCGGAAGCGAGCGCCGCCGCGGCGACGCTGCTTGGTGGCACGAAGGTCAGATCCCAGTCAGGGGCCTCGTCGCCGACGCCGTCTTTCAGCGTTCCCGCCGCTACCAGCGAGCCGAACATATCGTCGCCGCCGGTAAAGAGCTTGTCACCCCACGGCACCTCACCGGCACCAACGAGGTGGCGCATGGTGTAGCCGGGCAGGACCACCTCGACCAGCGGGGCAAGCGGGTGCTGGCCGGACCGGAGTGCGGCAGATGCCTGGGGGCTGAGCCGAAAGGTCATTTCCGCTCCTGGATCATGAAGGCTATCGGCTTGGTGCGGTTGCGCTCGAATCCTGCGCCCCTGTCGAAGCCGACCAGCTGGCCTTCGATCATCGGGTCATCGAAATGGCAGACGTCGCCATCGGTGGTGACGAAGCGAAGCATGGGCCAGATCGGCAACGCCACCTTGCCGTCCGCGCCCGCCATCGCCCGCCCGCGCACCATGTGGACATAGTGAACGCCGCCATGGACGATGCTGAAGAATCGTCGCACGAACTCGGTCTGCCGATAGGCGCCGCGCAGCAGGATCGTCGATCCGGTCTGACCGGCGCCGTCGGCGACGATCCCGCTGCCGATGGACCGCGGCGCGTTCGGCAGGCGAAGCTGCATCCGGGCATCCGCGGTCGTCGCCTCCATCAGCAGGCCGATCATGTCACGACTTTCGGCATCCTGACGCAGCTGCGTCGTGCTCACGTCGACGGCGAAGCGATCGCCCATCCGCGAGATTTGTAAATCCTCGCCGCCGAGCACGCCCTCCTGATTGGACGAGAATAGCCGGGGCCGGATCGTCAGGTCGGCGATCCGGGTCCACGGGATGAAGACGCTCAACGGAAGCGCCCGAGCCGGCGCGCCGCGGTGCGCGTGCCTTCCGCCTGGCTCATCGCCGCGCCGCCAGCCGCCCCTTGGGTGGCAGCGACGCCCATGCCTTCGGTGACCCATCCCCGAACCGTATCGGCCAGCACCGCGTCGTTGGCGTAGATAGTCACGCTGTTGCCCCCGCCACGATTGTCATTGGCGAACATGCGACGAGTCTCAGCCGCGGTGCTGACACGCGAGCCGCGGGGAAGGCTCACCATCTCCTTGCCGTGCTCGCCGACCAGCGTCATTCCGCCCGACCAATATTCGGTCCCGGCCGCGTTCTTCCCGAACAGCTTGCCGACGTTGCTGATCGCCGAGGTGAGGGTCGGCAGCTTGCTGTCGCCGTTGATGAGGTTCCGGATCGGGTTGAGCAGGGCGAGCTTGATGAACTCGCTCTTCAGGCTGCCGAGGATCGTACGCCCCGCATTGCCCCAGCTTGACCAGGTGTCAGGGCTGAGGACCGTGTCGACGAACTCGATGCCGTAGCCGCGCAGTTCGTCCATCGACGCAGTGATCTTGTCCATCTCCGCATCGAACGCTTCTGCCGCCGAGATCGAGGCTGCATTCCGGCCGGCGCCGCCCAGCGCCTCCGCAAGCGGGTCTTCCGAGCCGAACAGCGTCTGGAACGTCTTGAGGCTGGCCTCGGCTGCGCGCTTCTGTTCGGCCTGATAGGCCGCCATGCGGTAGCCGCCGGCCTGGTCGATCGTCAGCTTGCCGCCCTTCACCAGTGCATCGATCTTGGCGAGGGTGGCGGCATAGTCGTCCGCCGCAGCGCGGGCCGGGTCATAGGCGGCGACAACGTCGCGCAGATCGTTTTCCAGTTCGCGCTCAGCTGCCGCCGCCTCGCGGACCTTCTTGGCGGCATCCTGGCGGTCCGCAGCAGCCTGCCGCGCCGCATCGCCGGTCTTCCGGAATGCGATATGGTAGTGGCTGCCCTCGTCGAGCGCCTCGGAGAGCTTGACGCCCGCCTGCCGATACGCGGCGATGATCTTGGCGAGCGTCACTCCGCCGGACTTGGCGATGTCGAGCGCCTGGCCGGTCTCGTGGTTGCTGGTGCCGGGCTTGGCCGCCAGCGCCGCCCACGGGCCGCTCCCGTTCTTGTATGCGACATACTTGTCATAGAGGCGCTGCTGCTCTTCGCGCGACCGGCGCTCGCTGGTGACGCGGCCACCGATGCTCTCGGCGATCTGGCGTGCCTCGGCCAGGCTGACGTTGCGGCCGATCTGGTTCGCCGTCTGCGTCGACGCGCGCTGCTTGTCCTGCTCCGCCTTCACCGCGGCCGCACGGTTGCGCTCGATGCTGCCAAGCTCGGCCTCAAGCGACGCGCGCGTATCGCGGCCGCTCTTCGCCGCCGCCCGCGCCGCGGCCGTCGCAGCGTCGGCCTTCTGCTTATAGGCGTAGTTGTTCCGCTCGATCGGATCCGCCTCGCGCCTCGCCGTCTCGACCGCGAGGTCGACGCCGGTGCCGAGCAGGTTGCGCCTCGCCTGGTCGATCAGCTTCTTCTGTTCGACGAGACGCCGGGTCAGGTCGTTGACGTTCGCGACGTCGCGACCACGCGCAACGCCGGCGCCTTGGTCGGCGTCGTACTGGACATTTTGTTCAGACGCCTTCTGCTGCGCAATCGCCTTTTCGAGCAGCGCGGCCGTCACCTGTCGGGTGCTCAACTCGGTCGCCAGATTGGCCTTGGCCAGGTCGTAGGCGCGCTGGGTGGCGTTCTTTTCGCTGTCCGCCGCCTTGTCGAGCGCTGCCGCCTGATCCCGGATCGATGCAGCGACCCCGTCGGCCGACTTCTCGTAGATTGCCTTGGCGCGGGCGGCGTTTTCGGTCTCGCGGGCGTCCTTCTTGAGCTTGTCGACGGCCTCGTCGAGGGCGTTTCCGAAGTCGAACATGCCCTTCGTCAACGGACCGAGCACCAGCATAGCCCCGGTCAGCGCGAGCCCCCACGGCCCGATCATGAACCGGGCAACGGCCCCGGCCTTGCCCTCGATGTTTGCAAACTGCCCCGCCAGCTGGCCGCCCTGGATGGCGACGACCTGCATGACGTTCGCGCCCATGCTCAGCTGCGTGAACGTGTCCTGCACCTGATAGGAGGCGCCTTGCATCGCCGACCGGAGTGCGCCGGCAGAGTTGGCGCCGCGCGCGTTCGCGATGGTCACCGAGTTGAGCTCGCCGATCAGCTGGCGCTCGACCTGCGCATATCGCTCGGCGCTGAGCGCGCCGGCGTCGAGCAGCCCCTTGGCGGTCCGCATCTCGCGGTCGAAACGCTGTTGAGCGGCGAAGACCGGATCGATTGCGGCGACGAGGGCGTCCGCGCGCTGTTCCATCTTGCGGTAGGCGGCTTCGAACACCTCGGCGCTGGACGCCGCCGACTTGCCGACATTGTCGTTCACGCCGGCGAAGGCGTCGAGCCTCATCGGGTTGAGGTTCGGCGCGAGCAGCGCACCTTTCGTCTGCGCTCGCTCGTACCGGGTGCGTGCCGCTTCCATGTCGCGCAGGGCTGATTCCTCGGCGCGCTGCCAACGCTTCGCCTGCGCCTCTGCGGCGTCGCCGACCTTGGTGAACGACGCGGTCCCGGTCGCGGCGACATCGGCGAAGTCGGATTTGACTTGCGCCTTGCCAGTGGTGCCGAGGCGGATGTTTACGGAACGTGGCATTCCATCCTCCTCAGTCGTCACCGTCAGGGGCAAGGGCGGCAATGATCGCGGCCTGGGCGGCTGGCATCACGTCGGCGAGCATCTCGGCGTCGGCGCCGAGCGCCGCGCCCATCGTCATCACCGCGCCGAAGTCGAGAGCGAACGGATGCCCCATGCCGCCGACCCGCAGCTGTCGGTCACACGCGTTCAGGACGTCCCAGACGACCTCCGCGGCTTCGTCTTCCGGGGCTTCGATCCGGTACGGGCACTCGCCGCACCGGCCTTTCGCGTCCGATTGGCACGAGAGGGCGCAGTATCGCCCTCCGCGATCGCCGCCGCCCCAGTGCCATTCGGAGAGACGGCGGAGCCGTTTTTTACCCGCTCCCGTGCCGCGAACGGCACGACATAGGCAGCGTCGAACGCTTCGAAGGTCAGCGGATCGGCAAGGATCATCGCCTTGTTCTCGTCGGTGCAGGCGAGAGGCTCGCCATCGCCCGCATCGTCACCGTCCGCCATCAGGCAGACGTCCTTCCAATCGATGATGCCCTGCATCAGAAGCGCGTGGCTGAGGGCGTCCCCAAGGTCGGCCAGCTGCTCTTCGGCCGGCGCGGCGTCTTCACCCTCGTGCTCGTCGCGACCGAGTGATGCCAGAGCGGCCCGCCGCGCCCGGCGAAGCGCCTGCCGATCAATGGGGGCGAACAGAACCTGCGCTCCCATGACCGTCTTCCATTCCGGCCCGGCCGGTCGGCGAGCAACCAGCATCAGTAGGTCGCGACGTCGGTGGTGAGGGCGGCGCGCATGCTGAACCCGCCAGCGCCGCGAGCGGCCTGCCAGGCGAACTCTGCCTGGATGCCAGCCGGCCCGGTGATCGGACGCTTGGGCTTCGGCAGAAACACGCGCGGCACGGTGAAGACCAGCGCGAAGTCGCCGAAGGTCCAGCCGAACGAGAGGTCGACCGGCTCGCTGCCGGTGGCAGAGTCGAGCAGGCTGAGATCGGCGAACCGGACGGTGATCGATCCGCTCGACTGCGCCATACCAGGGTCGCTGTCCTCGATCCGGCCATCCGCCTGGATGGTTTCGACCTTCTCGAGGTTGTTGGAGAACGTCAGGTCGGCGCCAACCACGCTGCCGAGCGCCTGGCCACCCTTGTTGACGTAGCCGGTCGCCTGCGGGAAGCGCGCCGTTTCCAGCGCTGCCGGGTTGACGGGGCCGGCGCTGGCATTCGCCGCGTCGGTTTCGCCGATGCAGATGAGGCTGCACGTCGCGTTGAGAAGCCCGGACCGCGACAACGCGATGCGCAGCTGGTTGCCGCGGGCGCCGCGGTTGACGCTGAACGCAGGGACCTCGGGCGAGCCGACCTCGATCGACATCGACGGCAGTACCTGCGCACCGGAGGTGAAGGTGTGCGTGTAGCCGACGTCGGCATTGCCGGTGGTGGTCGGGTCACCGAAGAACAGCTTGAGCCAGCGGCCGAAGTTCCGGGCGTCGACGGGCACGACGATGTCACCGTCATTCGTCGCGACGTCCGGGGTCGGGTCCGACATCTCACGGCCCTGGCCGAGCAGGTCGCTTTCGATGAGCGGACGCTCTTCGCCCAGGCTGTGGCTGACGATCGGCAGGCTGAACCAGCCGCCATTCGTTGCAGGAACGGCGCCGGGCGTGGTCTCGAACGCGCCGATGATGCGCGCGTTCGATCCGCGCGCCCGCTTGGTGGGCGTGAGGGCCATGGGGCTGTCTCCGATCAGGTAAGGGGTGAGGCGGTGGTGTAGCTGGCGATGATCAGCAGGTCGGCGCCGCGCAGCGGGGTGGCGCCCTCGGCGAATATGTCTTCGGTCCCCGCCGCCATCGCGTCGAGATAGGTGCAAAGGCCGCCCAGGAACCGGTCGGCGACGATGGCGGCATCGATCGCCATCAGCATGTCGTCGAGCGCTTCTTCGGAAGTCCGGCCGGCGTTTTTGTAGGCGGCGACCTCGATCGGGATGCGATGCTCGTAATTGTAGCGCAGCGGCGAGAGGTCCATCTCAGCCTCGCCGGGATCGCCGGTGCGCAGGATCACGCGCCCGCCATCCGGCACCCGGGCCGGGGCGACCTCCTCTCCGTCCAGCCCCAGCACCTGCGCGCCAGGCAGCGCGGTTTCGATCAGGCGCTTGATCTGTTTCAGAACGTCGAGGCGATGGCTCACAGCGCGGCAAGCCTGCTGCTCAGCCGTGATTCGAAGTTCGTCGCCCACTGCGCCGCGACGCCTTCGATGTCGAGGAGACGGGGCAGCGCGACCGTGCGGCGCAGCACGAACATCAGCACCGGTTCTGCCTTGCGACCGGCAGCAACGCGGCGCTTCGTCGCGCTCCTGACCGCTCGGCCGTTTCGCGCCCGGACGACATCGATGAAGGCGAGCAAGGTGCCGTTTCTGCCGCGCCGAATCTGGAAGTCGCTGTTGAACATGTTCTCGACCTCCTCCGGCGACATAGCGCCGCCCTTGATCACCCGACCGCGCACATTGACGCGACCGCGGGCACGGGGGACGTTCTTGGTGGGGATCCAGAGATACTTGGCGCCGCCCATAGGTCGGATGACGGCACCGCGGTTGAAGCTGTCGACGATGTCCGGGGCGTTCGACCAGATATAGCCCGACGGGGTCATGCTGCGCCGCTGCTCGGGGAAAACGCGGTCGCGCCAGGTGTTCGCCAGCCGCTGGCCAAGGCCGTTGGACGTCACCTGCCTGCGCAGGGTCAGCAACGCCTTGTACGTCGATTCCTTCATCGCCTGGGTAGCGGCACCGGCGACATCGCCTTCAATTTCTTGCATGACGGCCGTGAGACCGTCGAAATCGACATCAACCCGCATAGGGCTCGACGCCGAGCGTCCACGTCAGCCCCTCGACATCGAGACGGGGCTCTTCGCAGATGCTGAACAGGTCGCCGCCGGACACGACGCCGTCGACGAGCGCGCCGCCGATCGCGAGATAGCCGCGGCGATCCGGGTAAGGGACCTCAGACTTGCGGATTTCGATGATGTTGGTGGCCATGATGACCTGCCCATCGCCGAAGCTGGTGAGCGCGTCCGGCTGGCTGCGGATGACCCGCACACCGACCGGTGCACCCCCGGTAGGAACATAGACCGCCGCCGCGGAGCCAGGCGCGTTGAAGAGCGCGTCCAGCGCCGCGGCGAACGGGTCCATCTTACGCCGCGATCTGGCCGGTCAGCAGCACGCGCCCGATGACCGCTGCCGATGCCTGCGCCTGTGCCGCGGCGCCGATCAGAGCATTCGATCCGGCGGTCGTGGTCGCGACGTTGGTCGTCGCGTCCCAATAGACCTTCTGACCGGCGGTCCAAGCCTGACCGCTCGCCTTCGCGACGTCGAACACACCGACGCGCCGACCCTCGACGGGCGCGCCCTGCGCAGCTGCGGCGAGTGCGACCGCCATGATCGCGCCGACCATGAACCCATCGCCGCTGGCGAGGGCGCGCGGCGCGGGGAGGGTGATGGTCTCACCCGGCTGAATGAAATTGCGGGCCATGCTGGCTTACTCCTTCTCGGCCGCGGGCTTACGGCCGGCGGACTTGGCGGGGGCAGGCGGGGCATCCGCCTGGTGGGGGTTCGCCGGCGGGTCGGCGGGGATAGCGCCGCTGGCAGCCGAGATGGGTTCGGGTGTCGCGGCCTTGATCTGCTCGGCGGAAAAGCCGTCGGTGACGTCTTCGGCGGCCTTGTCGTCGACGAGACGATTGGCCTCATCATCGGCAACGGAGATCGCGCCCTCGTGCGGGTGGCGAAGTACACCGCCGACATAAGCGGCGGTCAGTAGCGCAATGAACTTCATCGGAGCTCTCCGGCTTGGAGGCGGGCAGCGCGCCCGCCCGCCTCAGGGTTCAGCAAGGGTGGAGAGGGCGCTCAGCCCGGCGCGCCCGGCTGCTTGTACGCCGAGCGGTAGTTGACCGCGCCGGTGCCGTAGTCGTGGCGGACCTTCCACTCGACACCGTCGACGCGCCAGCCGTCCTGGCTGTCGGTGAACGGCTCGGTGACGCCGTTGAGGAACACGACCTCAAGCGCCGGGGCGGTGCTCGGATCGGCGAACCCGTAATAGGCCGGACCCGTCAGGCGCTGCGTGGCGATAATGTCGCTGAGCAGGCCCTTTACGATGTTGGGCTTCTGGAGCTTGCCGACGGCATCGGGGTCGTATTCGCTGCCGTTGATCGTGATCGCGGCGCCGCGCAGGCTGCGCGGCACGAGCAGGCGATCGAGGCCGATCTCCAGATACTCGTTGCCGCTGATGTCCTTTTGCGCGCCCATCGCCGCATCCATGTCGTCGAACGCCTGCACCGACGGCGCGGCACCGGTCTGGGCGAGGTTGCCGTGGCGTGCGTCGAACAGCGGGATACCGTCGTTCATGACGGGGTTGCTGTTCAGCAGCGCGTAGACGTCGACCTCGATCGTCAGCTTGGCGGCGCGGCCGAGGTCAACGGCGAGGCCGGAGAACACGTCCATGTCGTCGTTCACGATCGCCTGCCGCGACAGGTTGATCATGTTGCCGACCGTCTTGGCGACGATCATCTCGCGGGCGAGATCGGGGATCGGCTTGTTCTTGAACTCGCCGGCCTCATTCACCTGGTCGAGCGCACCGAAGCTGCCGCGCAGGTAGCGCGTATGCGGACGGAAGTCGGTGACGGTGCCGGTGCCGCAGAAGCGGGTCCAGGTGTCCGGCGTGGTGGCATAGGCCGCCTGCAGGATCCGGTGGATTGCATTCTCGAACAGCACCGGGAAGTCGCTGGTCGTCTGCGTGATGACGGCACCCTGCGAGGTCATCGCATGACGGACGATCAGGTCGGGGTCACGCATGCCGCGGGTGTTGGTGCCGCTGTTCTCCAGCGATTCCCGCGCCAGATCGACGTTGCGCATGCCGCGGAACTCGCCGGGGTCGACCTTGACGGTTTCGCCCTTCAGCGCCGCGGCCTTTTCGACGAGGTGCGCGACGCCCGCCTTGACGAGCAGCCAGTTGGTCGCGCCTTCGCGAAACTTGTCGCGCTGGTCGACGGTCACGCGAGCCGGGCTGTTGTGACCGACGTTCGCCGCGTCGCCCTGCTCGGCGAGCTTGTCGAGGATCTTCTCGCGGGCCGTGGCAAGCGAAGTCTCGCTGTTCACCAGACCGTCGATGAAGTCGTTTGCCAAGCCATGCTTGGTGCCCAACGCGCGAATGCCGGCGACGCGGGCGCGCTCGCTGGCGACTGCGTTCTGGACGTCTGCGGTGGTCAGCGCGACGACGGAGGTGTCGGTGGTCACCGCCGGCGAAGCAGCGGTCGCCGCAGCCGCTGCCAAGGCGCCGGTGGCAGGGAGAACGTCACGGGCATCGAGCGCGATCGCGGACTTGGCGATCTTGTCGATCTCTGCCTGCGTGCCGCCGTCCTTCTGGAAGGCAGCGATCGCGGCAACCAGCGCCGCGCGGGTCTTGTAGAGGTCCATGGTTTTCTCCTGTGGACGTTGAGGAGCGGACGCGGCCGCTTTGGGCTTGCCGATCATCGCCATGGCGGAGATGCGCGGGGTTTCCGGGGCCTTGCGGAACCCGAATGCGGTGACGTCGCAGGCCGCGGCGCTGGACGCCTCGGTGACGGACGTGACAAATTTCTGCTCAAGCGCCTGCTCGCTGGTCAGCCAGGTTTCGGCATCCAGCATCGGCACGAGCTCATGGGCGGTGAGGCCGGTCTGACCCGAATAGATGCGGACCAGCTGGTCGCGGATGACATCGAGCTTGTCGGCTGCGGCGCGGAGCTCGCGGGCGTCGCCGATCGCGACATCCCACGGATTGTGAATCATCATCAGGGCGTTGTCGGCCATGATGATCTCGTCGCCGGCCATGGCGATCACGGACGCCATCGAGGCGGCGAGGCCGTCGATGTAGATGGTGACCTTGCGGCCCGCTGCCTTTGCGCCGATCAGCGCGTTGAAGATCGCCAGACCTTCCATGACGTAGCCGCCCGGCGAGTTGATGCGGACGGTGAGGTCGTCATCGCCGCCGGCGATCAGGCCGAAGAGGGTCTTGGCGTCGAGGCCATCCCACTCATCGCCCACGATGCCGTAGATGAGGATGTCGGTCATGCATTCGCCTTTCGGGTTGCGTCGGCGATCGCGTCCGCCGTCTGCTCCGCGGGGTTGCCGACCGCAGTGACGCGGCGCGGATCGCTGTCGAAGATCAGGCCGAGCGCATCGAGCTTCTCAAAATCGGCCTTGGCCTCGGCCAGGAAGGTGTCAGGATCCTCGCCGCGCTCGCGCGCCCACTGCGACAGCGTCTTGCCGCCGGCACGGATCGCGTCGCGACTGGCCTTCACCTCGTCCGACGGGTTGATCATCTCGCGACCGGGCGGGGTCCAGCGGACGGTAACGCCGGTGACGTCCTCCCCGGTCATCGCCAGCGCGTCGAGCATCCATTGCCCGACAGCGCCGCAGAACTGCGGAATGAACATGGTCCACTGCCAAGTCGCCAGCGACCGCTGGTATTCGAGCCAGCCCATCCGGCCGGACGAGAAGTTGACGTTCGACAGGTCGCCGGTCAGCGCCTCGTATGGAGTGCCCAGCCCCGCCGCGACCGCGCGAAGCGAGACCTTCGTGTAATCGGCATAGCCCTCGGTTGCGGGCGGGTTGGAGAAGGTTACCTCCTCGCCGGGGCGTGCGTACTGAAACGTGCCGGGCTCGATGTAGTCGAGCGGCTCCCGACCATCGGCGATCTCGCCGTCTTCGGTCTGGATGCCGGGGATCGCGCCACCGTCATCCTCGCCCGTGACGACGCCGACGAACGCGTTGGCCAACTTCTGCCGAGTGAGCGTCGCGTCTTCGAAGTCGGCGAAATCCTTCATGCGCAGCACGATCGGCGCCAGCCAGGTCGCGCCGTGCTCCATCTCCGGCCGGTCGGCGCGGAAAACGTGAGCGACGTCGGCCGCCGGGATCAGTGTCGATCCGAGCGACGACGTGCGGCCCGCGCCGGGGTGGCCGTTGTAGAGCCAGTAGCCCTCTCGCGCGCCGATCGGGCTGAATTGAACGCCGTTGACGATGAAGCCGCCGTTGACGCCGGGTGCGCTGGCGAGCGGGCCATGCTTCGACGGGTCGATATAGTCCGGCTCCAGTACCTGAAGCTGCACCGGCAGGGGTAGCCCGTCCGAAGATCGGCGCCACCGCCGGCGCATAACGACCGCGCCGCTCTCCACGATGGTGCGTGCGGCCTGCAACTGGAGGCCGTACAGATCGTGCCGCCCGCCGCTGTCGCACGCCTTAGTGTCGAAGTGCGCGCGGGCCTTCTTGTTCAGCGCGTCGTCGATTTTGCCATCACGGTAAACCTGAAACGTGATGCCGGTGCCGACCATGTTGTTGGCGATGGTCGCCACGCCGCGGGCGGCGAAGGGGTTGTTGCGGACCAGGTCGCGGGCGATCCCGCGAAGGGCTGCCATGACGGCCGGGGTGAGCTCGCCATTCGCGTCCCGTTGCGTTCGACGCCAGCCGGCAGCGCGCCGCCCGAAGGTGGCACCGTCGTATTCGGCGCGCGGGCCACCGCGGGCGATCCGCTGCCGCACCGGCGATGATTGTCGCGGTGCAGCGCCCGGCCGCCCGAGCAGCCGGTCGAGGAAGGTGCGTTCGGCCACTTTTTACAGGCCGCTGCGATAGTAGGGGATGCGGTGCCGCACGATCCCACCGAGCGCCCGCGTCTGCATTTTCAGCTGCGCGTCGACGACCTTGATCGCCGCCGAGACGGCATCGACCGATTGGAACGTCGTCTCGCGGCCATCGGCAAACCGGACCTTCTGCGGTCCGGTCGCAACGGCGAGCAACGTTGCATGCAGCTTGTCGAGGTCGGTTTGCTGATACGCCATGCCTACCTCCTTCGATTGCTGGTGAACGGGTTGACCTTTGCGCGTTTCGCGCGGGGCTTTTCGTCGGCAACCTTGTCTGCCGTGGTTGCCAGCCATTCCGGCTTTGCCTTCGCTGCGCGCTCGTCGGCCTTCTGCTTGGCCATGGCGCGAGCAATGTCGGGATCTGTTGATGTGGCATCGACGACCATGTTCAGCTTCATCCCCAGCTGGATGAGACCTGCGAGCGCGGCCATCGCGTTCACTCGGCAGTCCGTCGCTTCGTTGGCCTTGCCCTTCGGGCAGTCCCAGACCTGAAATACGCGGCCGCTGGCGACCTTCGGGATGAGGCGCTCTGCCGTCAGCTGTTCGTACCAGGCGAGTTCCCGCTTGCTACTGAAGTGCATATAGCCGGGGCCTGGATCAGTGAATGACAGGCGGGCGCGCAGTGTGTCCTTCGCCGAATTGACGCCGATGATGATCGGCTTGAACGTTGCCCGGTTTCGATTGCTCGGCCGCGTTGTAGGCCACAGGGGTGAGCGTTTGCCGGTTCGATCCGAAGCGCCCTTCGTCGCCCAGACCTTGCGGCCGAGGCGAGCCTTGGAGAAATTATAGACTTCCTGCGCCCGGTGACCGCCGGAATCGATGCACGCTGCCTCGACCGCAAACTGACGACCGTCGGCGCGGCTGAAGGTGCGAAGCAGCTGTCGGTCGACCTCGTCCCACGTCGCCTTTTTCGACGTGTCGCCTTCAACGATGACGTAGAGCAGCGACCAGCTTTCTTCGTTCCTGCCCCAGCCTACGAACTCGAGCTCGACCCGGTCATCCTGTGTGTCGCCGCCTACGGTGATCACGCCGACGCCGTCGGGCACCTCCGCTGCCCAGATCTCGGCGCGGGCCGCGAGCATCTCCGCGACCACTTCTTTCGAATTCGACCGCTTGTGCGGCTTACCCAACTGGGTGTTGTCAAACTTGACGCGCTTGTCGGGATCGTTCTTGCTCGACAGCCACTTCGCCGCGATCTTGGGTGGCGCATCGCGGGGCCAGGGGCTGAACACCTTGCCGGCCGTGAAGCTGGCGTGCTCGTTGGACACCGGCCAAGTTCCACAGTCCGTGCAGCGCGCCCGGTAAACCGCGTGCCGCGGACCTTCCCACCAGTCCCATATCGCCGCGACCGCGGCCGCGCCGCCTTCGGCTTTCCAAGCTGTGGCGTATGCAGTCAGCGGGTCATGATGCTTGTCGCAGCAGCGGAATCGCTTGGTCTGGTGCCACCGGATGGTGCCGAGCGCGGTGAGCCGCTGCCCCTCATTCCAGCCGACGCCGCACCCTTCGCAATAGACCTGCGCAGTTCGAGGGTGGTGCGCGATGACGTTGCCGTCCTCGCCGAGATCCTTTTTCCACTCGACGTGGCGGAAGAAATCAAGAAACTGCCGGTGACCACATTCCGGACAGGCAACCGATGCCTGCCGCTGATCGCCCTCCAGGTAGCTGCTCTCGATCAGGCTTTCGCCCTCGATCGTCGGTGAACAGGCTCGTACCGACAGTGCGCCGACATATGTCGCCATGCGCTCGTCGGCGAGGCCGATGGGATCACCCTCGCGGGTGATCGGATACTTGTCCGTCTCGTCGCAGAACACGCGTTTGACAGGCCGTCGTGCCAGATTGTCCGGACTGCCTGCCCCAGCGAGAGCGAGGAAGCCCCCCGGGAAAGCCTTGTAGAGAAGCGTCTCTTCGACGCTGCGGGTCTTCTTGGTGCCGATCAGCCGACGCAACACCGGCGTCGCGCGGATGAGCGGGGTGATCCGCTCCTTCGAAAACTGCTCGGCCGCCGCCTCTTTCGGCTGAACGATCAGCATCGGCGCCGGGTCGAGGTGGACGAAGAAGCCGACTGCGTTCTCAATCAGCGCCGTCTTCATCAACTGGGTGCAGACCATCGCGGTGATGGTCTCAACGCCAAGCTCCGTCACCGCCAGCATCGGCCCGCGGGCGATTTCGACGGTCCTTGTCGACCAGTCGCCCGAGGTTGAACCTGCCTCGGGTGCCAGTTTACGATATCGGTCAGCCCACTCCGGTACGCTGATGCGTGGCGGTGGGGTCAGTCCCCGCCGCCACGCACGCTCTAGCCGTTCATCCTTGCTCTGCGCCGGCGAAGTCGGCTTCGGGCTCGCCGAGGGAGGCGAGGTGCTGTTGGACATGGTCGTTGAGCGCCTCCAGCAACGGCTCGACTGCAATGCCCAGCGATGCGGCGATCAGCGGCGCGACGCGCGAGGGCCAATTCAGCCAAGCGTCACGCAGTGATCGGGCGAGGTTGAACAGCAGCGTGTCGGCAACCTCGAGATCGACGACATCGCCCGCCTCCCGCCGGGCCGCCAACAAGGCCCGCACGGCCAGTCCGTTTTCCTTGACCCGTTCGGCGTCACCGGTGAGCACGAAGCGACCGGCGAGCACTTCGGCGATGAAATCCTCATCGGCGAGGTCCGCCGGATCGATCGGCGCCGCTGCGCCTGCCTGGCCACGCCGCCGGGGTGTTTCCACCTGAGCGGGTCGGGTGGAAACCTTCCGTGCAGACGGGGTGGAAACAGGCGGGGTGTTTCCACTCTGGGTTTCCACCTCAGACGCCTCGCGATTACGCTTGCGCCAGCCGCTGCCGGCGAGACTGGAATCGATTAGGCCAGCCTCAGAAACTGGCAGCTTTCCTTGCTTTACGGCCTTGGCGACCAGCGTGTGACTGCATCCGTCGAGCTTCGCGAATTGGCGAATCGACACCGGCCCTGCATGGGGTGGCGGCATAAGTGGCAACCCCTTTCACGATCTATAGCTGGGGGAGCCAAACGCCTTTGCCCCCCGTACTGCTTGGATGCCCCGGAAGGACCCGACCGATTCGGACCCTTATCGGTCCGATCCGGTCTGACCGGCATCGCCGCACCCTGAAAAAATGGCCTCAGGTGCGACGGTTAGCCGGAATCCGTGCAATACTCGGAGCGAGCGGATGGCCGCGGTGCTTAGCCCTTCTTGTCGGACGCCCTGCGCCCGGTAGCGCGCTCGGCCGCAATGAACTCGGACGACCGAAGGTTGATGCGATCATACAGCTCGAGGAGAGCATTGACCTCTTCGACGACGGTTTCCTGCTCGCGTCGCCAACGGTCGCTTGCATCCGCTGTCGGCACACCGTGTTGCCCATCGTGGACAGTGTAGCCCTGATCGAGCAACCAGAGGGAATCCTGTGCTCGCGAGCGTTGTCGCCTGAGGTGGTACACCCACTGTTCTATGACCCCTGACGGGACCAGCCGCTCGATCTCACCCATAATCAGCGGCGTAAGCGGTGGATCAGCCGAACGCCAGCTTCATCAGGTAGAGGCGTTCCATACCGCAGGACAATCGCCCGAGACATGTGGTCTCTGCGTTGGGGACGAGGGCGGCTCGGAGCCTGTCCTATTAGCTCGTCACGGGCTGCTTGAGCAGCGATACCCGAAGGATCTGTTCACCGTTTACCCCATGCCGACCCTGTTGCCAAGGGGTCACCTGTTGCTCGACGTCACCGACGAACTGGGGCAGCGCGCAGCGCCGCAACAAACTTGTCCGACGATGCCCGCAATTCCCTCGCCCCGGCAAACAAAGCGCCGGTGTTTGCTCTGACTTCAGACGATAGATTGACCGCTGAAGCCATATGCTCTGCAAGATCGGTCATCCGGGATTGAATGTCGCGTCCCCGCTCAGCTGCCAGCCCGGCGCTCTCCTGAATCTTCTCTGCAATCTGACGCTGCCCTTCGACATCCTGGGCAATGACCTCGGCCGCGCTAGCGACCTGGTCCAGCACCAGGCCCGCTGACCTGACGTCCGCTGAGGTATCTACGACGGACTCCCGAATGTCGGAGAGGATTTCGATGATCCGGCCGCTCGCCTTATTGGTTTCGCCCGACAAGCTTTTGATCTCGGTAGCGACGACGCTGAACCCCCTGCCCGCCTCACCAGCGCGTGCGGCCTCAATCGTGGCATTCAGCGCCAGCAGATTGGTCTTGGCGGAGATGGCACGGATTTGGTCAATGAACCCCTCGATCTGATCTGCGCCATACACGAGACGAGCGATCGTCTCTGCGGTTCGTTGCCCCTTCTGGCGGCCGTCCGCCGTTAGTTGATGCTGCTGCTCTGCCCCGGCAGCGATAGACCCTATCGATGCGCCCAGTTTTGCGAGAGCCTGTGCGACAAGGCTTATTTCCGAGGTGGCATCGGTCGTGTTGGCGCTGACGTCGCTCGCCTGGTCTTCGACGTCACTCGCCAAGGTCTCAAGCTTGCAGGACATGGTTTCCAGCTGCCCGGCCGCCTCCTCTAGGGTGATCACGATCGCTGCGATGTGCCCGTCGAATTCTGTCGCCAACTGCGCCAGCTCCGCCTGACGCATTCGACCATGACGCTCCTCGGCCGCCGTCGTCTGCCGGCGTGCCTCCTCGACGAGAGCTGCCGATCGTTGGGCATGCTCAAGTGCGACCGTTGCGCGTTCGCGTTCGATCTCTGCTTCCCGAGTCAAGGCGGCGCTCGATCTCACTGCCGCAGCTTGTTGATGGAACAGGCTGGTGAGCCACGTCGTGAGTGCAGCGAGCACACCGAACTGCAGTATCACCGCAACCGCATGGAAGATGACGCGGCCCAGATTGTTCTCCCCGTTGAAGACCCAGTCCGGCGACGCCCATTCCAGCACGAGATGATGCACTGCGATCAACCCGGATGCGACCGCGATCGGGCGCCAGTCACAAAGGACAGCGAGGGAGGCCAGCGCCACGAAGAAGTACATGTGCGCGTCCATCTGCCAGCTGTGTCCGCGCAAAGCGAATACCAGCAGCGCAGGCATGGCTGCGGCCAGCGTGCCGACAATGACTCTGGCGAACGCATCGTGCCGGCGAGTCAGAGCCATTCTGGTCGGAAGGAGCAAGGCGATGACGCCGACCGGCAAAACCGGCATCAGCGATACGCCGGTGACCAGACACGCGATTGCTATCCCGATCAGCGCTGCCCAATTGAACAGGACGAGGAACTCGATCCCACGCTGACGAAGCTCGGTAAGGCTGCTCGCCGTTTGCAGGGCGTGGCGACGAAGCCATCTCAACGAGAAAGCCTTTGACGGATCGACGGCTAGCGCGCTCACGCGGCAACCCCGTTGCCAAGGGAGGACGAGCCGCAAAACACCGCCGGTACGCCAATGACCAGCGTACCCTGCCCCAACATCGGTCGCATCATGTGCCAACCGTCTCCGCTGACGATCACTCCCCCAACCGAAGGGACCGCTTCGATAAGGCGAGCTTCATGAGCCAATGCCAAATTCACCGTGGTGGCCAGCGTCCCACTAATCGGGATCAGGAGAACATCGCCTCCCTTACCAGGCATGGCCATCAAGGCCGCAATGCCGATCACCACGAGCGTTAGCTGAAGGCATAGTTCAGCGCTTCCGTTACGCCCGTTACGATGATTGATCCGATTCCGGTCCTTTTCCATCCGGCATCGGCTACGCTGCATTGGTTAACAGCTTATTTGGCCATGGCCGCGTGTGCGGAAGCGTACATTCTGACCTGATATCAAGCCGCTCGCTCGATCTGGAGTTCAAGAAGCCACGCCTCAATCGTGACACTGATTGAGCCGCCCAGGTTGACCACGACAGTCTTGCCCACGCCCCGTTCGACGAAACCCGTCATGCCGGCAAAAGCAGGCTGCAGAACCCGGACTTGGTCGCCGGGCGCATACGAGGGAGCCGAAGCCCTCAGATTTGCGCGCTTCCGTTGGCGTTCGGATCGCTCGGCTAAACGCTGTTCGCGATCCTTCACGGCCTGATGAGCCGCCGCCGCACGATCCTCCTCATCTCTAAGCGTGGCCATCTGGGCATCGGTGATCAGCGGCACGCGCCCGGCATGGGACAGCACCGAAAATTGAACCAGGGCGGACCCGGGCCGCATCGCCAAGCGCCGCAGGTCATCGAGCCGATCGGAACGCAGAAACACGAATGTCGGTAGGATAGCGGCCTGCAGTTCCACCATCGCCTTGCTGCGGGGACGCCGACGCCGAATGGTCAATTGCGGCGTCCAAGCGTCGAAACCGGCAGCGTTGAGTGATGCCGCCAACGGTAGCGTACGGGCACCTGCAGTCCGCAAAATGCACCAGCGAGCAGTAGCGCAACCCTGACCCGATCCTTGAAGCCCGGCCATCGCATGATCCTTGTTTTTCATCGTGATTGGGTATCAGCCAGCCTTGCGGGTGAGGCCGTCGCGCGGTTGGTCAGGAACGTTGTCGTGTCGGCTGCGTAATGCTCTCCGCGCTTCGATCCCGGAGCGCGAAAGGACATTTCATGAAAATCAGCACGATTCTCGCAGCGATCGGAATGATCACCGCGACCGTCGGTGGCGCCAGCGCTGCCGATGCGCAGCGACGCGACCATGACCGTGACCGCGGTCGTTACGAGCAGCGGGACCATCGTGATGACCGGGGCCGTCGTGGCTACCAGAACGCCCGTCACGACCGTGGCCGCCACTACGGCCGTGACCGCAACCAGCGCTGCCGCACCGTGATCCGCCACCAGCGCCGTGTTCGCGTCTGCCGCTAACCTTGCCGTGGGGAGGTGCGGCCACGCCGCCCTCCCCTCGATCCCTGCCACGCCACGCGCTGGCAGCTGAAACCTGAGACGATTGATCCCACTCCCCTGATCCCCGCTTACGATCTGGTCACACCTGCCCGGTACGACTCGATGGGAGGGAGAAGGTTCATGACCGTCTACATCGTGCTGGGCGCGTTCATCGCCGCCAACCTGGCCGTTATCGCCGGAGTGCTGATGACCCAACGGGGCATGACAGACCTCCGCGCCATGAACCGCGAGGGCGAGCGGAGACGACAACCTCGCGCTTGAACTGCCGCGGAGCGTATTGCCTGGCACCGTGATACCGATCGGACGACGGCTCGTGATTTGCCGAATGCCGGCTGCATCGCACCGCACGAAAAAGCCGGTCGTGCGCGATCGAGTGACCGCGACACGACCGTAGTTTGCGTCAGCGATGTGGCATGGGAGCGAGGGACGCCCTTGCCGCAACGTCGACGCGGGACCTATACGCTTAGTGTGTTGTTGCTGCAATACACCATGGCACGGCCAGTCGCTTGATTTCGGGCCGCTGAGGCTACGCAACGGCAGCCTCTCCAAGCCGAGCAGTCGCCGGTGGGCCGGGGATCGCCATTCTCCGATAGCGCTCTGCCGTCGCCCGGCTGACGGCGCGGGCTTCGTCCTCGATGCTGGCAGCCGACGCGATCCTCGCCTCGATCCACGACACGGGCTCAGCCTTGCCCTCAGCGCTGACCAGCGCCTCCCGCACCCACGGCTCGCCCTTCGCCTTCCGCCATCTGGCGATCAGCCCCCTGGCCTGCTTGTCCGACGAGCCCGCCTTGACCAGCAGGGCGACGCCAGCGTCGAACAGGACCTTGCTCGGATCTTCCAAAATCGGCGGCGAAGCGCCCGTAGCGTTAGCTACGGAACTTCTTCTCCCTCCTCCATCCTCCATCTGGCGGCACTTTTCCCCACCAGTGGGGAACTGGTTCCCCACCAGTTCCCCACTCGCGACACCTGAAGAGGGGGGCGGTGGGGAGCCGGGCGGCGTTGAAGCGGGTGTCGGTTCCGAACCGTCGCGCGTTGAACGAGCCTCGGTACCGACATAGTCCCGAACCGTTTCCGTCTGGGGGTAGGTCGAGTTCGGCTTTTTGGGCCGCTGATACTGGCAGAAATTACGCACGGCGCCGTAGCGCTTGCCGCCAATCTCATAGCTCATGATGCAGTCGGCGGCCTCGAGCTCGGCCAGCAGCTCACCAGCATCGATGTTGTCTGCCGGCAGCAGCCGCATCTTCAGCTTCAGCGGCGACCATTCGAACGAGCCCATGTCGTCGCATTCGGTCCAGATGCCCATGAAAAGGAGGCGGGCGTAGGGCGTCAGGCCGACGAAAGCCTCGTCCGTCCAGAGGCCGGGATGAATCGATCGTATGCGAGCCATTATCGCGCCTCCGGATTGCTGTAGAACTCGGCCCCGCGGACCGCTGAATTGGCGCCGAAGAACCAGCCGACAGCCTTGCCCGTGGGGCCGCTGCGACGCTTCGGGACGAGAAACTCGATCTTGTTGCGCACCGCTTCCATGTCGGTGCGCCACGCCTCGTACTTGCCGCCGAACTGGTCTTCCGGCTCGTTGCGGCGCAGGTATTCCTCCTCGCGGTAGACGAAGAGAATGACGTCGGCGTCCTGCTCGATCTGCCCGCTGTCGCGCAGATCGGATGGCATCGGCCGCTTGTCCGGACGCTTCTCCACGTCGCGGCTGAGCTGCGCTACCGCCATCACCGTCAGTCCTTCCGCCTTGGCGAACTGCTTCAGGCCGGTGCTGACCTCGCTGGCATGCTCATAGGGCGACATGCCCTTGCGGCTGTGTGCCATCAGCTGGAGGTAATCGACGACGACCAGCTCCAGCTTCTCGCCCTTGGCGGCAAGGCGACGCTTGTGCGTGCGCGCCTGGCGGATGAGCTTCGACAGCGTCAGCCCCGATGTCTCGTTGATCTCGAGCGGCAGGGCGTCGAAGCGCTGCTTGGCGTTGACGACCGCCGTCAGATCATGGCGGCGGACATTGCCATCGCGGATGTCTTCGTACGGCACCCCGCCCTGCGTCGTGAACGTCATGTCGGCGAGCATGCGACGCGTCAGTTCGTCGGCGCTCATCTCCAGCGAGAAGATGAGCACGCCGTGACCGCGCGACGCGGCGCCGATCGAATAGGAGGTGACGAGACTGGTCTTGCCCATGCCGGGACGACCACCGACGACGATCAGGTTCGATGGCCGCAGCACACCGATCGTGCTGTCCAGCGAGGCTATCATGCCGCAGCGGACGCCGATCACCGGCTGGCCGAAACTGTCGATTACAGCTTGGGCATAGATGCCGACGGGCGCCTGCGAAGTGACGACCTGATCCGCAAGCTCGGCCACGGCCTCGTCGGCATTGGCGAGCAGTTCCTCGCGCGCGACGCTGAGATCGCGGGCCGAGTGAACGACATCCTGTAGCCCTGCCACCATCCGCCGCCGGCTGGACAGCATCGTCAGCTGGTCGAAGTAGGCCTTGGTGCGCGCACGCGGGCCGGCGTTGAGCGATGCAGCCGACAGCACCGAGAAGACGCGCGGCCATTCCGGGTCATCGCGGAAGTGCGGCGTCAGGGTGACGGCATCGACGTTGGCGCCCGCTGCGGTCTGATCCAGCATCTGGTCGAACACGCGGCCGTGCAGCGGTACGGAGAAGTCGCGGCCGCGCAGGCGATCGGCAACCTGATCGATCAGCCGGTTGTCGTTGATGAGGTCGCCGAGCAGGCCGATCTCGGCCTCGACGTTCTGCAGCGCCGGTCCCTGTTCGGCCGCAGCGAATTGCTCCTGGAATGACCCGCTCATGCGCGAATGCCCCGCAGCTGGTCGTTCCAGTCCTTGAAGCCGTCGGCGGGCCACATCGTGCGCGTGGCAAAACCGCGCTCGGCCAGATCATCTTCGGCCTGCTCGACCGCGGCTCGGCCGGCTTTGTCGTTTTGCCCGGCGATGACGATCGATACGATGCGCGGGGGATAGTCGATGAATGGCATCATCGCGGTGCCGAGCGTCACCCACACCTCTGCCCCCAGCTCCTGCGCGAGGCTGAGGCCGTCCTCCGGTCCTTCGGTGAGGATCAGCTCGTGGCCATAGCTGTCTGCATCCGAATTGATGCGAAGCGCCCCGCCCTTCACGCGGCCAAGGCTGCGCTTGGGCTTCTCCATCCGCGCCTTGCTCCGGCCGCCGTCGGCGAGAAACACGCGCTGCAGGCCGATCAGCTGGTCATCGCCGTCGACGACTGCGCCCAGCAGAGCTGGCAGATCAGGACCGCATTGACCGGTGTCGTCGTCATACCATGCCGGCGTCCTGGCGAAGCGGATCGTGTGCGGGATCGGCATGACGATACCGCGGCGGCGCAGGTATACCTCCGCCGGGGTACCGGGTGCCGGCCGGGCGCGCTCCCATACGTCGCGAGCACGATCGATGGCGCGCTGGCGATCAGCATCGTCTTCTGCCGCTGCCCTCGCGCGCTGGGCCGGATCGACACCGGGCAGGCTGGCGGCCCCGAGCCAGCGTAGCGCGTCCATGAAGCCGATGTTCTCGGTCTTCATGACGTAGCTGACGATGTCGCCCGACGCGCTGCAGCCGAAGCAATGATACGTGCCCTTGGCGTCGTTCAGCTGCATCGAGGGCGTACGTTCGCTGTGGAAGGCGCACAGCGCCCTCTTTTCGTTCTTGCCGGCGCGGGTGACCTTGCGGGTCCGCGCCACCACGTCGCTGATATTGTAGCGCTGCTTCGCCTCGTCGACGGCGCGACGGAAAGCGGCGTCCCGTTCGGCACGGGCGACGCGATCGATCGGACGGTGGCTCATTGGCCCCTACCCTTCTCGGCCGCGATCATCTCCAGCCAGACGCAGGTCAGCGTGTGGACGCGGCGGATCAGGGCCTCGTGTGGCAGCAGTTCCTGTGGCTCGGTCAGGCGATCAGCTTCGATGGCGATCACCGCCGGCAGCAGGTTGGCGAGGGTCAGCGCTGCGCTTTCATCGCCAGTGCAATATGCACCGGCCTCAGCCCACCGTCCGCCCACGAGCGCCAGCAGCGGATCCGCGAACCGCCCGCCCCACTCCCGGCAGCCCGCAAGGAAGGTCGGCAGATCGAGAGGCGACGCCGTATTGGCGTACGCTGCAGCCCGATCGTCAGACTTGCCGAGCACCCGACCCATGTCCGCCCAGGTCGCGCTGTCGTCCGTCTTGATGCTGGTGAGGATGGCGTTCTGCGCATCGACCGCGGCAGACGCGGAGAACGTACGACGGCGTCCGTGGATGTACGGTGCGTTCATGCGGCAATCCCCGCGGCATGGTGAAGGACAGGAAAGCGCGCGCGCAGTCGCGGATCACGGTGATGGCGCTGGCCAACATGACCGCGGCGATCGTCGACGCGATGCGAGACGCGGACGTGCCGAACCATGTGGTTCACACTTTCCTCGACGCGTTTGATCGGCTGAACGGCATCGTACTCAGCGGTCCCGCCGCAATCATGCTGGACGAGATCGTCGAGATCATCCGCGCGACGGTGCCGGACAATGACTGACGGTGGGGTGATCGCGCCTTTAGCGGGAGGGAACGCGACCACCCCTGTACCCGCCCCACGAAGGGAGTTGCGGAAGAGCCTCGGCACCGGGGAGATGCGAGCCGACGGGCACGAAGGATCTTCTGCAGCCTGCGCTGTTCGCGCGCCAACGCGGAATGCAGGACAGTCTGATCGGCTGCACCGATCAGCGTCGCTGTCCGCACACACGGGCATTGGGGTAGGCTGGCGCGTCGGGCGGCTGCTAAGGTCGTCAGAACGTGTACTGACGAGAGGCTTTCGATGCTCGACCCTGACATGCCCCTGCGCGCCGCCGCCGGCAGTGACACCGCCGTTGCGT
Organism: Sphingomonas sp. GW821-FHT10F09; assembly: GCF_058809195.1. NCBI lineage: Bacteria > Pseudomonadati > Pseudomonadota > Alphaproteobacteria > Sphingomonadales > Sphingomonadaceae > Sphingomonas > Sphingomonas sp. GW821-FHT10F09. Next base: position 103,029 of record NZ_JBXASI010000002.1, on the reverse strand, counting down.
TCGCGCTGTTCGAGCACATCGCTGCAAAGGACCCCGGCTCCGTGGCAACCAAGGACGACGCTATCGCCGTCTTCCGCGAATGCATGGAGGCCGTCGGGCACCGGGCGGAGGGCGCTAGTCATGAGCCGCGGCCGATTCGGTTGGGAGCAGATTAACTTCTTTCGGTGTGATCGGTCGCCCAAGTTGTCGCAGATACACTTCAGCCTCCGCTGGAATCACTGCGTCGGGCCAATGTTTACGCTGTTCAAAGTAGCGAAGGATCCTCTCATAGTTTCGCACCGAACAGGTCTGCCCCTTCTTCAGCGACGTAAAAAATGAGCCTCGGTTCACAACGATTGTTGCTACCCGCGACAGTGACTTCCCCTTGCCGAACGCGACCGCCGCGTACGTGTCAGCGATCGCCAGTAGGGTTTGCTCCATGATCATAATCACGTCGTACGGCATCGGATGCCGCACATCAACGGCATTTATGCCGCATGATATTTACCGCTAGATCGGGCAGTGAGGACACATGACAGACAGACCCACCATCGAGATCCTAGCGAACCGCATTGGTGAGCGTCTTGAGGCGTTGGGCCTCACTGAACGGCAGGCATCGATACTGGCCACAGGCCAACCAGATGCCATCCGGTACATACGCACGCGCAAATCTATGCCGTCGACCGAAAGGCTCTTCAAAATTGCAAAGGTCTTGCAGGTAGACCCGTCCTACCTTTGGGGAAACACAGACGAAAATGACTGGGAAGGTGTCAAAGACGCGCTCGACATAGCGACGGCTATGGCACCTGACGCCTTTAAGGACTTGTCCTTTGTTGATGATGAGGACAAGACCACGCCCTGTCTAAAGAGTGCACGTGGAAGCCATCGCCTTTTCCCCACCCTAGATTCGGCCAGTAACGTAAAAGTAGATTTGACGACAACCACATCGGACATTGTTCACCTGCTACTGGTGCCACCCCCTCTGCAGAACCGGAACGTCATAGGTTACCAAGTAGTAGGTGAGGCAATGGCGCCACTCTACAACGATGCGGATTTCGTTCTTGTCGAAACTGACCGGCACCCATCTGTGAAGGAGGTAGCCTTGGTTGACCTCGGCCCATCCCGAGAAGGACGAGATTCTTTCCTAGCGATTGTGCTAGGCAGAACAAAGCACGCCATCAGCTTCCGGCAGCTTTCTACCGACATCGCCTTTCAAGTGCCCGCGAAAGCGATTCGGGACCTACATCGCGTCATTCCCTACGGTGAACTCGTAACGATCTAAAATGCGGCATAAATGCCGTTGCAGATTGACGCGGTATAAATGCCGCACTAAAGATCCTGCATCAGCCGATCGCCCCCGGGCCGTGAAACTGATCGCAGGCCGGTAAAGCACGCTCTCCTCGGAAGCCTCTGCCGCACTCCTGCGCTGCAAAGCGTGAGTTTCTGCAGACCTTTCAGGAGACAGCACATGGCCAGTCAGCCGACCTTTGCCCCTTATACGCCTGCTCAGGCGCCGATTCCGTTGCCGGCGCGCGAGCTCTACAAAGGCTTCGCACCCAAGCCGAACATCCGCATCGCCTACATCGCTGGTGATGCCGCGACCGCCATTCACCGCGGCATGGCGTCTTTCACCGAAGCCAAGCGCGAGAGCACGCTAGAAGAGCTAGCGATCGCCGGGCTCACTGATGAGTTGATCGCCGCCGGCCGGGAGCTGCTGTCGCCCGCGATGTACGCTGCATTCCTCCGCTGGGGTGAGGCGGCGTCGCACCTGAGCACGCGCTATGAAACGGATAGAGACGGCAACGCACGTTGCGATGCGTTTTTCGAAGCCTGTGCGGCGATCAATGACGTCGCTGCCACGAACATCCATGATCTGGCTCTTAAAACCCACCTCATCAGTACCGAGCTTAGCGGTTGCCCGGACTTCTACTCGATGCGCCGGATCGCCTTTAATGGCAGGACACTGCTTCCTATGGTCCGCTCCGTCGGGGATGACACCTGCACCCTGTCGCCGATGCTGGCCGTTCTGGACAACCTCGCTGATCTCGCCTGGGATCAATCGCCAGCCGATCTACTTGCCCTCGCCCCCTCGATCGGCACCCTCATCACCAGTGCGTTCAGCGCAGCCCGCGGCGAACCCGACCTCGCCATTCCGGCACCTGCCCCACTCCCCGCAGTGCTGGAGGGCTACAGCCCGTACATGCGGGGACCGCTCGTCGCATGGCGAAAGGCATATGCGCTATATGAGGCCGCCGCGGCTGAACTGTCGACGTATGAGCGCACCGTCTACAAGCCGACCGCCCGTCAGTATACCGAGCTAAGGGGTGACATCGCGCAGCCGCTGACGCCCGAGCTCGAGGCGCGGCTTGATACCATCCCGATGGACGAGGTTCAGGATCGGTTCGACGAACTGGTCATGGCGGAGCATGAGGCGTGCGAACGCTTGTGGGCGGTGCCCGCACCGAGCATGGCCGAATTGGCGACCAAGCTCAAGATCTTCCATAAAGCCGAAGGCTGGGATCTGAGTTGCGCACGTTCGGTGATCGATCGGATCACCACCGACGCCCGCCGGTTCGGTCGGCACGGCGCTTTCCTACAAACCGACGAACCGCTGCTCGCCGCTTACGCCGGCTGCCGGACCGAAATGGAGGGTGCGCAGGCCACCTCCGAACTTAGTGACGATGAGGAGGACGCCTACTGGCAGCGTCTTGGCAATCATGAGCAGGTGCTGGTGAAGACGTCAGCAACCACGATTGAAGGCGCGATCGCCAAGCTGAGGGTCGCCTTCAGCCGGAACAACTCGGACGCCTGGTCCGACCACGCCATCCTGGACCCCAGCTCTCCTGCATTCCGCCAGGGATTGCACAACAGTGATATGTTCAAACGGATGGCGTGGGGCGCGATCGAAGACCTCGCTCGTATCGGCGGGATCAGCCTTGCGGAGCATGGCGCATGATCAGCATGCACCCCGCCCCCCGGTCATTCCGGCACGACCCAGTTCCGTTCGTCTGCGGCCTCCTCGGCTACCGTTGCCAGATGCCGGACGTAATTCTGGAAGATCGGCACAGTGAAGGTGACGATCACCGGATCGGCGTTCGGCTCCTTGAAGGTCAAGACGACGAACCGAGTCCCGGTTTCATCGATCATGAGCCCGGTTTCCATCGCACCGGGTCCGCTGGGGCTTATGACAACTTCGGCCATCGATCAGCTCGGGTGGGCTTCGCTCTCAGCGACGGCGGCGTCTCGGACTGGCAAGGTCGCATCGGCTACGGCCGCAGCAGGTACGCCGCCGGTGGTGCCTTCGGCTTCGTCGGCCAGGCGCATCTGCTCGTACGCGACCTCGAGATCGGCCGGCCCCGATCCGGTCGGCTGCATCGGAAGGTCGTTGTAGCTCTCGGGTTCCTGGGTCGGATCGTTCACGTCGGCCATGTCGCTCTCCTGAGGGTGTTCGAGCAGGCACAACGTCCGACACTGACTTCCGCCCAATGGAGGCTCGCATGATCGGCATGTTTGACCGCGACTGGCGTACGTCACTCCCGCTGTCCAAAATCGAGCGGATCGTCGACGCAGGAACCGAAACGGATGGGAGCGCCAAGCGCCGCCTGTACATCGAGGGCGAGGAATGCGGGTTCGATTTGAGCGGCTATGCGTATGAGCGGATCGCGTCGACGCCGATGCAGCTCGTTCCTGCGAACCCGGGCATTGAAGCCTTGATGGTCGATGCCACCGAAGGCGAGCCCTACGTGAACCGGTCACCTGTCATCGCATGGGCGAGGTGCTTCGATGGTTCAGTCCGCATCGTCACCCCAGCCGGCGTCGACGATGGCCACATGTGGAAAGAGGGCCAAGGCTACATTCTGATGCCCGACGGCTCGGTGCACTCCGTCGGCGAGTATCTCGACGTCGTCCGCTTCGACAACCTCGACGCCTACATCGCATACGAGGTCGATCAACATCGCGTGCGTGCCGAAGCACGGACGCTCACGGAGCAGCAGGCATGAACGGTCTATTTGAAGCGGCCGATCAAGTCGGCGGCTATACGACGGGCCAGTTCCCGCTCGCGGACATCCAGTCGATTAGCGTGTGCGCCCCGCGCAAGGGTGTGCCGGGTGAATGGTGGGTGGTGCGTCGGCGAGGCGATCTTGACAGCGTCTATCTGTCGGAAACGATGTGGCAGGCTCTTATGCGGCGCCCCGTGCAGATCATGCCGATCGATCCAACTTACTCGATCGTTCGGTTCGGCTGCGATGGCGACGGTGCTTGGACGACGAGCGAGCAAATCCTCGCGTGGGCGCTTTGCTACGACGGCGAGATGCGGCCTGTCACTCGCGATGGCGTAGATGCGGGCCTGCCGTTCTGGGACCCCGTGTACATACGCATGCCGGATGGGACACTCGATGCCGGTCCACACTGCGATCGGATCGATACTCTTGACGAGGCAATGGCTTTGGCTCGTCGGGAGTGGGAAGGCAAGCAAGCGTCGGAGGCACAGGCATGACCTGCTCGTCCTGCGTCCACTTCAGTGCCCGCGCCGCGTCCGACGCCACGATCGAGCCGGTAAAGCGCGACCTGAGCACCATCGGTGTCTGCCGCCGCTACCCCCCACAGATGGCAAAGCGCGGGGATGCATTTCTCGTGTCCGCCTTCCCCAACGTCCACCGCGAAAACGACTGCGGTGAGTTTCAGGATCGGATGCCGCTATGTTGATGGGCTGTGTCGGCCGGAACTGTGGCTCATGCGCCTGGTGGGAGCGGCAGGGTCCGCAACTGTCGAAGGCTACGCGGGATCCGTCGGCTGCGGCGGACACCGGGACATGCCAGGTGCATGCGCCCGTCGTCGTGCAAGGCGACAGCCCCTTCCCGGTCTCCATGTTCCCGGTGACGCACGAAACGCGAAGCTGCGGTGAGTGGCAGGGCATCGGAAGCAACGGGCCTGACGGTGGGAAAACCGTTGTGCCGTTCCCGGGTGTGACGAGGATTGCGGCATGACGGGCGAGCAACGCAACCGCCTCGTCCGGCTGCCGGAGGTGAAGGATCGCACCGGTCTGTCGCGTACGTCGATCTATCGAAAGATGGACGCTGGCGAGTTTCCTTTGGCGATCAAGCTCAGCACGAACGCGGTGGCTTGGCGGGAGACCGAATTGGAGCGGTGGATCGCAGCGCCAACGGATTGGCAGGCGGCCGCATGACCTCGCGGCAATTAAAGGCGTTGCGCCGCCGACAAGCGAGAGAGGCCGTCGACCAATGCGCGTACTGGCTTCACCAACACGAGGTGGCCGCAATGGCGGCCGATCAAGCAGGACTGTTGAACGAAGCCATATTCCACGCGGGGAAGGCTACATACTGGCGACTGCGCAGCGCCACCGTCGCGGATCCGCAGTTCCACGCGCCGAAAAGAAGGCGCGGCGCTAATCAAGGAGCTCCGAACGTCACCCGGGGATGATGGAAGATAATCCTGTCTTCCCGACGCGAATCTCAACCCGTTCGTGCTCTCCGCTATCGACAATTTCCTCGGCGTTAGTTCGCATTTCGTCTGGCGAATAGCAGCTGTCCGGCTTCCTCTTTTGTGGCCGCACAGATTGCGGGCGCTGCCATGCTCCATTCGTCGGCATACCACTGGCCAGCGTCCTGCCAGACGTTCCCGATAGACTCGCCCGCCATCACGACATCAAACATCTCAGTCACGCCGTCTACGCGCAGAAATACCAAGTCGCTCATAGCGGACCAATAGCGGACCAAAAATTACGGTATCATTACCTAGGCTTCGCCGTCGGCGCCTCGCCTAGCATAAAGAAAGTGCGCGGGCCGGCGCGGTCGCGCTCACCGAGCGCGGCATATTGCGCCGCCATATCCAAATGCGATCGTTGCTTCTCCTTAGACGTTGAGCCTGCCGCCGCGTCGAGTTCCGCCAATACCAATTTATCGTAATCGACAACGCCTGCTTGCACCCGAGATTCCTTCAATCGTGCCAGCCTGAATGGCCGGAACGAGAGGTACGAAACCATGATTTAAAAGATGCAGCATTGCTTACGTTTAGCGATGAAGGGAATCGTTGGTCAGCCGGTCAAACAAAGACATAGCCCCTTTGCGCCGAACGACGCCACGCATCCGGATCAAACGGGCACTGCAGCTTTTGAGCCAGTCCAACGCGCCAGTCTGGCAAGCTCGCCCGCGGTGAAGGGGTCGCCAGCATCCCCGCACGAATACGATGCAGCCGCGAGTGACCGGCCGATTGCCTCGACGAGATCGCCGCCCTCCGCTTGGGCTTCAGCGAGCCCATTGATGATCGCCTTCAACGCCTCTTCGGTGCCGCGGTCCATGTCATTTCCTGTCAATAGTTTCGGTATCGCGCCGCCATCGCACGCGTCTCTAAGACAGCAGATGAACCAGGCCCTCCAATTGCGGCAGGTCGAGCAATGGTGGCGCCATAGCGCCCTGCGCTTCACTTTCGATGCAGGATGAGCAAATCGGCGCGGTTAACCTTGTCGCTTCTCGCGTCCTCAAGGCAAATGATGTACGCGATGAGACAACGCGAGCAGGAGAAGCATGTGAGCTGGTGTGACAGTCTAGCGTCGACGCCCATCATAGGCGTTCGATACGAACCGTCGTTCCGCCCCTCTGAAGAGTATCTGGCAGCCATGTCGCCAGTGCTCAACCGCGAGCTCGATAAGGATCGCCCGGCATTCTCTGTCGAATCGATGGACCCGTTTCAGTTGGTATTCAACACCGAGTCAGGGTTCAGGTACACCTTCGATCAAAGCAACGTCTCTGTTGCCTTCAACCACAGGATACGAGCAAAGGCAGCAAGCGCTGGCCCGCCCACTATGGAGTTGATCTCACAGGCCGAGCCGTTCACCGAACTACTTGAGACGGTAACTAATCGGTTGCTTGAGGCGGTCGATATCCTATCTGGTGTGTCGCCAAGACGGGTGAAGCGTATCGGGATCGTCTCCCTGACGCAGGTCGTTCTAGAGGACGCCCCCCCTGGCATTGTAGACTTGTTCGATCAAGTTGCTCGGCCACTTGGAGGAGGAGCCGAGACATTTAATATTTCTATGACGACGCGTCTGAAGGAAGACGCAAAGACCATCGAAAAGTGCACTCATACGCTGACGTTGCCGGAACCGCCTGAAACGCTTGTGACGCTGCAATTGGATTGGCAGCGCACCTTTTTGAAAACCTTCGGCTCAAACAAGTCGGCGGTGGCTGACGCTCTCAGTAGTGGAAAGCGTGAGGCGCTCGCCTATTTCGAAAGGGTGGCTGAGGGAGGTTTGTATGATCGGGGCGACTAACACCGCCAACATCGCTCCGCTTGGGAGCGATCTAAGCATCGATTCTCAGCGGGCGGGCGCCAGCCTTGGGGGCACCGCTGGTGACAGCGTTGCATTCCTCAAGCCATTCCGTGGGGGCGATGGCAGTCTGAACGCGATAGCCGCGAGGCGGGCGGGGCGTTTGAACGCGGCCAGTGTGAAGGAGAGAGAAGTGGAGAGCCTTCTCACCGAACGGCAGTCGCTGATCAAAAAAAAGTTCGCTGGCGGTCTGAGCAGAGGTGAAGATCGTCGTCTCGCGCTGGTGCGGTGGAATTTAGACAGAATCCAAGATGCTAGGCATGGCGAAACGTTGGACGCCTTAGAGGCTGCCGTCTCTCTGTATGAGAGCATCGGAAACGACATAGCTCACCTTATGCGCGAACTCGAGGTTCATGCGCCGAAGGGGCGGCGTCGGTGAGTTTGGGAACGGGCAGCCATGGCGCAGTAGCTGCCAACGACGATGTTCGCCCAACACCGCTGGTTGTTCGCTCGATAGTTCAGGAAGGTTTGCCCTACTCAAGCTATCGTCAGTCCCTACGAAGAGATTTCATTTATTCCTGCGGCTATTGCTCGCTCTCCGAGTATGAAGCGCAAGGATTGTCTTTTCAGATTGACCACTATGAGCCTCAATCTGCTCGGCCCGATCTTGAAGATACATATGTAAATTTAATGTACGCTTGCGACGAATGTAATCGGTTAAAGACCGACCTAACGCCGCCTCCCGATGCGTTCGCCAACGGCTATCGTTTTTATCGTCCCGATGCCGACATCTGGGATGAGCACTTTACTGCCAGTGGCCACCGTATCGACCCTACCTCGAATGTGGGCGAATTCTCCGTCGAGGCTTTGGATTTGAACCGACAATCGCTCCGTCGGCTGCGTGACATAAGGACGCGCCTCAGCGATTGTAGCGAGCAAATAGCGAAGGGTGTCTTAGGCCTACGACGCTTTAAGTTAGACCAACTACCCGTCAGCATCCGCGGCCGAGCATTACAAGCGATCAATCGCGTAGCGAACGGCGCCGACGAGATGGCGAACAACGTTGATGCGGTACTAGAAGCCGCTGCCCAATCGCCACTTCTCGATCCAGATCCGGAGAAGGCCGAGCGGAGGGCGGACTGGCAGAAAAACTTCAGAGCTGTGCAAGGGTTATATCCCGGCGTTTGGCGCGGGCGTCAGGCAAAGGGTTAATGCCCGCCGCGTCATCATTTGACCGGCCTATCGACTGACTAAGGTGCGCCGCTGATGGAGTGTCATGCCGGCACCCCATCGTGTTGGACGCCGTCGAACAGCAAATCCGCCCAATCCTGCGCGATCTCCCGACGCCGCGGCATATAGGCAGCGCGGTTGTACGCCATCTCCGACCCGGACTCGCCCTTCGGCCTGTGAGCCAGCATCGCATCGATGATTGCGCGATCGTCCGGCCGGCGCTGCTCGACAGCTCGCTCGTTCATGATGGTGGAGAAGGTCGACCGCCAGCCATGCGGGACGTGCCGGCCGCTGTAACCGTTGCGCGAGTACATATAGCCCAGCGTGTTCTCGCTCATCGGCTGGTGCGTCGATCGCACGCTGTGGAAGACATAAGGGAAGCGGCCGGTGAGCCGGCGAGCCTCGTGCAGAACCTCCACCGCCTGCCAGGACAGCGGCACGACGTGCTCGAACGCCTCGTCGGCCTTGTTCTCCAGCGCCAGCTTCATCCGCTCGGCCGGGACGCGCCACAATGCCCCCGGCGCGGGGGCATCGGGATCGGTCCAGTCGATGCCCTCGAATTCCTTCCACGGCACCGCGCGCAGGATGCCCGGCCGGACGGCAGTCAACGCCAGCAGCTTTGAGGCGAGCTTGGTCAGGGGGCCGGACGTCGACGCCTCCATATCGGCGAGGAGCTTTCGCGCCGCCGCCAGATCCTTCAACGCCGGCTGCTTGCCACCCGTCGGCGTCGGCTTCAGCGCCTTCTTGATCCCGACGGCCGGATCGCCCGGCACCAGTCCCTCGGCCATACCGAACTGGAAGATGCCCGAGACGTGCTGGCGCAGCCGCTTGGCGGTGTCGATCGCGCCGCGGGCCTCGACCTTGCGGAGCATGCGCAGGATCATTGGCCCATCCACGTCCAGAAGCGGCAGAGAGCCGATCTCAGGGTAGATGTCCCTCTCCAGCGCCTGGATGACCTTCTTGCGCTGTACCGGCGACCAGCGGGGGCATTGCGCCTCGTACCAGCGCTGCCCGACAGCCTTGAAGGTCGCACCCGCCGAGGCATGCGCTCGCATCTCGCGCTTGCGATCCTCGACGCCGGGATCCTTGTTACCCCGCAGCTCGGCCCGTGCCTGATCCCGACGCTCGCGCGCTTCCTTCAGCGACACCTCCGGGTACGGGCCAAACGTCAGGCGCTTTTCTTTTCCTGCAAATCGATACTTCCAACGCCAGGATTTGAAGCCGTTTTTCGTGACGAACAGGTAGAGGCCGCCCGAATCGGCCAGCTTGTAGTCCCGATCGGAGGCCACAGCCTTACGCGCCTGGGTATCGGTCAGTGCCACGATGCCCCCACTCTTCCCGAAAATGCCCCCACGCATGCCCCCCGATGTCGGTTGATTGCATGATAGCCGATGGGACACCCGACCACAAGGAAATGGCGGATTTCTGCGGTTCTTGGGATGTTTTGGGACCGGGTAGATGCCCCCGGAAAGCGTCGATGGTGGGTCCGCCGGGGCTCGAACCCGGGACCTCTCGATTAAAAGTCGCTTGCTCTACCGACTGAGCTACGGACCCCCGCCATCGCGTCCGCGCACCTAGGGGCGGGGGCGCGGTCGGTCAACACTATGGGACAATTGTCGTATCGTTCTTCGGCTCGCCGGATCGCGCCAGTCCGGCGCGATGTCGACTAGCGGGCGCAGGACGAAGGTGCGCTGCGCCAGCCCGACATGCGGCACCGTCAGCCGCGGATCGCGCCAGACGCCGCCCGACCAGAGCAGGATGTCGAGATCGATCACCCGCGCGCCCCAGCGCCGCCCGCGCCGCCGCCCGAACGCCGCCTCGATCCGCTTCAGCCGCGCGAGCAGCATCGGCGGTGATTCGTCGCTGGCGATCAGCACCGCGGTGTTGGCAAAGCGGCGGATCGACGGGCCGAGCGGTGCCGAATCCATGATTCGCGCGCAGGCGACGACGGCGCCGAGCGCCGCGATCGCCGCGCGCACCTCGCGATGCGGGCCGCCGTGTCGTCCCCGCCGGTTCGACCCGATCCCGATCGCATAGATTGCCGTCGCCATCCGCCCGCTTTAGGCGAGCGCGATGACCTTAGCACCCAGTTCGCTCGTCCCCGGCCCGATCGCGCCGGTCGAACCGCCGCACGATTGCCCGCGCTGCCCCCGCCTCGTCGCAGCGCGCGACGCGCTGCGGCAGGACAATCCGACCTGGTGGAACGCGCCCGTCCCCCCCTTCGGCGATCCCGAAGCGTGGCTGGCGATTGTCGGCCTCGCGCCGGGGCTGCACGGCGCGAACCGGACGGGGCGGCCGTTCACCGGCGACCATTCGGGCGCATTGCTGTTCGCGACGCTCGGCCGCTTCGGCCTGTGCACGGGCACCTATGCCAATCGCGCCAACGACGACGTCGCGCTGACCGGCGCGATGATCCTCAACGCGGTCAAATGCCTGCCGCCCGCCAACAAGCCGACGCCGGAAGAAATCCGCACTTGCCGCCCGTTCCTCGACGGCGAGGTCGCCGCCCTGCCCAACGTCCGCGTCGTCGTCGCGCTCGGCCAGATCGCGCACCAGTCGGCGGTGAAGGTGATGGGCGGCCGGCTGCCCAAGGCGACCTTCGCGCATCTCGCTGAGCATCGCATGCCCGACGGGCGGATCCTGATCGATAGCTACCACCCGTCGCGCTACAACCAGAACACCGGCCGCCTGACCGAAGAGATGTTCGACGCGGTGTTCGCGCGCGCGGTGGCGCTCAATCAGATGTCCTGAACCAGCCGACCATACAGCTCCGGCCGGCGATCGCGGAAGAAGCCGAAGGCCGCGCGGTGCCGCCGGATCCGCTGCAGGTCGAGCGTCGCGACGATCACGCCCTCCTCCTCCCGACCAAGCTCGGCGAGGATGTCGCCGCGCTCGTCGGTGATGAAGCTGGTGCCGTAGAAGGTCTGGCCGTGTTCGACGCCGATGCGGTTGGCGGCGATCACCGGCACGACGTTCGACACCGCATGGCCGACCATCGCGCGCCGCCACAGCCGGGCGGTGTCGAGGCTGGTGTCATGCGGCTCGCTGCCGATCGCGGTGGGGTAGAAGAGCAGTTCCGCGCCCATCAGCATCATCGCGCGCGCGGTTTCCGGATACCATTGGTCCCAGCACACGCCGACGCCCAGCGTCCAGCCGGGTGCGGTCGGCGGCGCCGGCCAGACCTTGAACCCGGTGTTGCCGGGGCGGAAATAGAATTTCTCTTCATATCCGGGGCCGTCCGGAATGTGGCTCTTGCGATAGACGCCCTGCACCTCGCCATCGGGACCGATCATCGCTAGGCTGTTATAGTGATGCGGGCCGTCCGCCTCGAAGAAGCTGGTCGGGATCGTCACCTTCAGCGCCTCGGCCAGCGCCTGCATCGCGAGCACCGCCTTGTGTTCGCCGACGGGCGCGGCGTTGGCGAACAGCCCCTCGTCCTCGACGCGGCAGAAATATTCGCCCTCGAACAATTCAGGCGGCAGGATCACCTGCGCGCCCTGCGCCGCCGCCTCGCGGACCAGCCGCGAGACGTTGGCGATACTGGCATCGATGTCGTTCGAGAAACCGAGTTGCAGCGCGGCGACGGTGATCTGGGTCATGCGCGCCACATAGGGCCGCAGACCCGGCGCGTCACCCCTGCGCCGGGATCTGCTGGCTGATGCAGTGGAAGCTGCCGCCGCCGGTGAGGATATGGTCGGCGCGCAGGCCCACCGCCTCGCGATCCGGGAACAGCGCCTGGATCGCCGCCACCGCGGCAGCGTCGTTCTCGCTGCCGTAGAGCGGCACCACCACCGCGGCGTTGCCGATGTAGAAGTTCATGTAGCTCGCCGGCACGACCTCCTCGTCGCGCAGCACGCGGCCCGGCGACGGGATCGTCACCACTTCCAGCCCCGCCGCATAGGCGTCGCGCGCGGCATATTGGTAGACCTGCCAGTTCGGGTCGTTTTCCGCCGCCTCCGGCAGCGCGAGCCGCCCCGGCGCGACGAAGCGCGCGAGGTTGTCGACATGGCCGTCGGTATGGTCGTTGAGCAGCCCGTCGCCGAGCCACACCACCCGCGTCAGGCCGAGGTCGTCGCGCAGTCGCGCCTCGATCTGCGCCTTGTCCAGCGTGGGGTTGCGATTGGGGTTGAGCAGGCATTGTTCGGTCGTGACGACGACGCCGGTGCCGTCGCCGTCGATCGCGCCGCCTTCGAGCACCCAGTTGCAATAGCCGACCGGCTTGCCGCGCTGTTTCGCCAGCCGCAGCCCGATCGTGTCGTCGCCGGGCAGGTCGTATTTGCCGCCCCAGCCGTTGAAGCCGAAATCGCGCGCCTCGCCGGTGCCGAGCACGATCGGGCCGGTGTCGCGCAGCCAGATGTCGCCGAACGGTTCGACCACCACCTCGGCGAACGGCGCCATCGCGGTCGCCGCGGCGCCGGCCTCGGCATCGGCGGCGACGAGGATCACGGTTTCGCCGCGACCCTCCGCATGCACGGCACGGGCGAAGGTGACCACCTCCGCGCGCGCGGGGTCGAGGTCGTCCTCCCACAATTCGGGATGGCTCGGGAAACCGATCCATACCGCCTTGTGCGGTGCCCATTCGGCGGGCGGAGCGATCGTCGACTTCACTTGGCGGCTCCCGTCACGGTGGCGCGACTCCGGTCGCGGATGGCGCGGAATTCGTCGCCCGGCATCCAGTTTGGCCAGGCGCGGCTCTCCGCCAGATCGCGGCTCAGCATATAATAAAGCGCGACGTCCTGCTGCACCCCGCTCCAGTCCCAGTTGGGATCATATTCGTCGGAGGGCGCGTGATAGCGATTCTCCTCGTAATCCTTCGCCGCCGCCCGTCCGGCGGCGAGGCCGCCGTTGACGAGATTCTGTCCGGTTTCGAAATAGACCATCGGCACGCCGTGCTTCGCCAGGCTGAAATGGTCGGAGCGGTAGTAAAAGCCCTTTTCCGGGGTTGGCTCCGGCGTCGCGGTGCGGCCCTGCCGCTTGAGCGCGGCGGTCAGATAGTCGTCGAGCTGCGACTTGCCGGGGCCGATGACGATCACGTCCTTCGACGGGCCGTACATGGCTAACGCATCCATATTGGCTCCGCCGACGGTCTTGGCCAGCGGATAGACCGGGTTCTCGCCATAATAGGCCGAACCGAGCAAGCCCGATTCCTCGGCGGTGAGCGCGACGAACACCATCGACCGGCGCGCGGGGCCGGCCTTGGCATTCGCCTCCGCCAGCGCGACCAGCGCCGCGGTGCCGTCGGCATTGTCGACCGCGCCGTTGCAGATGTCGTCGCCATTGACCGGCGTGCAGCGGCCGAGGTGATCCCAGTGCGCCGACAGCAGGACATATTCGTCGGGTGCGGCGCGGCCCGGCAGGATGCCGACGACGTTGTGCGAGATCTGCTTCTTTATCTGGTTGTCGAAGCTGACCGACGCCTTCACCCCGAGCGGCACGGGTTTGAAGCCCTTGACCTTCGCCGCAGCGGCGAGCGCGTCAAAGTCCTTGCCGGCGCTGGCGAACAAGGCGCGCGCCTTGTCGAGCTGGATCCAGCCATGCGCGGCGGTGTCGTCCATATGGCCGTTGGCGGCATCGGCGACATGTGCCGCGCCGGTGTTGCTCGACTGAACGACGTTCCAGCCATAGGCGGCCGGTTCGGTCTGGTGGACGATCAGGACCGCCGCCGCGCCCTGCCGCGCCGCTTCCTCATATTTATAGGTCCAGCGCCCGTAATAGGTCATCGCGCGGCCGTTGAACGGGCCGGTCAGTCCCTGCGTCTGCCAGTCGGGATCGTTGATGAGGACGACGACCGTCTTTCCCTTCACGTCGAGGCCGGCATAATCGTTCCAGCCCTTTTCCGGCGCGACGATGCCATAGCCGGCGAAGACGACGTCGCTGTTCTTCACGTCGATATGCGGGGTGACGCGATAGGTGCCGACGACCATGTCGGGGCCGTAGGCGAGGCTGAGCGGGGTCTTGCCGCCGGTGATCGTCAGCGGCGTGACGGCCTGCGCGGTGATCTCGACCAGCGGCACGTCCTGCAGCCATCGGCCCTTGTTGCCGGGCTTCAACCCCGCCTTCTCGAACTGCTGCTGGAGATAGGCTAGTGTCTTCTCCTCGCCGGCACTGCCGGGCGCGCGCCCTTCGAACGCGTCTGAGGAGAGCGTCTTGGTGACCGCCTTCAGCGTGTCGACCGAAATCTGCGGGGCGGTCTGGGCAGCCACCATTGCCGGCGTGGCGAGCAGGGCGGCAAGGACGAAACGACGCATCGGATACTCCGCATGGACTGGGCAGCGTTGCGCGCCTTTTGCCGCCGGGGCGGCGGCTTGTCCACGGTTGTGGGAGACGGGGTTTTTGCGCGCAGAGGCGCGGAGGACGCGGAGAAAGACGCGCGCCACGCCGGAGGCACTTCACGCAACATCGGGAGCCGCCCGGATCGTCCGAGCGGGCCACCCTCCGCGTCCTCTGCGCCTCTGCGCGCATCACATTGGATCACGCGCAGCACCGGCACGCGAATCAAAAAGGGCGGCCCCGCAGGACCGCCCTTTCCAAATCCGAAACCGGATAACCCGGATCAGCGCGAGTAGAACTCGACGACCAGATTCGGCTCCATCTTCACCGGGTAAGGCACCTCGTCGAGCGTCGGCACGCGGACGAAGGTGATCTTGGCGTTTCCGTCCGGCGCGACGTAATCGGGGATCTCGCGCTCGGCGAGGTTCTGCGCTTCGAGCACCAGCGCCATTTCCTTGGCCTTGTTGCCCAACGTGATCTCATCGCCGACGAAGCAGCGGCGCGATGCGATGTTGCACTTCACACCGTTAACGCGGATGTGGCCGTGGCTGACGATCTGGCGGGCAGCGAAAATCGTCGGCGCGAACTTGGCGCGATAGACGATCATGTCGAGGCGCTGTTCAAGCAGGCCGATCAGGTTCTGGCTGGTATCGCCCTTCATGCGGGCGGCCTCGTGATAGCAGGCGCGGAACTGCTTCTCGGTGACGTCGCCGTAATAGCCCTTGAGCTTCTGCTTGGCGCGCAGCTGGATGCCGAAGTCCGACACCTTACCCTTGCGGCGCTGGCCGTGCTGGCCCGGGCCGTATTCGCGCTTGTTGACCGGCGACTTCGGCCGGCCCCAGATGTTCTCGCCGAGACGACGGTCGAGCTTGTGCTTGGCGCTATGGCGCTTCGACATAATTATTCCTTGGCAACTGTAACGACGTGGTCCCACCCCATGGCAAGCCATGCGGCAGGGCTGATCCCGGTATCGCTCTGCTGATCCCGAAGGAGGCAGGCCATCCGCTTCACCGGGGTGCGGGGGCTGTTGCGAAGGCGGGCGCCTAGCCGGAGCACCCAAGCAAGTCAAGCTGGACAGGCGCGCGACGGATCGCCACACGGCGGACCATGACGACCGTTCTCCCCAGCACCCTTCCCGGCCCCGACTGCACCACGATGACCGAGGTCCGTGCCGGCGTCGATGCGCTCGATCGCGAGCTGGTCGCGCTGCTCGCGCGACGCTTCGCCTATATGGATGCCGCGGCCAGGATCAAACCCGAGCGCGGCCATGTTCGTGATGAACCCCGGAAAGCCGCGGTGATCGCCAATGCGCGCGCCGAGGCGGAGCGGCTGGGATTGCCGGGCGATATCGTCGCGGACTTGTGGGAACGGCTGGTCGAGGCGTCGATCGCCTACGAACTAGCGGCCTTCGACGCGCGCTGAGCGTCCCGATGCGTCGCTGCGTTCGCCGTGACGGTCGGCCTCAGGGCTGCTGCGCCTGGACACGCCGCGCCTTCGCGCCATCGAGGGCGGACAGGACGCCGCGCATCGTCCGCACCTCCTGCGACGACCAGCCCGGCTTGGTGAGCAACGTGCGCAGCGTCCGGCGCGTGGTGACGACGCGTTCGGGGGGGAAGAAGAAGTTGGCGCGCTCCAGCATCGCGTCGAGCTGGCGGATCATGCCCTCCAGTTCCTCGTGCGGCGCGGCCGGTTCGATCGGGTTGATCGAGGGTTGCGCGAGGGACTGCCCCTTCGACCATTCGTAGGCGACGAGGATCACCGCCTGCGCGAGGTTGAGGCTGCCGAATTCGGGATTGATCGGCACGGTGATGATCGTGCGCGCCAGCGCGACGTCGTCGGTTTCCAGCCCCGAGCGTTCCGGACCGAACAGGATTGCCGAGCGCTCCGGCGCGGCATGCACGTCGCGCGCGGCGACCTCGGGCGTCACCACCGGCTTGGTGACGCCGCGCTTGCGCACCGTGGTGGCGTAGACATGGGCGCAGTCAGCGACCGCATCGGCGACGCTGTCGAAGACCTGCGCGCGTTCCAGCACGACGTCGGCGCCGCTGGCGGCGGGGCCTGACATCGGGTTGGGCCAGCCGTCGCGCGGGCTGACCAAGCGCATGTCGGTGAGGCCGAAATTGAGCATGGCGCGCGCGGCCTTGCCGATATTCTCGCCGAGCTGCGGGCGGACCAGTACGATAACGGGATTCATTCGACGCGCCCTGCCTGTTCGACGGTGCCGGCGAACTCCTCGAAATCGCGCGCCTCGCTGAAATCGCGATAGACGCTGGCGAAGCGGATATAGGCGACCGAGTCGAGGCCCTTAAGCCCGTCCATCACCATTTCGCCGATCCGCTTCGACGACACTTCGCTCTCGCCCTGCGTCTCGAGCTGGCGCTGGATGCCGCTGACCAGCTTCTCGATCCGGACCGGTTCGATCGGACGTTTGCGCGTCGCGATCGATACCGAACGCAGCAGCTTCTCGCGATCGAACGCCTCGCGCCGGACGCCACCCGCGGCGTTGCTCTTGAGCACCCACAGGTCGCGCAGCTGGATGCGTTCGAACGTGGTGAAGCGCGCCGCGCAGCCCTCGCACTGGCGCCGCCGTCGGATCGCCGCCCCATCTTCCGTGGGGCGGCTGTCCTTCACCTGGCTGTCTTCATGGCCGCAGAACGGGCAACGCATTCAGATCGTCAATCCTTGCGCTTGGCGTAGGCGACGCCCGCACCGACCAGCGCACCGAGCACCGGGCCGACGAAGGGGATCGGAATCGCCACGACCGCACCGATCGCACCATATTTGGCCATCTTCTTGCCGAGCCCCGGGGTGTTCTTGACGGTGGCCTGAACCTCTTCGATCTTCGACATGGCTTATCCTTGGTAGATGGGGAAGCGCGCGCACAAGGCACGCACGCGGGTCCGAACGTTCGCCTCGACCTCCGGGTCCCCGTGTTCGCCCTTCTTCGCCAGACCGTCGAGCACGTCGGCGACCATATGGCCGATCTCGCGGAACTCGGCGGGGCCGAAGCCGCGGGTGGTGCCGGCGGGCGAGCCGACGCGAATGCCGCTGGTCTTGACCGGCGGCAGCGGATCGTTGGGGATGCCGTTCTTGTTGCAGGTGATGCCGGCGCGCTCCAGCGCCTCGTCCGCGTCGCGGCCGGTGATGCCCAGCGGCGTGAGGTCGATCAGCGCCAGATGCGTGTCGGTACCGCCCGACACGACGTCGGAGCCGCGCTCCTTGAGCGTCGCGGCGAGCACCTTGGCGTTCTCCACCACCGCGGCGATGTAGCTCTTGTAGCCGGGCTGCAGCGCCTCGCCGAACGCGACCGCCTTGGCGGCGATGACGTGCATGAGCGGACCGCCCTGCAGGCCGGGGAAGACCGCCGAGTTAATCTTCTTGGCCAGCGCCTCGTCATCGGTCAGGATCATGCCGCCGCGCGGGCCGCGCAGCGTCTTGTGCGTGGTGGTGGTGACGACATGCGCATGGCCGAACGGTGTCGGGTGCAGGCCGGCGGCGACGATGCCGGCGAAATGCGCCATGTCGACCATGAAATAGGCGCCGACCTTGTCGGCGATGGCGCGGAAGCGGGCGAAGTCGATGACGCGCGGATAGGCGCTGCCGCCGGCGATGATGAGTTTCGGGTTATGCTCGACCGCGAGCCGCTCGACCTCGTCATAGTCGATCAGGTGGGTGGTCGCATCGACGCCATATTGGATCGCGTTGAACCACTTGCCCGACATCGCCGCGCGCGCGCCATGGGTCAGGTGGCCACCGGCATCGAGGCTCATGCCGAGGATCGTCTCGCCCGGCTTAACCAGCGCCAGCATCACCGCGCCGTTCGCCTGCGCGCCCGAATGCGGCTGGACGTTGACGAAACCGCAGCCGAAGATCTGCTTGGCGCGCTCGATCGCCAGCGTCTCGACCTCGTCGGACGGGGCGCAGCCCTGGTAATAGCGCTTGCCCGGATAGCCTTCGGCATATTTGTTGGTGAAGACCGAGCCCTGCGCCTCCAGCACCGCTTTGGACACGATATTTTCCGACGCGATCAGTTCGATCTGCGTCTGTTCGCGCTCCAGTTCGTGAGCAATCCCGGCGAAGATCGCGGGATCCGCGTCGGCGAGGGTCTGGCTGAAGAAGCCATCGGGGCGGATGTCGCTGAAATCGTTGGGCTGGGTGCTCATGGGGTCAGTCCTTATCCGACAGTTTGTCGACGCGGTTCTGGTGACGGCCGCCCTCGAACGGGGCGGCGAGGAAGGCTTCGAGACAGGCCTTGGCGAGATCGGGCCCGATCACGCGCGCACCCATCGCGACGACGTTGGCGTCGTTGTGGTTGCGGGCCAGCGTGGCGGACAGGGGCTCGGACACGAGCGCGCAGCGGCACGCGGGGTTGCGGTTGACCGCGATCGAGATGCCGATGCCCGATCCGCAGAGCGCGACGCCGACGTCGGCCGCGCCCGCGGCGATCGCGTCGGCGAGCTTGTAGCCGAAATCGGGATAATCGACGCGCGCATCCGTTTCCGGCCCCAGATCGATCGTCTCGTGCCCCAGACCGGCGGCATGGTCGAACAGCAGCGCCTTCAGCGCGACGGCGGCGTGATCGGAGGCAAAGGCGATGCGCAAGCGGGCGTCCCAACGGGCAGGAGGAGGGGATGCAGCGCGCCTTAGCGATCCGCGACCGCAATTGCCACACTTTCGGGCGGAACGCTCCGGGTCGCTCGCGCGCTTGGACCGGCACGCGAGTAAACCTAGGATAAGCCCATGCCGCCCCCTTCCCCGCACCGATGCGGCCCGCGTCCATGACCGATCCCGCGCTTCGCAAGACCGCCGGCAGCGTCGGCGAATCGCCCCTGATCCTCGGTTATGCCGGGCTGCTGCCGCAGATCGCGGCGGTCGCCACCTGCTTCTTCGGCGGCACCAGCGACGTCGGCCCGTTCTTCGCCTTCGGCTATGCGACGCTGATCCTCAGCTTTCTGGGCGGCATCTGGTGGGGGTTCGCGATGCGGACGACCGAGCATGCCGCCTGGGGCCAGGGCCATATCGCCAGCTGGGCGGTGGTGCCGTCGCTGTTCGGCGCCGGCCTGATCCTGCTGTCGATCGGCCATATCGTCGCGATGCACTGGGCGCTGGTGCTGCTGGGATCGGCGGTCGTCATGACCCTGCTGATCGATCGCCGCCTGACCGATGGCGGCATCGCGCCGGACGGCTGGATGGCGATGCGCATCCCGCTGTCGATCGGTCTCGGCGGCCTGACGATCCTGTCGGGCATCCTCTGCGGCCTCGCCGCAGGTTGATGGCCCCGCCGCCGCCGGGGGCCTGATCCGGTCAGGCGGCCTTGCGCAGTTCCAGCCGGCTCCAGATCTCGACCAGCGCATCGGTCAGCTCTCGCATCATCGCGGGCGTATGGCTCGGCCCCGGCGTGAAGCGCAGCCGTTCGGTGCCGCGCGGCACCGTGGGATAGTTGATCGGCTGGACGTAGACGCCGTATTCGGCGAGCAGGATGTCGCTGATCCGCTTAGCCTTCACCGGATCGCCGACCAGGATCGGGACGATATGCGTGTCGCCCAGCATCACCGGCAGGCCGGCTTCGTCGAGCATCGTCTTGAGCAAGGTCGCCGACGCCTGCTGCCCCTCGCGTTCGATGCTGGACGCCTTCAGGTGGCGGACGCTCGCCAGCACGCCCGCGACCAGCACCGGCGACAGGCTGGTGGTGAAGATGAAGCCCGGCGCATAGCTGCGGATGACGTCGACGATCGTCTGGTCGGCGGCGATATAGCCCCCCATCACGCCGAACGCCTTGCCGAGAGTGCCCTCGATGATCGTCAGCCGGTGCGCGACGCCTTCCTGTTCGGAAATGCCGCCGCCGCGCGCGCCGTACATGCCGACCGCATGGACTTCGTCGAGATAGGTCAGCGCATTGTATTTGTCGGCGAGGTCGCAGATCGCTACGATCGGCGCGACGTCGGCCTCCATCGAATAAACGCTCTCGAACGCGATCAGCTTCGGCACCGACGGGTCCTCGGCGGCGAGCAGTTCCTCGAGGTGCGCGAGGTCGTTGTGGCGGAAGATGCGCTTCTCGCAGCCCGCGTTGCGGATCCCCGCGATCATCGAGGCATGGTTGAGTTCGTCGGAAAAGATCACACAGCCGGGCAGGATCTTGGCGAGCGTCGACAGCGTCGCCTCGTTCGAGACATAGCCGCTGGTGAACAGCAACGCCGATTCCTTGCCGTGCAGGTCGGCGAGCTCATGCTCCAGATCGATATGGTAATGCGTGTTGCCGCCGATGTTGCGGGTGCCGCCGGAGCCGGCGCCGACATCGTGCAGCGCCTCTTCCATCGCCTCGATCACCTTGGGATGCTGGCCCATCGCGAGGTAATCGTTGGAACACCAGACGGTGATCGGCTTGGGCCCGTTATGCCCGGCGAAGCAGCGCGCGTTGGGAAACATCCCCTTGTTGCGGAGGATGTCGATGAAGACCCGGTACCGGCCTTCGGCATGGAGGCGATCGATCGCCTGGGTGAAGACACGCGTATAATCCACGCGCACGTCCGTGCCGTCGCTGCTCATGGAAACGCCATGTAACTGCGCGGGCGACGGCTTGCCAGTGGATAAAAGTCCTCAGGGTGATCGATCGGCTTGGGCATTTTGTCCCACCCCGCCCGCATCGCCCGCAGGCCAAACGCTTACAGCGCCTCCAGCGTGTCGATTCCGTAGCGTGCCAGCGCCGGGGCGAGCGCACGCTCTGCATCCCCCAGCCGGGTGAACACCGCGCGATGGCGTGGCACACCCGTCGGCCAGTCCTGCCCTTGCGTCAGAAAGGCGATTCGGCGGGCAATTCCCGGGCCGCCGTCGACGAAGCGCATGCGCGGCGGCGCCGCGGCGGTGAGTTCCGCCCCGACCAGCGGGAAATGCGTGCAGGCGTTGACGATGACGTCGATCCGGTCGCCGCCCGGCTGGTCGAACAACCCCGCCAGCACCGCACGGTAGCGGGCGGGATCGGCGGGGCGCCCCGCGAGCGTCGCCTCCGCCATCTGCACCAGCTCGGCCGAGCCGTGGCGCAGCACGGTGCAATCGCCCGCGAAGCGCTGCGCGAGATCGTCGACATAGGACTGGCGCACCGTCGCCTCCGTCCCCAGCACGCCGATCACGCGGGTGCGGCTGGCCAGCGCGGCGGGCTTGATCGCGGGCACCGTGCCGACCACCGGCACGTCGAGCGCGGCGCGCACCGCCGGCAGCGCGATGGTGGAGGCGGTATTGCACGCGATCACCACGAGGCGCGGGGCGAAACGTTCGACCAGCCGGCCGAGCAGCGCCGGCACCCGGGCGGCGATCTCCGCCTCGCTCCTGGTCCCGTAGGGAAAGCCGGCGGAATCGGCCACATAGACGATCGGCGCGGCGGGCATCAGCGCCTGTGTCGGCGCGACGACCGACAGGCCGCCGACACCCGAATCGAAGAACAGGATCGGGCTCGCTTCCATCGTTCCGGCTCTAGCCGCCGCGCGTGCCTTGTCCACCATCGGCGATGCGCCGATCTTGACCGAAGTTGCTGCACGGGCATTGGCGAAGCCGCATCGAACCCGCTATGGTGTCCTGCGGAAGGGGCAGGCTTGCATACCGAGGTTCTCTGGATCGCACCGACGTGCGCGCTGCTGCTCGGCTATCTGCTGGGCTCGATCCCGTTCGGGGTGATCCTGACGCGCGTCGCCGGTGCGGGCGACCTGCGCAGCATCGGCTCGGGCAATATCGGCGCGACCAACGTGCTGCGCACCGGGCGCAAGGGGCTGGCGGCGGCGACGCTGCTGCTCGACCTGCTGAAAGGGGCCGCGGCGGTGTGGCTGGCGGACTGGCTGTTCCCCGGCGACGGCATGATCGCGGCGGCGGCGGCGTTCGTCGGCCATTGCTATCCGGTCTGGCTGCGCTTCCGGGGCGGCAAGGGCGTCGCGACCATGATGGGCATCGTGCTCGCGCTGCACTGGCCGATGGGCCTCGTCTATGCGCTGGTCTGGATCGGATTGCTCGCCGGCGTGCGCATCTCCTCGGTCGCGGGCATGGCGGCGGCGATCAGCGCCCCGGTCAGCGGCGCGCTGTTCGGGCGGTTCGACCTCGTCATGCTGGTGCTCGCACTGGCCGCGATCGTGCTGTGGAAGCATCGCGACAATATCGAGCGGCTGGCGAACGGCACCGAACCGCGCATCGGCGGCGCGAAGGACAGCGGGGATTCCGCCGACGCGGACGCCCTACCGGATGGCTGACCGCGACGCGACGCGCCTGCGCCTGATCCGCACCGGCGGGATCGGCCCCGTCACCTATCGCCAGTTGATCGCACGCTTCGGCAGCGCGGAGGCGGCGCTCGACATGCTGCCGACGCTGGCGCGGCGCGGGGGCGGTGCGGCGCCCCGGCTGGCCGACGCGGGCGCGGTGGCGCGCGAGATGGCGGCGACGCACCGGCTCGGCGCGCGCTACCTGTTCATCGACGATCCCGATTACCCGCCGCTGCTCGCCGAGATCGATACCGCGCCGCCGGCCTTGATCGTACGCGGCGACCTGTCGCTCACCCGGGCGATGACCGTCGCCATCGTCGGCGCGCGCAATGCGTCGGCGGCGGCCTGCCGCTTTGCGCGGACGCTGGCCCATGCGCTGGCGGCCGAGGGGGTGACGATCGTTTCCGGCCTTGCCCGCGGCATCGACACTGCGGCGCATGTCGGCGCCCTGCCCCGTACGATCGGCGTCATCGCCAGCGGCGTCGACGTCGTCTTCCCGCCCGAGAACGCCGCCTTGCAGGAACAGGTCGCCGCCGAGGGGCTGCTGGTCGCCGAACAGCCGCCGGGCACGCAGCCGCTCGCCCGTCATTTTCCTTCGCGCAACCGCATCATCGCAGGGCTGGCGCTGGGCACGGTGGTGGTCGAGGCGGCGCCGCGATCGGGCTCGCTCATCACCGCACGGCTGGCGACCGAGGCGGGGCGCGAGGTGATGGCGGTGCCGGGCAGTCCGCTGGATCCGCGCGCGCAGGGGTGCAACCTGCTGATCCGCGAGGGTGCGACGCTGATCCAGAATGCCGCCGACGTGCTCGAACAGCTCCGCCCGATCGACCCGCGCAGCGTCCGTACGCCCGCGCCGGCCTATGGCGGTCCGCCGCCCGCCGCCGATGCGAGCGATGCCGACCGGACGCGGATCACCGGGTTGCTGGGGCCGGTGCCGGTCGGCGTCGACGAACTGATCCGCCAGAGCCATGCCGCCCCCGCGATCCTCCAGACCGTGCTGCTGGAACTGGAGCTGGCCGGCCGGCTGGAACGCCACGCCGGCGGCCGGGTCAGCCTGACGCTCTGAACCGCCCTATGCCGCCGCATCCCTGCGGGCGGCACGACGCCCGACCAGCGTCGCGATGATCGGGCTGCCGATGGTCAGCACCACCAGCGCCGCGACCCACGTCACCATGCCGGCGGCGAATGCGCAGACCCCGATCGCGATCGAGATCCAGCTGCGCCGCAGGATCGGGCGCATGTCGTCGACGCTCACCCCGTCATCGAGCAGTTCCGGCGATGCGACGATGCTATGGATCAGCTGCCGGTTGACGAGGCCGAGCACGATCAGCCAGCCGGTATAGAAGCCGATCCCGACGCGCAGCTGGACATATTCGCTGATGACCGCGGTCGGGAACGGCATGAAGGCGACGGCGAGCAACAGGAGCAGGTTGACCGTCGTCAGCCGCCGGTTGGCGGCGCGCAGCAGGCCCATCACCTCATGGTGCACCAGCCAGAACCGGCCGAGCACCAGAAAGCTGACGAGAAATCCGATATAGTTCGGCAGCAGTCCCCATAGCGCCTGCCCCAGTTCGGGGCCGGTGGCGTGATGCAGGTGCGGCAGCTTCACCTCGACGACTAGCAACGTCATCGCGATCGCGAAGACCGCATCGGAAAAGAACGTCAGCCGTTCCAGCTGTTGCCGGTCGCGCCCGGCATCGTGCGATCCAGCGATCATCGCACCCCGGTCCCGCATGCCTTGCGCACCCGGCTCGTCGAACCCCACATCATTGGCCAGCCCCCGTTGGCATCATTCTTGACAGCCGCCCGTCAGGCTTTCCACCCTCGCGCGTACACGTAAGGACCCTAACCGCCGCCATGCAGCTCGTCATCGTCGAATCGCCCGCCAAGGCGAAAACCATCGAAAAGTACCTCGGCTCGGACTTCCGCGTCCTCGCCTCCTACGGTCACGTCCGCGATCTGCCGGCGCGGGACGGGTCGGTGAATCCCGACGAGGGCTTCGCGATGGAGTGGGAGAATTACGCGGACAAGTCCAAGCAGCTGAAGGCGATCGCCGACCTGTCGAAGACCGCCGACCGGCTGATCCTGGCGACCGATCCGGATCGCGAGGGCGAGGCGATCAGCTGGCACGTGCAGGAGGTGCTGCGCAACCGCAAGGCGCTGCCCAAGGACGTGCAGCGGGTGACCTTCAACGCGATCACCAAGGCGGCGGTGACGACGGCGATGCAGAACCCGCGCGAGCTGGATACCGACCTGATCGACGCCTATCGCGCACGGCGGGCGCTAGATTATCTGGTCGGCTTCACGCTCTCGCCGGTGCTGTGGCGCAAGCTGCCCGGCGCCAAGTCGGCCGGGCGCGTCCAGTCGGTGGCGCTGCGTCTGATCGTCCAGCGCGAACGCGAGATCGACGTCTTCCGCCCGCAGGAATATTGGTCGGTCACCGCGGCGATGGAGCAGGACGGCACGCCCTTCGTCGCGCGACTGGTGCAGTGGGACGGCAGAAAGCTCGACCGCCTGTCGATCGGCAATGAGGGCGACGCGCTGAAGGCGAAGACCGCGGTCGAGGAAGGGCGGTTCTCGGTCCAGACGGTCGAGACCAAGCCGGCGACGCGCAACCCGCCGCCGCCCTTCACCACCTCGACGCTGCAGCAGGAGGCGGCGCGTAAGCTCGGCTTCTCCGCGGATCACACGATGCGGATCGCGCAGGGCCTCTATGAAGACGGCGCGATCACCTATATGCGGACCGACGGCGTGCAGATGGACGGCAGCGCCATTTCCGCCGCCCGGCTGGCGGTCGCCAATCGCTACGACGCGAGCTACGTCCCCGATACGCCGCGCCAGTACCAGACCAAGGCGAAGAACGCTCAGGAAGCGCACGAGGCGATCCGCCCGACCGATTTCAGCAAGGACCGCGCCGGATCGGGCGACCACGGCCGGCTGTACGAGCTGATCTGGAAGCGCGCGCTCGCCAGCCAGATGGCCTCGGCGCGGATGGAGCGCACGACGATCGAGATGGCGGACGGCACCGGGCGCAACATACTGCGCGCGACGGGGCAGGTCGTGCTCTTCCCCGGCTTCCTCGCTTTGTACGAGGAAGGGTCGGACGATTCGCAGGACGAGGAGGCGCGCCGCCTGCCCCGCCTGCGCGAGGGCGATGCGCCGGCCAAGAAGAGCGTCGATGCCGAACAGCATTTCACCCAGCCGCCGCCGCGCTTTTCCGAAGCGTCGCTGGTCAAGCGGATGGAAGAGCTCGGCATCGGCCGCCCGTCGACCTATGCCTCGATCATCAAGACGCTGAAGGACCGCAATTACGTCCGCGTCGAGAAGAACCGCTTCTTCGCCGAGGAAAGCGGCCGGCTGGTCACCGCCTTCCTCGAACGCTTCTTCGAAAAGTACGTCGGATTTGACTATACCGCCGAACTGGAGGAGGAACTGGACGACGTCTCCGGTGGCCGCGCGCAATGGCAGGCGGTACTCGAGGCTTTCTGGCGCGACTTCAAGCCGCGCACGTCCGAGGTGATGGAACAGCAGCCTTCCGCGATCACGGCGGAGCTCGACCAGTTCCTCGCGCCCTATCTGTTCCCCGACAAGGGCGACGGCACCGACCCGCGGCTGTGCCCAAAGTGCGAGGCGGGCAAGCTCGCGCTGCGCGGCGGCAAGTTCGGTGCGTTCATCGCCTGCTCCAACTATCCCGAATGCAAATACACCCGCCGCTTCGCGCAGCCGGGTGGCGAAGAGGGTGAGGACAGCGGCCCCGAAGGACTCGGCAAGGACCCGGCGACCGGCCTCGAGGTCGAGCGCAAGTCGGGGCGGTTCGGCCCGTACATCCAGCTCGGCGAGGGCAAGGAGGCGAAGCGCGCCTCGATCCCCAAGGACCTGCCGGGCGACCTCGACCTCGCATGGGCGCTCAAGCTGTTGAGCCTGCCGCGGACGATCGGGACGCATCCGGAGACGGGCGAGCCGATCACCGCGTCGATCGGGCGCTATGGGCCCTATCTGGCACATGCGGGCAAATATGCGCGGCTGCAATCGACCGCGGACGTGTTCGAGACGGGGATGAACGCCGCCGTCGTCAAGCTCGCAGAGACGGCGGCGGGCGGCGGACGCCCGGCGCGCGGGGCGGCACGCGCGCCGCTGAAGGAGCTCGGCAAGCATCCGCGCACCGAGCTTGAGATCAAACTGATGGAGGGGCGCTATGGCCCGTACGTCACCGACGGCGAGACCAATGCGACCCTGCCCAAGTCGATCACGCCCGACGCACTGACGCTGGAAGAGGCGGCGCAGCTGATCGACGATCGCGCCGCCGCGGCACCGGCGAAGGGGAAGAAGAAGGCACCCGCCAGGAAGGCCGCGGCGAAGAAGCCGGCGGCGAAGACGACAGTCGCGAAGGCGGCGCCTGCCAAGAAGCCGGCAGCGAAAAAGGCGCCGGCGAAAGCCAAGACGGCGGAATAGCGGCCACCTTCCCCCTGATCGTCATCCCCGCGGAGGCGGGAATCCAGACGCGCAGCGGTCGCGATGGAGCCGGAACGTCAGCGCGTCCGGGCTCCCGCCTCCGCAGGGATGACGGGCTTGGTTACCCGCCGGCGCGCTTCACATGGACGAGGTTACGCCGCGCGGCGCTGCGTCATGCCGAGCCAGGCACGCGCGGCGCGCTGCGCTTCGGCGATCTCGCGGGCGGTCATGTCCTCGGCGACCTCGGCCCGGGCATCGGCAGCTTCGGAAAGCCCGGCCACGGCGGCGAGGTTGAACCATTTGTGCGCTTCGATCAGATCGATCCCCGCCCCCGCGGTCCCGGTCTGATAGCAGACGCCCAGATCGAACAGCGCTTCGGGTCGCCCCCGCATCGCGTCCTCGATCCGGCTGTCTAAAAGAAACTGCGCACTCTTGAAACTGTTCGCCATCGTCCGCCCCCAATATGCATTGGGTCACAGTGGGACGATTCGCACTACAAAATGGTTAACGGCGCCAAAGTCTCGTTAATCAAAGGTTTGGCTCGATCGCGATATTGTCGATCAGCCGCGTCGACCCCATCCGTGCCGCCGCGAGCAGCCGGCGCGGCCGGTCTGCCGAGGGATGTTCCGCCAGCGTCTCCGCATCGGCGAGCGCGACGTAATCCACCACGAATCCCGCCGCATGGAGCGTCGCGCGCGCCTCCGCCAGCGCCGCGTCGGAATCGTCCCCGCGCCAGATCGCCCGCGCCGCGACGCCGAGCGCCCGCGGCAGGGCCACCGCCTTCGCCCGCTGCTCCGCGTCGAGGTAGATGTTGCGCGACGACAGCGCGAGGCCGTCGTCGTCGCGCTGCGTCGGCACGCCGACGATCTCGATATCAAGGTCGAGGTCGGCGACGAAGCGGCGGATGACGGCGAGCTGCTGGAAATCCTTCTCGCCGAAATAGGCGATGTCTGCGCCGGTCTGGCCGAACAACTTGGTGACGACGGTCGCGACCCCGTCGAAATGCCCCGGCCGGGCGGCGCCGTCGAAGCCGTCGCTGACGCCGGAGACGCTGATATTGGTCGCGAAACCGGCGGGATACATGACCTCGACCGACGGCAGCCACAGCAGGTCGCAGCCATGTTCGGCGAGCAATCGCGCGTCCGCCGCCTCTCGCCGCGGATAGCGGCCGAGATCCTCGTTGGGGCCGAATTGCTTCGGGTTGACGAAGATCGAGGCGATCACCTTCGTCCCCGGCCGGCGTGCCGCCTCGACCAGCGCCATATGGCCGGCATGCAGTGCGCCCATCGTCGGGACGAGCGCGATCGCCGCGCCCTCCGCCCGGAACGCGGCCACGGCGTCGCGCAAGCCCTGCAAGTCCCGAACCGTCTGCACGTTTAACCCCTCGAACATTGAGCGCGCGGCTTCTATGGAGAGGGACGAGAGCGGGCAAGCCGCAACCCATCGATAAGGAACGAACCGTGCCCGAAGGGCCACATGTCCTCCGGCCCGCTGGGCCACACGTTATCGTCTTCGCCAATGAAAAGGGCGGCACCGGCAAGTCGACGACCGCGGTGCACGTCGCGATCGCGCTTGCCGCCAAGGGGGCGAAGGTCGCCTGTTTCGACCTCGACCACCGCCAGCGCACCGTCGGCCGCTATCTCGACAACCGCGCCGCGACGATCAAGCGCACCGGCAGCGTGCTGCCGATGCCGGTCCACGAAACCCACGACGGCGTCAGCGAAGAGGTGTTCGAGGAAAAATGGTCGCGGCTGAGCGAGGGCGCCGACTTCCTGATCGTCGACACCCCCGGCCGCGACGACCATTTCGCCCGCACTGCGGCGGCGCTGTCGAACACGCTGGTCACGCCGATGAACGACAGCTTCGTCGATTTCGACCTGATCGGGCAGGTCGATCCGGAGACGTTCAACGTCACCCGCCCCAGTTTCTATTCGGAGCTGATCTGGGACGCGCGCAAGCAGCGCGCCCGCGCCGACGGCACGCAGATCGACTGGGTCGTGCTGCGCAACCGCCTGCAGCATATCGAGGCGCGCAACATGCGCCGCGTGTCGGATGCGCTGGGGCAGCTCGCCAAGCGGGTCGGCTTTCGCATCATTCCGGGCCTCGGCGAGCGCGTGATCTATCGCGAGCTGTTCCCCGCCGGGCTGACGATGATCGATTCGAAGGAATTCGGCGCGATGGGCCTCGGCCATGTCGCCTCGCGGCAGGAATTGCGCGAGATGATGAGCGCGCTGCAACTGCCCGAATCCCCCGCCCCGCAAGTCGCCGCATGAAGTGGATCATCGCCATCGGGCTGATCTGGCTCGCGTGGCGTTACCTGAAGCCCGCCCCCAAACGGCTGAAGCCGGATGCGGCGCAGCGCGCGCGGCAGGTGCTGGGCGTCGGCGCCGGTGCGGACGAAGGCGAGATCCGCAGCGCGCACCGCCGTCTGCTCGCCGACGTCCATCCCGATCGCGGCGGATCGGCGGAGCGCAGCACCGAGATCAACGCGGCGCGCGACCTGTTGCTCGGGACGCTGCGGCGGAACTGATGGTGCACGCCCTCTCCCCTGCGATCCTGCGGGAATATGACATCCGCGGCACGACCGGCCGCAATCTTGGTGCCGCCGACGCCGTCGCGATCGGGCGCAGCTTCGCCACCCGCATACGGCAGGCGGGCGGCACCCGCGTCGCCGTCGGCCGCGACGGGCGGCTGTCGTCGCCCGAACTGGAGGCGGCGCTGGTCGCGGGGCTGACGGCCGGCGGCGTCGACGTGGTGCGGATCGGCATCGGCCCCACCCCGATGCTCTATTATGCCGAGGCGACGCTGGAGGTGGACGCGGGCGTTCATGTCACCGGCAGCCACAATCCGCGCGACGACAACGGCTTCAAGATGGTGCTCGGCCACCGCTCCTTCTACGGCGCCGACGTGCAGGACCTCGCCCGCATCGCCGCGGCGGGCGCGTGGAGCGAGGGCGCGGGCAGCGTCACCGACGCCGCGGTCTGCGACGCCTATGTCGGGCGGCTGCTGGCGGGCTATGCCGGCGGCACGTTCCGGATCGGTTGGGATTGCGGCAACGGCGCCGCTGGCCCCGCGGTCGAACGGCTGGTCGCGCAGCTGCCCGGCGAGCATCACCTGCTGCACAGCGAGGTCGACGGCCGCTTCCCCAACCATCACCCCGATCCCACCGAGGAGGCGAACCTCGCCGACCTCAAGGCGCTGGTGCGCGATCGCGGCCTCGATTTCGGCATCGCCTTCGACGGCGACGGAGACCGGATCGGCGCGGTCGACGGCGAGGGGCGCGTGCTGTGGGGCGACCAGCTGCTCAGCTTGCTGATCGTGCCGGTGCTGGCCGAGTTGCGTGGCGCAACCGTCGTCGCCGACGTAAAGACGTCGCAATTCGTCTTTGACCGCATCGCTGAACTGGGCGGCACGCCGGTGATGGGCGCGACCGGCCACAGCCTGATGAAGGAAGCAATGCTGGCGCACGACGCGCCGATCGCGGGCGAGCTGAGCGGTCACATCTTCTTTGGCGCGGGCGCGAACGGCGGCTGGTACGGATTCGACGATGCGCTCTACGCGGCGGTGCAGCTGATCCGCGCGGTGCATCTGTCGGGGCAATCGCTGACGCAGCTGCGATCGGCGATGCCGCCGCTGGTCAACACGCCGGACCTGCGCTTTCCGGTCGATCCGGCGCGCAAGTTCGTGGTGATCAACGAGGTGCGCGGGCGGCTGGAGGCGCGCGGCGTCGCGGTGGTGGCGATCGACGGCGTGCGGGTGACGACGCCGTCGGGCTGGTGGCTGCTACGCGCATCGAACACGCAGGACGTGCTGACCGCGCGCGCCGAGGCGGGCGACCAGGCGGCGCTCGACGCTCTGCTCGCGGCGATCGACGCGGAGCTCGCCGCATCAGGTGTTGCACGTGATTGACACGCTCCGCCGGCCGGATAGGGTCGGTGCCATGGTGGGCAGCTACACTACGGAACGGCCGGTCGACAGCTTCCGGTCCAGCACCAATCGCTGGCTGCTCGGCAGCTTCCTCGGCTGGATGACGATCCTGTCCTGCGTCATCGGCGTCGGGCTGGTCATCATCGCGATCCGATGGCTGCAGAACATGAGCGCCGCCTATGAGATCACCGACCAGCGGCTGATCGTGCGGCGCGGCCTCGTGATGAAGTCGATCGACGAGATCGAGCTGTACCGGATCAAGGACGTGCGCGTCGATTTCTCGCTGCTCAACCAGATGGCGGATATCGGCACGATCACGATCACCTCGTCCGATCGCACCACCGGCAACGCCAGCTTTGTGCTGCGCGACGTCCCCGCCGCGCGCGAACGGCGCGAAGGCATCCGCAAGCTGGTCGATCGCGCCCGCCAGCGCCGTGGCGTGCGCGAGCTGGACGTCGACGCGGAGGACGGCCTGCGCTGACCCGCACCGGCCGACTCTGTGCTGGCGGAATCGCCCGCCAGCCCCCATTTACCCGTCAATGCGTCCCCTCCCCCAGATCATCCGCGTCATCGACCTCGAAACCACCGGCAGCGCGCCGCCCGCGCACGGGGTGTGCGAGATCGGCTGGCAGGACGTCGCGCTGAAGGGCGACCGCTGGGAGCTGGAGGGCGAGGGCGGATCGATTCTGGTCAATCCCGGCCGTGCGATCCCGCCGATCACCCAGGCGATCCACCATATCCTCGACAAGGATGTCGCCGACGCGCCGTGGTGGCACGACGTCGCGCGGCGCGTGCTCGATCCCTATCCGCGCCGGGTCGCGCTTGCCGCGCATCGGGCGGATTTCGAACAGCAATTCTGCACCGCCAACCTGACCCATGGCGCGGACTGGATCTGCACGTGGAAATGCGCGCTGCGACTGTGGCCGGACAGCCCGAGCTTCTCCAACCAGGTGCTGCGCTACTGGCGCAAGCCCGAGGGGCTGGAGCAGAGCCGCGGCCTGCCCGTCCATCGCGCCTTTCCCGACGCCTATGTCACCGCGCACCACCTGCGCGACCAGCTGAACGAGGCGGGCGTCGCGCAATTGCTCGAATGGTCGCGCGACCCCGGGCTGATCCCGCGCGTGCGCTACGGCCCGCATCGCGGCAAGGCGTGGAGCGAGCTCGATCACGAAAGCCTGATGGCGTTCCTGACCGACCGTGATCCCGACATCCGCTTCACCGCCAATGCCGAGATGGACCGGCGCAGCGGCGGCGGCGCGGTCGGGCGGAGCAATCCGCAGGAACTGCTGCTGTAGGACCGGTCCTCGCGCTGCCGCGCGGCATCGCTGGCATAACGCCACGCCCTGCCGTAAGGCCACGCCGTGCTCACCACCGTCACCAATCCGCTGGTCGTATCGGAAGGCCGCTTCGGCCGCGTGCTGGTGGCGTTTATGGCGCTCGGCTTCCTCGCACTGGTCGCGACCGGCATCGCCGCGGGCTGGGCGACGGGACGCAACGCGGACCACACCCGCTGGGTCAACCACACTTATGAGGTGGAGCTGTCGGTCAGCAACGCCCGCCGGCTGATCGAACAGGGCGAGGCGTCGCGGCGCGGCTATCTGCTGACCGGCAACACCGAATATCGCGACGCCTATCGTCGCTGGGCGGCGGCGCTGCCGGGGGCGCTGGGGCGGTTGCAGCGGTTGACGCGCGACAATCCGCAGCAGGTCGCGACGCTGCGCATCCTCCGCGGCGAGATCACAGATCTGCTGGTCCAGCGCGCGCGCACGATCGCGCTGATCGACGCCGGGCGGATCGAGACCGCGGCCGCGCTGTTCCGCGCCGAGGCGAGCGTGCGCCGGCTGATGACGATCCGCGACGCGTTCGAGCGAATGGCGACCGAGGAGCGCCGGCTGCTCGCCGAGCGCGATGCGGCGCAGCAGGCGAGCGTGCGCGTCTTCTACGTCATCCTGGCGGTCGCCGCGGTGCTGCTGGTGCTGGTCGCGCTCGCCTCGCTGCTGACCGTGATGCGCTACACCCGCGACCTTGCCGGATCGCGCGACTCGCTGCGCGACTTCAACGAGCGGCTGGAGGAAACGGTGCACGAGCGTACCGCCGACCTCAGCCGCGCCAACGAGGAAATCCAGCGCTTCGCCTATATCGTCAGCCACGACCTGCGCTCGCCGCTGGTCAACGTGATGGGCTTCACCGCCGAACTCGCCGCCGCCACCGCGCCCCTCGGCGAGCTGCTCGACCGGGCGGAGGCGGAATGCCCGCATATCGTCAGCGAGGATGCGCGGCTGGCGGTGCGCGAGGACCTGCCCGAGGCGGTCGGCTTCATCCGCACCTCGGCACAGAAGATGGACCGGCTCATCAACGCCATCCTCAAGCTGTCGCGCGAGGGCCGTCGCATCATCACGCCCGAGGCGATCGACCCCGCCACCGTCGCGGACACGATCGCCGGGTCGATCCGGCACCTGCTCGACGACCGCGGCGTGACGCTGACCATCGGCCGGCCGATCCCGGGCGTGGTCACCGACCGGGTGGCGCTCGAACAGATCCTGTCGAACCTGATCGAGAATGCGACCAAATACCTGCAACCCGGCCGCCCCGGCACGATCCACGTGTCCGGCGAGGAACGGCGCGGCCGCGTGATCCTGTCGGTCGCCGACAACGGCCGCGGCATCGATCCGCGCGATCACCAGCGCATCTTCGACCTGTTCCGCCGGTCTGGCCAGCAGGACCAGCCGGGCGAGGGCATCGGGCTGGCGCACGTCCGGGCGCTCGCCTATCGTCTCGGCGGCACGATCGACGTCGACAGCGAACCGGGGCGCGGATCGACCTTCCGCCTCAACCTTCCCAAGACCTACGAGAATCAGGACAGCACCGCATGAACGCCCATCAATCCGTCGGCATCGTCATGATCGAGGACGACGAGGGCCATGCGCGGCTGATCGAGAAGAACATCCGCCGTGCCGGCATCCTCAACGACATCCGGCACTTCACCGACGGCACGCAGGCGCTGCACCATCTGTTCGAGGCGTCGGACGGCCCGGCGAAAAACGGCCCGGCGCTGGTGCTGCTCGACCTCAACCTGCCCGACATGAGCGGCACCGACATCCTCGCGCAGATCAAGGCTGAGGGCAGCCCGCTGAAGCGCACGCCGGTCGTCGTGCTGACCACCACCGACGACAAGATCGAGATCCAGCGCTGCTACGATCTCGGCTGCAACGTCTACATCACCAAGCCGGTGAACTACGAAAGCTTCGCGCAGGCGATCCGCCAGCTCGGCCTGTTCCTGTCGGTGATCCAGGTGCCGGAAGTCGAGGAACACTGATCCTGACCGATCCAGCCCTCCCCAGCGTACTCTACATCGACGACGACGACGGCATCCGCCGGCTGGCGGCGCGCGCGCTCGCCCGCCGCGGCTATCGCGTGACGACCGCGGAGGGCGGCAGCGAGGGCGTCTTGCTCGCCGCGTCGCAGCCGTTCGACCTCGTCGCGGTCGACCATTACATGCCGGGGATGGACGGGCTGGAGACGCTGGAGCAGCTTGGCGCGCTGCCCGCGCCGCCGCCCGTCGTCTACGTCACCGGGTCGGACGAGGGCCGGATCGCGGTGGCGGCGCTGAAGGCGGGCGCGGCGGATTACGTCGTGAAGACGGTCGGCGATGATTTCTTCGACCTGCTCACCGCGAGTTTCGAGCAGGTGCTCGATCGCAGCCGTCTGGCGCGCGAGAAGGCGCGGGCGGAGGAAGACCTGCGCGCCAGCAATGCGCGGCTCGAGGCGCTGCTGGGCGAGGTGAACCACCGCGTCGCCAATTCGCTGCAGCTGGTGTCGGCGATGGTGCGGTTGCAGGCGGGTGCGCTCGCCGACCCGACCGCGCGCGCCGCGCTGGACGACACGCAGCGGCGGATCGGCGCGATCGCGCAGGTGCATCGCCGGCTTTATTCGGCGAACGACGTCGAGAGCGTCGACATGCGCGACTATCTCGGCTCGCTGATCGAGGAGCTGACCGAAACGCTGTCGTGCGATTCCGCGCCGCACAGCCTGCGGCTCGCCGCCGAGCCAATCCGGCTGCCGACCGACAAGGCGGTGTCGCTCGGCGTGATCGTCACCGAGCTCGTCACCAACGCCTGCAAATACGCCTATCCCACGGGCGCGGGCGGCGAGATCCGGGTGATGCTGGCGCTGGAGGGCGAGGACGTGTTCCTGCTAGCAGTCGAGGATGACGGCTGCGGCATGGCGGCCGAGGCGGCGCCCAAGGGAACCGGCCTCGGCACCAAGCTGATCCGGGCGATGGCGCAGAGCCTGCAGTCGATGATCGAATACGAACCGCGCGAGCGCGGCGTGCGGGCGACCCTGCGCGCGTCGCTGACCTGACAGATCAGTCCAGCGCGGCCTCGATCGCGCGCCGCGCGCCTTCCAGCGCCAGTCCGAACACCGCGTGGCTCACCAGCCCATAAGCGTGCGTCGCCGGCGGCGTATCGGTCGGCGCCGGTCCCCAGCCGAACGCCGGCACCGCCGCATCGTCGAGCAGGGTCGCGATCGCCACGCCATAGGCGAGGCCGAACCCGGCGGTGGTCTGCGGCCAGCGCCGCGCCGCCAGCGCATAGCCGGCCCCCAGCGCCGCGCCGGTCGCGTAATGGACGAGGCTGCCCGCGGTTTCGCGATGTTTCTGGGTAACCGCCTCGCCGGTGACGAGCCGCTTGGCGCTGTCCGCCGCCTTCACCGTGGCGGGATCGTCGTTGCTGCCCCCCTGTCCGAATGCCGGCGCCGCGACGCGCTGAAAGAGGTTCATGGCGAGGCTGGCGACGAGCCCGCCGGCGACGCCGGCGGCGAGGGTCGTGGTCAATGACGGCACTGGCATGTCTCCCGATCGAAACCGGGTAACGCATTGCACGGGCGAGAGGTTCGCCGCTCTTACGGCTTGCGGAATTTGAGGACGAACTGGTCGGTCTTGCCGCGGATGGCGGGGTCGAACACGGCCTTGCTATGGTCGTCGGCGGGATTGGCGAGCACCGTGCTCGCGCCGACGAAGCGGAAGCCGGCCGCCTCGACCTGGCGGCGGACCGCGGCGGGATCGATGCGGTGCGTGGTGTCGGTGCCGGACAGGCCGGACCCGGCCCTGTCGGCGTGATCGATCACCACATAAGTGCCGCCCCTCTTCAACAGTTTGAACACCGCCGCGTCGAACGCCCGCAACGCCGGCTCGCCCGCGCCCTTGTTGGGAATGTCGTGATAATTCTGCACGGTCCAGAACAGGTCGGCCGGCTGCGGCGCCGTCGGCAGGTCGGTCGCCTGCACCTCCGCCGTCACGTTGGCGAGGCCGCGGGCCTTCAGCGCCGGCAGGCTTTTTCCGGCATATTTCGCGCCCGCCGCCGGCCACAGCGCATAGACCCTACCCTTCGGCCCGACGATGCCGGTGAGGATGCGCGTCCAATAGCCGCTGCCCGGCAGGTAATCGACGACGGTGTCGCCCGGTCGCACGCCGGCGAAGGCGAGCACGGCCGCCGCCTGGCGCCGGGCGTCGTCGCCGGCCTGATCGGCGCGGGCGCGGTCGGCGAGCGCGCGGGTGATCGCGGGACCGGCCAGCGCCGCCTTGTCCTGCGCCAGCACGCCGGTGGTCATCACGGCCGCCGCGACCATCGATACAAGCAGGCGCATCCTTCGTCTCCTGTACTGGTTTCGCCGTGAGGCTATATGAGACCGGCAGCATGGGCGACATTCGCGATACGATCCAGGGACAAGTGCATCGGCTGGTCGGCTTCGGCGACGGCGCCGTCGATCTGCGGCGACCACCGGGCGACGACGGCCTGTTCGGGCCGGGATCGGCGGCATGGGTCGTCCACGGCGACTTCACCGCGATGATGGCGGGCGGCGTCGCCGCGCTGTTGCTTCAGATGCTGCATCCGGGCGCGCTGGCGGGGGTGTGGGACCACAGCAATTTCCGCCGTGACATGCTGGGGCGGCTGCGCCGGACGGCGCAGTTCATCTCCGGCACCACCTATGGCGCGACCGCGACCGCCGAGACGCTGATCGCCAAGGTGCGCGGCATCCACGACCGCGTCGCCGGTACCCTGCCCGACGGCACGCCGTACAGCGCCAACGATCCCGACCTGCTGACCTGGGTCCATGTCGCCGAGGTGGCGAGCTTCCTCGCCGCGCACCGCCGCTATCGCGACCCGGCCTATCCGGCGGCGGAGCAGGACCGCTATCTGGCCGAATATGCCGTCGTCGCGGAGAAACTGGGCGCGACCGGCGTGCCGAGGACGCGCGCCGCGGTCGATGCCTATTTCGCCGCGGTCCGGCCGCAGCTGCGCGCCGATCACCGCACGCGCGAGGTCGCCCGCGCGCTGTTGCACCAGCAGCCCGCCAGCCGCGCGATGGCGCCCGCGCAGAAATTGCTGATGGAGGGCGGCATCGACCTGCTGCCCGACTGGGCGGCGCTCATGCATGGGCTGGAACGCCCCGCAGTCCACCGGCCGGCGGTGCGCGCGGGCATGGCCGGGATCGGATCGGTCCTGCGCTGGGCGCTGCGCGACGGATCGGCGAAGCGCGCGACGACGCCGGACTGACGTCGCGCGGCACGCAGGCCGCGGCCTGCACGGAATCTGCACCGAAGCTTGCCGGAGCGGACACCGGCCCCGCGCTTCTCCCCGCACCGGGGGCGTGCATCCATCGTCCCCGGACACCGGAGGATGGATGCGATGACGACGACGAACGGGCCACGCCCGGCCATGCCGCTGGCCGCCAAATTGGCCGCGGCGATCGCGGTGACGCTGGTGGCGGAGGGGATCTTTTCGACCGGCAGCGAGATCGGCGGCACGATCGGCGTGCTGGCGCTGATTTGGGTGGCGGTGCTCGCGATCACGCGGCCGGTCGTACGGCGGACGCCGGCGGCGCGGATTGCACTGGTCGCGGCGGCGGGGTTCGCGCTGGTGCTGATCGACGATCCCAATCCGCTCGCGCTGCTGCTTGGCTGGATCGCGATCTCACTCGCCGCGCTGCTGCCCGGGCGGCGGTTCGACGATGCGCTGCGATGGGCGCAGCGGCTCGGCTGGCATGCGGTGGTCGGGCTGGGGTTGCCGTGGCGCGATCTGGCGTGGAGCGCGGCGGCGCGGCGGCGGACGCGGCACGGCGGCGTACGCGCCGGCGCGGCGATGCTGGTCGTGCCCGTGGTCGGCGGCGCATTGTTCCTGACGTTGTTCGCCAATGCCAATCCGCTGATCGGCGACGCCTTCGGCCGCATCGCGCTGCCCGACCTGACCGACGTGATCTGGCGGACCATGCTGGCGGCGGTGATGCTGACCGCAGTCTGGGCGACGCTGCGGCCGCGGCTGTCGCCCCGGATCGGCGAACGGTTCGCGACGCCGGGGGCCATCGCGCGCTTCGACCTGGGCGTCGCGACGCTGGTGCTGTCGCTGGCGACGTTCAATGCGATCTTCGCCGTGCAGAACCTGCTCGACATCCTGTTCCTTTGGAGCGGCGCGCCGCTGCCCGCTGGCGTCACGATGGCCGATTACGCGCATCGCGGCGCCTATGCGCTGATCGTCACCGCCCTGCTGGCGGCGCTGTTCGTGCTGGTGACCCTGCGCCCCGGCGGCAGCGGCGCGGCGAGCCCGACGGTGCGGCGGCTGGTGACGCTGTGGATCGCGCAGAACCTGCTGCTCGTCGCCTCCAGCGCGTTGCGGCTGGTCGATTATATCGCGGCCTATGCGATGACCGGGCTTCGGCTGGCGGCGCTGGCGTGGATGGCGCTGGTCGCGACCGGGCTGGCGCTGATCCTGTGGCGGCTGCTGCGCGGCCGGTCAGCGGCGTGGCTGGTCAACGCCAATGCCCTCGCCGCGGCGCTGGTGCTGGGCGGGGCGAGCGTGGTCGATCTCGGGGCGACCGCCGCAGCGTGGAATGCGGACGTCGCGCTCGACAAGGGTCGCGCCGGGCCGCCACTCGACCTGTGCTATCTGGCGCGGCTCGGCCCGTCGGGACTGGTCGCCCTGGCCCGGCTGGAACGCCATGCCAAGGATGCGGGACTGCGCGACCGGTTGACCTATCTGCGCTGGCAGGCGCAGGCAGAGACGACTGCATTGCAGGCCGACTGGCGCAGCTGGTCGGGGCGCAACGCGCGTCGCCTCGCGGCGGTCGAGGGCATGACGGGACGCCGCCCGCCACAGGTGCGCCGCGCCGACAACGGGCGGGGATGCGACGGCAGCATCGTGCCGCCGCCGGTATGGCCATTGACTAAGGCGGCGCAACGATGATCCTGTGCCCGATGCCGCGCACCGTCCTCGTCGTCGACGACGATCCCCATATCCGCCAGCTGCTGGTGTTCGCGCTCGGCAAGGCGGGGCTCGACACGCTCGAGGCGGAGGATGGCGAGGCGGGGCTGGCGCTCGCCGAACGGCACGGCCCCAATCTGGTCATCCTCGACATCAACATGCCGCGGATGGACGGACTGGAGGTCTGCCGCCGGCTCCGCGCGGCCAAGGGCGCAGAGGGCGACGTGCCGATCCTGTTCCTGTCGAGCCGCGACGACGAGATCGACCGCGTGCTCGGCATCGAGCTGGGCGCGGACGATTATGTGGTGAAGCCCTTCTCGCCGCGCGAGGTGGTGGCGCGGGTGATGGCGATCCTGCGCCGCACCGCCGCGCGGCCGCCGGTGGTCGAGGACGGGCGCGGGCTGGAGCATGGCCGGCTGCGGCTGGACCTTGAGGGCTGGCGCGCGCTGTGGGAGGGCCGGGAGGTGACGCTGACCGTCACCGAATTCTCGATCCTCCGGCTGCTCGCCTCGATGCCTGCCAAGGTGTTCAGCCGCGATGCGATCATCGACCGGCTGCACGGGCCGGGCTTCGCGATCACCGACCGAACGATCGACAGCCATATCCGCAACCTGCGCCACAAATTCGCCACCGCCGGCGCCGCCGACCTGATCGAGACGCGGCCGGGGATCGGCTATCGGCTGGGGGCATGTACGGGCGCGTGAAGGATTGGGCCAAGCGCCACTGGCCGCGGCTGCGGCTGCGCACGATCCTGTTCGCGACGCTGTTCCTCGTCGCGGCGCTGCCGGGGTTCGGCGCGGTGTTCCTGCGCGTCTACGAGAACACGCTGGTGCGCCAGACCGAGGCGGAGCTGGTCGCGCAGGGCGCGGCGCTGGCGGCGGCGGCGGCGGCGGACTGGCCGGGGGCGACCGGGGGCGCGCTCTATCCGCAGCGGATCGTGCCGCCCGGCGACGGCGTCGACCTGAGCCTGACGCCGATCCTGCCGGAACGCCCCGCCGCGACCCCCGCCGCGCTGATCGCCGCCGATGCCGCGGCGGCGGCGCCGCGGCTGGCGCCGGTACTGCGCGCGACGCAGATGACGACGCTCGCCAGCATCCTGCTGCTCGACCGGCGGGGCCGGATCGTCGCGGGCAACGGCCGGCGCGGCGGCTATGCGACGCTGCCCGAGGTGGCGGCGGCGCTGCGCGGGGCGCCGGCGACGGTGCTGCGCCGCAACCGCGCCTATCGCGCCGTCTACAGCTTCGAATGGCTGTCGCGCGCGGCGGCGATCCGCGTCCATCATGCGCGGCCGATCGTGGTCGACGGGCGCGTCGTCGGCGTGCTGCTGCTGTCGCGATCGGCGCGGGCGCTGTTCCGCGGATTGTACGCCGACCGCGGCAAGATCGCGATCGGCATCGCCGCGATCTTCGCGTTGCTGGTGCTGCTGAGCGGTGTGATCTCGCGCGGGATCACCCGGCCGATCGAGCGGCTGGGGCAGGCGACGCGCGCGGTCGCGAGTGGGCGCGGCAGCGTGCCGGAGGTGCCGACCACCGCGGCGATCGAGATCCAGGGGCTCTATGCCGATTTCGCGGTGATGACCGCGGCGATCGAGCACCGGTCGCGCTACCTGCGCGATTTCGCCTATGCGGTCAGCCACGAATTCAAGACGCCGCTCGCCGGCATCCGCGGCGCGATCGAGCTGTTGCAAGATCATCCCGACATGGCGGCGGGCGACCGCCACCGCTTCCTCGCCAATGCCGATGCGGATGCGGACCGGCTGGCGTTGCTGGTGACGCGGCTGCTCGAACTGGCGCGCGCCGACATGGCGGCGCCGGTGGACGATGCGGTCGATCCGGTGCCGGTGGTGGCGCGGATCGCGGATGCCTGTCGCGGCGAGGCCTTCGGCATCGCGGTCGGATGGAATGCGCCGCCGCCGCGCGTCGCGCTGCCCGCCGCGACGATCGAGAATGCGCTGGCGACGCTGTTCGACAATGCGCGGCAAGCGGGCGCGCGGCAGGTCTGCATCCGGGGCGAGACGACGGCGGGGGGCGTGGTGATCCACGTCACCGACGACGGGCCGGGCGTGGCACCGGGGGATCGCGACCGGGTGTTCGAACCCTTCTTCACGACGCGGCGCGCGGTGGGAGGATCGGGGCTGGGGCTGGGCATCGCACGGTCGTTGCTGGAAGCCGGCGGCGGGCGGATCGCGCTGGCCGATGCCGAGCGCGGCGCGCATGTCGTCGTGACGCTGCCGGTGGCGCGTGCGTGACGGCCGGGTCCGACATGGACAACATGGGCAACATGAACACCTAAACGGAAACAATTCAGCTCGATCGTTTCAGTATCTGCATCGAACGCCTGGAGGACTCACCCTCGCATGACCGGCGTTTCGCGCCCGCCCCCCCCCTCTGCCGTCCAGAGAGGGATAGACGGCGGCGCAGGGTGGGGAGGGCCGGGGCGGTCGAGGACCACGTCTGAGAAAGAGCCTGTATCGGCTGCCGTGGTACCGGCGGCGGACCTTGTAGGACAGCCCGCCGTGATCCGCGTGCAATATCGGCACGTTGCGGCGGCTGCGATCCACAGCCGCCGGGCGCGCCCTACCGCGCCTACGGCTGCTCCACCGGCACCACCGGCAACAGCACCGCGCTCGGGGTGGCGCCGCCGCGCTTCAGCGTCACCGTCGCCTTCCGGTAATCCCCCGGCTTGGCGAAGAAGATGTTCGGCACATAGGTCTGCGGATTGCGGTCGTAGAGCGGGAACAGGCTCGACTGGACCTGCACCATGACGCGATGGCCGGGCTGGAAGACGTGGTTCACCGTCGGCAGGCGGAATTTGTAATGCTGGACCTTATTCGCGGGGATCGCGCGCGGCGTCGCGAAGCTGTCGCGGTAACGGCCGCGGAAGATGTCGAGGCTGATCGGCAGCTGGTAGCCGCCCATCTTGGGATCGCTCGCATTCTCGGCCGGATAGACGTCGATCACCTTGACGACGAAATCACCGTCGGTGCCGGTCGTCGTCGCATAAAGATCGGCGATCGGCGCGCCGGAGACGCGCATCGCCTGCGTCAGCACCGGCGTGGTGTAGGTCATCACGTCGGGGCGGCCATCGGCATGGCGCTGGTCGCTGACCAGCCAGTCGCCCCAGCGGCCGTCGCCGAAGTTCACCGGGCGCGGCAGGTGCGGGACGGGCTTGGCGGGATCGGCGACATAGCTGTCGCCGCCGGCACCGCCCTTGGCGAAGCCGAGGCCGCCGTCGGCCTGCAGGTAGATCGGCTTCAGCGGCGCCGCGCAGCCGCTTTCGCAGGCGAGCGGCCAGTTCGCCAGCCGGTCCCAATGGTTCTCGCCGGTGTTGTAGATCGCCGCCTGCGGCAGGTTCGCGGCCGGGCCGTCCTTGAGATACTGGTCGAACAGCGGCAGCACCATCTGTTCGCGGAACTGCGCGGCGGTGTCGCCGTCCCACTGGAACGGGCCGAGGCTGCGGCCGTCGCGGTTGATCTGGCTGTGCCGCCACGGGCCCATGACGAGGAAGTTGTTGCCGGTCTTGCCCTTGGCCTTCAGCGCCTCCCATGCGGTGATCGCGCCGTACATGTCCTCCTGATCCCACAATCCCTGTTCCCAGATCGTGGGAACGTTGGACGGGTTCGCCGCAAGCAGCTTGTCGAGCGCCTGCCCCGACCAGAAGCCGTCATAGGCGGGATGCTGCGACATGCGGGTCCAGTAGGGCAATTGGTCGTAGCCCGACTTCTTCGCCCAGTCGCCGGCCGAGCCGACCTCGCGGAAATTGTCGTAATCGTCCCAGCCGCCGGTCGGCGGCACGGTGCCGCCGCCCTTGTAGCCGGTCTGCCCGCCGAGCCAGGCGATGTTGGCGAGGCGGAAGGCGCCGTAATGGAACCAGTCGTCGCCCATCCAGCCGTCGATCATCGGCGATTCGGGCGCGGCGACCTTGAGCGCGGGATGCGGATTCAGCAGCGCCATGACGACGGTGAAGCCCTCGTAGCTCGACCCGATCATGCCGACGCGACCGTTCGACTGCGGCAGGTTCGCCTTGTTCACCAGCCAGTCGATCGTGTCATAGGCATCGGTGACGTGATCGACCTTGGTCGGATTGAGCGGCCCAATCACCGGGCGGGTGACGACATAGTCCCCTTCCGACCCGTATTTGCCGCGGACGTCCTGATAGACGCGGATATAGCCGCCCTTGACGAACGCCTCGTCGGCGAGCGGCAGCGTCGCGAGCATCGACGCGCTGGTGCTGCGGCTGGCGCGGCCCTTGGCGTTATAGGGCGTGCGGGTCAGCACGATCGGCGCGTTGGTCGCCGCCTTGGGAATGACGATGACGGTGTAGAGTTTGGTCCCGTCGCGCATCGGGATCATGACTTCGCGCTTGATGTAATCGTTGGCGGTGTCGACCAGCGTGAACTTCGCCGGGATGTCGCCGCCCGCCGGCGCGGTCTGCTGCTGCGCATGGACCCCGACCGAGAGCAGGGCGAGCAGGGGCAACAGCATCAAGGAACGGCGCATGACGATCTCCGGCAGAGAGGATGACCGATGCTAGGCCCGAGTGCGGACGCACTCAATCCTTCGCCGGCGTGCGGACGCACGCAATTCTTAGCCGGCGTGCGGGCGCAAGCAATGCCCACACGGCGTGCGGGCGCACACGCGTTTCAGCTCGCCCAGGCGGCGACGTCGTCCTGCGTGCCGATCAGCGCGAGGCCGTGCGCGATCGAGGTCAGCTCGCCGCCGGTCGCGATCCGGTCCGCGCCGAAGCGGTCGTCGAACAGGCGGCGGATGCGCGGGGTGAGCGAGGTGCCGCCGGTCAGGAAGACGCGGTCGATCTCCGCCGCCGCGACGCCCGCCGCCGCCAGCGCCTGATCGACCGCGGCCTCAATACGGACGATATCGGGGGCGATCCACGCCTCGAACTCGGCGCGCGTCACCTCCGCCGCGATCGACAGGCCGGCGCCGTCGAAGCGGAACTGCGCGACCTCCGCCTGCGACAGCGCGCGCTTCAGCCGGCCGACCGCGTCGTACAGGCTGTAGCCCGCCTCCTGCTCGATCACCGCGATCATCCGCCCGATCGCATCGGGATCGAGCGCGGACCGGCGCAGCTTGTCGAGCGCGGCCAGCGTCTTGCGGTTGCGCATCAGCGCGAGGCGCGACCAGTCGGCGAAATCGGTGAAATAGCCGCCGGGGATCTCCAGCACCTTGTCGAACGAACGGTAGGAGCCGCCCTTGCCGAGCAGCGGCATGACCAGCCGGTCGACGATACGCTGGTCGAACCGGTCGCCGGCGATGCCCACG
The DNA here is from genome assembly GCF_058809195.1 of Sphingomonas sp. GW821-FHT10F09. Lineage (NCBI taxonomy): Bacteria > Pseudomonadati > Pseudomonadota > Alphaproteobacteria > Sphingomonadales > Sphingomonadaceae > Sphingomonas > Sphingomonas sp. GW821-FHT10F09. The sequence continues at coordinate 58,106 of NZ_JBXASI010000002.1, read as the reverse complement.
CCGGCATGCCCCAGCGGCGTGCAGCGCTGGCCTGCGCCCGGCACGTCGACGCGCACCACGGAGAAATCGCTGGTGCCGCCGCCGAAATCGGCGACGAGGATCGTCGCGGCGTCGGTCAGCCGCGCGGCATAGCTGAACGCGGCGCCGACGGGTTCGTAGACGTAATGGACCTCCGCCCCCAGCGCGCCGAACACCGCGTCGTAGCGGGTGCGGGCGAGCGCCTCGTCCGGGTGGGCGCCGGCATAGGCGACCGGGCGGCCGACGATCACCCGGCGGGCGCGGCCGTCGAGCGCGCCGCCGGCGCGGGCGGCCATCTTCGCGACGAACAGCCGCCCGATATCCTCGAACCGCATCCGCCGGTCGAACACGGTGGCATGTTCGAAGCTGGCGCTGGCGGCGACCGACTTGAACGACTGGATGAAGCGGCTGCCCTCCGGAAAGTCGAGATATTCGCGGATCGCCCAGGGCCCCGCCTCGGATTGCAGCCCGGCATCGTCCCAGAAGCAGAGCGCGGAGCGGAATACCGGGTCCGGGCCGTCGGGGGCGTCGAGCATCACGAGATCGGCGGTGTCGCCGCGCGCGAGGGCGGCGACGGAATTGGTGGTGCCGAAATCGAGGCCGAGGGCGAGAGGTGTGTCGGTCATGCGGCGGCCGTCCTCACACGCGATGGCGGGGTCCGGTCAAGGGGCAAGGGTGCGCACGATCCGCACAGAGCGCGGCTATCGCGCCGGCGGTAAACCGGATAACGCGGTATGGTCGAACGGAAATTCCCTCCGGTCGTCAGGCCCCCGAAGCAGGATAGCGGCGCGTGCAGCAAGGACCGAAGATCGCTTCCACCGGAATCGCCGGGCTCGACGATATTCTCAACGGCGGGCTGACGCCCGAACGCCTGTATCTGGTCGAGGGCACGCCGGGGACGGGCAAGACCACGCTGGGGCTGGGTTTCCTGCTCGCCGGCGCCGCGGCCGGGCAGAGCGGATTGTACATCACGCTGGCGGAAACCGAGGTCGAATTGCGCGCGGTGGCGGCGACGCACGGCTGGACGCTCGATCCGATCACGCTGTTCGAGATGGTGCCGGCCGACGGCCTGGGCGACGATCAGGAACAGACGCTGCTCCATCCGAGCGAGGTCGAGCTGGGCGAGACGGTGCGCGCGATCATGGCCAAGGTCGACGCGCTGCGGCCGGCGCGGGTCATCATCGACAGCCTGTCCGAACTGCGACTGCTGGCGCAGAGCCCGGTGCGCTATCGCCGCCAGATCCTGGCGCTGAAGCATTTCTTCTCGACCCGGCAGTGCACCGTGCTGGTGCTCGACGACAAGAGCGCGAGCGGCAGCGACCTGCAATTGCACAGCATCGCGCACGGCGTGGTGTCGCTCGAACAGTTGCTGTCGGGCTTCGGGGCGCAGCGGCGGCGGCTGCACGTCGTCAAGATGCGCGGCCTGCGCTATCGCGGCGGCTATCACGATTTCGAGATCGAGCGCGGCGGCCTTGCCGTCTATCCGCGGCTGGTCGCGTCCGAACACGGCATCCGCCACGAGATGGGCTTCGTGTCGACCGGATCGCGGGAATTCGATGCGCTGCTCGGCGGCGGACTGGTCGTCGGCACCGCGACGCTGCTGACCGGGCCGGCCGGCGTCGGCAAGACCACGACGATCGTGCAATGCGTCTATGCGGCGCTGGAGCGGGGCGAGAAGGCCGCCTATTTCCTGTTCGACGAACGCGCGCCGACGCTGCTGGCGCGATCGGCAGCGCTGGGCATGGACCTGCAGCCGTTCATCGATGCCGGGCGGCTGGCGCTGCGCGCGATCGATCCGGCCGAGCTGTCGCCCGGCGAATTCGCCGCGGCGGTGCGCCGCGCGGTCGAGGAGGACGACGCGCGGGTGATCGTCGTCGACAGCCTCAACGCCTATCTCCAATCCATGCCGAGCGAGAAGTTCCTCATCCTGCAGATGCACGAACTGCTCACCTATCTAGGCCAGCGCGGCGTGGTGACGATGCTGATCCTCGGCATGCACGGGGTGATGGGCGACGTGCGCGCCGACGTCGATCTCAGCTATCTCGCCGATACCGCGGTGCAATTGCGCTATTTCGAGGCGTTCGGCGAGGTCCGCCAAGCGATCTCGGTCATCAAGACGCGCACCGCCAAGCATGAACGGACGATCCGCGAATTCCGCATCGATACGCAAGGGTTGCAGTTCGGCGAGCCGCTGACCCATTTCCAGGGGGTGCTGACCGGGGTGCCGACCTTCTCGGGCGAGGGCAAGTCGCTGCTCGCCAGCCGCGCCGATCCCGACGCCGGGCGCGGAGGGTCGGCCGGCTAGGATGGACGGCGCCGTCCTCATTCTCGCGCCGCGTGGGCGCGACGCCACCGTCGCCGCCGACCTGCTGCGCCGCGGCGGCATCGATGCGCAGGTGGTGCCGACGCTGGCGGCACTGGTCGCCGGCCTGTCCGGCGCGGTCGCGGCGGTGCTGATTACCGAGGAGGCGCTGGCGGCGGAGGACCGGTCCGCGCTGTCCGCCTGGATCGCCGCGCAGCCGACCTGGTCCGACCTGCCCTTCGTCATGCTCGCCAACGGCGGCCGCGCACCGCGATCGGCGCAGGCGACGGCGCGGGTCGGCGACCTCGGCAATGTCGTGCTGCTCGAACGGCCGCTGCATGCCGAGGCGATGCTGGGCGCGGTGCGATCGGCGATCAAGGCGCGGGTCCGACAGTATGAGGTGCGCGCCGCCGCGGCGACGCTGGAGGATGCGGTGGCGCAGCGCACCGCGGAGCTGGAATCGGCGCGGAGCAACCTCGAATTCGCGCTGGAGGCGGCGGGCATGGGCAGCTGGGAGCTCGACCTCGCCACCGGTACGATCGGGCGCAGCCTGCGTCACGACGAGATCTTCGGCTATGCCGAGCCGCAGTCGCACTGGTCGGTCGAGCGGATGCTCACGCATGTCGACCCGGCGCAGCGCGATGCGGTCGCCGCCGCCTTCCGCGCCGCGCCGCAGACCGGCAGCGTCGACGTCGAATGCGCGATCGAGGGGGCGGACGGCAGCCGCCGCTGGATCACCAAGAAGGGGCGGCTGCGCTACGACGCCGGTGGCGCCCCCGAACGGCTGGTCGGCGTGGTCACCGACGTCACCGTGCGCAAGGAAGCGGACGCGCAACTGGCGCAGGCGCAGAAGATGGAGGCGGTCGGCCAGCTGACCGGCGGCGTCGCGCACGACTTCAACAACCTCCTCACCCCCATCGTCGGCAGCCTCGACATGGTCCGGCGCCGCCACAAGGACGACGAGCGGACGCAGCGGATGGTCGGCGGCGCGCTGCAGGCGGCGGAGCGCGCGGCGACGCTGACGCAGCGGCTGCTCGCCTTCGCGCGGCGGCAGGCGTTGCAGCCAGTCGCGGTCGATATCGGCGCGCTGATCGACGGCATGGCCGATCTGATCCGCCGCTCGCTCGGCCCGACGGTCCGGGTGGTGCTGGAGGTGCCGGGCGACCTGCCGCCGGCGCGGGTCGATCCCAACCAGCTGGAGCTGGCACTGCTCAACCTCGCGATCAACGCGCGCGACGCGATGCCGGGCGGCGGGCAGCTGACGATCACCGTCGCCGCCGCCGAGGTCGACGCGCGCAACGCGGTGACGCTCACCGCCGGGCGCTACGTGCGGATCATGGCGAGCGATACCGGCATCGGCATGGACAAGGCGACGCTGGCGCGGGCGACCGAGCCGTTCTTCTCGACCAAGGGCGTCGGCAAGGGGACCGGGCTGGGCCTGTCGATGATCCATGGCCTCGCCGCGCAATCGGGCGGCACGCTGACGCTGGCGAGCGAGGCGGGACGCGGCACGCGCGTCGAACTGTGGCTGCCGGTGACGCTGGACCAGCCGAGCGCCGCCGCCGACCGGCGCAGCGAACCGGTCCCCGCGCGCCGCGCCGCCAAGGTGCTGCTGGTCGACGACGAGGAGATCGTGCGCACCGCCACCGCCGACATGCTGCGCGACATCGGCTATCAGGTGATCGAGGCGGCGTCTGGCAGCCAGGCGCTGGCGGCGATCCGCGGCGGTGTCGACGTCGAGCTGCTGGTCACCGATTATCTGATGCCGGGCATGACCGGCGCGGCGCTGATCGCCGAGCTGCGCGATACCGGCCATGGCCTGCCCGCGCTGCTCATCACCGGCTATGCCGCGACCGGCGCCGACGTGCCTGCCGACGTGCCGCGTCTGGCCAAGCCGTTCCGCCAGATCGACCTGGCAGCGCGGGTCGACGAATTGCTCCACCTGCCGCGCGGTCATGGCGGCGGCCTGCGCGTGGTGCGCTAGACCCGACTCTGGCGCGGCAGCAGGAGCCAGCTGCCGCACGGCGGCACGGCATCGATCATCCGCTCCAGCGGCTGGCCGGCGAACAGCGTGCACAGGGCGGCGATCGGGCCGCCGTGGCTGACGACCAACGTATCGGCGTCGGTCGGCAGCGCATCCCATGCGGCGCGGGCGCGGGTGGCGAGGTCCTGCCCGCTCTCGCCGCCGCCGGGGTGGAAGCCGGCGGGATCGGTCATCATTCGGTCCATCAGGTTGCCGGTCTCGCGCCAGATCGCGTGCCAGCGCCGCCCCTCCCATGTGCCGAAGTCGCGCTCCAGCCAGCGGGGATCGGCGACCAGCGGCCGGCCGGTGAGGCGTGCGATCCGCCCGGCGAGCAGGCGCGTGCGGATCGCGCCGGAATGGACGATGGTCGTGAAGGATTGCGCGGCGAGCTGCTCCGCCAGCATTCGCATCGCAATGGTGCCGGCGCGGCTCAGCCCCATGTCGGACCGGCCGTAGCAGCGCCCCGACCACGCTCTGGCAACCTCGGTGTGCCGGACGACGAGGACGCGTGCGGTCACGTTGCCGCCGCGAGCAGCGCCAGAAGCTGCGCCATATAGGCGGCAAAGCCGAGGCAGTCGCCGGTGCTGCCGCCGATCCGCGCGCGCAGGAAGCGGGCGAGCCACCAGAGCAGCAGCGCGGTTACGACCGCCGCGGCCAGCAGCGCGGTCGGGCGCAGGATCGCCAGCGGCAGCAGTCCGGGTATTGCGAGCAGCAGCGCCAGCGCGACGCGGCGCGGCGGCATACCGCTGCCCATCCGCGCGGCGGCGCCATCCGCCTGCGCCGCGGGCAGGATCGCGGCGAGCAATATGGCGCACAGCCGGGCGAGCGTCGCCGCTCCGACGATGGCCGCGACCGCAAGCGCGGGCAGCAGCGCGACGATCGCGGCGACGCGCATGGCTACCGCGAGGCCGAGCCCCAGCGCGCCATAGCTGCCGATGCGGCTGTCTCGCATGATCCGCAGCGCCGCCTCGCCGCGCGCGGTGCCGCCGAAGGCATCGCAGAAATCGGCGACGGCATCCTCGTGGAACGCTCCGGTGAGCAACGCCTCGAGCGCCAGCGCGAGCAAGGCGGCGAGCAGCGGCGGCCACCATTGGCCCGCGGCGACGAACGCGGCCGCGGTCGCCGATCCGATCAATGTGCCGACCGGCGGCAGCCACGCCATCGCACGGGCCAGTCCGTCCGCGGCCTGTTCGGGCGTCAGGCGCGCGAGGACCGGCACCGGCAACCGGGTGAGGAATTGCACCGCCAGCAGCGGCGGCGCCCAGACCGGTGCGCGGCCCATGTCAGTCGGCCCGCTCTGCACCGATCGCGTCGAGCCGCGCGACGTCGTTCAGCACCGCCGCGGCGGCATCGAGCAGCGGCAGCGCGACGAGGGCGCCGCTGCCCTCGCCCAGCCGCATGCCCCAGTCGAGCAGCGGATCGAGGCCGAGATGGGCGAGCGCGGCGGCATGGCCCGGCTCGGCGGAGCGATGCCCGGCGATCATTGCCGTCGCGGTGCCGGGCGCGAGCCGCTCGGTGACCAGCGCCGCGGCGGTGGCGACATAGCCGTCGAGCAGGAGCGTCGCGCCACGCGCTGCGCCGCGCGCAAAGAACCCCGCCATCGCCGCGATCTCATAACCGCCGACCGCGGCGATCGCACGGATCGGGTCAGTGGCGTGCGACGGTGCCGCGCGAGCGACGGCATCGGCGACGATACGCGTCTTCGCCATGAGGATCGCGTCGTCGGCGCCTGCCCCGCGGCCGACCGCATCGGCGGCGGACGTACCCGTCAGCAGCGCCGTCAGCGCGGCCGCGGGGGTCGTGTTGCCGATGCCCATCTCGCCCGCGATCAGCACCGCCGCGCCGTCGTCCGCCGCGCGATCGGCCTCATCCGCGCCGACCTGCCATGCCGCCTCGAACGCCCCCACGTCCATCGCTGCGCCATGCGCGAGGCTGGCGGTGCCGTTGGCGACGCGGGCATCGCGGAAGAACGCCGGCGGCGCGGCGACGTGCGGGCCGGCGACCCCGACATCGACCAGCCGCAACGGGCAGTCGTGCGCGCGGGCGAGGGCGTTGCTGGTCGCCCGCCCCGCCAGGATCGTCGCGACCATCATGCCCGTCACCGCCGACGGCCAGGCCGACACGCCGTCGGCGACGCAGCCGTGATCGCCCGCGAACAGTACGATCCGCCGCGGGTGGCTGCGCGCGTCGATCCGCTGCTGGGTCAGCGCGAGCCGGACCGCGAGTTCCTCCAGCTGGCCGAGGCTGCCGCGCGGCTTGGCGAGCGCGTCGAGATGCGCCCGTACGTCGGCTTCGGTCATGCGGCGATCCTTGCAAGGGCGATGAGCGCGTCGATGTCGAGCGCGCGTTCCAGCGTAGCGGCGATCCCGTCGAGTGCGGCGTCGATCACCTCGTGCCGGTCGAACCCGTCCGAGCCGATGCCGAGGGGTGCGATCAAATGCGCGCGTGCGGTGGCGCGGTCGAACAGGCCGTGGACGTAGCAGCCGGCGATCCGGCCATCGCGCGCGACGGCGCCGTCGGACGTATCGTCGTCGAATCGGAGCAGCGGCGGCGTGCCGGGATCGACTTGGGTGACCCCGGCATGGATCTCGTAGCCCGCGAAGCCCGCGTCCGATCCGGCAAAGGTGCCGATCACCGCGCGCGTCCGCTTGTCGGCGGCAATCACCGTATCGATCGGCAGCAGGCCGAGCCCGGCGACCGTCCCGGCCTCGCCCTCGATCCCCTCCGGATCGGCGACGGTGCGGCCGAGCATCTGATAGCCGCCGCAGATGCCGAGCACGCGGCCGCCGCGGCGGACGTGCGCGGCGATGTCGACGTCCCAGCCCTGCGCGCGGAGGAAGCCGAGGTCGGCGATCGTCGCCTTGGTCCCGGGCAGCAGCACCCAGGCGGCATCGCCGGGGATCGGTTCGCCGGGCGGGATCATCGCCAGCCGGATGCCGGGTTCGTGCGCCAGCGCGTCCATGTCGTCGAAATTGGCGATCCGCGACAGCATCGGCACCGCGACCAGCGCGCCCTCGCCCGCCGCCGTGTCGCGCCCCAGCGCCACCGCATCCTCCGCGGGCAGGCGCGCGGCATCGGCCAGCCACGGCACGACGCCGATGCTGCGCCAGCCGGTGCGGTTCGCGATCTCCGTCAGGCCATCGTCGAACAGCGACAGGTCGCCGCGGAACTTGTTGACGATGAAGCCGTGGATCATCGCCGCATCGGCGGGGTCGATGACCGTGCGGGTGCCGACCAGCGACGCGATGACGCCGCCGCGGTCGATATCGCCGACCAGCACCACCGGCACGCCCGCGGCGCGTGCGAAGCCCATGTTGGCGATGTCGCCGGCGCGCAGGTTGATCTCCGCCGGCGAACCCGCGCCCTCGACCACGACGATGTCCGCCTGCGCCGACAGGCGGCGGTAGGCGGCCATGACCTCGGCAAGCAGATCGGGCTTGCGACGGCGATAGTCGCCCGGCCCCATCGTGCCGCGCACCCGGCCGCCGACGACGAGCTGCGCGGTGCGGTCGCTCTGCGGCTTGAGCAACACCGGGTTCATGTCGGTGGTGGGCGCGACGCGCGCGGCGATCGCCTGCAATGCCTGCGCGCGGCCGATCTCGCCGCCGTCGGCGGTGACCGCGGCGTTGTTCGACATGTTTTGCGGCTTGAACGGGCGGACGGCGAGGCCGCGGTTGGCGAACACGCGGCAGAGGCCGGCGACCAGCACCGACTTGCCGACGTCGGAGCCGGTTCCCTGCAGCATCACAGCGCCCATGCGACGGCTCCCGTTGCGATCAACAGGCCGATGCAGGCACGCCGGTAGACGCGCAAGGCCCGGCCGAGGTCGGCAACCGACGCCGCCGGCCCGTTGCCGAGGACCGCGCGCATCGCCGGCTCGCCGTCATAGGTGACCGCGCCGCCCAGCCGTCGGCCGAGCGCCCCCGCCATCGCCGCCTCCGGCCAGCCGCCGTTGGGCGAGGCGTGGTGACGGGCATCGCGGACCATCGTCCGCCAGCCGCCGGGCCCGGCGAGGCAGATCAGCGCGCCCGACAGCCGCGCGGGCAGCCAATTGACGACATCGTCGGCGCGGGCGCAGGCCCAGCCGAACCACAGCAGCCGCGGCGTGCGGTGGCCGACCATCGAATCGGCGGTGTTGATCACCTTGACAAGGAACAGGCCCGGCAGGCCTGCGATGAGCAACCCGGCGGCGGGCGCGACGACGCCGTCGCAGAAGCTTTCCGCGAGGCTTTCGATCGCGGCGGCGGCAATGCCCGCCTCATCCAGCGCAGCGGTGTCGCGACCGACGATCATCGCCACCGCCCGGCGCGCGGCGGGCAGGTCGCCCGTGGCCAGCGGCGCGAGCACCGCGGCGACGTGATCGTGCAGGCTGCGCTGCGCGAGGCCGGTGGTGGCGACCAGCACGACCGCGACCAGGCCCCAGCCCTCGCCCGCGACATGCTGGACGATCCAGCCGAGCGCGGCGGCGAGCGTGACGAGGGTCAGCAACAGCGCCACCCCCGCCAGCCGCTGCCGCGTCGGCCCGCCGCGGTTCCAGCGCCGCTCGCAGCCCGCGATCAGCCCGCCCGCCGCCTGCACCGGATGCGGCCAGCGGCGCGGATAGCCCAGCGCCGCCTCCGCGATCAGTGTCGCGAGCAGGAGCGCCGCAGCGTTCACCGCGCGATCGGCAGGATGAAGCGCTGGCCGCCGGGGGTGACGCCGATCTCGACGTCGACGCCATAGGCCTGGGCGATCAGCGGCGCGGTCAGCACGGCGTCGGCGGGGCCGGCGGCGACGATGCCACCGCCGCGCATCAGCACCGCATCGTCGGCGATCCGCGCGGCGAGATGGAGGTCGTGCAGCACCAGCACGACGCCGCTGCCCGCATCGGCGACGGCGCGCAGCCGCGCGAGCACGTCGAGCTGGTGCGCGGGGTCGAGGCTGGCGAGCGGTTCGTCGGCGAGCAGCCAGTCGGGTTCGCCGGCCAGCACGCGGGCGAGCAGCGCGCGGCCGCGCTCGCCACCGGACAGCCGCTCGACCCCGCGGGTGCGCAGCGCGGTCATGTCGGTCGCCGCGAGCGCGCGCTCGACCGCAGTACGATCGGCGGCACCGGCGCCCCAGCGGCCGTGATGCGGCAGGCGGCCGAGGCCGACCAATGTGGCGACGTCGACGTCCCAATGCACGTCGGCGGCCTGCGGTAGGAAACCGATCCGCCGCGCTCGCTCGCGCCGGTCGAGGCCGGCGACGTCGGTGCCGTCGAGCCGGGCCGCGCCGCTATCTGGCGCGCGCAAGGCTGCGAGGCAGGACAGCAGGCTGCTCTTGCCCGCACCGTTCGGGCCGAGCAGGGCGGTGACGCGGCCGCGACGGAACGCGACGCTGATGCCATCAAGGACGCGGTTGCCGCCGAGCGACAGGCCGATGGCATCGGCGGTCAGCGCGGTCATGCGAGCCTCCGGCGCATCGCGACCAGCAGATAGAGGAAGAACGGTCCGCCGAGCATCGACATCGCGATGCCAAGCCGCAATTCGCTGACCGTCGGCAGCAGCCGCACAAGGCAATCCGCGAGCGTCAGCAACAAGGCGCCACCCAGAGCGGAGGGCAGCAGGATCGCCGAGGGCCGGTTGCCGGCGAGCGGGCGGACGAGATGCGGGACCATGAGGCCGACGAAGCCGATCACCCCGGCCGACGCCACCGCCGCGCCGACGGTCAGCGCGACCCCGGCGATCACCAGGGCCTGCAACCGCCCCGGATCGACGCCGATCGAACGCGCCGCCTGCTCGCCGAGCGTCAGCGCGTCGAGCGACCGCGCGGTGGTCGCCAGCAGCATCGCACCCAGCGCGACCAGCGGCAGCGCGATCGTCACGTCGTCCCAGCTGCGGTCGGTCAGCGCGCCCATCAGCCAGGTGACGATCTGCGACGACACGAACGGCGTCGGCGCGAGGCTGATCGCGAGCGCGGTCATCGATCCGGCGATGCTGGTCAGGATCATCCCCGCCAGCGTGAACAGGATCAGGCTGCCCGAGCGTCCCGCGATGAGCGCGAGCAGCGCCATCGTCGCCCCCGCCCCCGCCAGCGCGAACCCGGGCAGCAGCCACGCCTGCGCAGCATAGCCGAAATAGAGCGACAGCACCGCGCCGAGCGCCGCGCCCGACGACACGCCGAACAGGCCCGGATCGGCGAGCGGATTGCGCAGATAGCCCTGCATCACCGCACCCGACAGCCCCAGCGCGGCGCCGACCAGCAGCGCCAGCAGCGTGCGCGGCAGGCGCAGTTCGACGATGATGATCGAGCGCGGATCGGCCGCGGTCCAGGCATCCCACGGCACCCACACCTTGCCCGTCGCCACCGACAGCGCTGCGGCGAACAGCAGGCCGACGCCCAGGAGCATATTGAGCCGCGTCATGCGCCGATCCCCCGCCGTATCTGTCGCAACCGCACCATCGCGGCGACGATCGTCGGTCCGCCGCAATTCATCAGCCGCGTCGGATAGGGCGCGACCGCGATCCGTGCCGCCAGCCGTCGCACCGCCGGATGCGAGGTCAGCCGGTCCTCGCCGACCTCCGCCGCGCCGACCGACAGCAGCACGCGCGGCGGCTGCGCGATCAGATATTCGAGCGGCAGCACGTCCCATTTCTTGAGGCCATAGACCGCGCTCATATTGCGGAAGCCGGCAAGGGCGAGCAGTTCGTCGGGCAGCGTTCCCGCCCCCGGCACCAGCCCGCCCGATTGCCAGATTAGCGCCGGGACAGGCTTTGACGCCACCGGACGCACCGCCGCAGCGATCCGTGCCGCCAGCGCATCGCCCCGGCCCGCATGACCAGCGATGCGGGCGATGTCGCGTACCTGCTCCTCGCTCTCCGCGACCGAATCGGGCACCGGATATTGCACCAGGCGGATATGCATCCGCTTCAGCGCCGCGATCGTCGCCGGCGCGACATGCGGTCCGCTCATCACCACGTCGGGGGCGAGCGCGACGACCTCCTCCGCGGTGCCGGAGGTGGCCTTGAAGCGCGCCGCCTGCGCGAGCGGGATCGAGGTCGCGCGCGAATCCTGCGAATAATGGCTGATCCCGGCGACCTGGCCGGGATCGGCGACGTGCATCAGCACCGCGTCGATGCACGGGTTGATCGAGACGATGCGCGGACTCCGCACCGGCGCGGCCGACAGTAGCGGCAGCGCCGCGAGGGCGAGCAGCCGCCGCATCAATATTCGACCCCGCGCTGCGCCTTGAAGCCCGCCTTGTACGGATGGCGGACCTCGGTGAAGTCGGTGATGAGGTCGGCGATCGCGAGCAGTTCCGGCTTGGCGTTGCGGCCGGTAATGCAGATATGCTTGGTGAGCGGGCGCTCCTGCAGGAAGGCGACGATCTCGGCGATCGGCAGCGTGTCGTCGCGCAGCACGATGTTGAGTTCGTCGAGGATGACGAAATCGATTCCGGGGTCGAGGATCATCGCCTTCGACCGTTCCCAGGCCGCGCGCGCCGCGGCGATGTCGAGCGCGCGGTCCTGCGTGTCCCAGGTGAAGCCCTCGCCCATCACCTCGAACGTCGCGAGGTCGGGATGCGCCTCGAAGAAGTTGCGCTCGCCCGTCTCCCACTTGCCCTTCACATATTGCAGGATCGCGACCTTCAGCCCCCAGCCGATGCTGCGGATCGCCATGCCGAAGGCGGAGGAGGACTTGCCCTTGCCATTGCCGGTATGGACGATCAGCAGGCCGCGTTCGAGCGTGCGGCGCGCCTGCATCTTCTCGCGCGCCGCGGCGACGCGGGCCATGCGGGCATTGTGGCGGGTGTAATCGGTCGCGTCGTCGGCAGGGGTCATGGGCGATATCCGTCGAGAGCGGTGGCGAGGCGGGTAAGTGCGGCAGCGCCGCGCGGCAGGCCGATGCGCAGCCGGTCGGACCGGTCGGCGAACGGGCGGGTCAGGATCGCGTGGCGTGCCAGCGTCGCGAACAGGTCGTCGCGGCACGCCACCAGCCGGAACAAGGGCGCTGCGCCGACGATGGAGAGGCCGGCGCCGGCGAGCAGGTCGTCGAGCAGCACGCCCGCCTCCGCGATCCGCGCCTGCTGCGCACGACGCCAGCCGCCATCGGCATAGGCCGCCGCGCCGATCGCCACCGCGGGGCCGGATACCGGCCAGTCGCCGATCATCGCGCGAACCTGCGCCGCCAGCTGCGGGCCGGTGACGACGAAGCCGAGGCGGAGGCCGGGGAGGCCATAGAATTTGCCGAAGGAGCGGAGCACGATCAGGCGGTCCGAGGCGTGTGGACAGAGGCCGGGGGCAGGATCGGCATAGGCTTCGTCGACGACGACGGTGCAGCGGTCGGCGAGCGCTCGCAGCGTGGCGGGATCGGTGACCCGGCCGTCGGGGTTGGCGGGGCTGGCGAGCACGAACAGGTCGTGATCGGCCGCGGGCAGGTCGGCGACCGGATCGGCCGCGGGCCATGAAGCGCGATGGCCGGCATAGCCCGGGTGCAGCACCGCCACGCGCGTCGCCGGCACCAGGCCGGCGAGCAGGCGCAGCGCGAGGTCGGTCCCCGGCACCGCAATCACGCCGGCGGGATTGGCGACCCCGAACGCCTGCGCCGCGGCGGCTTCCAGCGCGGCGATCGCCGCCGGTTCGGGCAGATGATCGAGGCCGGGCGGCACGCCGGCGACCGGCCACGACCAGGGGGCGATGCCGGTCGACAGATCGATCCAGTCCTCAGCCCCGCCCCCGAACGCCGCGCGCGCCGCCGCCACCCGCCCGCCATGGGCGCAGAAGGTGGCGAGGACGCGAGGGTCGATCACAGTCAGTAGGTCAGGCGGATGCCGCCGAACGCGCCGCGACCCGGCTGCCCATATTGGTAGATCGTCTGGTAGCGCGCATCGAAGACGTTCTCGACGCGGCCGTATACCTCGAAATGGGCGCCGATCGGGAAGGACGCACGCACGTCGGTGACGACGTATCCGTCGAGCCGGCGCGCATTGGAGGCATTGTCGAAGCTGTCGCCGATCGCAGTGATCGTCGCGCCGGCGGCAAGGCCGAACGGGAAGCGGTAATCGGCGTTGACCGTGACGCTGTCGTCCGGTCGGCGGGCAAGATCGCGACCGAAATTGGCGGTGCCGGTCGAACGGTTCGTCGCGTCCAGATAGGTATAGGCGGCGCTGAACGTCAGCGCCTCAACCGGGCGCAGCAGCAGCGACAGCTCGACGCCCTGCGCGCGGGCACGGGCGATATTGTCATAGGTGCCGTTGGGCTTGCCGGTGCAGATGCCGGTCAGCGGGCGCCCGCACGAGACGAAGGTGATGAGGTCGGACGAAGTGCGCCGGAAATAGGTCGCGCTCGCCTCGACCGCACCGCCCAGTGCCTTTTGCGTCACGCCGGCGTCCCAGCCGTGCGAGCGTTCGGGATCGAGCGCGGTGTTCCCGTATTCGCTCTGCAGCTGGTACAGCGTCGGCGCCTTGAACCCTTCCGAATAGCTGGCACGCAACGCGGTCGCGCCGCCGTTGGGCGAATAGACACCGCTGCCCGAAAAGGTCGTCGCGCCACCGAAGATGTTGTGATCGTCGTGACGCACGCCCGCAGTGCCGGTCAGCCCGGCGATCGGGGTGACGGCGACCTGGCCGTAGACGCTGAAGATGCGCGCGCGGCCACGCGTCACCGGACCGCCGTAGCTCGACGTCGAGAAGCGCGACACCTCACGCTCCGCACCGAAGGTCGCGAACACCGCGGAGGTGACGTCGATCGTCCCCTGATATTCGAGCCGGTCGTTGCGGCCGATACCGCGGAACGTCTCGGTCGGGGTGCCGTCGGGGTCGACGTTGCGACGGTCGCTGTCGGTGTGCGCATAGCCGAAGCGGTTGCGGAAGCGGCCGTCGAACAATGCGGCGTTGAGGCCGGCATAGCCGATCCACTGCTCGCTTTCGCCATATTCGCGGGTATCGCCGAACACGAAGCGCGGCGCGGGGAAGCCGTCGATATCGGTGCGGCCGTTCGCGTAGAAGCCGCGCAGGTCGACCGACACGTTCTGCGCGAGCGCGATGCCGACGCTGCCGTTCGCGCTGTAGTTGCGGAAGCCGTCGCGTTCCGGGCCGGGCGCATAGGTCGAGATGCCGTCGGTGGTGTAATAGCCGCCGCCGAGGCTCGCCGACACCGGGCCGCTCTTGCCCGAAACGTTGGCGAACGCCTGCCCCGTCTCGTGCCAGCCGCCCTCGGCGCGGGCGTTGACGCTCAGCTGCTCGGTCGGCTGGCGGGTGATGAGGTTGACGACGCCGCCGATCGCCTGGCTGCCCCACAGCACCGATTGGGCGCCGCGCAGCACCTCGATACGGGCGATGTTGCCGATCAGCAGGCTGCCGAAGTTGAAGCCGCCTCCGGGCGAGGACGGATCGTTGAGCTTGATGCCGTCGATCAGCGCGACGGTCTGGTCGCTCTCCGCGCCGCGGATGTTGACCGAGGTGGTGGTGCCGACGCCGCCGTTGCGCACCACGGTGACGCCGGGCGTCTGGCGCAGCAGGTCGGAGACGGTGACCGCCTGCCGCTGCGTGATCGTCGCGGTGTCGAGCACGGTCACCGCCTGGCCGACGGTGGACGCGGGCCGCGCCTCGCGGTTGGCGGTGACGAGGATGTCGGTGCCGGCGTCGGCGGCCTGTTCGAGGCCGGTGGTCGACTGCGCGCTCTGCGCGACGGCGGGTGTCGCCGCCGCGATGCACGGCAGCAGGATCAGATAGGCGTAGGTCTTCACGATAGTCCCCCCTCGTAGCATGGACGGGGACACGCATGACGGTTCGCCGGACCGACGGTCCGTCGCGCACGACCCCAACGACGTCGTCACGCGAGGAAACCCTCGATCGCGCGGGAACACCCCGTCCGCACGAAGGACAACCGCGACGGGCAGGTCTCCTGGCTTCCGGGTCGTCGCCTTGCCCGGCCTTCCCGGATCGTCGATGATCCAGTGGCACACGAGGGGAGCAAGGCTCGCCGGTCACAGTTGCGGGGGCAGCCCCGGATGGCGAGCGACCAAAACGCTCGCTTCCGGGTTCCCTTTTCATCCCATCTCTGGGAACCTGTCGCAAACGCGCCCCTAGGGCCGGGACGGGGCGAAAGCAAGATGAAGACGATGTTCCTCGGCGGGGCCCGTTCGGGCAAGAGCCGTATCGCACAGGCCGCGGCGGAGGCGCATGACGGCGCGCTCCACTACCTCGCGACCGCAGAAGCGCATGACGACGAGATGACCGACCGGATCGCGCACCACCGCGCCGATCGCGGCGGGCGGTGGCAGACGGTAGAATGCCCCGTGCTGCTGCCCGAGGCGATTCGCGCCTGTACGGAGGGAGGCGCGGTGCTGGTCGACTGCCTGACGCTGTGGCTGAGCAACCTGATGCTCGGCGACCACGACCTTGCCGAGCGGGCCGATGCGCTGCTGGCGGCGTTCGCGGCCTGCCCGCTGCCGCTGTACGTCGTGACCAACGAGGTCGGGCTGGGCATCGTCCCCGTCCACCCGCTCGGCCGCGCGTTCCGCGACGCGGCGGGGCGGCTCAACCAGCAGGTCGCGGCGGCGATGGACACGACCTATTTTGTCGCGGCAGGCATGGTGCTGCCGTTGCAGCGCTTTCCTCCGGACCCGTCCTATCGGTCGGTCTTGCCTGCCAGATCGGGATAGCGGTCGAGGATCGCGCTGGTGACGCCGTTGGTCCAGCCGAAGCCGTCCTGCACCGGATATTCGCCGCCGCCGCCCGGGGTGCGCTCCTCGATATTGTACTTTTCCAGCATCTTGCCGGTGTCGGCATAGGCCGCCTGCACCGTGCCGAGCCAGCGCGTCGCGACCTGTTTCGCCAGCGCCGGCTCGCCGTTGGCGGCGAGTCCGGCGATCGCCACCCATTGCAGCGGCGCCCAGCCGTTGGGCTCGTCCCATTGCAACCCGGTGCGCAGCGTCGTCGTGCGCAGGCCCCCTTCCGCGAGCAGCGCCGTGCGCGTCGTCGCGGCGACCGCCTTCGCCTGCGCCGACGAGGCGATGCCGACGAACAGGGGATAGAGGATCGCGGCGTTGACGCTCGCAGTGGGCTTGCCGCTCGACAGGTCCCAGTCGGCGTAGCGCGCCGGTTTCGCCTGCCACAGATACCTGTCGATCGCCGCCTTGCGCCGCGTCGCCAGTCCCGCATAGCGCGTTGCGCAGGCGGTGTCGGCGACGGCGGCGCAGCGATCGGCGATGCGGCGTTCCATGGCGTACATCAGGCTGTTGAGGTCGATCGGGACGATGTCGGTGGTGTGGATCGTCGCGAGCGCCTTCGGATCGCGCAGCCAGCGCGAGCTGAAATCCCAGCCGCTCTCCGCGCCGGCACGCAGGTCGCGCTGCGTCGCGGTGGGAGCGCGCGGTGCGGCCTGCGCGGCGGTCGCGACGTCCTCGGCATAGGATTCGTCGCGGGGGGTGTCGCGATCGTCGTAATAGCGGTTGAGCATGCTGCCGTCGGGCATGCGGACGACGCGCAGGCAGGCGGCGGTGGCGGTGACGCAGGTCGCGCCCTTCATCCAGAAGGCATGTTCCGCCTGCAACGCCTTCAGCCGCCGCGCCGCCACCGCCGGGTCCTTGTTCTCCGACAGGTCGAGCATCAGCGCGAAATAGGGCGGCTGCGAGCGCGAGAGATAATAGGTGCGCGTGCCGTTGGGGATATGGCCGTAGCGTTCGATCAGGCTGGAAAAATCGTCGAGCATCGATTCGACGAGCGGCTGCTGGCCGTCGACCTCCAGCCCCAGCATGGTGAAATAGCTGTCCCAGTAATAGATTTCGCGGAAACGACCGCCGGGGACCACATAGGGCGCGGGCAGCGGCAGCGCCGAGCTGCCCGCAACCGGCACGACCGGCTGGCGGACGAGCTGCGGCCACAATGTGCGGACATGGGTGCGCAGGTCGGTGGTGCCGCGGTCGTTCTCTCCGGGCACGATGAAATTGGCGAGCACGAACGCCTTGAGCGCCGGCCCCTGCGGGCGGGTGCGCGCATAATCGGCGAGGATCGCGGCGGGGTCGCGCTTCGGCACCGCGTCGACGAAGGTCTTGCCGTCCGCGAACACGCGCTGCTGCTGCACCGCGCCGAACAGCGGGCCGTAGATGTCGGCCGGCGACCGCACGCGCGTAACGACCCCGGGCGCCTGCTGCGCAGCGGTCACGGCGGGCAGCGCCAGCGATGCCAGCAGGGCGAAACGGCAGAGGCTTTTCATCACGGCGGATCATCCAGCAAAAAGGGCCGATCGCCTTTTGCCGGGCGCGGCGGTGCAAGGGAAGCCTTGCCGACGTCCTTTCCCGATTGCCCCCGGCAGCGATTGGCGGCACACGACCCCCGCCTTCACCCAGGATCATCGCGGTGCCGCCTGCTTCCCGTCCCCGCTTCCCGTCGCTCGACAGCCGTGCGGGGGTCTTGCTCCTCCTGCTCGCGGTCGCGCTGGTCGCGCGGGCGCAGACGTTCGGCAATCCGGTGATCGGCTTCGACGAGCAATTCTACCTGCTGGTCGGCGACCGGCTGCGGCACGGCGCGATCCCCTATGTCGACATCTTCGATCGCAAGCCGGTCGGCCTGTTCCTGATCTTCGCCGCCGCGCGGGCGCTGGGGGGCGACGGCTTCGTGCAATACAAGCTCGTCGCGCTCGCCAGCGTGGTGGCGACCGCGCTGCTGATCCACGCGATCGCGCGGGGTTACGCCGGCCGCGTTGCCGCGCTGATCGCCGCGGCGCTCTATATCCTGTGGCTGAATTTCATGGAGGGCGAAGGCGGCCAGTCGCCGGTCTTCTACAACCTGCCGATGGTCGCCGCCGCGGCGCTGATCCTGACGGTGCGGCACGGCGACGATCCGCTGCGCGCCGGGGCGGGAGCGATGATGCTCGTCGGCGTAGCATTGCAGATCAAGTATAGCGTGGCCGTGGAGGGCGTCTTCTTCGGCTGCTGGCTGATCGCGCTCGGCTGGCAGGCCGGGCAGCGCGGTGCGCGGCTGGCGCGATCGATCGCACTCTGGATCGCGCTGGCGCTGCTGCCGACGCTCGCCGCCTTCGCCGCCTATGCCGCGATCGGGCAGGCGCGGGCGTTCGTCTTCGCCAACTTCCTGTCGGTGCTGGCGCAGGGGCGTGGCGGCGTCGCGACGCAGCTGGAGGGGCTGGCGGCGATCCTCGGCATCCTCGCGCTGCCGCTGCTGCTTGCGGCGACCAGCTGGCGGAATCGAGGTGGATCGACGCGCGATCGCTTCCTGCTCGGCTGGCTCGTCGCCTCGGCTGCGGGCGTGCTGCTCTACTGTCGGTTCGCCAGCCCGCATTATGCCATGCCGCTGCTGCCGCCACTGATGTGCCTGCTCGCACGCAGCATCGATTCCGGCCGCCGCCGCCGCATCGCCGGGCTGGCGCTCGCCGGCGTCGGCCTGATCGGCGGACAGGCGGTGCTGGCGGTCAGCGCGCGGCACAAGGGCGGCGCGGATGCGGCGGCGGCAGTCGCGCGCGCCGCGCGGGTCGAGGGGGCGGGCTGTATCTACGTCTATGACGGCTATCCCGCGCTCTACATGCTGACCGGGTCGTGCCTGCCGACGCGCTGGCCCTTCCCCGGCCATCTCGCCACGCAGGAGGAATCGCGTCCCGCGGCACTGGGGGTCGATCCGGCCCGCGAGGTCCGCCGCATCCTCGCGACGCGGCCGGTCGCGATCGTCGACGACTGGCCGCATTTCGCGGGCGGCAACCCGGTGACGCGCCGCATCCTCGACGCCGCGCTGGCGGCGGATTACGTCCTTGCCGCGCGCATCTGCACCGGCCCTGCGCGGATGCGGCTGGTCTATCGCCGACGGACGGAGGGGCGCCCTGCCCTGCCGACCTCGGCCATCGGGACGCATGCATGCGCATCCTGACCTTCCTCCACAGTTTCGAACCCGGCGGGGTCGAGCGGGTCGCACTGCGGCTGGTCGCGCGCTGGCGGGCGATGGGGGTCGATGCGCCGCTGTTCATGGGGCGGAGCGACGGCGCGTTGCGCGACGAGCTGGCCGCCGGCCTCGCCTATCGCGTTCCGCCGCAGCCGCGGTGCGGCAGCGCCTGGTGGGAGACCATGTGGATGATCGCGCGGCTGCCCGCCGAGATCCGCCGCACCGCGCCGGACGCGCTGTTCTGCGCGGGCAACACCTATACGATCGTCGCGGGTGCGATGAAGCTGCGCTTCGGGCGGCGCTGCCCGCCGGTGATCGTCAAGATCAGCAACGATCTGGCACGGGCCGACATGCCCGCGGCGGCGCGGCCGTTCTGGCGGCTGTGGCTGCGGGTGCAGGCGCGTTTCGTCGATCGCTGGATCGTGATGGACGCCGCGATCCTGCCCGACGTCGACCGCTATCTGGGGCCGGTGCCGCGCACGGTGATCCCCGATCCCGCGATCGATGCGCTGCCGGCACCGGTCGTCCGCACCGCGCGGGACGACGGCACGCGCTATGTCGCGGTCGGGCGGCTGGTCGCGCAAAAGGACCCGGCGACGCTGATCGCCGGCTTCGCGCAGGCGGCGCGACCCGGCGACCGGCTGACGATCGTCGGCGACGGTCCGTTGCGGGCGCGGCTGGAGCAGCAGGCGACGCGCCTCGGCATCGCAACGCAGGTCGCCTTCCTCGGCCACGTCCCCAACGCCGCCGCGGTGATGCGCGAGCAGGACGTGTTGCTGCTGTCGTCACGATACGAAGGTGTGCCGGCGGTGCTGATCGAGGCGCTCGCCGCCGGCCTCGGCATCGTCGCGACCGATTGCGGGTCCGGCGTGCGATCGGTGCTCGACGACGGGCGGCTCGGGCTGATCGTCGCGCAGGGGGATGTCGACGCCTTCGCCGCGGGCATCGCCGCGGCGCGGACGATGGCGGTCGACGTGGCGGCCGGACGCGCGCAGGCGCAGGCGTTCACGATCGACGCCGCCGCGCACGCCTATATCGCGGCGATCCGGCGGACGGCGTATCACTGATCGAAGTCGTTCGCCTTCGGATCGCTGCCGTGGAGTTGCGACCACAGCGCCTGCGTCCCCGCCTCCTGCGCGCGGTTGACGAATTGCGACGCGACCAGCCAGCCCTTCAACGGTCGTAGCGGCAGCAGCGTGCCGAGCGCCATGAACGGGACCGAGGTGACGAGGTGGACCCACCAGGGCGGGTCGAACGCGACCTGCAGCCACACGACGAAGAAGATCAGCGGCAGCGCGATGATGCAGAGCGAGAAGAACGCCGGGCCGTCGTCGGGCGCGGCGAAGCGATAGTCGAGGCCGCAACGGTCGCAGCGGTCGACGATCCTGAGCCAGGATCGGAACATGCGTCCCTCGCCGCAACGCGGACAGAGCCCCTTCCACCCGCAGCGCAGGATCCAGCGAAACGCATCGCGCGGGGGTTCGATCGGTTCGGGGGTGGGGGGCTGTTCCATCGACGGGGCCTGCGCTGACCGACGGGCGTTGTCGATGAGACGGATTGTCCCAGCCCCGCCCCGCCCCGGCCCGGCCCGATCAGCCCCGGCATGACGATCGGGCTCGCGCGAACCGGCCGCCGGCATTAGCATGGCGCCCAACCCCTTACGGAAGAACCCGATATGCCCCGTTTCGCCGCCCTGTTCGCCGCTGTCCCCCTACTGGGGGCGACGCCCGCGTTCGCGCAGATCCCGGCGGATCGCCTGTCGGCGGACGTGAAGACGCTCGCCTCCGACGCCTTCGGCGGCCGCGCACCCGGCACGCCCGGCGAGGCGAAGACGATCGACTGGCTGGTCGCGCAGTTCAAGGCGGCGGGGCTGGAGCCCGGTGGCCCCGGCGGCAGCTGGACGCAGCCGGTGCCGCTGATCCGCACGATGCTCGGCGCCGGTGCGGTCAGCGCCAACGGCAGGCCCCTGATCGCGGGGCGCGACGTCTATCTGTCCACCGTCCGGCCGGATGCGCGCGCCATCGTCACGGACGCGTCGCTGGTCTTCGTCGGCTATGGCGTGTCCGCGCCCGAGCGGCAGTGGGACGATTTCAAGGGCGTCGACCTGAAGGGCAAGGTCGCCGTCTTCCTGGTCAACGATCCCGATTTCGAGGCGGGGCCGGGCGACGATGCCGCGGGCCGGTTCGGCGACCGGCGCATGACCTATTACGGTCGCTGGACCTACAAGTTCGAGGAGGCGGCACGACGCGGTGCGGTGGCGGCGCTGATCGTCCACGACACCGCGGGCGCGGGCTATGGCTGGGCGACGGTCACCGCGCCCGGCGGCGAGAATTACGACGTCGCCGCCCCCGCCGCGCCGCGCGTCGCCCTGCAGGGCTGGATCGAGGGCGCGGCGGCGACGCGGCTGTTCGCCGATGCCGGGCTCGACCTCGCGCAATTGCGCAAGGCGGCGCGGCGGTCCGATTTTCGTCCCGTCGCGCTTCGCGGCAAGGGCCTGTCCGCCGACCTGCCCGTCGCCGTCACCCGCGCCGAGAGCCGCAACGTCATCGCCAGGCTGACCGGCCGCAGCCGCCCCGACGAGACGGTGATGTATGGCGCGCACTGGGACGCCTATGGCGAGGGCACGCCCGATGCCGCGGGGCGGCGCATCCGCCCCGGCGCCAACGACGACGCGCTCGGCACCGCGGGCGTGCTGGCGATCGCCCGTGCCGCCGCCAAGGCGCCGCGCCCGGCGCGGACGCAGGTCTTCGCGTTGTGGACCGGCGAGGAACGCGGCCTGCTGGGATCGGAAACCTATGCCGCCGCGCCGCTCTATCCGGCCGCGAAGACGGTCGCCAACCTGACGCTCGACATCCTCCAGACCGCCGGCCCCGCGCGCGACGTGCTGCTGGTCGGCGCCGGGCAGAACGATCTGGAGGAACGGCTGGCCGCCGCCGCGAAGGCGCAGGGGCGGACGGTGACGCCCGAGGCGCTGCCCGAGCGCGGCCTGTTCTATCGCGCCGACCATTTCTCGCTGGCGCGGCGCGGGGTGCCGACGCTGCTGCTGATGGCGATCAGCGGCGCGCCCGATCTGGTCGACGGCGGACGGGCGGCGGGGCAACGCTGGCTCGACGGCTATATGCGCTGCTATCACCAGACCTGCGACGCCTGGTCGGCGGACTGGAACCTCGCGGGCGCCGCCGCCGACGTCGACCTGCTCCGCCGGATCGGCTTTGACCTCGCCGGCAGCACCGCATGGCCGCAGTGGAATGCGGCGTCGGAATTCAGGGCGATCCGCGCCGCCACCGCCGCGCAGCGCAAGGGCGACTGAGCCCGGCGCCGCGCCGCCGGTGCGTCACCAGCTCCACAAGGTCCCGTCCTCCAGCCGGTTCACCGGCAGGTAGGCGCGCTTGTATTCGTAGCCTGCGGCGAGTGCCTCGTCGATGTCGACACCCAGCCCCGGCGCGTCGCCGGGATGCATCATGCCGTCCGTGAAGGTGTAGGCGTGGGGGAAGACCGCGTCGGTCTCCGCGGTGTGCGGCATGTGCTCCTGAATGCCGAAGTTGGGGACCGACAGGCCGAAGTGCAGCGCCGCGGCCATGGCGACCGGCGACAGGTCGGTCGCGCCGTGGCAGCCGGTGCGGACCTGATACAGATCGGCCAGCGCGGCGATCCGGCGCAGATGGGTCAGGCCGCCGGCATGGACGACGGTGGCGCGGATATAATCGATCAGCTGCGCCTCGATCAGCGTCTTGCAGTCCCAGATCGAATTGAACACCTCGCCCACCGCCAGCGGCGCGGTGGTGTGCTGGCGGATCAGGCGGAACGCATCCTGGTTCTCCGCCGGCGTCGCATCTTCCAGCCAGAACGGACGATAGGGTTCCAGATCGCGGCCGAGCCGCCCGGCCTCGATCGGGGTCAGCCGGTGGTGGATGTCGTGAAGCAGATGCACGTCCCAGCCCAGTTCCTCGCGCGCGGCGGCGAACAGTTCGGGGACGATGCGCAGATATTTGCTGGTCGACCAGACGCTCTCGCCCGGCAGGTCGCCGTCCGCCGGTTCGTAGCGCTGGCCCGGCTTGGCGACGCCATAGGTGCTGGCCAGCCCCGGCACGCCGCATTGCAGGCGGACCGCCTTGTAGCCCTTGGCGACTTCCGCCTTCGCCACCGCGATCGTGTCCGCGACGGTGGTGCCGTTGGCGTGCGAATAGACCATGCAGCCTTCGCGGCTCGCCCCGCCGAACAGCTGATACACCGGCAGCCCCGCGATCTTTCCCTTGATGTCCCACAGCGCCATGTCGACCGCCGCGATCGCGGTCATCGTCACCGGCCCGCGCCGCCAATAGGCGCCCTTGTACAGATACTGCCAGATATCCTCGATCCGGTGCGCGTCGCGCCCGATCAGGCACGGCACGACATGATCGGCCAGATAGCTGGCGACCGACATCTCGCGCCCGTTCAGCGTGGCGTCGCCGACGCCGGTGGTGCCGTCGTCGCATTCGATCTTCAGCGTGACGAAATTACGCCCCGGGCTGGTGACGATGACGCGGGCGGAGACGATAGTCGGCATGGCATCCTCTCAATGCGCCGGCATTGACCGACCGGCTTGTATACTAGAAGACTTGTTGGTACGCATTGCCGGCGCAGAGGTCAACGCCACCGGCCGGCCCAGCAGCGACGAACGGAGAGGTTCATGAAGGCATACCGTTGGCAGGTCGTCGTTCTGCTGTTTCTGGCGAGCGTCATCAACTATCTTGACCGGTCGGCGCTGTCGGTCGCCGCGCCGATGATCGCCAAGGACCTCGGCCTCGGTCCCGAACAGCTCGGCTTCATCTTCTCCGCCTTCTTCGTCGGCTACGTGCTGTTCAATATCGCCGGCGGGCTGCTGGTCGACCGAGTCGGCGCTTGGAAGATGCTCGGCATCTCGATGGCCCTGTGGTCGCTGCTGTGCGCGTCGACCGCGCTGGCGACCGGATTCTGGTCGCTGCTGCTGCTGCGCGTCGTGTTCGGCATGGCGGAGGGGCCGCTGGCGACCTCGGCGAACAAGATGGTCAGCAACTGGTTTCCCAAGCGGCAGGCCGCGACCGCGATCGGCACCGCTTTGTCGGGATCGCCGCTGGGCAGCGCCATCGCCGGGCCGTTCATCGGCCTGCTCGCGGTCAATTTCGGCTGGCGCCTCTCGTTCGTCATCGCGGGCGTCATCGGCCTCGTGTGGATGGCCTTCTGGTTCGCAAGGCTGAGCGAGCGCCCGCGCGGCCACCCGCGCGTGTCCGCGGAGGAGGTCGCGGAGATCGAGGCGGACCAGCCGCCCGTCACGCGCGTCACCGGCCCCGCCCCCAGCCTGCTGTCGCAGCTCGCGCAGCCGGTGGTCGCGGCGACCACGGTCGCGTTCTTCGGCTATAACTACATCCTCTATTTCTTCCTGACGTGGTTCCCGGTCTATCTGACCAACGCCCGCAACCTGTCGGTCCACGACATGAGCATCATGAACGTCCTGCCCTGGGCGCTGGGCTTCGTCGGGCTGGCGACGGGCGGACGCGTGGTCGACTGGGTACGGGCGCGCACCGGCAAGCCGATGCTGGCGGCCAAGCTGGTGTTGACGATCGGTCTGGGCGTCGCGGCGATCGCGGCGGCGCTGGCGGGTCAGGTGACGACCGCGTTCAGCGCGGTGGCGCTGGTCAGCGTCGCGACCTTCTTCCTCTACCTGACCGGCAGCACCTTCTGGGTCATCCTGCAGAACCGCATCAGCGCGGCGCAACTGGGCGGGGTCGGCGGCATCATGCACGGCGTCGCCAATTGTTCGGGCATCATCGGCCCGGCGCTGACCGGGCTGATCGTGGCGCGGACCAGCGTCGGCTATGCGGGCGCTTTCGCACTGGCGGGGGCGCTGGGGCTGATCGCGGCGCTGGTGGTGGCGGTAGTGGTGCGCGATACGCGTGCCGATCTGGCGGGGGCGGCGGCGTGACGCGGCTGTCGCGCGCGACGCTGGCCGATCTGCCCGCGTCGATCGGGCGGCCCGGCTACGACCCCGCGTCCCTCGGCATCGGGATCGTGCATCTCGGCCTCGGCGCGTTCCAGCGTGCGCATATGGCGGCGTATCTCCAGCCGCTGCTGGCCGGCGATCCGCGCTGGGGCGTCGCCGGAGCGAGTCTCAGGTCCGACGACACGCGCGATGCGCTGCGGCCGCAGGACGGCCTGTACGCCGTGTGTGAGGCCAGCGGCGATGGCGACCGTATCACGGTGATGGGGAGCCTGCGCGCGCTATACGGACCGGCCGATGGCGACGCGCTGATGCGGCGGATGGTGGCGCCCGACACGCGCATCGTCAGCCTGACCGTGACCGAAAAGGGTTATCTGCGCGGCAGCGACGGCGGCCTCGACCGCGACGATCCCGCCGTCCGCGCCGACCTGTCGGGAACGGCCACGCCCCGCACCGTGCCGGGGCTGCTGGTCGCCGCGCTGCGCCGCCGCCACGACGCGGGGCTGGCACCCTTCACCGTGCTGTCGTGCGACAATCTGCCCGGCAACGGCCATGTCGTCGCGCGCATCCTGTCCGATTATGCCCGCGCCGACGGATCGGGGCTGGCGGACTGGATCGCGGATAGCGTCGCCTGCCCCAATACGATGGTCGACCGGATCGTCCCCGCGACCACCGACGCCGATCGCCGCCGCATCGCCGCCGCGCTGGGGCTGGAGGATGCGTGGCCGGTGATGGCCGAACCGTTCAGCCAATGGGTGATCGAGGATCGCTTCCCCGCCGGCCGCCCGGCGTGGGAGGACAGCGGCGCGACGATGGTCGCAGATGCGCGCCCGTGGGAGGAGATGAAGCTGCGGCTGCTCAACGGATCGCATTCGACGATCGCCTATCTCGGGCTGCTCGCCGGCTGGGAGACGGTCGCGGATGCGATGCGGGTGCCGGCGCTCGCCGATCACGTCGCCGCGCTGATGGACGAAAGCGCCGCGACGCTGCGGATGGCGCCCGGCACCGACCTTTGCGGTTATCGCGACCAGCTGTTGCAGCGGTTCCGCAACACCGCGCTGAAGCACCGCACCCGCCAGATCGCGTCGGACGGATCGCACAAGATCCCGCAACGCCTGCTCGCGCCCGGTGCGGTACTGGCGGCGGAGGGCCGGGGCATGGATCGCATCGCATTGGGCATCGCGGCGTGGCTGCGCGTCGCGGGCGGCCACGCCGACGACGGCACGCCCCTGCCGCTCGACGATCCGCAGGCGGGGACGCTGCGCGCGCTCGCCGCGCCGGGACGGTCGCCGGGCGCGGTGGTGGCCGCACTGTTCGACGAATCGGGGCTGGTGCCGAAACGCGACCGGCACCCGGCCCTGCGCGACGCGATCGCGCGGATGCTGACCGCGCTCGCCACGCATGGCGCGGTCGGGACGCTCGACCGCCTGCGCGCGGGCGGCGTGCTGTGAGGCAGGTGTTCGCGAGCATCGGCGAGGCGATGGTCGAATTCGCGCCGGAAGCGGACGGCCGTTTCCGGCGCGGCTTCGCGGGCGACACGCTCAACACCGCCTGGGCGGTGCGCGCGCTGACCGATCCCGATGCGGTGTCGGTCCGCTACGTCAGCGCGTGCGGCAGCGATCCCTTGTCGGGCCAGCTGATCGCCTTTCTCGACGATGCGGGCATCGATACCACGCATGTCCGCCGCATCGACGCGCGGCGGATCGGCCTGTATCTCATCAGCCTCGACGGGCACGAACGCAGCTTCCATTACTGGCGGGACACGTCTGCGGCGCGGCTGCTCGCCGCTGATCCGGACTGGCTGACGGCGACGCTGCGCGATGTCGACATGGCCTATCTGTCGGGCATCACGCTCGCCATCCTGTCGCCCGAGCATCGCGACACGCTGTTCGACGTGCTGGGCGGGTTCCGCGCACGCGGCGGTACGCTGGCGTTCGACGGCAACGTCCGGCTGGCGCTGTGGCACGACCGGGCCGAGGCCGCCGCGGCGCTGGAGCGCGCCTATCGCCTCGCGCATATCGCGCTGCCGACCGCCGACGACGAGCTGCTGCTGTTCGACGACCACGATGCCGTCGGCACCGCGCGGCGCCTCGCCGGCTGGGGCGTGCGGGAGGTGGTGGTGAAGCGCGGCCCCGATCCGTGCCTGCTCATGACCACGCAGGGGGTCGAGGCGATCCCCGCCCTGCCCGTCGCCGATGCGGTCGACACGTCGGGCGCGGGCGACGGCTTCAACGGCGCCTATCTCGCCGCACGCCTCGCCGGCCATGCGCCGGCCGGCGCCGTCCGCCGCGCCCACGCCGTCGCCGCCCGCGTCATCCGCACGCGCGGCGCGATCCTGCCGATGGACCTGTTGCGCGCCGACGCCTGACCGCGTTCGCAGTAGAAAAAAGGCGACCGGTCCGCTGGAACCGGTCGCCGGAGTGGAGCGGGGTGGCGGGGAAGAGACGCCACCCCGCCCTGTCAGAATTTGAAGGCCACTTCCGCACCGTACACCCGCCCCTTGTTGAGCGACGAGAAGGTCGATCCCGGGAAGAAGGTCAGCGGCACGTTGGCGCCCAGCGTCACCTCGTCGAGCAGGTTGGTGCCGTACAGCGACAGGCTGTAGCGGCCGCGGCGCAGCGTCAGGTTGGCATCGACAATCGTCGCACCCGGCAGCAGTCCGGTGTTGGCGTCGTTGTAGAAATCCGCGTCGCGATGGTTCGCGGCGACGCGTGCATCGACTCCGATGGCGTCGAAGTCGTGCGTCCAGTTGATCGAGCCGCCATAGGTCCAGGGCGACAGGCGCGGCAGCTTCAGCGCGAGGTCGCGGTCGTTGATCGCGCGGTCGTTGTTGAGGTCGAAGAAGACGTCGGTGTACCGGCCGTCGAGATAGCCGAACTGGCCCGCGAGCGTGAAGCCGTGGCCGGGCTTGAACGTCACCTCGCCCTCGACGCCGCGGACGCGGGCGTCGGCGGAATTGAGGATGCGCTGCGCCGTGCCGACGCCCGGCACCGCGGTCTGGATCTCGCGCTGCAGGTTGCCGATGTCGTTCCAGAAGCCGGCGACGTTGAGGCGCAGCGCGTTGCCGATGTCCTGCTTCAGCCCGATCTCATAGGAGTTCAGCTCCTCGTCGTCGAACGGCCCCGGCGCGATCTGGGTGAAGACGTTGCGGAAGTTATAGCCGCCGCTGCGGAAGCCCCTGGCCCAGAAGCCGTAGACTTGCGTGTCGTCCGACGGCTTCCATTGCAGGCCGAGGCGCGGCGCGAAATTATGCCAGCTGTTGCGGTCGCGGAAGGAATAGTTGCACGTCTCGGCCGCGAGGTTGCAGCCGCCGGGAACGAGGTTGGCGACCGCGACTTGCTTCGTTTCCGACGAATAGCGCGCGCCGGCGTTGATCGTCAGCGTGTCGGCGATATGCCAGTCGACCGAGGCGAAGATGCCATAGGTTTCCTGCTGCTGCGAACCACCGCCGGTGATGTGCGTCGCGCCGCGGTTGAGGTAGCGATCCTCGATATAGCGGATGTTCTGCGTGAAGAAGTACAGCCCGGTCGTCACGTCGAACCGGCCGAAGGTGCCGGCGTAGCGCAGTTCCTCGCTCATCTGGCGCTGCCGGGTGAAATAGTTGACGTTGTAATCGTAGCGCGGCGAGGCATCGATGTCCGCGCTCGATCGCGAGGTGACGGCACGATAGGCCATCAGGTTGGTGATCTTGCCGTCGCCGAACGCGGTGTCGATGTTGGTTTCCGCCGATGCCGAATTCCAGCGATTGTGCGCATAGCCTTCATTGTCGATGTTCACGCGGAAGCTGTCGGCGGGATACAGGCCGCGGTTGGTCGCGACCGCGCCGTCGCCGTCGAAACGCCCGTTCTCGTACCGCAGGATCATTTCCACCGTGTCGGTCGGCGCGATGCTGACCGCGGGGCGGATGATGAGCGTGCGGCTGCGGCCCACATCGCTCCTGCCGTTGAAATCGTTGGTGAAGTAGCCGTAGTCCTTGTCGTACAGGATCGCGAGCTTGGCCTGGATCCGGTCCTTGACGATCGGCCCGGTCACCATGACGCTGCCGCGCGTCTGCGGCCCGGACGACACCGAGGCGCGCACGTCCGCGTGAAGGACGTTGCTCGGCACCGTGCTGCGGATGACGACCGCGCCGCCGGTGACGTTGCGCCCGAACAGCAGGCCCTGCGGCCCGCGCAGCACCTCGATCCCCTCGATATCGAAATTGTTGAGCACGACGCCGGTGTTCACGCCCATGTAGACGCCGTCGATGAACGTGCCGACGGTGGGATCGATCGACGGGATCGAGCTGCTGATACCGAAACCGCGGATCGAGAAGGTGGCATAGCCCGGCTGCGTGCCGACCGCGGTCAGCTGGACGTTGGGCATCGAATAGCTGAGGCTTTGCAGGTTCTGGAAATGCTGTTCCTCGAGCTGCAGCGCGCCGAAGGCGGTGACGGCGATCGGCACGTTCTGGACGTTCTGCGCCGAACCGCGCTTGGTCGCGGTGACGACGATGTCGGCGAGGCCGTCGTCCTTCGCCGCCGGCGTCTCCTGCGTTTCCGGCGCCGCCGCGTCGGCGGGCTTGGCGGGTTCGACCTGCGCCAGCGCCGGCGCCGCGACGCACAGGGCGAGGCCCGCCGCCCCCGTCATGAAACCGATCTTCAGGTGACGCGCGTATCCAGTCATGTCGATCATGGTCAAATCCCCTCCTGTTGTGCGTCCCGCCCGTTGATGTTCTGGGCGGCGGGACGTGGATTACGTGTCGGTCAGAACGTCAGCTGGACCTTCACCGTCCGATCGGGATGATCCTCGATCAGACGAAAGGCCTCCACGGCATCCTCCGCCGCGAAACATTGCGTCACCATCGCCCCGGGGCTGAGCTTGCCCTCCTCCAGCCAGGCGACGACCTGCGGCAGCCGGCCGCGGTTCAGCCGCGATCCGACGATCAGCAATTCCTTGCTGACCACCTGCTGCTGGCTGAGCGGCGACGGCGTCGCGGCGAAGCCGAGCAGGCCGATCCGCCCCGCCGGGCTGGCGACGCGACAGGCGAGGTCGAGCAGCGCGGGCACGCCGGTGCCGTCGATGACGAGGGTCGGCCCGAGCCCGTCGGTTTCGCCGGCGACTTCCGCCGCGATATCGTCCCGCCCCGACAGCAGCACCCGGTCCGCACCGAAGGCGACCGCACGCTCCAGCCGCGCCTCGTCGAGGTCGCAGACGATGCAGCGCGCGCCGTGCAGCCTCGCGACCTGCAACACCGTCAGCCCGACCGTGCCCGCGCCGAGGATCAGCACCGTGTCGTCGGCGTGGATGCCGGTCCGCTCCAGCACGTTGGCGGCGATCGAGAGCGGTTCGGCGAGGCATGCGACCGCATCCTCGATCCCGGCGGAGATCCGGATCGCATTGGCGGCCGGCACCGCGATCCGCTCGCGGAAGCCGCCGTCGCGATGGACGCCGATCACCTGCAGATGCGCGCAGACGTTGGGGCGGTCGTGGCGGCAGGGATAGCAATGACCGCAGGCGACCACCGGATCGATCACCACCCGGTCGCCGACCGCATGGCTGACGACGCCGTCGCCGACCGCATCGACCGTCCCGACCACCTCATGGCCGATGATCCGCGGATATTTCGCGAAGGGATTGCTGCCGTGGAGGATGTGGATGTCGGAGCCGCAGATGCCCGCCCGGGCGACGCGGATCGCGACCTCGCCTGCCGCGGCGGTGACGACCGGCGCTTCCGACAGACGCAGTTCATGCGGCTTTGCCACCGATATCGCGACCACAATCATCCTCGCCTACTTGTATACTAGTCGCCATATCTAGAGGAGGCGGATTATCGGGTCAAGCCGATTTGGATGTGATGGAGTGTCGGATCATTTTACGGTACGGCCCGTGACTTAGCGGACCGTGGGAGCGCACATTGGCAACGAACGTGGCGGAAGACCGGAGCCTGCAGGACCTGGTGCTCGATCCGACCGCGAACGTCGCGTTCCAGGTCCGCGAATACCTCCAGCAGCAGATCGTCACCAACGTCTTCACGCCGGGCATGCGGCTCAGCGAGAACGAACTGTCCGGTTCGCTCGGGATCAGCCGGCAGCCGGTGCGCGAGGCGCTGATCCGGCTGTCCGAACATCATCTGGTCCGCGCGCTGCCGCAGCGGGGCACGGAGGTGACGCGGATCAGCCTGTCGTTCGCGATCAGCGGCCGCTTCATCCGCGAGGCGGTGGAATCGGCGATCGTCGAATGCGTCGCGAGCCGTGCCGCCGATCTCGATTTCGCGCTGTTACAGGACCTGCTGGCGGCGCAGCGCCGGGCGGCGGGCGCGGATGACCATCGCCGCTTCCTGATGCTCGACGACCAGTTCCATCGCGAGCTGGCGAGGCTCGCGGGGCAGGAGATGGCGTGGCGCACGCTCGGCTCGATCAAGCTGCACATGGACCGCGTCCGTCACCTCAGCCTCGAGGATGCGACGTCGATCCTGCGGCTGGTCGAACAGCATGAGGCGGTGTTCGAGGCGATGCGCAAAGGCGACACGGCGAATGCGGTGGCGGCGATGAAGGCGCATCTCGGCGCGATGCTGGTCTATTTGCCGTCGCTGGCGGACCGCCTGCCGCATTTCTTCGCGGATTAGGGCCGATCGACATTCCGATGATGACGTGCCGAAAACGGTGGTTTTGCGTGACCCGGAGCGCAGCCTACTAATGGTACGTGAGCACCGGAAGCACGCGAAACCGCCGTTTGCAGGCCGTCAGGGCTGAATGTCGATTGGCCCTGGGGTCCGGACGCGGCGGGCGTTACCGGAACACGCCGAGCGCGCGCAGCCAATGCTCCATCAGGTCGGGCCAGCGCGCCAGCGCGGGGTCGGACCCGCCCAGCCCGGTGCCATGCTCGCCGACCGCGAAGACGTGCAGTTCGGTGTTGACGCCCCTCGCCTGCAACGCGGTGTAGAAGCGCAGGACGCCGTCCGCCTTGACCACCGGATCGCTGCTGGTGTGGTAGAGGAACGTCGGCGGCATCGCCGCGGTGACGGCGTCGACCGGCAGGTAGCGCGCATAGTCTTTCGGGTCGCAACCGGTCCGGGCGAAGGTGCAATAGGGCGAGCGGCCCTGCGCATCGACCACCGTCGCCTCCAGCCAGGGATAGCCGAGCACGAGGAAGTCGGGGCGGCTACTCTGGCGCTCGACCGGGTCGGTCGCCCCCGCCTGCCCGCGATCGGCGGTGGCGGCGGTCATCGCGCTCAAATGCCCGCCGGCGGAAAAGCCGATCATGCCGATCCGCGCCGGATCGAGGCCATAGCGGGCGGCATCGGCGCGGACCGTGCGGATCGCCCGCGCCCCGTCGAGCAACGGCAGCGGCAGACGCGCGGTCGGGCCGTAGCGATAGCGCAGGACGAAGGCGGTGACCCCGTGCGAGGCGAACCAGTCGGCGACCTGCCGCCCCTCGATATTGCCGGCCAGTTCGACATAGCCGCCGCCCGGCGCGACGATCACCGCCGCGCCGTTCGCCCGCCCCTTTTGCGGGCGGAAAATCGTCATCGTCGGGGTCTGTCCGGGCGTGTCCGCGGTCGCGCCGGGCGCGCGTCCCGGCCACAGCCGCACGACCTCGGTTTCGATAAAGGCGGCATCGCGCGCCGCATCCTGTGCCGGAGCCGCCGCCACCGGTGCGGCGATCGCCAGCACGGCGCCCATCATCCACCGCATCATGCCGCGACGCTCCGCTTCGTCTTGTTGCCGACCCGCAAGGTCGCCACCGCGCCGATCACCATCAACACCCCCGCGACATAGAGCATGCCGCGCGCATCGCCGCCGAGCAGCGGACGGTAGAAGAGCGGGACGGTCAGGCTTTCGATCATCATCGGGATGACGATGAACATGTTGAAGATGCCCATGTAGATGCCGAACCGCGCCGGCGGCACGGTGTCGGTGAGCATCACGTACGGATTGCCCATCATGCTCGCCCAGCCGAGGCCGATGCCGATCATCGGCACGTAGAGCCATTGCTCGCTGGCGACGCCGGGGATCGCCAGCATCGCCGCGCCCGATATGGCGAGGCACGCCGCATGGACCCTGCGCGCGCCATAGCGGCGGGTGACCGGCACCATCGCGAGCGCCGCGACGAAGGCGACCGCATTGTAGAAGGCGCCGATCTGCCCCACCGTCAGCGCGGCGTCGCGGAAGCCCTGGCTGCCCGCATCGCTGGTGCCGTGCAGCGACCGGGCGAGCGCGAAGGCGATGAACTGCCAATAAGCGAACATCGCATACCATTGGCACAGCATCGCGATCCCGAGCCGGCGCATCGCCGGCGGCATGTCGCGGATCGCAGCGACGACGTCGCGCACCGCGCCGCCCAGCGTCACCCGGTCGGCCTGCATCGCCGCGCGCTCCTCCGGCGTCAGCGGCAGTTCGGGGACGCGCAGCACCGACCACAGGATCGTCGACAGCGACAGGATCGCACCGACGATGAAGGCGATGCGCGTGATGTCGGGGATGCCGTTGGCGTCCACCGCATCCTTGTCGAGGCCCCACCACACCAGCAGCGACGGCGCGAGATAGGACAACGTCTGCGCGAGGCCGGTGAAGGCGGATTGCGTCAGGAAGCCGGTCGGCCGCTGGTCCTCCGACAGGCGATCGCCGACATAGGCGCGATAGGGCTCCATCGTCACGTTGTTGGCGGCGTCGAGGATCCACAACAGGCTGGCGGCGACCCACAGCACCGGGCTGTACGGCATCGCGAACAGGCAGAGGCTGCACAGGATCGCGCCGACGAGGAAATAGGGGGTGCGCCGCCCGAGCCGGCTGGTGGTGCGATCCGACAGCGCGCCGATCAGCGGCTGGACGAGCAGCCCGGTCATCGGCCCGGCGAGCCACAGCAGCGGCAGCGACGCCTCGTCCGCACCGAGATAGGCGTAGATCGGCGCCATGTTCGCCTGTTGCAGCCCGAACGAGAATTGCAGGCCGAAGAAGCCGAGGTTCATCTCGACGATGCGGGCGAGCGACAGACGCGGCTTCATGCACGAACTCCTGCGATCCAGGCCACCTGCCAGCCGCCGAGCATCCCGGCCGCGGGCGATCCGGTCAAGCGATCCTCGCCCGCGTGCGGCAACGGCACGGGCTCGCCCGAGAAATTGAGGAACACCGTATCGGTGCCGCAGCCGATCGCGAGCAGCGCCGCGTCGTCGGTCGCGATCGGCACGGGTGCGCCGGCGCCGCCGCTCGCGATCCGCGCCTGCCGCAGCCGGGCAAGGTCGCCGCCGATCCGTGCCGCCGCCGCGCCGCCGATCGCGGTCCAGTCCATCACCGGGCGATGCAACCAGCGGCCTTCGTGGCGCCGCGCCGGGTCGTCGCGATAGCTATGGTCGTTGGTCATGCCGACCTCGTCGCCCATATAGGTGGTCGCGACGCCGCCGCCGGCGACGGCGAGCGCGTTGAGCAGGGCGATGCGCCGGAACGCGGCTTCGCGCGCGTCATCGTCCGCCGCCGCTTCCAGCCCGGCGAGCGAGGCGAGCATGCCGTTGGTGCCGTGCAGCGTCGATCCGTCCGACTGGAACGGCTCGCCGCGTGCCCAGCTGTCGCCGGCCCCCTCCAGATAGCGCGCCGCGGCGGCCAGCCGCGCTTCGGGCGCGGCATCGATCCCGCGCAGGTCGCCGAGCACCGCGCCCCAGCCGATATCGTCATGGCAGCGCGCATAGGTCAGCCAGTTGGCGCCGCGCGGCAGCCCGCCGCTCGCCGCGACGATCGCCGCCGGCAACGCCGCCGACCGCTCGGCCAGCGCGACCCAGCCCGCGACCATCAGCGAATTGTTGTAGACGAGGTGGCATTCCGGCTCGAACCCCTGCCCTTCGTCGGCGCCGAAATAGGGCGGCACGAACGCGGTCGGGACGATCGCCTCCGCTTTCAGCAGCGTCGCCGGCGCGGCGATGTCGAGCGCGGCGCGCAGCGCGCGGACGATGAAATGCGCCTGCGGCAGGTTGCGGCAGTCGGTCCCCGCCTGTTTCCACAGGAAGGCGGTCGAATCGAGCCGGAACGCCTCGAACCCGTGGTTGGCGAGGCGCAGCATCGTCCCGATCATCGCCAGCATGACCTCGGGGTTCGCCCAGTTGAGGTCCCATTGGAACGGATAGAAAGTCGTCCACACCTGCCCGCCCATCGCCGGCACGTCGGTGAAATTGCCCGGCGCGGTGGTCGGGAAGACCTGCGGCAGCATCGCCTCGCGCGCCGCCGCTTCGGCCGCGTCGAGCACGATGTAGAAATCGCGGTAGAAGGGATCGCCGGCCTTCGCCGCCAGCGCCCAGGCGTGATCGTCCGCGGTGTGGTTCAGCGCGAGGTCGACGCACAGGCTGATCCGCCCGGCGCGCAGCCGTTCGGCGAGCGCCTCGACGTCCGCCATCGTGCCGAGCGCGGGTTCGACGCTGAGGTAATCCGCCACCGCGAAGCCGCCGTCGCTGTCGCCGGCCCGCGCCTTGAGCAGCGCGAGCACGTGCAGATAGCGGACGCCGAGCGATTCGAGATGATCGACGCGCGCGGTCATGCCCGCGACGGTGCCGGCATAGCGATCGACATAGGTCGAATAGCCGATCATGTCGGGCGCGACGAACCAGTCGGGATCCGCGACGCGCGCCACGTCGAGCGCCTGCAGCGCCGCCGGCCGCGCCGCCGCGCCGGCCCGCACCGCCGCCTCGATACGGGTCCACAGCGTCGCCACGTCGTGCGTCGCGCCGTACAATCGCTCCAGCTGGCGGCGCAACGTGGCGCCGTGGCGGGCGAACCGGTCTTCGAGCTCGATCATCGCGGTCAGAACGCGCGCAACAGGACGGCGCCGTGGCGCGGCACCTGCACGGTATAATCGGCCGCCGCCGGCACGTCGGCATCGCACCACAGGTCGCGCACCCGCTTCGGCACGGGCAGGCCGAGGGCGCGCCAGTCGACGGTCATCGCCGCCGGTGCCGCGCCACGGTTGAACACAGCGACCGCGGTCGACCCGTCCGCCAGCCGCTTCGACCAGATTTCGGTCGCCCCCGCCTGCGCGACGCGCCGGCCCTGCACGCCCGACCGGTCCTGACCGACCGCGATCACGCCCGGGTTGGCGACGATCGCCTTCACCGCCGGCGTCATGATCCGCAGGTCGTTGCCGAGGATGATCGGCGAGGCGGCCATCGTCCACAGCGTGTAATGCGTGCGATATTCCTCCGGGGTCAGCCCGTCGATGCCGACCAGCATCATGTCGGCGTCGTTCCACGCGCTCGGCCCCGCATCGGCGGCATGGCCGTTGTGATCGAAGCGATAGTCGACCGCATGCCACAGATCGCCCTCGATGCTGTCGCCGCCGGTGCGCCACATATGGCCGCCGACCGCATTGCCCCAGCTGCCGACGTCGTAGAGGCCGTACTGGCACAGGCTGTAGACGATATCGCGCCCGGTCGCCTGCAGCGCCGCGCCCATCACCTGATAGCGCGCCTGCATCTCGACTTTGGTATCGTAGATGTTGCCGGCACTGCACCAGTCGTATTTGAGCAGGTCGACGCCCCACCCGGCGAACGTCTTCGCGTCCTGCGCCTCATGGCCGTGGCTGCCGACATAGCCGGTGCAGGTGACCGGGCCGGGCGAGCTGTAGATGCCGACCTTCAGCCCGCGCGCATGGATGTAGTCGACCAATCCCTTCATGTCGGGGAATTTCGCATTGGGGTGCAGCACGCCCGCGGCGTCGCGCTGGCCCTGCCAGCCGTCGTCGATCGTGACGTAGCGATAGCCGGCATCGCGCAGGCCGCTGGCGACCAGCACGTCCGCCATCGCGCGAACCGACCGGTCGTCGACCGCCTCGCGGAACACGTTCCAGCTGTTCCACCCCATCGGCGGCACCGGCGCGAGGTTGCGCACGCCGAGGTCGCGTGGCGCCGGCAAGGGCAGTTTGGTCATATTGTCGGGGCGCGGCGCGCTCCGCTCGATCGCGGCGAGTTCGGTCGCGGTCACCCGGCGCGCGAGGAAGGGGGCGACGCCGACCACCTCGTCGCCGATCCATATGTCCATGAACCGGCCGTCGGCGGTGGCGCGCGCGCGCATCTTCACGAAGGGCGGCTTGCCGGTCAGGTCGAAGGCATGGCCGTCGGGCCGTGCGACCCAGTTGGCGATCGGGTAATCCCAGCCGTTGAAGCGGAACAGGCCCTTGACCGTGCCGCCCTCGACGGCGAGCCGGAACGAGCGCGGGATGCCGCCGATCGCGATCGAATCGGGCGTGCGGCGCGGCACGACCAGCCAGTCGCCCGCCATGCCGGCCAGCGCGGCCGGCGTCGCCGGTCCGGTCTGCGCCGCCGCGGCGGCCGGCATCAGGCCGGCGCCGGCGAGAGCGAGCGTCGCGATCCCGATCGCGCCGAAGACGTTGCGCAGAGCCATGTTCTTCCCTTCCATTGACCGATGCCGGCGACCCGCCCGAACCGGGGGCCGCCGGCGACGCGTCCGTGCCCTAGGGCCGATCGATATTTCAGATGATGACGTGCCGAAAACGGTGGTTTTGCGTGACCCGGAGCGCAGCGTACTATCGGTACGTGAGCACCGGAAGCGCGCGAAACCGCCGTTTGCAGGCCGTCAGGGCTGAATGTCGATTGGCCTTAGAACTTCAGGCCGATGGTTGCGCTGACGTTGCGGCCGGGGAAGGCGCGCGCGGTGTTGATGCCGTTGGCGGGCAAAGTGTCCGTCGCCAGCCCCAGTTCGGTGATCGCCAGCACGTTGAACAGGTTCTGCGCGTTGACCGACAGGCGCAGCGCGGGGGTGACCGAGAAGGAGGCGAACGCCCCCGTCATCACATAACCCGGGATCTTCAGCCCGTTGTTGTCCGACGCATAGGACGAGGTGGTACCGATGAAGTTCGCGCCGAGGGAGAAGCGGTCGAGCACGATCGACGGCGTCGCCTGGAAGATCAGGTCGGCCTGACGATAGGGCGTATTGCCTTCGAGTGCGGGCTGTACCTCGCTCTCGGTGATCCGCGCATGCGTGTAGGTCGCGCCGCCGGTCAGGTGGAAGATGTCGTAATCGACGCCGGCTTCCAGCTCGAGGCCGTAGGAGCGGTACTTGTTGTTGATGAGCCGCTGCTGCGGGATGATGATCTCGTTCGCTTCCGCCGTCGTCGCGCGGAAGGCGGTGAGGTTGGCGAAGACGGGGCCGGAGCGGAACTTGACGCCGGCTTCCTGCTGGTTGACGAAATTGACCGCGATCTCGTCCGCGATGCTGCCGTTGTCGCGAACGCCGCCGCCGAACAGGACGCGATCGGCGTTGAAGCGCGCGCCGCGGCTGACGCGGGCGAACAGCGCGAGGTCGTTCTGGATCTCGAAGTTCGCGCCGATCGACCAGGTGAAGTAATTCTTGCGATAGTCGACGGGCTTGGCGTTCGCGAGACGGGCGACCGGAACGGTGCGCTCTGGCACCTGGATCACGCCGTCGCCGTTGACGTCGAGCACGGTCAGCCCGTTGTTGGTGGCGTAACGGCCATCCGCCTTCGAGCTGTTCCAGCGCACGCTGCCGTCGACGTTGAGGCGGCCGGTCTTCCACGTCACCGCGAGATAGGGCGCGTCGATCTTGTAGTTCACGTCGTAATACCGCTGGCAGCAATTGCCGAACACCGGTTCGCCATAGGCGATCAGGCCGTTCTGCGTCTGCGCCTGTCCGGCGGCGTTATAGACGTCGAGCAGCGCGGGCCGGTTGCCCGACACCTCCTGCAGATAGCTGTTCCAGTGCCAGTCCATCTCGATCGACTGGAACGACTTGAAATAGCCGAGCGTGACCGTGCCCGACCCCGCGCTGCCGCCGTCGAAGTCGCGGGCCAGCGTCAGGATGTTGGTGACGTTGGTGAAGTCGTTCAGCGTCACGTTGAACAGCAGAGCGTTGGTCGCGAGGCCATTGCCGTTGAGGGCGCCGGGATTGGCGATCGTCTGGCCGGCATTGGGGCCGTTGGCGTAGCGCAGCGTCGCGCCGGCGCCGCCGATCGAGGTGGCGAAGGACGCGGCGGTCGCGACATTGGCGGCATAGGGCGTGGTGAAGCCGCCCGAATTCTTGGCATAGTTGAACTTGTCGTCGAAGTTCCAGCCGCCGCCGAGGTCGAACGACGCCTCGCCGCCGATGCCGCGCACCTTCGTGCGATAGCCGTCGGCGACATCGGTGCGGATGCGCTTGCCGTCGAGACCGACGGCAAGGTCGGAGCGGAAATAGGGCGATTGCAGCGGATCGTTCTTCGGATCGAAACCGGGCAGCGCGCTGAACTTGGGATCGCTGTTGGTGCCGCCGACGCGGATCGGCACCGGGATATAGGCGGGCGCGCGATCGTCGAGGAACTTGCCGTTCAGCCGGACGAAGCCGTTGGCGAAGGTGCGGGTGATGTTGGCCTTGATCTGGCCGCCCTTCTCGGCGTTGTAGCCGATCTTCTTCACGCCATCGCCGATCCGGTAGAAGCCGCCGACGTGGAACGACCAGTCCTCGCCGATCGGCGCGCCGTAATCGGCGTCGATGCGGGTGCGGTCGAAATCGAGGCCGCGGGTCACCGCGACGTTGCCGCCGGCGGTCTTGCCGGTCTTGCTGATGAAGTTGATGATCGCGCCCGGCGCGTTGCTGGTGAAGGTCGAGGCGGAGCCGCCGCGGAC
The DNA here is from genome assembly GCF_058809195.1 of Sphingomonas sp. GW821-FHT10F09. Taxonomy (NCBI): domain Bacteria; kingdom Pseudomonadati; phylum Pseudomonadota; class Alphaproteobacteria; order Sphingomonadales; family Sphingomonadaceae; genus Sphingomonas; species Sphingomonas sp. GW821-FHT10F09. The sequence continues at coordinate 18,360 of NZ_JBXASI010000002.1, read as the reverse complement.
GACCTCGACGCGCTGGACGTTGTTGTCGGGACGGACGAAGGCGTCGGCGGTGGCGAAGGCGATGTCGCCGAAGTTGAGGACGGGCAGGCCGTCCTCCTGGAACTGGACGAACTTGGCGCCGCCGCTGGCGACCGGCAGGCCACGCACGGCGATGTTGGCGTTGCCCTCGCCGCCCGAGGCTTCCGAACGCAGGCCCGGCACGTTGCGGACGAGGTCGGCGCTGCCGAGCGGCGCGGCCTGCGCGATCTGCGTCGCGTCGAGCGCGCTGACCGAGATGCTGGTGGTGAGGCGGCGTTCGGGACGCGCGGTGCCGGTGACGATGATGTCCGCGGCCTGATCGTCGGCGGCGGCATCGCCGGCCTGGGCGGCCGCGGCCGGCGGCGACGCAACCTGCGCCTGAGCGACCAGCGGCATGAACGATGCCAAGGCGACGCCGACGAACAAATATGATGCGTTCCGCATGAAACCCTCTCCTGTACGACCTGCCGTTGGCGGCGGTCTCGTTGAGGGCAGCCTATAGCTCAGTTGCAAAGGATTGCAACAATCGTTTGCAAAGGGCGCATGCGATGGATGGAACGAGCGGACGGGGCGCTTGCGCGCCGTCGCCGGCGTCAGGCGGAATCGCGCTCGATCAGCACCGGCGGCATCACCACCGAGGGGGAATCGCGGCCGTCCATGCGGTCGAACAGCGCCCGGATCATCGCCGAGGCGCCATAAGCGACGTCCTGCCGGATCGTCGTCAGCCGGGGCACGATGTGATTGGCGAGCGGCAGATCGTCGAAGCCGATCACCGGCATCCCGTCCGGCACGGCGATACCGCGATCCGCCAGCACGCGCACGATGCGCATCGCGATGACGTCCGATGCGGCGGCGATGCCGTCGATGCCGTCACCCAGGCGATCGAGATGCGCCGTGATCTCCGCGGTCATCACGTCCGACGCCAGATGCGTCGCGCAGGCGAGCGGCGGCGCGATGCCCGCCTCCGCACAGGCATCCTGCAATCCCTGATAGCGATGGACCAGCTCCAGCGTCCGCGTCTCGCCGAAGAAGGCGATGCGGCGGCAACCGCGCGCGATCAGCCGCCGGCCGGCGAGCAGGCCGCCGAGCCGGTTGTCGACGCCGACCGCGCAATGCCGCTGGCCCTCGACCTTGCTGCCCCACACCACCAGCTGCCGGTAGCGCGCGGCGACGCGCTCGATCGCGGCGAACTGGTCGGACTGGCCGATCAGCAGCACCCCGTCGAGCATGCCCGAATCGACGATCCGCTCCAGCCAGTCGTCCGCGTCGGGGATGACGCGCGAGAGCATGATGTCATAGCCGCCCTCGGTCAGCTGGTCGGCGAGATGGCCCATGATCGTCATGAAGAACGGGTCGGACAGATGCTGGCGCTTCTCGTGCCCCAGCGGGACGACGACGCCGACGACGTTCGTCTTCTGCGTCCGCAGGCGGCTGGCCATCTGGTTCGGGCGAAAGCCGTGTTCGGCCGCCAGCGCCTGGATCCGTGCGCGCGTCTCGGCATTGACGAGGGGATTGTTGGCGAGCGCGCGCGACACGGTGCCGGAGTGCACGCCCGCCAGTCGCGCGATATCCTGCAGCGTGCGCGCCCGTGGGGACGTGGGATCGGTGGTCATGACGGTCCGTCGAATGCGTGGGTGGTCAGGTAGGGCCTAAACCACGCCAGGGGCAATCCGTAACGACGCGGCGCCGGCGGGCAGCGGCGTCCTATCTGGCCGCCGTTGCCTCGATCTCGACGAGGAAGGCCGGGCCGGCGAGCGCCGCCACCTGCACGGTCGAGCGAGCGACGGTGCCGGGATTGTCGGCGGTGCCGAAGAATTGCTTGAAGCCGTCGTTCATGCCGGCGAAATCCATCTTGCCGCCCAGCTTCGGATCGCCGGCGACGAAGACGGTGAGCTTGATGATGTCGCTCATCGCATAGCCATGCTCCTTCAGGATCGCCTTGATCTTGTTGAGCACGCTGATCGTCTGCGTCTTCGTGTCGCCGAAATCGGCGATCGTCAGCTGCGCCGGCGGCACCTTTTTGGCGGGGTCGAGCGGCGCGGCGAGCTGGCCGCTGAGGTACAGCGTCGTTGCCCCCGGTTTGACCGTCACCGATTGCAGGATCAGCCCGGCGGGCGTGTTGGCATGCTTCTCGACGGTCTGCGCCATGGCGGACGTGGCGGGCATGGCCAGCAGCGCGGCGGCGAGCAGGGTGGCGCAATAATGGCGATTCATGAGGTGCATTCTCCCGTTGAAGGTCGGACCGCGGCGAACGGATGCCCGCCGCGGCGTCAGATCAGAACGATAGGTCGAGGCGCGCGTGACGATAGCCGCCGCCAGGAAGACATGGGCGTATCGCCGCCTCGATCGACGCCGCGCGGTCATAGCCGCGGCGGATCGCGCGCGTCGGCGCGGGGCGGGTCATGCGGCGCGGGTGGCCGGCCTCGGTGTGACCAGCGCCTGTGCGGTGACGCGGCGGGCGAGGGCCAGCACCTGCGCGCGCGCGGACTGGATGCCGCCCTCCTGCCAGCCGGGCGTCTGGCTGAGCGCGGCGCTGGCGAAATAGACGCGGCCCTCGGGCGCCTGCAGGAAGCGATAGGCTTCGGTGTCGATATGCCCTTCCTGCCGGCCGTTGGCGCTGCCGGCGTTCCAGTCGGGCCAGGGGCCGAGGCTGTAGGGGATCTTGTGCCAGTTGACCGCGAGGCCGCCCACCAGATCGGCGCCGTGGCCGGGGTGCAGCCGGTCGATCACGCCGCGGGTGAAGGCGATCTGTTCGGCGATCGGCCGCTTTTCGAACTCGGCGGCATTGGGGCCGGAGGAATAGCAGCCGAGCAGCATGCCGCGTTCGCTGTGCAGCCCCGCGGAGGGATACCAGACCAGCGTCGTCGGGCCGCCGGTGAACGAGATGCCGCCGTAGATCTGCTCCTTTTCCCAGAAGCGCGGGCTCTCGAACGCGACCTTGTTCGAATAATCGTAGACGACGCCGGCGATCGTCTTCTTCAGCCGGGGCGAGAAATTGGTGTCGATCCCCGCCAGCACCGGAAAGGGGATCGTGCAGATCAGATAATCCGCGACCAATGTCTCGGCCGCGCCGCTCGCCTTGTCGCGATAGACCACCTCGACGTCGCTCGAACGCTGGCGGATGCGCGTCACCTCGGCGCCGCGCAGCGCGGGACGGCGCAGCGCATTGTCCATCGCGGCATGGATGCGGTCCATGCCGCCGACGGGTTCGAACATCGTCGCCTGCATGTAGAGGTTGTCTTCGAACAGCGTCATCGGCAGCCGCTGGTTGGCGAGCAGCTGGTCGAGCGGCATCGCGGTCGACGGCGAGGCGAAGGTGACCCCCGCCCCCGGCGCGGTGCCGAAGCCCGACCGCTCCGTGCCGATGAACCTGCCGTCGGTGCCGAGGTCGCCATAGGCCTTGAGGAACGGCATCAGCCGCTCGCGGTCCGCGGCGGTCAGTTCGGTGTCGAGCGAGCCCTTGCCGATCGCCTTCGCCAGCAGTTCGGCGATGCGGCCGCGCATGTCGTTGATCGCGGTGCGCATCCGGATCTTCGACCCGTCGTCGGCCATCACATAGGCGGAGCGGCTGGAATTGACCTCCACCTCGAGCGGCACGCCGAACTTTTTGGCATAGCCGAGCAGGCCCTGATGGAAGCTCGGAATGCGCGCCGGGCCGGCGTTGAAATAGACGCCGTCGGAAAAGCGGGCGGTCTGCGTCTCCTCGCCGTTCATCTCGATCCGGTCGCCGTCGCGCACCGTCCAGGCGCGCCCGCCGACGCGGGTGCGCGCCTCCAGCAGCGTCACGAGGAAGCCGGCCTGCTCGAGCTCATAGGCGGCGGTAAGCCCGGCGATGCCGGCCCCCAGCACGACGACATGCTTGCCGCGGCCGATCCCGGGCGTCAGCCCGCTCATGTCCTGCGCCTGTGCGGTGCCGACGAGACCCAGCGTCTGCATCGCGCCCAGCGTCGCGCCCAGTCCGCCGGCCAGACCGAGCCGCCCCAGAACCGTCCTGCGTGTCACCATGCCGTAAATTCCCCATGCGAATGTGATCGTGGAGCTACGGCGCGCATGCTCGCGCCGTAGCGAGAGCGTCAGATGTCGACGGACAGCGTCAGCTGGACCGTGCGCGGGCTGAGCGGGCGGAACAGGCCATCCCCGGTCAGGGCCGACGAAATGTACGAGAGCACGTCTTTGTCGAACAGATTGTCGACGTTGACGCGGATGCGCGCGTTGCGCACCGGGCCGATCGAGAAGCCGTCGCCGATATCGGCATAGGCCGAGAAGACGGTGAAGCCCGGCAGCGACGATCCCGGCGTGTTCTCGAACGTCGATTGCCGGCGGCTGGTGTATTTCCCGGTGATGTTGGCGACGAACCACGGCGCCGGTTCGACCGTGACGCCGCCCGACACGACCCATTTCGCGCTGTCGGGCAGATATTTGTCGGCGATCAGATAGGTGCGCGCCGCCGCGACGATATTGTCCTGGAACTGCGCGTGATTGTAGGTGACGTTGCCGTTGAAATAGGCCGCGCCGTGCAGGAACGCCGGCTTGTAATTGGCCAGCAGTTCCGCGCCATAGGCCTTCACCCCGCCGACATTCTGGTAGAAGGTTTCGGTGACGTTGGTCGTCCCCGGCAGGATCGAGGCGATCGCCTGGATGCGATTGTCGAACGTGGTGTAGTAGCCGGTCAGCGAGGCGAAGAATTCGGGTCGCGTCGTGCGCAGGCCAAGCTCGACGTTCTTCGACCGTTCCGGCGCGGGCGCGCCGACAACCGCCGGCGAATTGGTGTAGGCGACCGAGAAGATGTCATCCATCCCCTTGGGCAGCGCCATATTCTCCGCATAGGAGGCGAACAGCTGCGTGCGGCTGTCGCTGAAGCGATAGAGGAGGCCCGCGGTGGGGAGGAAATAGTCGGTGTAGCGGGCGCGATTGTACTTCGGTCCCCAGCCGGCGACGTTCACGCCGTTCACCGTGCGCGCGTAATCGGCGAAATCGCGGTAGCCGCGCTGCTGGTAATCGAGATTGAGTGCCTTGATGCCGAGGTCGATGCTGACCGCGGGCGTCAGGTCGATGCGGTCGCGCACGAACATCTGCACCGTCGCGCGCTTCGACCGGTAATCGCGGCGGCCATAGACCAGTTCGCCGTAATTGGGCGCGCTGGCGGGCGAGCCGTCGATCGTGTTCTGGCGACGCTGATAGCGGCGATAGCGATCGTCCTCCGCCCAGATGCCGACGTCGATCGCCTGGATGCCGAGCTGCGCGTGCAGGCTCTGGAGGATGCCCTGGCGATAGCCGCCGAGGCTCGACACGCCGAACTGCGTGCCGCGCGGCGCGGTCAGCGCCAGCCCCGACACCAGCCGCTGGCGGTTGTAGAAGGTCAGCGTATTGGCATAGCTGTCCGGCGAGCTGCCCCAGCCGTCCTTGTCCTCGTAATAGATGGTGGTTTCGGCATGGACGCCGTCGGCGATGCCGGCGTGGAAGGTGCCGGCGTACAGCTTGTCCTTGCGGACGTTGATCGCCTGTCCGTAATAATAGGTGTAATTGGCGTTGGAGAAGGGCACGCCCGCCGCCACCGGCGCATAGGCGGGCAGCGGATCGCCGTAATAGCCGCGGTAGCGACCGACGTGGCCGGCAAGATCGGGCGTCCTGCTGTTGTATTCGGCGCGCGACAGCGTCGGGGAATCATAGTCGAAGAAGTCGTTCGAGACGAATTTGAACCGCGCCCAGCTGGTGTCGGTCACGTCGACCTGCGCCATCGCCTCCCAATGTTCGCGATCGACCGAGCCGGCGCCGCGCCACAGGTCGGTGTCGAGCTTGGTACGGCTGACGAACGCCTTGAGCGGGCCGATCTTGCCGGTGCTGACCCGGACGAAGGTGCGCTTCATGTCGAAATCGCCGAAGCTCTGCGAGATGAAGGTGCCGAGCTCGTCCTGCGGCACGATCGAGCGGTAGGAGACGACCGGCCCGAGCGACGAATAGGTCGGCATCGTCACCCCGCCCGCGCCCGGCGACGCCTCGACCACGCCCAGATTTTCGTTGTCGACGTAGCGGAACACCGGGCTGCCGCCGAAGGCGTCGCTGCGCCCCATCGGCACGCCGTCGACGACGAAGCCGATCTGGTCGAGGTTGAAGGCGCGCGCCTGCACGCTGTTGCCGAATTCGTAGAGGCCGAGCGCGCCGTCGGTCTGGACGTTGAAGCCCGGCAGCGATTCGAGCATCTTGAGGCCGGAAATGCCCGATGGCGCGGAGAGCAGGGCCTCGCGCGTCACCGCAACGGTGCTGGTGATCCGATCCTCACCCACCGCCTCGCTCGCCTGGCTGATGCGGCGGCCGCTGATGACGATATCCTGCCCCTCGCCGGCCCCCTCGCCCGCCGGCGCCTCGCTCGCCTGCGTGCCGGTGTCGGCATTCTCGGCGGAGGTCGCCTGCGCGGCGGCGCCGCCGGTGGTCAGCATGAGCGCGGCGGTGGCGAGGACGAGGCCCAGCGCCGTAGCGGCGGGGGTCGAGACACGAAGACGGGTCACGCGCAATCTCCTGATCTGGTCGGCGCACCGACGGGACATTGCTATCCAGATCATCCCCCCCGGGACTTCCGCTGCGGCCGCGTGTCGCGGTCCGCCTGCCTTCTGCGCGCGCCTGCTCAGTGCAGGGCCGGACCAGCCTCCCCGTCTGGCATGATCGGCGATGCGATCATGACGTGACCGGAATGGCCGGGCGCGCGGCCGGGTCGGCGGCGGCCTGCGCCGCGTCGAGGACGCGCAGCGCGTTGCCGCCCCACACCTTGGCGACGTCCGCCGCGCCGAAGCCGCGCGCGAGCAGCGCCGCGGTGATCTTCGGGAAGGCGGTGATGTCGTCGAATCCCTCGACCCCGCCGCCGCCGTCGAAATCGCCGCTGATGCCGACGTGATCGATCCCCGCCACGTCGATGGCATGGAGCAGATGCTTCATCACATCGTCGAAGGTCGCGCGCGGCACCGGCCAGCGCGCGTCGATCGCCTTGCGCTCGGCGAGGAAGGCCTTGCGATCCGCCTCGGTCATCGTCGCGCGCGGCGGCAGCTTCGCCATCAGCGCCGCCATCGCCGCCTCGCGTGCCGGGATCTTCGGCTGCGCGATCATATAGCCGTCGAAGGCGTTGATCTGCACGACGCCGCCCTTCGCCGCCAGCGCGCGCAGGTCGGCATCGGTGACGTTGCGCGGATGGTCGAAGATCGCCCGCACGCCCGAGTGCGACAGGATGACCGGCGCCTTCGACAGCGCGATCGTCTGGCGCAGCACGTCGTCGGACGCGTGGCTGAGATCGATCAGGATGCCGAGCCGGTTCGCCTCCGCCACGAACGCCTTGCCTTTGGGGCTGAGGCCGTTCCATTCGGGTGTGTCGGTGGCGCTGTCGGCGAGGTCGTCGTTCTTGAAGTGGACGGGGCTCATCATCGTGACGCCGAGCCGCTGGAAGCTGCGCATCAGCGACAGGTCGGCCTCGAACGGATAGCCGTTCTCCATGCTCATGAACACGAACCGCCGCTTCGCCGCGACCGCGGCACGCGCCTCGGCGGCGGTGGTGACCAGCCGGAAGGCGTCGGGGTGGCGCGCCACCATCTCGCGGATCTGCACCGCGCGGACCAGCGCGGCGTCGCGCGCGTCGCGATCCCCCTCCGGCGTGCGCGGCCCCTGCGCGGTGAAGATCGCGAAGAAGCCGCCGTCGATCCCGCCTTCGACCATGCGCGGGTAATCAACCTGATCGCCGCTATCCGCGCGGCTGTGGCGGTCCATGATGCTCCAGCCGGGGCGGCCGAGATTGGCGGGCGTGTCGAAATGGGTGTCGAGGACGATCGCCGCGTCATGGACCTGCCGAGCGTCCTGCGTGCGCGCGGGTTGCTTCGGGATGCCCTGGGCGGACACCGGGGTCGGCAGCGTGGCGAGCGCGAACGCGGCCAGCGGGACAAGCAAGGTCGTGCGCATCAGAAACGGGTCCTGTCTTCGACGTGACGCTCCACTTCGGTTCGCTCTATCCACAGCGTACGGAAAGTCTTCGAGGTTAGGAAGCGCAATTGATCGCTGCCGTGCGGCGATCCCGGCTGGCTGGAATTACCATAGCTCATCATGCCCAATGCCTTCATCGGCTTGGAGAATTCTATCATCGACACCCAGGTCTCGCCATGAACGGGGGTGCGTTCGCCGTTCTTCATCGGCCCCCAGGTGATCGTGCGGAACACGCCGGTGTTGCCGAAACCGCCGTTGCCGGGAAGGCTGACGTCGCCGAGGTGGAACCGCGACGACTCGCCGAACGGACGGTCGAGCGCGCCGTACAGCTGGCGCGTCTTCGCCACCGCCGCCTTGAGCATCGCGACCGCGGCGGCGGGGTCCTTCAGCCCGCGCGGCGTGGCGAGTGGATCGTCGAGCGTCCACTTCACCGCATAATTGCTCTGGTCGACGAAATTGCGCGGCGCGAACAGGGCGGCCCAGGTCTCGAACAGCAGCGCACCGCGCGCGTCGGCGTCGAATTTATGGTTCCAGCCCGCCAGCAGGGTGGCGGCGGCGGTGATGTCCGGATCGGCATTGCCCTTTGCCGCGGCGAGCAGGTCCGGTAGCAGCCGGTCCGCCATCAGCGAGCCGGTTTCCAGCTTGCGCGCGACGAAATCGTCGAACGACAGTTTCGGCGTCGCGGTCATCAGCATCACCGAATGCTGCGCGCGCTGGCTGACCGGGCCGACCGGCGCGACATAGCCGGGGAACGCCTTGGGATCGAGCTGGCGCGGCCAGGTCGCGAGCCAGGGCGGATCGTTGGCGTTCTGGACGAAGCCGCTGGCGGGATCGACCACCTTGGGCAGGTCGTCATAGCCGTGGACGTCGCGCCACAGCGTCGCCGAGCTGTCGCCCGCCACCGGCTTCGACCAGGTGGCGACGTCGCCGTCGGCGTGGCGCGGCAGGATGCCGTTGTCGATATACATGATGTGGCCGGCGCGATCGGCATAGACGATGTTGAACATCGGCACCTGCATCCGCCGCAGCGCCCGCTGGAAGGCGGCGAAATCGTGCGCCTTGCCCATGTCGAGATATTGCTGGAGCACGCCGGGCCGATCGAGCCCGGCGACCTTCAGCGCGATCGTGCCGCCGTTCTTGGGCAGGTCGAACACCGGCCCCTGCGTCGCATAGCGCTGCGTGAAGGCGACCGTCTTCAGCGTGCCGTCGGGCTGGCGCACCCGGTAGCTCTTCTGCGCGGTGGTGAACGGCAGCACCTTGCCGTCGTAGCGATAGCCGCCGTCCGCCAGCGTCAGCTTGTAGCTGGCATAGCCCAGCATCGTGTTGACGGTGTTGGTGAAGCCGAGGTCGTCGTTGAACGCGAAGCGCAGCACCGGCAGGCCGACCTGCGTCGCGCCATAGACGCTGTAGCCGGGCGCGTTCAGATGCGCCTCGTAATAGGTCAGCATGCTCGGCGCCCAGGGCAGATGCGGGTTGGCGAGCAGCATCGCCTTGCCGCTCGCCGAGCGCGACGGCGCCACCGCCCAGGCGTTCGACCCGCCCGCCTCGTTGGTCGTCGGATCGGCGAGCACCTTGCGGTCCGAGGCGATGTAGACATAGTTCATCAGCCGGTGGGCATGCGCCATCACGTCGGTTCCGCTGACCGGCAGCACGCGGCGCATCGCCGGATCGAGCGCATCGGGATGCGCGGCGGCATAGGCGTTGATGCCGGCGGCGAAGGCGTCGAGGTCGGCGCGCATCTGCGGCGTCTGCTGGCGGAACCACGTCACCGCGCGGGTCGGCACGTCGTTGGCGACGAGCCAGCGGTCCTGCGTCTCATTGTCCGCGCCGCCCCAATATTCGGCGGCGCGCCCGCGTGCCTCGCCGAACAGCCGGAGCAGCAGATTGCCGTGGCTCTGCGCCTGCGCATAGCCGAAGCCCCGGAAGGCGCCGGCCTCCGTCTTCGCATAGACATGGGGGACGCCGAACGTGTCCCACAGGATCTCGCCGCCGCCGGCATGGGTGGCCGGCGTCGCCGCGGGTGCCGCCGCCGCCAGGCCGAGGGCCGCGGCCCGGATGATCGTCGCGCGCATCGCCCCGTTCCTTCTCAAAAGCTGACCGCGACGCGGCCGTAATAATAGCCGCCGGTGAAGCCGTAGGCGCCGCTGGTCGCGTAGAAGCCCGCGCCGGTGTTGACGTTGGTTTGGGTGTCGTTGCGGTCGGGGTAGACGTTGAACAGGTTGTTCGCGCCGACCGCCACCGTCAGGCTGTCGGTCGTCTTCCACGACAGTTCCAGATCGGTGATCCACTTGGCGCCGAAGGTGCGGTCGTTGACCACGGCGTTGCCGTAGGATTTGAAGCTGCCGTAGCGGACGACGCGGGTCGACAAGGTGAAGGCGTCGATCGTCGCGACATTGCCGACGAACAGCTTGGTGCGCGGCAGGTTGACCGTCAGGTTGCTGCGCGACAGCCGGTCGAACAGCACGTAATCGGCGCCCAGCGCGGCGAGCTGCGGCGGGTTCGCCTTCACCCCGGTGATGATCGTCTTGTTGTAATTGTAGCCGAGGTTCCAGGCGAGGCTGGCGACCGTGCCGATCGGGTGGCGATAGGTCGCGACGACGTCGACGCCGCGGGTACGGGTGTCGATCGCGTTGGTGTAATATTGTGCGCTGATATCGGGCGACTGGCCGTTGGCGATGAGGATCGCCGACACCGCATTGCCGGTCAGCGTCGAGGTGATCGCGATCCGGTCGTCGACCCTGATCTGATAGCCGTCGATCGTGACGCTGAGCCGCGCGAGCGGGGTCAGCACGAGGCCGGCGCTGAGGTTGGTCGATTTCTCCGGGGTCAGCGGCTGCGCGCCGAGCGCCAGCGCGGCGGGCGATCCGACCGGCAGCGTCTTGATCTGCAACAGGTTGAGCACCGGCGGCGTGCCGAGGTTGCGGAACTGGCCGGTGGTGGAGGCATAGATCTGCTGCGCCAGCGCCGGGGCGCGGAAGCCGGTGCTCGCCGCACCGCGCAGTGCGACCCAGGGCGTCACGGCGTAGCGCGCATTGACCTTGCCGATCAGCGTGTCGCCGCTGTCGTCGTCATAATGTTCGTAGCGGAGCGCGCCGCCGATCGTGACGTCGCGCGACGGATCCCAGGCGAGGTCGGCATAAGCGGCGAGGTTGTTGCGCTTGACGAAGCCGGCGTCGGACGGCTGGAAGCCCGCCGCGCCCGATGCGCCCGGCGTCGGCCGGCCGAGGCTGGAGGTATAGGTGCCGGCGGCATAGCTGGCGGGCTCGCCCTGCGCGACCTGATAGCTTTCGATGCGGTGCTGCAACCCGCCCGACACCTGCAACCGGCCCGCGCCGAGCGGATAGGAGCGGGTGAGGTCGAGCGAATTGACCGCCTCCTTCGAGATCAGCGACCCGACGTAGAATTCGGTGGGGCTGGTCGGGCCGAGCGAGGCGTTGATCGTGCGATCCGCGCGCTGCCGCGACCGGTTGCGCCCCAACGTCGAGCTGAAATCCCATTTCCATCCCGCAATCACACCCCGCGCCCCCACCGCGACCTCGTAATCCTCCTCGTTGATGACGACGCGCGGGTAGAAGCCGTTGGGGAAGACCTGCGGCAGCGAATTGGCGTTGGTCGCCGGGCGGTAGGTGTAGTTGAGGTCGGACTTGCGCTGGCTGTAGGTGCCGAACGCATAGAGCTCGACGGTGCCGAGGTCGTAGCCGGCGTTGAACGCGGTGTTCAGGCTCTCCTGCGGCATCGCGCCGTAATTAGAGGTGACCAGCCGGTCGATCGTCGCCTCGCGCGGGTCGAGCGCGCCGGCGACCAGCGGATAGAGGCGGATGGTGGAGGCGATCGGCTCGGCGCGGTTCGACGCCTGCTGCTTCTTGGCGCCGGCGGACAAATTGAGGAAACCGTTCTCGCCGAGGTGGAGGCCGATGTTGGCGTCCGCCTGGAACAGCTCGCCGTCGCTGCGGTCCATGTTCTGGCCTGCGGTGAAGGCGCCGAAGCCGCCCGCCGCGTCATGCTTGAGGATGACGTTGATGACGCCGGCGATCGCGTCCGAGCCATATTGCGCGGCGGCACCGTCGCGCAGCACCTCGATATGGTCGACCGCCGCGGTCGGGATCATGTCGAGGTCGGCGGGGACCGAGCCGTTGTAGTAATTGGAGACAGCGTTGATGAGCGACGTCTTGTGGCGGCGCTTGCCGTTGACGAGGATCAGCGTCTGGTCGGGATTGAGGCCGCGCAGGCCGCCGGTGGCGATCACGGTCGAGGTGCCGCCGCCGGCGCGGGTCGGCAGGTTGAACGAGGGCACCAAAGTGTTGAGCGCGGCGAACACGCCCGATTTGCCGGTGCGCTGCAGCTCGGCACCGCTGATGACGTCGATCGGGGTCGGGCTGTCGACGACGGTACGCGGCTGGCCGCGGCTGCCAGTGACGACGATGTCCGCGGCGGGTTCGTCGACCTGTTGCGCGGTCGGGGCGGTCGGGTCCTGCGCGTCGCTGGCCTGTGCCTGCGCCTGCTGGAACGCCGGGGCGAGCGCCGCCGGGCGGAAGGCGGCGGTGCGCACCGGCTGCGGCAGCGCGGTGGCGGACGGCGGCAGCGACAGCGCGATGACACCGCCGCCGCTGCGATTGACGCGCAGGCCGGTGCCCGAGAGCAGCCGGCCGAGCGCCGCCTCCGCCGACATCTGCCCCTTCACCCCGGCGGTGCGCAGGCCGGCGACCCGGTCGTAGGGATAGAGGATCTGCACCCCCGATTGTTCGGCGAAGCGGGCGAGCGCGCCCTGCACCGACTGCGCCTCGATCGCGAAGGCGATCGTCGCCGGCCGGGCGGCCGCGGCGGGTGCCGTAAACGTCATGGCGGCGCCGGTCAGCAACGTCGCCATTATCATGGGTGTCGTCATCGTCAGCCCCCCGGCCATGGTGTTCACTGATGGGGGAGACGGTCGTGACGACACAATCTGCTAACCATCGTGTCATTTTTATTTCATGAAGGCTGGACACCGGTGTCTAATACTGGTCGTATCGCCTCAACAGCACGTCCGCGGGAGAGGATCGCCTTCGTCACGATCGGGGGGGGTCCGTTGGATTCAGTCAGAGCCAGGCTCGAATGGTACAAGCAGGCCATCCTGCCGCACGAGGGCGCGCTGCGGGCGCGGCTGCGGCGGGTGCTGCCCGACGGCGCCGATGTCGACGACGTCGTGGCGGAGGCGATGACGCGGGCCTATGCGACCGGCGACACCGACCGCGTCCAGTCGGGCCGCGCCTATCTGTACCAGATCGCGCGCAACCTCGTCATCGACGCGGCGCGGCGCAGCAAGATCGTGTCGTTCGAGGTGATCGCCGACCTCGACCTGATCGGCGTCGACGACAGCGCGCAGGCGCGGCTGGAAGCGCGTGACGAACTGCGCCACCTGCAGGCGATCCTCGACACCCTGCCGCCGCAATGCCGGCGCGCGTTCGTCCTGCGGCGTGTTTACGATTGGCCGACGGGTGCGATAGCAGAGGAGATGGGCTTGTCCGTTTCCACGGTAGACAAGCATTTGGCACGCGCCGCACTGAAGATCATGCAGGCGATCGGCGAGTACGAGGGTTCGGGTTTTGGATGGTCCCTGCACAGGCGCAACGGCACGAACGGCGATCGAGGCGGAAGCGACGCGTCTGTTCCTGAAGGCCCGCGCCAGCGAGGCTGAGGCCGACTGGGACGCCGCCTATCGCTGGATCGAGCAGGACCCGGCGCACGGCTATGCCTTCGCCAAGGTCGAGGCGGGCTGGGACCTCGCCGCGCGGCTGCGCGACATCGCGCCCGAACGGCTGGACGGCGACCCGGCGCGTGGCGAGGCCATGCCGGTCTCGATCGCCGCCGCCCGCCGCGCACCGGTGCCGCCGGTGACGCGGCGCCTTGCGATGGGCGGGATCGCCGCCGGCTTGGTCGCGGCGGTCGGTGCGGCCGCGTGGCGGTTCGGCGCGGCGGGCGACCATTATGCGACCGGCGTCGGCGAACGCCGCGTCGTGACGCTGGCCGACGGCAGCCTGATGCGGCTCAACACCGACACCGCGGTCACCGTCGACCTCGCGCCCCGACGCCGCTCGATCCGGCTGCTGCGCGGCGAGGCGAGCTTCGACGTCGCGCACGACACGCGCCGCCCGTTCGTGGTCGCGGCGGACGAGGCGCGGGTCCGCGCGGTCGGCACCGCCTTCACCGTGCGGCTGCGCAGCGACCTGACCGAGGTGACGGTGAGCGAGGGGATCGTCGGCGTGCGCGACGGCGGCAAGGCGGAACGGCATGTCGCCGCGGGCAATGCCGCCGCGGTGCGGCGCGGCACGATCGCCGTCACCGCGCTGGCGCAGACCGATATCCAGCGCCGGCTGGCATGGCAGGACGGCCGGCTGAGCTTCGACGGCGATACGCTGGAACAGGCGGTCGACGAGTTTAACCGCTACCGCACCGTGCCGATCGTGATCGGCGATCCGGCGCTGGCCGGCGTGCGGATCGGCGGCACGTTCCGCTCCGATCGCTCCGGCGATTTCGCCCGCGCGCTCGAGCAGAGCTTCGGCATCCGCGCGATCGAGGGCGGCGACGGATCGCTGTTGCTCGTGCCGGCGGCGGACGGATAGCAGAAATGCGCCGCCCGGCCGTTTGGGAGGGGGAGAGGCGGGCGTCGAAGCGTCCCGGCGCGGGCCAGCGGCCCGATCAACCCGCCCCGTCCGTTCAAAGGGGAAGCCCCATGTACCGTCGTTCGTCCGTGTCCCGCCGCCCGCTCGCCGCGCTGCTGCCCCTCTGCCTGCTGCTCGCCGCCGCGCCGCAGGGGGACGAGCCGGGCCATGGCGTACCGCTGCCCGCCGCCGGCACCACCGCGCCCGCCTTCCAGCCGGTCCAAGCCGACCTGTTCGGGGTGGTTGGATCGCTGTCCAACGCCTGGGGCGACATGGACAATGACGGCGACCTCGATTTCGCCGTGTCGCTAAAGAGCGGCGAGGTGCGCCTCTACCGCAACGACGGCGGCACCTTCGTCAGCGTCGGCGCGGCGATGGGCCTGCCCACCGCGGCACACGAGCTGCGCGGCCTGAGCTGGGGCGACTACGACGGCGACGGCTGGCTCGACCTGCTCGGCGGCGCGACCGATCCCAAGCAGCCGACGCTCGTCTTCCACAACCGCAAGGGCAAAGGGTTCGAGGAAGTTGGCGCCGCGATCGGCCTCGGCTTCGCCGGCCGCTCGGCACGGCAGACGAGCTGGGTCGATTACGACAATGACGGCGACCTCGATCTCTACGCCGCCGACCGGATCGGCCCCAACCGGCTGATGCGCAACGACGGCGGCCGCTTCACGCAGGTGTTCGCCGGCACCGGCGTGTCCGATCCGCGTCCCACCGTCGGCGCCTGCTGGTTCGATTACGACGCGGACGGCGACCTCGACCTGTTCCTCGCCAACCAGTCGGGCGCGAAGGACGCCTTGTGGCGCAACGACGGCGGCAGTTTCGTCGACGTCGCCGAACAGGCGGGCGTCGCCGGGCCGGCGCGTACGAAGGAAGAGGGCGGCGTCGGCTGCGCGATCGGCGATTACGACAATGACGGGCGGCTCGACCTGTTCGTCCCCAATTACGGTCCGAACGCGCTCTATCGCAATCGCGGCGACGGCACGTTCGAGAACGTCTCCGTCGCCACCGGCGTCGGCTTCGCCAATCACGGCGTCGGCGCGGCCTGGGGCGATTACGACAATGACGGCTGGCTCGATTTGTCGATCATGGCCTACGAAGGCCCGGTCGGGAAACAGGAGCCGACCAACGCGCTGCTCCACAACGAACCCGACGGCAAGGGCGGGCGCCGCTTCGTCAACGTGCTGCCGCGCAACAACGCGATGAACGCCGGCGACCATGGCGTGCAATGGGTCGATTACGATCGCGACGGTGCGCTCGACCTGTCGATCACCGATGGCTACGGCCCGGTCGGCGGCCATTTCCTGTTCCGCAACCTGTTGCCCGCCGCCGCCGCAGCGCGCAGCCTGTCGGTTCTGGTGCTTGACGCGCGCGGTCATTTCACCCGGCCCGGCGCCGAGGTGCGGCTGCGCGATGCCAGGGGGCGCATCCTCGCGACGCGGCAGGTCGGCACCGGCGACGGCTACAATACGCAAAGCGCCCAGCCGGTCCATTTCGGGCTGGCGACGACCGCCCCGGTCACCGTCGAGGTGACCTGGCTGCGCGGCGGCAAGCGGGTCGTGCAGCGCCGGTCCGGCATCACCGCCGCCGCCTATCGCGGCCGGTCGCTCGTCATCCGCGAGACGCCGTCCCGCACCTGAGGCGGCGGTCCGGCGGCATCGACCTCGTGCATCAGCGTCGCGACCAGCCGGGCCGCCGGCATCGCCCGGGCGAGCGGTGCCCCCTGCCCCGCCCAATGCGCGCCGAAGCCGGATTCGCCCCGCGCCATCGCCGCCGCATGCAGCGCCTTTCCGGCGTCATAGGCGATCGGATAATCGGGCGGCACGAGCCCGGCGAGATCGTCGGCGAGGGCGGTGAACCGGTTGGCGAGCGCGCGCGCCGGGCGGCCGGAGATCAGCGACGTCATCGTGGTGTGATACGCCCCCGGCCCCGCCAGCGCGGCGCGATAGCCCACATCGGCGGCGGATTCGGGGCAGGCGACGAACGCGGTGCCGAGCTGCGCGGCGACCGCGCCGAGCCGTAGCGCGGCGGCGATGCCCTCCCCGTCCATGATCCCGCCCGCCGCGACGACCGGCACGCGGACTTCGCGCACGAGCAGCCGGACCAGTGCCATCGTGCCGAGCGCATCGTCGGGTGCGGCGGGATCGAAGACGCCGCGATGGCCGCCCGCCTCGATCCCCTGCGCGACGATCGCGTCGATGCCGGCGGCCTCCACCAGGCGCGCCTCCGCGGGGCTGGTCGCGGTCGCGATGAGGAAGACGCCGCGCGCGCGCAGCATGGCGATCGCTCCGGCGGACGGCAGCCCGAAATGGAAGCTGACGACGGGCGGCGCGACCTCGGCCAGCATCGCCAGCATCGCGGGATCGTCGGCGAAGCTCGTGTAGATCGTGCGCAGCGCGGCGGGCGGTGCGGCACCGAAGGCGGCGAAGCGCGGCGCGAGCGCGTCGAGCCAGCGGCGTTCCCGGTCGCGATCGGCGACGGCACGCGGGTGGACGAACAGATTGACGTTGAAGGCGGCATCGCGATCGAGCCGCGCGCGCAGCGCCGCGATCATGCCGCGCGCGCTGTCGACGTCGGTCGCGCCGACCGCGATCCCGCCCAGCCCGCCCGCGTTTGACACCGCTGCGGCCAAGGCCGGCGTCGACACCCCCGCCATCGGGGCCTGGACGATCGGCAGGGTCATGCGCAGCGTGTCGAGCATCGCGTCCGTCTCCTCCTTCCGCCTCGGCGGTGCAAGGGGCGATCCGCCGTGCCGCGGGAGTGGCGCGACGGCACCGGCCTGCCTATAGCGCCGCCGATGACCGTCTCTTCCCGTCCGCTGCGCCATGGCGTCTATGCCGCCGTCCTGATCTCGCTCGCCGCGCCCGGCGGCACCGCCGTCCGCAAGGCGAAGCCGCGGGTGACGGCACCGGCCCCGGTCAAAGCGGACGGGACGATCATCCCGCTGCCGCTGAACCCGATCGTCCCGGCGGCACAGCGGGCGTGCACCAGCCGCACGGCGAACGGCCTCGGCTATACGATGCTGCGCGCCGCCCCGGGCACGATGCCGGCCGCCAGCGACGTCGTGCTGGTCAATTACATCGGCTATCTCGCGGCGACGGGCGCGGTCTTCGATCAGGGGATGCGATCGCCTTTCCCGGTCAGCGGCGTCATCCCCGGCTTTTCGCAAGGGTTGCAGATGATGGGGAAGAGCGGGGTCGCGCGGTTCTGCATTCCCGCCGCGCTGGGCTATGGCCCGCAGGGATCGGGACCGATCCCGGCGAACGCCGACCTCGTGTTCCAGGTCGAGCTGATCGACTACAAGACGACGGCGGAAATCGAGAGCATGAAGGCCGCCGCCGAGACGCCCGAGCCGAAGGCGAATCCCCAGCCCTAGTCATCTGGAACTGAAGTAAGCCACATTGTATGCTTCCTGGCGAAGTCGGGAGGCATGGATGGTTGGTCGTCAGGCGGACGTGCTGGTATTGAGCGCGGCTGATCGCGCGTTCCTTGAAACGCATGTGCGTCGCCACAAGACACCGCGCTCGCTATCGGACCGCTGTCGGATGGTTCTGCTGTGTGCGGATGGGTTGCAGAGCAAGGAGGTTGCCGATCGGCTCGGGGTTCACGAGCATACGGTCGGCAAATGGCGGCGTCGCTTTGCGCAAGCGGGCATCGAAGGGCTGACTGACGAGCATCGGGCGGGCCGGCCGCGCACGGTGAGTGATGCGCAAGTCGCGCAGGTGATCGAGCGTACGTTGAACAC